>NZ_CP109785.1:652537-1305074 GCF_025913575.1 Halocatena marina | reverse complement strand
AACATCCTGACCACTTTGTTATCGGGAGCGATGATCCACCGTTCGAGGCAGAGGTTGTGCTCATCGAACCACACGGCGCCCACGACGCTGTCCACCTTACGGCGAACGGTTAGAAGTTGATTGCAATCACTCAGCAGAACACCGTAACGGGACCCGAGACGAGCGTCTCCTCTGAGACACCACAACACAGTTGCTGTGAATTGATACCATCGTCATAGATACCAAAATGGCTGATCGTCAGTTCCAAACATCGCAATAGCGAGATTCACCGTATTTTGACCAAAGTCAAGATTGGAGTTGGCCACTACAAACCTCGTGTCTATGAAACCATACATCATATCAAATGTTCAATAGTATTGGTAATAGAGCAGAAATATCCGCTCATTATTGTTGGTCCATAACAACTCAAGGGTAGCTCTACTAACGTTCGTTCGTAATCGGTGAGTCCAAATCACTACGAGTCACCACCTGAGATCGGAAAACAGCCGTATTCAAGAGGTTTGACGACGGATGTGTCATACTGGGCTGTTACAAGCAGTTGGCACGGTTCGTACGGACACATTTAGAGACCACCATCAAAACAAGACTAAACGGAGACGATTCCAGTTGATGTTGATACTGCTTGTTTCATCGATGAATCGCTTCGATGATTGCGGAGTGTGGTGATTTCCACACATCAGAAGGTATGGGAGTTCGTCGTCTATAGGAGTCTTGAGAGTATTGGATTGCTCGCAGAAGCGACTACGCTAGAACACAGAATTAATGCCAATGTGGTCGATTTTCAGCAGTAATGAGTATTTACTTCTATATATTTCCATTTCAGATGTAAGTTGGAAATCTGACTTACAGTTTACAACCCATACTTCGGCATGCGTGTCGGCTCTTGTAAATCTGATTCGAGATGTTGTTGCATCGTCGAGATATTGTTCAGTCTCGGCATCCTGAACACGCAATCAGTAACCACAGTACTCATTCACATGTGTTTCTAGTGTATGAAAAGAATGTGCTCTTCGTACGTCGAAAATAGGCTTATCTTATTCATCGACAACATAATCGAGTGTAACAGTTGGATGCTTACCGTCAGTGTGAACCATGTCGATAGAAATGATCAATAGGTGGTATCAAGGCGACGACTCTCGAGTTTCGGTAATTAGACGATGAAAATATCTTCCCTGACACTCTGTGACCGACAGGGCTCTGATTGACCGGTCAAAACGACTGCTCACAATATAAAATACAGTCCGAGTAGGACATCCGTACAGACATATGGACGGTCATCATCTCCCTTGCAGATGGATACCGTGAAATCAGTTGCACACAATGCGTTGTTTTGTCTTCTGTGTGGTGGTCACGTCGGATTTATTAGGTTCCGCCGTATTCGTGTCTTCAGTCGAAGTGTATCGATCAGTTGTCCAGCTCCAAGCTCGACTGCTTGCAAGAGCGCGACAGCGGTAGGTTGCGGGTCATCAATGGAAACGAACGTGTGCTTTGGGCCAATAAATGACCGGAAAAATGGCCCGAACGCACGAAAGTCACCTTCCACGAGCCGGTGATGGAGCCAGTTAAGATCCCCGTACAGCAGGCGACGCTGAACAATATCCGTTCGATAGCTTTCCACCGGCTCTGGGCGCTCGCCACGCAACAGTCGGTAGTGAAGCCACGGGAAGTCAACGCCGCTGTTCATCGCGAGTGGGAGCGATCCCCAGTAGCGACCATTTATTTCAATGAGCTGGAATTCGCCATCAGGTTGTTTCATGAACTCGACCTGTGCTGGCCCGGTCCATCCCAGTAACTCAATTAGTGATTGTGCATATCCGTACATTCGCTGGTTCTGGACTCCATCGAGAAGCGTCGAGTTCCCCCCGCTTGGCGGATCAGTCCGCAGCCGTCGTTCCTGGAAATGTGCAAGGATTTCGCCCTCGTCAGCCAAGACAACAGTCGTCTGAGTCTCCCCAGGGACATATTCTTGAACTATCGGTGGATTCTCCTCAAACGCGTCGTTCGATGCGTGGAGTGTCTTGTAGGTCGATAGAAGTTCATCCGGCGAGCGGACGTAATGGGACTCACCGACGCGACTCAGCTTGTGGGTCCCATTTGCAGTCCATATGCTCTTGCTCCGTGATTTAATCACCGCAGGATACGTCAGATCATCCCTAATGTGATCGATCTTAGCCGGCGACTCCAGCGTGAATGTCGTGGGGGTCGGAACATCGAGCTCCGCAGCAAGATCGAACGTGTTCGCCTTGTTATACACAAGCGAGAACGTCTCCCAGTCCTCGGCGGCAACAATTGTGCCCGTTCGTTCGAGTTCGGCTTTATGCCGAGACAATAGCGCCGTCGTTTTGTCCGTGACCGGAACGACTGCGAAGTAGTCATTATCAGCCAAGTACGCTCGGAGATGGTCGATAAAGGCATAACAGTCGTCATCCGGGTCTGGGTGGATGTACACGTCCGTCGCATACTTCGACATCGGCCCGAGCGCAAACCGCCGATCCGCTCCGGCAGTGACACGGACGCCGTGTCTGCCAAGCGACCGAACGATACTGAGGGCCGACTGCCCATTGCTGTCGAGGACAAGAACACCATTCATGAGTGGTAACCCTTATTTTTCCGGATTTGGCCGCGATCACTCGCTGTTCGCTCGTGAATTACTCTCGGTACGACCTCTCCTGGTAACGCAATGTGTTGTCCGGGATGCAACTTTGTAATAGAGAGATTACTCCTGACTGGACATAGCATACCGCACGAAGAAACGACCTTGAGCAAGGAATTATTGATTCACCCTACCGACGCTGATGACCAATCGAAAGCCGACCGTAGGAGACACACAGCCGACGAAGAATCAGATGAGTGTGTATCCGCATCCACCAGAATGGGACTTGACCGGATGGTGTTTCGAGCGTGCTCCCACGTCAATCACGGGCTGTGTTATGTACGCATCATTTTTCGAACGCAGACGAATAACTAATTGATTTGATCTGATCCGATACCATTGATCTGCCTGTTTCTCTCGGAGTGATTATTCCCCTTTCGTCACAGAAGTATAAAAACCAATCATCCAGATCCAGTATATCAATCTAAATGCAATACATTAACTAATATATTCTACAGAGGATGAAATTATGTTGTTAGCGCCCAGTCAACTAGTGAAGCAAACAGCATGACAACAGATCTGCCAACTACGAAACGACGCACCTTCCTCCGTGCACTCGGTGGAATGGCCACACTCGGCGCTTCTGGGATCGCACTCAGTGACCGAGCGAAAGCAGCTAATCGGGCACCAAAGCGGTTTAGTGATGACCCGTTTACACTGGGAATCGCCTCGGGAGATCCGCTCCCTGATTCAGTCGTCCTCTGGACTCGACTCGCGCCAGAACCGCTCGAACCCAATGGAGGGATGCCCGATCTCCCTGTACCGGTACTCTATGAGATCGCTACCGACGAGGGGATGAACAATGTCGTCACGCGTGGAGTGACGTTCGCCACCCCACAATGGGCGCATTCGGTCCACGTCGACGTTGAAGGACTCGAAGATAACACAGAGTATTACTATCAATTCCAAGCCGGAAATAAATACAGCCCTATCGGACAAACGAAGACTGCACCCGCACCTGAAACGAGTCCAGATAGTTTTAGTTTCGCATTCGCGTCGTGTCAGTCGTGGCCGTCCGGCTACTACACTGCCTATGAGCACATGGCAGCAGACGACCTCGATCTGGTGATTCATCTCGGAGACTACATCTACGAGTATCCGATTTCACCGAGCACTGGCGAGCGCAGCACAGAGATTCCTCGTCGATTCAATACAGAGACCAATACACTCGAACAGTATCGTCTCCGCCACGCGCTCTATAAGACCGATGAAAACCTTCAAGATGCTCACGCCGCGTTCCCGTGGCTCGTCACGTGGGACGATCACGAAGTCGAAAACAACTACGCTGATGAGGTTTCAGAGAACGACGTTCCACCAGAGCATTTTCTAGAGCGGCGTGCAAACGCCTACCAAGCGTACTTCGAACACATGCCGCTACGTCCTTCGAGAATGCCGACGGGACCCGATCTCCCACTCTATCGGCGATTCACGTTCGGAGATCTCGTCGAATTCAATGTCCTTGACACTCGCCAGTACCGCTCCGATCAAACGTCATCCACTGAGGAAGCGAGCGATCCAAATCGGACACTTCTTGGAAATGTTCAAGAGGACTGGTTGATTGATGGACTCGCTCGTTCCGAGTCTCAATGGAATGTCCTGGCACAACAGGTCCCGTTCTCGGCAACGGATGAAAATCCCGACCCGGACGTTGAGAATTTCGGAGCTGGAGATAAATGGGATGGCTATCGAGCCGATCGAGACACTGTTCGTGATTTCATGGCCCAACAGTCAGATCTGAATCCCATCGTGATCACCGGCGATGTCCACCGGAACTACGTGTATAATATCAAAGCCGACTTCTCGAATCCTGACTCAGAAATCGTCGGTACCGAGTACGTTGGCACCTCAATCAGCTCCTCTGGGGACGGCTCCGGGATAACCGACTATGGTGGTACTCCAAACGAGCCGCATCGTCGGTTCTTCAACAACAATCGAGGATACGTGCGCTGTACGCTCACACCAGAGCAGTGGCAGACCGACTACCGCGTTGTCTCTGCTGTCACGTATCCAAATGCCCCGGTGAACACCCTTGCGTCCTTTATGACTGAAGCCGGAAATCCGGGGGCGCAACTGATTTCCGAACGACCCGAAGGGGAAGCCATCGAAATCACTGAAATTCAAGCAAACGCACCAGGAAGTGACGGAGAGAATCTCAACGGAGAGTTCATCACACTACAGAACACTGGTGATACAGAAATCGATCTTTCGGAGTTCATTCTCAGCTTCGAAGGAGGACATGGACAGAACTACACATTCAGCGACATTGCTCTCGGGCCGGATGCGACAATCACTGTCCGAAATGGAAGCGGCGAAGACACCCACACAACCGTCTACACCGGATTTACCGGCGCAGTTCTCAACAATAGCAATCCGGATACAGTTGTCATCGCCAATGATGAGAAAGTTATCCTCGATCAGGAGACGTACCCACCGAGCTGAATTCACACGTTCCAATAGTTGTCCGTCGCAAGCCACTGGCTGTGTCGCCAGACTCGATACGTCTGGCTGCTAACCAGCACACAGACGTGCTGCCGCTGTCAACCTGCCGTTGTCATTTTACCACCATCCATCTCATCAGTTAGATACGCTCCGTCTGCAACCTCTCTGTCTGTTGTATCTGACATTGAAATCTGCATCATATTCATACTAACTACCACATGTAAATAATGGTTACTGACAGTAATCGAATCAACGACGACCAGAGAGATTCGATCTACTCCCCGCACCACTGGTGGAACGACACGGAAATTATTGATGGGGGTACGATCCACGACGATATCGGTGCGTTGAGTTTTGTTCCTAAAACTGCCTCTTAGAAAATAGTCTATAAACTTCAGAAATTATTATATGGTGGTAATATATTGTATTAGAGTAACTCTCTAGAAGAGAGAGTATCGTACGCAATTCAGCAAAAGTCGTAGTGAAACGACAACCACCGCCATCAATAGCGGTCAGCCGTAGCAACCGCTATCAGCAGTCGAGAGACGACGTATGAGGCACGCACTAACAGAGATCAGTGCCCGACGACAGACAAACAAAACACAATGAAGCTCACACGACGCAGCATACTACGCAAGGCATCGACACTTCCAGCATTGACACTCGGAACGAGTGGATTCGCAGCGGCAGCAGACTGCAGCGGAATCACGCAGTGGCAGTCAGACGTCGCCTACACGGAGGGCGAACAGGTTGTGTACAACGACGCACTCTGGGAAGCGCAGTGGTGGACACAGGCCAACGAACCGGACACCAGTGATAGTGTTTGGGTGAAGATCGGCGATTGTGGCAGTGGAGGTGGAGATAATGAAGCCCCAACTGCATCGTTCACTACCTCGCCAGCATCACCAGCACCGGAGCAACAGGTATCATTCGACGCATCAGGCTCCTCTGATGCCGACGGCTTGGTCAACAGCTACGAATGGGATTTCACCAGTGACGGCACTACCGACACCACCGGACAGACGGCCACCCACACCTACACCACTGCCGGCGACTATCTGGTGACGCTCACTGTCACGGACGATGCAGGCGCAACTGCATCGAACTCAGCCACGGTCTCCGTGCAGACCGACGGCGGTGGGGGGACAACTAGTAACCGGGTCGTGGGCTACTGGATGCAGTGGGCACAATACGCGCGTGACTACGTACCGGCGGATATTCCAACAGACAAGGTCACCCACCTGCAGTATGCGTTCATGAAACCCGAATCAGATGGGAGCATCTCGGGATTGGGCGATACCTACGCTCAGCGATTCTTGTTTCCACAGTCCTACCATGACGTGACATCCTTTGGAGACATCGCCTCAAACACGGACGTCACGTGTCTCATCTCAATCGGTGGATGGAACGATTCGGGGAACTTCTCTGACGCCGCAAACACCCAATCGAGCCGCAAAACGTTCGCTGATGAGTGCGTTCGCATCATCCGAGAGGCCGGTGTCGACGGAGTCGATATCGATTGGGAGTACCCTGGGGGAGGTGGCAAATCAGGCAATACAGTGAGAGCTGGTGATCAGCACCGCTTTACGCTCTTGCTCGAAGAGTGTCGCTCTGCGCTAGATGCGGCCGGTGCAGACGATGGAAAAGACTATCATCTCAGTGTGGCCCTGACGGCAGATCCTTTGACTGCTGAGGGGATCCACGAGGGGAACGACGGACTCGAACACGGGCAGCTCTCGAACCTGCTCGATTTTGCCTCCATCATGACGTTCGATTACGCGGGCGCATGGGACGACTATTCGGCCCATCAGTCACCACTGCACCAGAACCCGAACAATCCGAACGAGAACGCTGCGGATTGGAACATCGAGTCTGGTTTACAGTACTACGTCGACAACGGCTGGGATCCATCTCAACTCAACATGGCCACGCCGTTCTACGGCCGAAGCTTTGCTAGCGTCCAAGCTCCAGACGGCTCGGGGAATAGCACCAACGACGGACTGTACCAACCGTTTAGTGGAACTGGGAGCGGGTCGTTCCCCCCGGACACGGAAACGAGCGGTATCTACGACTACTGGGACATCGCAACATCTGGTGGAGAGCGCGCAACGAGTCAGGTTGATCTCTCACAGCCAGGGTGGGAGACCATGTACGACGACACTGCCGTTAGCGCGTGGAGTTACAACACGGATCAGTCTCTCGTGCTCAGTCACGAGACACCCCAAACGATCGAGGAGAAGATGACATGGCTCTCGGACAGCAACTACGGCGGCACGATGATCTGGGCACTCTCACACGATACGGTCGATCACACCCTACTGACGAGGCTCAACAACACACTGCTGTGATCGGTGACGCGCGACAGAAAATCACTCCACGCGTGCCGATCGAAATCAGAGGTCGAGATGGGATGGAAATTCGATAGACACACTGAGCGGGCAAGAACGATCGAATCGTGAGAGAACTGGCGGGTATCTAGATCATCCACCGGTGCTGTTTCGCAGCAGCATCGCTCAGCAAACAGCGAATACGAATACAACACATCAATGAAGCTCACACGACGCAGCATACTACGCAAGGCATCGACACTTCCAGCACTGACACTCGGAGCGAGTGGATTCGCAGCGGCAGCGGACTGTAGTTCGTCCCCGACATGGGATGCCGCGACGCTCTATGCCGTAGGTGATCGAGTCCACCACTCAGATCAGAATGGAATCGAAGTGCTCTGGGAGGCCGAACTTGAGTCCCGAAACGCAGAACCGTCTCGGGACAGCGCCTACTGGAACTACGTCGGCGACTGTGGCAGTGGAGGTGGAGATAATGAAGCCCCAACTGCATCGTTTACTACCTCACCAGCAACACCAGCACCGGAGCAACAGGTATCATTCGACGCATCAGGCTCCTCTGATGCCGACGGCTCGATCAACAGCTACGAATGGGATTTCACCAGCGACGGCACTACCGACGCCACCGAACAGACGGCCACCCACACCTACACCACCGCTGGCGACTATCTGGTGACGCTCACTGTCACGGACGACGCAGGCGCAACCGCAGCGAGTTCCACCACAATCACCGTTCAGGCTGACGGTGGCGGCACTACTGGTGATTCGATGTTCGCACCGTTCGATCACATGACGACGAATCCAGAGACCAACCTAATCGATCACTATCAACAAGCTGGCAACGACGCTGTTGCGGCAGCGTTCGTCCTCTCTGACGGTAACGGCAACGCTGCATGGGACGGTGCAGCAGATATGCTCGTTGGGGAGGCTGGATTGGTGTCGGAGATTCAGGCCTATCAAGATCAGGGTGGCAGCGTCATCGTTTCTTTCGGCGGTGCAGTCGGGACGATGATCGCCCAGGACACGACTGACATCGCGAAGATCAAACGTGAGTACCAGAGGGTCATCGACACCTACGGCGTAACTCATCTCGATTTCGACATCGAATCAGCCGACGAAGCAGCGGTCGATCGGCGCAATCAGGCGTTAGCTGAACTTCAAGCCGAAAACACAGTACACGTCTCCTACACCTTACGATGTCAGACAACTGGACTCACCAGTCACGGCCAGTATGTCGTCGAAAACGCAAAGAGCCACGGAGTCGATCTCGAAACAATCAATATCATGACAATGAACTACGGTTGGGTCCCGCCAAATGCGAGCACGATCAAAGACTCAGCTACCGGGACTCACTCAGATCTAACGTCTATCTTTCCGAACAAATCATCGTCCGAGATCTGGGGCATGATCGGAATTACGCCGATGATTGGTGTCAATAATGTCGGAGGGACCCACGAGCTGGCGGACGCACAGGAAGTCGCTTCGTTCGCCCAGAACAAGGGCATCGGGTTTGTATCGCTCTGGTCCCTCGATCGGGACAACGGCGGCTGTCCGGACGGTTCCGTATCTGCCACCTGTAGTGGAATCTCACAGGACCCCTACGAGTTCTCGCACATCTACAACCAAGTACAGTAGAGTAGAGTTGAGCGTTTGGAGAAATACAATCAGAGCAACAGAGGAAGCTACTATGGGGCGATGAGAAATTCAATGAAGCCGTTCCCGGCGATAGTCGGGCTGTCCACGAATTGCTCCGACAGGCTTCCCACACAGTCTCTGCCACCGGATCAGTTGGGTATTCCACCCCCGAAGAGAGCCGAAGTAGTCAGGGACGAAGAATGTGGAGAAAATAGAAAACGAAGAGAAGAAACTAAAAGCGATGAGATTCACACGACGCAGCATACTACGCAAGGCATCGACACTTCCAGCATTGACACTCGGAACGAGTGGATTCGCAGCGGCAGCAGACTGCAGCGGAATCACGCAGTGGCAATCGGACGTCGCCTACACGGAGGGCGAACAGGTTGTGTACAACGACGCACTCTGGGAAGCGCAGTGGTGGACACAGGCCAACGAACCGGAAGAAAGCGATAGCGTCTGGGTGAAGATCGGCGATTGTGGGAGCGGTGGAGGCAACGAGTCACCGACCGCAGCATTCACCCTTTCTCCCTCCTCGCCCGAACCAGGTCAACAAGTGACATTCGACGCATCGAGTTCGTCGGACGCTGATGGAACGCTCCAGTCTTACGAGTGGGCGTTCGGTGACGAGACAACAGCGACGGGCCGGACGGCCACCCATACCTACGCTACTGTCGGGGACTACACAGCGACGCTCACCGTCACCGACGACGCAGGCGCGACTGCGACCGGTGCTACGACCGTTTCCGTCGGCACCGGTGGTAGTGCCAAAGAAGACGACGTATTCGCACCGTATGAGGGGACGTGGGGCGATCTCGTCGGAAACACACAAGCCGCGAGCACCGACCGCGTGATCGCCTCGTTCGTTGGGGATGCAACGTCCGGGGATGGTGTGAATCCTGGCTGGCTCACCTCGGCCGGCCAGCGTCCACTCACTGATTTCACAGACGAGATCCAGACGCTACAGAATCAGGGGATCGACGTGTGGGTCGCCATCGGTGGCTGGCACGGACGGACCGTCGCCCGTGATGCGAGCACCGCAGCCGAGGCGAAACAGGGTTACGAGGAGATCATCGATACGCTTGGCGTCACGCACATCGATATTGACGACGAGAACGCACAAAACGGACGACCCGCTAGCGTCTACCAGATTCGGAACGAAGCTCTCGCAATGCTCCAAGCGGAGCGTCCGGAGATCAAGGTTTCCTACACTGTTCCGGCTGGCCGAAACGGTATCGAGAACCGGAACTACTCGCCTGCCAGAGACATGGTCAGCGATGCTGTCGATGCAGGCGTCGACCTCGAGTACGTAAACATAATGACTATGAACTTCAACCCGACGACAGCCGATATCATCCGTTCTGCGGGTGAAGGCACTGTCGAGTGGCTCGGCCAGATTTACCCGAATAAATCAGTTCAGGAGCGCTGGGAAATGCTTGGGATCACACCGAACGTCGGTGAATCCGGATTCACAACTGATACGGCTCAGGCCGTCGTCGACTGGGCCGAACAGCAGGACGTTGGCCTTCTCACGTTCTGGGCGCTGTACAAGTCCAGCTCCGTGGCACAATCAGAGGTCTTCTATCAGTTCGAGGATGATGAGTAGAAGATTCGAGTAGCTCGCTACCCACCCGATAGTACCGTTACCATTCGGCAATACTTCCGTCATCGTGTCGCCAGACTGGATTGTGCCAGTCGATATTCTGTCCAGCTTTCTCTCTAACAGCGTCCTCGTCAATCGTGAGACCAAGTCCTGGTTCAGAGAGCAATGACAAGAATCCTGATTCGAACTCGAACACGTCTGGATCACAGAGATATTCGTATGGTTGCCCAGTGGTCGCTTCGGAGAAGGCAAATCCATGATCTTGAATGAGAAGATTCGGGATCGAGGCGCACACCTGCATGGAAGCAGCAAGCGCAATCGGTCCGATCGGGCAGTTGAGCGCCACCGACACGTCGTATGGGTGGGCCATAGACGCGATCCTCGTGACCTCTGTGATGCCGCCTGCGTGTGAAATATCCGGCTGAACGACGTCGACAGAACCCGATTCGAGCAGTGTCTTGAAATCCCATCGAGAATACATTCGTTCACCGGTCGCCAACGGAGTGGTTGTCGTATTGGCAATCGATCCGAGATTATCGTTGTACTCCGGTAACACCGGCTCTTCGATGAACATCGGTTCGAACGGTTCGATCGCGTGGATGAGCCGCGTTGCCATTGGTGTCGAAGCTCGACCCCTGAAATCGACGATGATGTCGACATTCTCGCCGACCGCTTGGCGGACGTTCTCGACTCGATTTGCGACTGTTGTGACTGTTTCGGGGGAGTCGATCGGCCGCATTCGCTCGACGGCGTCCATCTTGATAGCTGAATAACCAGCCTCAACCAACTGTTTGGCCTCGTCAGCGATTTCAGAGGGCCGGTCCCCTCCGATCCACTGATACACTTGGACTTGATCGCGGCAGCGTCCACCCAACAGCTCGTATACCGGTACATCATAGTGTTGACCCTTGATGTCCCACAACGCCTGATCGACCCCTGCAATGGCACTCATCAGGATCGGCCCACCCCGGTAGAAGTTGTTTCGGTACATTGCTTCCCAGTGGTCCTTGATCCGAAGTGGATCTTTTCCGAGGAAGTAGTTCTCCATCAGTTCTGTCACCGCAGTACACACCGTTTTGGCCCGACCCTCGATGATAGGCTCTCCCCAGCCCGTGAGACCGGTGTCGGTTCGGATTGCCAAAAATACCCAGCGTGGTGGGACTTCATACAGTTCAAAGTCCGTGATGTTCATATAGAGTGAATTTCCTGTACTCAAATATATCTATCGGGCACTGCAACCTGCGTTGTTGCTTTTGTTGGCCCGCAGACGGACCGTGTTCGATGTCATCTACACTCCGTTCATCACATATGAACAAAACTTTTAGTTTCCAAGAGTAATGATAATTACAATGACTGATTCAGACCATCAACAGACGGTAAACGCAACACAAACAAGTTTTACAATCGTCGAGGCACTCGCAGAGGGTGAGAGTCCCATTGGGGTTACAGAGTTAGCCAACAGCCTTGATCTTCCGAAAAGCACAACGCACAAGCACCTCAATACGCTGTGTGAGCTCGGTTATGTACGCAAAAAGAATCGTAAATACGAATTAGGAATTAGTTTCGCCGGTCTCGGTGAAGCCGCCCGGATCGGTAACACTGAGTACGTTATGGCAAAGCCACATATTGATATCCTCGCAGAAGTGACTGACCAGACAGCGGGAATACTGATCGAAAGGAAGGGATACGCTATTGACCTCTACCGTGCGTGGCCCTCCAACCGTCCTACAGACGACCGTACGAATTCTCGGTATCTACACTGTAGTGCACCTGGAAAGGCGATCCTCGCAGAGTTACCCGATGATAGAGTTGACAAGATAATCGAACAAACCGGCCTTCCTCCGAAGACAGATCGAACGTTAACAACCCGAACGAAGCTACAGGAGCGACTCACCCAAATCGCAGATCGGGGAATTGCGTTCGAACGTGGTGAACAACGGCTCGGTCACCGAGCTGTGGCAGTCCCTATCAAACATGATGAACGTGTGATCGGTGCCGTTTACGTCGCAGGGAACGGCAATCGAATGAAGAGCAAACGATTCGAAGAAGATATTCCCGGAATCATTATTAGCACGGTCAACCGATTCGTCACTGATATGTGACCCACTGTTTCGATGTTGTGAACACGAAGGCAACGGATATATTCTTATTACCGTAGATGAATACTACATGATTTAGTGGCGTGTTCGAATGATTCTGGCTCATAGTAGTGCTCAGATTTGAGACTCACCGGTTGGAATGATGTCCAGAGCTGTCAATCAAAGCTTGAATATACCCCGATCGACAGCAGCGATTGGCACCGATAATTACAACGGTACACGTGTAATACCCAGTCGTAGAGGTTTACAGCTCTGCTATCGACGTTTTGGTGGGAGCTGGTTTAGTGAGATGAGGAAAATATCACCTGGAATAAAAATACGTGATCGAAAGGTACTGATACGATATCCTACATCGTTGTGGACTCCAACGATGATCGATGACGAACTCAATTCCTGAGTGGTCATTTGTCCTTGGCAATTCCCATGATATCCTTGAGCACGAACACGAGAGCAATCACACGAGGTTGATGATCTTTGGTACCTACACAGATGGCGATGTGTCCGTGTCCTACCTCTTTGAAAATCTATAATGCATACATATTCCTCATTTAGGCAAAAGAACGCTAATCTGTCAACAACGCATCGTCACCATACTGTTCACGGAGTCGATACAGATACTTCCGTTGCTCTTCGAGTCGATCGGGTCGTTCGGCGTAGACATCCGTGAAAATACTGTCTGGATCAGCCCTGTACTCCTCGGCCCGATCTACGAGTGCAGTGATTGTCTCCTCTATTTCGTCCTCCATTTTCGCAAGCCACTCAGTATCGATGATTCCTTGATGGGAAAGAAAAGCCTCAAATCGATCGAGTGGGTCACGCTCGCGCCACCGTTCGACTTCTTCCTCGTCGCGATACGCTGAAGGATCATCAGCAGTCGTGTGGGCACCAAAGCGGTATTGGATCGCCTCAATCAGTGTGGGCCGGGATCCGTTACCTTCAACAGCCTTCTCACGAGCGGCCTTCGTCACCACGTACATTGCGAGTGGGTCCATTCCGTCGACCTGAATTCCTTCAAATCCATACGCTGTTGCCTTCTGAGACAGTGTTTTGGACGCTGTCTGTCGATGGCGCGGTACCGAGATTGCCCACTGATTGTTGTTACAAATGAATATTGTGGGTGTGTCGAATACCCCGGCGAAGTTCATTCCTTCGTGAAAATCTCCTTCGGAGGTGGCACCGTCACCGAAATGGACGACAGTCGCCCGATCGTCGCCGTTCAGTTTTGATGCCCACGCCCATCCGACAGCGTGGGGAAGATGGTCTCCAATCGTGATATTGAGTGGAAAGACGTTTACATCCGCTAGGGCCGCGTTGCCATCTTCGTTTCCCATCCAGTATATCAGATACTCCCACGGAAGTTCACGAGCGACGAGAGCACCGTGTTCGCGGTACTGATAGAAGAGCGTATCCTCATCGCGCAGGGCGTACGTTGATCCGATCTGCGATCCCTCCTGACCAGCCAGTGAGGAGTACGTCCCGATCCGCCCCTGACGCTGCAGACTGATCATGCGCTCGTCGAACCGTCGGCAAAAGCGCATGTCACGGTACATTGCTGTTAACGTCTCGTCTTCGAGTTCTGGAAGTAGTTCTGAGGAGACGACGCGACCGTCTGGATCAAGCACCTGCACAGGATCGTCACGTCCCCAATCGAATACATCATATGACATATGCTACCAGTACAATGGATGAGGGGTGTAAAAACGCTGCCGCCATCCAACGACAAAGAGCAGACGAGAAACTACAGCGCTAGTCGCAAGAAGATGCACACGATTCAGATGGAGGTATCGATCCTTCCCTTAGGGTATACTGAATCACTGGCTTTAGTATCAAAGCGGATTACCACCTACTATCTTCCACTGCTAGTTGATTCAGCCCTGAAGCATGTGGGCTAAATACCAAATCATTTGGCTTGCTTTGTTGGAAATTCAATAGGAAATACCTCCGAGATTACACCCACAGACGACGGGAGTAGACATTCTGTGTCTGCTGTTCGTAGCTTATGGATCTCAATCAGAGTAACATCGAATTTCAATTTACAGAAGGGCAATAATTTGATGTAGCGATAGGGTGTACTTCAAGCCATGATTCGGTCGACGTGGGATGAATGGTTCATCGAGGAGGTAGAGAACGCAGTGATTGGTGGACTATCAATCTGGTATCTCGGCGCGACAGGCTTCATTATCCGAACCGCAACCACAACCATGTATATCGATCCATATTTCGGAATCGGAGAACACCGCTCGGATGCAGTTCGAATATGCCCAATACCTATGGATCCAAGCGACGCGACGCTGTGCGATGCAATCCTCATTACTCACGAGCACGTCGACCACATGCACCCTCCGTCGTATATTCCTCTGGGAGAGAGCCTCGACGCTACGATACATGCTCCGGAGACGTGTTTCATAAATCCGGATTACGATGGACCACTCCGGATCCCGCCACCCCAGCGATCGACGGTGAAACCCGGTGACACATTCGAGGTCGGTGACCTCACCATGTACGTGTTCGCCGCGAACGATACTGATGCGGTCGAACCGGTCTCATTCGTCATCGAACACGCATCGGGGACGTTCTACCACGGTGGAGATACGAAGTATACTGATCAATTCATCGCTATCGGTGAGCGATTTGATATCACACTCGCTGCGTTTGCGTTCGGTACTGTTGGGCCGTTCACTCCACCTGACGAGGTGAGGGTCAAGCCGACCCGATGGTACATGGACGGAAATGAGATGATTAAAGCGGCAGTTGCGCTGGGCGTCGAACGGCTCGTTCCCACCCATTACAACCTCTGGAAGGGTTTCGAAACTGACCCGAAAGTCCTCCATGACCACGCGGTTTCCTTTCGGTATCCGAACGTTATCGAAATGGTGCGTGTTGGAGATCGACTCGATATCAAACAGCCAGGCATCGTTCCACCTGAGTGGGCCGAATGATGGTTTTTCTCGACGAAAGCGGTCGAGGATACTCTTTCGAGTTGTATAGTATCAAGGGATGACAAACACTCAATATACGTTTTATTAATCTGTTTCGATAGACGGTTTTGAGTAATACAATTTTGTTACTTTCTAATACCTAACAGTATAGTGATATACAGTGTATGCTATATTATTTTCTGAAATATCCTCTCCAATAGATTCAAAGATACGTGCGTGAATACTGAACAAAAATACTAAAGATGGATATAACAACGATTGCGTTCTATGATTGTCCGTAGTAAATATCATAACAGTAGTAAGGAATGTAGATGCGCGATCTGATCAGTTAGAGAACCTCTGACGACGTGCTATCTGCTTTGAAATTCTCTATTTTCTAGATTATCATACGAGACACCTGTTTTTGACTCTCAAAGATAATGGCTCATATTATATTAATATTGTTTTCAGATATATTTGGTGATGTCACCCAGATTTTTGCATTCGTATCTAAATATCAATGTGTGGATGTAGTCAAATAGTATGTTTTAATTTTTGACTAGGTAGCAAAAGCAGCCGACAGGAGCAATCAATGGACAGAGATGATCCATCAACAGATTCAGATCCTAACGTTGTGCATCCATTTGTCGATCTCCTCTCTGTAACCAACTTTCTGGGGCTTAGGCAACGCATCGAGTGCGTTGAACTGCTCGACGATGGCTGTTCGTGCTCGCTCTTCGAGCGCATCGGAGACGAACGGATCGTTTGCCTCCCGTTTGTGATCGATCAGATCTGTGACAAGCGCCGGGTCACCACCGTCGACCTCGGTGGCCAACGTGTGGATATTCGCCTCGATGTCCTCATGCCCAAGGACGTACTGTGCGCCGAGAAGTCCTCGGTAGACGTAGAGAAATTTCTTCGGCCGCGGATCGTAGCTCTTCGCTTTTTCGGGATCTAGATGCTTATAATAGTTCGATTTTGCCATCCCAAGATAGGCATGAGAAACATTCATCGGGAGATGCTTCCGGATGAGCGCTTCTAGGGCATCCATCTCTAATGATAGTCCGTTCATCACCGTCGGCGCTTCGAACACCAGCTCGATGACATTGTAGTTAGCTTTCGCTAGTAAGGATCCAAATTTTTTGAGTTCGTAACTACGGAGGTCTATCTCGGCGTAGGCTTCAAAACCTTCGGTTGTCCCGTCCATGTTGACAGTCACTTCGTCAACTGGTGTCTGAAGATACGCGTACTTCTCAGCCGGGGTGACGTGAACGCCACGAACGTCGATATCGCTATTGGGACTCTCAAAGCCGTAGACGTGACTGCCTGTCACCGCATAAAAACGCGGTTGCTGCTGGTGAGTGCTGGCTTGAGCGACCGCTTTCCCGATGAAATCCCTGATCTCTTCGTCACTGTACTGCAGATCTAGATCATCTGTTGTCATGTGTTGTTTCCTCCGTGATCGAGCATATCTCATAGTTTCGTTTGAATCTGCTGACACTCGTGTCGGTAATCGAGAGTCACGGGATCCAATCGGCGGCTCGTGTGCGGAGAGACAAGAGCCCGTCCGAGCAGCCAGCATGGTCCCACCAAACAGGTCATCGTGAATTGCTACTGTTACCGACTCGTCCGCCCATTGGATGATGGAATTATCGACAATCACGAGCGCAAACGAGATAGATAATAGCCGCAGTTAGCAGCAGACGCGTACGGTCTGTTATTTATCTCCGATTAGTCGATCGATCAGTGTCTTTGTTCGTGGTCGTTCGGCGAGGAGCACAGAACACTCGACATCGTCGACGACATCCAACACCAAGCTGCCACGGACTAACCGCGAGAGAAGTCCGCGCTCAGTCGCACCGATGATCACCATCGTGCTGCTGTCAGCTGCTCGCTCAATTTCGGACTCGATATCTCCGGTTTCGACTTGTAACGTCGCGTCCGCGAAGCCGTGAGTGTCTGCCCAGTCCTCAAGGAAGACGGTTCCCTCTTCCTTCGAGTCAGCGACGTGAAGGAGCGTGACATCTGAATCGTACTCAGTCTGTAACAGTTTTGCAACTTCAGCAGAGAGGTCCGAATCCGGTCCGCCTGCTGTCGGCACGAGAATCTTATCAGGGTCAAACCCACGATCTTTGAGAACCAAGAAATCACACGGCAACTCATCGGTCAGCTCGTCGAAAGTGCCTTCAACCCGTCCTGAGAGGCCATGCGTCTCTTCATTCCATCCCATGACAACGAGCGACGCTTGATGTGACTCGGCTGCGTCGAAGATCCCTTTGAACAGCCGGTGTGAGAGGACCGTGTGGGTTTCAACGTCGACGCCGAATGTTTCGGCGTCCTGTTTCGCTTCGTCGAGTATCGCGTGATAATCTTCTTCAAGCTCATCGACGTGATCGGCGGCGTATTGAAGCGCAGTTTGGTCGGGCGCTGTGACGACATGGACCGCATCGACGGTTCCACCTCGCTGCTTTGCGGCAGCGCTCGCTAGCGTGATGAGATCTTTCTCTGTCTGTGGGTTTGCAAGTGGAACCATTACCCGAAACTCGCCACCATCGGGTTGAACCGTACTCGCAGCCGAAACCGCAGCCGGCGGCATTTCCTCCGATCGGTCGAGAATATACTGGCTCAGGATCCCTTTCTTTTCGGCTATCCCTCGAGCATAGACGAAATACCAAATGAGTCCGCCGGCGACGAACACCAGTGAAAGCGCAATCTCAATCGGTTCCATGAACGCGATTAGTCCAAACGATGTAACAGCGCCGACGATCGGCACCACCGGGTATAACGGCACCTCGAATTCGGGCTGGTACTCCTCGACGTCGGCCTGACGCATCACGATGAGTGCGATGTTGAGTAGTCCGTAGACGATGAGGTGGAGGACGCTACCGGCTTTTGCGAGCGTCTTCACGTCACCCACAATAATGAACAGGAGGATGAGCGCACCCGTAACCGCGATGCTCCGATACGGGGTAGCGAAATTGGGATGGATCGCGTTGAGTTTGTCTGAGATGAGCTTGTCTCGTCCCATCGCAAAGTTAATTCTCGAAGAAGCGAGGATACTCGCATTCGCGCTGGAGGCGGTTGCTAACAGTCCCGCAAACGTCAACATGCCAACACCGATACCCGCGAGACCGAACGTTCCGAAGGCGATTTCGGCGACATCCAAAACGGGGGTTGTAGTGAACGATGGGCCAAGCTGCTGCCAGTTAACCACACCCATCAGTACCACCATGATGATACCGTACATCACCGTCACAATCACCACGCTGCCGACGACGGCCAGCGGTAGGTTCCGTCCAGGATTTTTCAGCTCCTCGGCGACAGTCGTGATTTTTGCGAATCCGAGGAATGAGACGAATACGAGACCTGTTGCGGGGAGGATAGCGGCAGCGCCTCCCGCTTCTGCCGGGAAAAACGGCCGAAGTGTCGAGATATCCGCCTGAAAGAGACCGAGAATCGAGAAGACTGTAAGGATAGCGACAAGGATCGTAACAATTACGATCTGGACACTGCCGGTCTCTTTCGCGCCGATGTAGTTGATGGCGATGAACGCAGCACCTGCTAAGAGCGCACCAACCTGAAACGAAGTCAAACCGACAGACCCGAACATAAGGTTAGGGAGTGGAAGGAACGTGGCCAGATACTCGCCGAACCCGAGGGTGTAGAACGCAGAGGCGAAGGCAAGTCCCATCCAGTTGCCCCAGCCAGCAACCGAGCCGAACAGTGGTCCTAAGGCGTGGTTTACGTAGTAATAGCTTCCACCGGCCTTTGGCATCGCTGTTCCCAGTTCAGAGGCAGAGAGCGCTGTGAACAGCGAAATAACACCTCCAACAATGAACGAGAGTGCAACGGCCGGCCCGGCTGCCACAGCCGCTTCACCCGGCAGCACGAAGATGCCTGCACCGACCATCGTCCCGACACCGATCGTCAGTACCGAGAGTAGCCCGAGATCTTTCGCAAGTTCTTCGTTGGTTTCAGTCATTACTCATCCACCTCCACGGAGAGGGCAATAACTGGTCGTTCCGCCTCGGTAATCAGACGGAGAGAGCGGTCCCCAGCGAGGAACTGGCGGATTCGGGCACCACCCCGAGGTCGGAAAGCGATCGCGCTCGCATCAACGTCTCGTGCAGCCTCAATGATTCCCGCGACTACGTTACGTTGATATGTGGTTTCCGTTTTGGCCTCGGGGAACGTCTCTTTGAAGATATCGAACGACTCACTAGCAACTTGTTTGGACTGTTCAACCGGAGTTTTATCGGGGACTCCTTCGCCTTTCTCGACGACATACAAGATGGTAATATCACCGACATCGTACGGTTCGAGGGCTGTCGCCGTTGCTTGGGCGTCTTCTTGGTTAGCGATCGGAACGATTATCGATTCGGTAAGTGACTTGCTCATCGATTTATAGTAGACCGGAGCTGCTGTTTGTCCACAGTGTCGTTTGGACGCGACTCGATCTCGGGGTCGGAGATGAAATTGATTCCGCGGTTCTGATACTCGTGGTAAACTGTATTACGAACGAACCAGCGTCGAACATGAGTTCCGTTCCACGGTAGTCGTGTCATCGCTCAGCTGGCTCAGCGTTGGATCCGCGGAAGATCTCTAGTGCTGTTCCGTCAGTGTTCTTCCGTGAGAGCACGGTAACGATGTCATCTGGATGAACGACCGTGTTGCCGTGAGGTGTGAGTTCTTGGTCATCTCGCTCGATACCGATGACGAGCGTATTGTTGTCGAGAATACCTTGATCACTCGCTTCTTCGAGGCTATGGCCTGCGATCGGAGCCTTCGATCGGACGGTCAGTTGAATGATGTTAGCTTGCCCCGTGAGGCTGATGAAGTCGTCTGGTTCATCGGTTTGTTGGTCGTCATCCGGGCCAAACGGTGTATACGGGCTGAAGAATTCGTCTTCAATCAAATCTTCATCCTCGATTTCGATGCCGAGTTGCGAGAGATTTCGAGAGACTCGTTGCAGATCTTTGGTA
The DNA here is from genome assembly GCF_025913575.1 of Halocatena marina. NCBI lineage: Archaea > Methanobacteriati > Methanobacteriota > Halobacteria > Halobacteriales > Natronomonadaceae > Halocatena > Halocatena marina. Next base: position 1,284,400 of record NZ_CP109785.1, on the reverse strand, counting down.
TGCTCACCAATCGCAACGACATGAAGATTTTCACGACCTGTCATCAGCGTTCGGACGTTGACGACACCGGGAATCGCGCGGGATCTGTGAGCGAGTGCTTCGCGTTCTGGAATTGGAACGTTACACAAGTAGAGATTCACGAGCTTTCCACCGGCCCGTTCGAAGTCAACGTGTGCGGTGTACCCACGGAGGATGCCCCGTTCTTCGAGGTTCTGGATCCTGTTTCGAACGGTCGCCCCCGACACATTAACTGTATCAGCAATCGAGGCGGCGGTCGTATTACGCCCGTCTTGCATGAGTGCATAAAGGATACGACGATCAATGTCGTCGAGCCGATAGTCAGTTTCTGGTTCTGGCATGGTCACGGTTGATTTCGAATATACAAATAGAACCGTTCATTACTCACTTAATAGTTTCTATAGTGGCTCTAAATTTCGATTGTAAAAATTTCCAGTAGTACATATCTGTTCGAATGGAGTCCGTACACCCGATTGCCGTCGTGAACGTAACAGAAAGCTCTCTTTCTTGTCACCCACAACTATCTAGACCTGTTCAGCGCCCTTTTCTCTCGTCTCGTATAGGAAATTCACTCTACACGGAGCTCATAATAGACGTGCTCACGCGTGTATAGACTACATTGAGAGGAGGGAAGTTCACAGTGCAGGGTACCGAAAGCACGATCAGTGCTCGACAACGACCACACTAGTACTAAATACCAATACTCTTATAGAATGTGTCCAAACAGTTCTCTCCGCTACGTCCAATCAATATGGCGACGTTCGAACGCCAAACCGGGCAACAGTACAACACTGAGGACAACTAAATAGGTTTAGAGTGACTACTTCATCAGAGATTGCCATATATCCGAGTGCAACAGCGAATACTAAACTAATCAATTCTACCCCAGAGACCAATAATTCAGTGCACTTAAGACTATAGATATTATCCCTTCTGAACCATCTAATACGTTTCGCGAGTGGTACAGGTGCCATTCTTTGCTCCACATTGTCGAGGTTCACAAAGTGATCGAACAGATGGTAGAAACGATTTTCCCACCCATGGCACGGATAGACTTGAGTGGTAATCGGCGTGGTTATTGGAAAAATCGATCGACTGCACCAGGGTAGGAACTCTTAATTTGGGGCTATTCCTGTAGCGAGTAATGGGTAATGTCGTTAGCAGAAGTTTGACCGAGTTGCTTGGAGAAATTGGTGTGTGGCAGGCGACGGTGCTATTGCTTGGAATTTCTATTGGTGTTGCAGTGGTTCTCGAATTTATCGTGCTCAGGTCGCTGTTGCGATACACAAAGCGTACGGAGACAAAGTACGATCATATTCTCGTCGAGGAACTCCGGATTCCGATCGTCCTCACAGCCGCACTGACAGGAGTGTTTTTGCTGACACAGATTCCATCAGTAGTTGATAATGTAATTCTAACAGATGGACAAATAAATAATTTCTTCGGGAGACCATCGTTGTCGGTCATCTTGCTTGCATGGGCCTTCGCGGCAAATCGCATCGTCAATCGAATTGTCGACGAGGTGAAAGGAAAAGATTCTCGGTTCGACTTTGCTCCCATTTTTTCGAATATCTGGACGCTCGTTGTCTCTGCTGGCACTATAGCGACGTTACTCTCTGTGTGGGGTTACAGCATCTCACCACTGTTGGGCGCTGCGGGAATCGCTGGCATGGCAGTTGGTTTCGCTGCAAGAGATACCGTCGCAAACTTCTTCGGCGGTATAGCGCTCTACTTCGACGACACGTACAAGCTTGGCGATTACATTAAATTGGACACCGGAGAGGCGGGGACCGTTGTCAACGTCGGGGTGCGATCGACGACGCTTATGACGCGTGATGAGGTACTCATCACCGTTCCGAATTCGATTCTCAACGCTGCGAAAGTGATCAATCAGTCAGCACCAGAGACGAGAAAGCGGCTTCGAGTTCCAATTGGGGTTGCGTACGGCACTAACATCGACACATTTGAAGAGCTTATTATAGAGATAGCAAGCGATGAAACGCTTGTCCTCGACAACCCGAAGCCACGTATGCGGTTCCGTCAGTTTGGAGACTCGGCGCTCCAATACGAACTCTTTTGTTGGGTGCGCGCACCGACGCAGGCTGTCAAAGTCCACCACAAACTCAATCGGACGATCTACAAGCGACTGATGGATGTCGGTATCGAAATCCCGTTCCCGCAACGAGATGTGCGTGTGACAACGGAGGATTCGACCGACGCAAAAGCTGTGTCAACCTCAACCGACGAGAGCATTTCTTCGAATGGAGACAGCGATTCCGGAGTGAAAGCGGTTGAGAACAACGATACCGTCTAATCTGATAGCGACGCCGTATATTCCCGTGTTTGGAGATCATCGACAGTGGATGGTTCAAAAATCGATTCGGGGACGACGATACGGAGTGAAATTTTGATTCACTTGTGTACCACTTCTCCATTCATCGTTCGATCAGTGGTCGAGCCTATTATTTAGAATACAATATATTCGATGATGTATCAGCAATCAATACTTAATGAACTCTACGGTTTTGTATACGCTGAACTATACACGCGGTAGAATGTTCAGTCATAAATAAGAAATGATTTGACAGTACAAATAATATGTCTGTAATTTTTATGTTATTACTTGGACTAGCTCCGAATGAATATACTGTTTATTCTAGCTTTGATAGCGTTTGCCGCCGAATTTGTATAGCGGCCACTAAAAGGATTGTCCAAAGAGTATCGCCCATATAATGATAGTGAATTGATGGTGCGTACGTGCGATCACATCTTACTCAGAAAATGTGACTATAGTTGTTATTCAAAGATCATCGATAATCATTAGATTATCTCCCACATATAAAATTCTAGTACATAATAAATAAACAATGTTATAGAATCGATACACGACATGATGTGTTTATCAGCCTTAACTATTCTTCAGAGGAATCCAACACACGTCCGTGAACATCGATTTCTCCATTTCGAATGCGGGTACTGCTGATTCGGACGCCGTCTTCTGCGATAACAAATGGAGATGTATGAACTTCAAGCGGCTGGAGGCCGGTATCAATGCGGCGTTGGTTGAGTTCGTGAGCACGACGTTGAGCTTTTGTCTCTGGAGAAATGACAAGCGCATCCACATCTTCACGTGTTGCAGCAGGGCCCAAAGTATCTTCTAACTGAATGATCTCGTAGGTTGCAGTGTAAGCATCGGACATCCGATTAAGTTCGGCATCGAGATTTTCCCGTCGGTCTTGAAAGGAACCGAGCAGTTCGGCGTGGGATGGATCACTTCGTGTCTGCTTGGCAAGAGTAGTCGAAACGAGACCAACGATAACGTGGCCGTCGCTCCCCTCAAGACGATCTGCGGTTTGGAAAGCTTTGTGTAAGAGGGCACGGTGACCACTATGAATTGGTGTGAACGTACCACCGAGAATAGCAATCCGTTCGGAATGAGCCATACGTGCACAATTGAGTTCGAACGTCCTATGTGTACCGGAGTCTGCACAAGTACGCTCGTTTCTGTAACATTTCCGTGCGCCATATAAACAGAAAATCACATGATCCCGGTCGTGCTGCTGGAGTCCAGTTTCACGTTTCATCGGAGATCTGGCTGTGATCGTCCGTGCGCCGATTCATGTAGATACGATCATTTGCGTGAATTCCGGTCTGCGATTGTGGCGCGACTCTCGCCGGTGCATCTGAGAGACGGCTCAAGAGTTTCTCTGTCTGCTATTCGCATAGTCAGTTGATTCAATCTGATTAGCAATCGATAGCGCTCGTGTGAGATCTGTTCGAGTGATCATACCGGTGAGTTCGTCATCAGTATCCATAACGAGTAGCCGGCCGATTTTGTTGCGCTGGAGTTCAGACAGTGCATCAATGATGTCGGCCGTGGTTGCAATCGTCTTGAGATCGGTTTCCATCATATCGGCGGCAGTAATAGCGTCGCGTTCGACGGGGGGCACAGAACTGATGTCGTCTAACGTAATCATGCCGACAACAGTGCCATCATCAACGACAGGATAGCCGACGTGGCGCTGTCTAAACATCTGTTCGAGTAGCTCTGAAATGCTCGTTCCTGCGGCAACAGTATCGAGATCTTCCGCTGGCGTCATAATCTTTCGTACAGAAACGCCTTTGAACGCATCCTCGAGTAACTGTTGTTGCATTTCACTCGATGCACCAACATAAATAAATAAAGCAATTCCGATAAGGATGATATTGAATCCAAGGAGACCGATAAATCCGAGGAAGAGGGCAAATCCCTTACCGACGGTCACAGCGATCTGGGTGGCGCGCCGGTGCGACCGTGTGCGAGCGAGGAGCGCGCGCAGGACCCGTCCGCCGTCCATTGGAAATCCCGGTAGCAAATTGAATGCAGCGAGCGCGACGTTCAGAATTGCCAAATACCCGAGGACGAAACGACCGGCATAGAAGGTCTCGGGGAGTACAAGAAAGATAAGATAACAACCAACTCCGAGAAGGATGCTCACGAACGGTCCGGCAACAGCGATCAAGAGTTCTTGACGCCAATCCTCGGGCATATCGGTGATGGAGGCGATGCCGCCGAGGATCCACAGTGTGATTGACTCAATCGCGTAGCCGAAATGAAGCGCGACGAGAGAGTGGCCAAGTTCGTGAAGAACGACGCCGACGAACAATCCAAGCGCTGCTATGGTGCCGAGAATCCACGGTGTTGAACCCGATGCTAACGCTTGAGGGGCAATCTGAGCGTCCCAAACCATATTGAGAAGGTTGGCTGTCGGTACTACTTGCGATCCGATAAGGTAGGCGAAGATCGGAATGATGAGTAAAAACGTAATATCGAGTTCAATCGGAATGCCGAATACCGATCCCAGTCGAAATCGTCGCATAACTGATCTAGCACAGCCAATCATACAACGTTTATCAAAGCTTTCTCTCGACAGAACTATTCACCGCGCATAGAGTAGCCGTCCGAGGCAAGCGTAGCTGTGTCAGTGAATGAAGACTGTCTACAAGAGGTGATTAACTGATTTACACCACCGTAACGTACCACGAATTGATGGATATCGATGAGAATTTGCGTTAGGGTATGTCCTATATTGGGCTGATCACAGGTACTCGACCGATAGCGATTGTATATTTGACAATCAATCACTCGTCTACCAAATCAGTTTATGAGCACTGCGAGGCCATTCAAAGAAAGATCACACTGTTATCGAATGAGTGTCACGGGGACCGCTGCGCGTCGCGCGACCAATTCAGCGACACTTCCAAATAGGGGTCGCTCTTCGTCGGAGCGCCCGTGGGCCCCAATGACAATATGATCAATCTCTGTTTCATCGGCGTAGTCGACGATGATTCGTTTCGGATCGCCGATTTCAGACACGGTGGAAACGTCACGACCGTACTCGTCCGCGTGTTCTTTGACTTCATCGAAGAGCTGTTCTGTGATCTCTTCAGATCGTTTGTACCACTCTTCAGAGCCAGTCAAAGGTTCGTAGGCAGACTCAAAGTCAAATTGTGCTCCGTAGCCGGGTTCGAAGAGATCGACTACGTGTAGCACAGTGATCGAGGCGTCTGGATACTCTCGCAATGCGTGACGAAGCGCTCTGAACGACAGTGGCGACCCATCGACTGGAATGAGAACGTTTTCTGTCATTGTTGTAATTACCTAATCAAGCTGTGTTCTACTATGTCTCTGTTTGTCCGTGGAAACCTGAGATCCTTATCTCTGCTTCCACCACTCATTAATTAGTGCCGAATAGAATAAGTCCTCCTGTCAATTGTATGAACGGGACTTCCACGATCGATTGCAGCATACTTCGTATCGTCTCGGCCGCTACGTCCTTGTGTGACGGCTGAATCTCGGCAAGGCCATGCCAACACCTTCATCCGTAAGCTGACGATATGCGCGGCAGACGACGAGGAACGCCAACAGCTCATTACACGATCAGAGTAGACATTGATAGGCTTACTCTGGCAAGCTCGATTTTAATATATAATAGTAGCCATATTTCCAATGACACACCCGAGATGGCTCGTGGGGCGACTACGCTGTCCAGATCCTGTAATAGCGATAATACTTACAACATTCAGTTCAACAAAAAACACACTATTCCACGCACGGATTCAATCTGGTTTGAGGGAAACCCTTGCATTTACAGCTGTAATTGTGTAATGTTGGTTGTGAATAACCGAACAGGTCATTGGTGATCAAACATCGCTTATGCCGGTGGACTCTAACTGTGGTTGATCGTTTGTTCCTTTGATATTGTTTGAGGTGGGCGTGATTTCCGTCTTCCCAACCAATGATGGATCCACTGAAAAAGCCTTTCCAGATACACAGACGCCATCATACGATCATCACCGGTCGGCCTGCAGTCCTGACGACGCGGTCAGCAACGCTACCGATATGGCCCGCAAGCTCGTGTGACTGTCCTTGATATCCAAGGACAATGGCGTCAGCGCCGATTTCGTCAGCATAGGTAATGATCTCCTGATGGGGAGCACCGTGACGGATCTGTTGAACTATCTCGATGCCCATATCGTCACCAGAATCTACAACCTCTTCGAGCAGCGAAGCACCGTGGGTCTCTAAATCGTTGAGTACGAGGTCTGAGCTACTGAGTGTTGATTCGCCATACCTCGTCGTATCAACAACAAATATTGTGTGCACAGTTGCGTCGAACTTCTGTGCGATTCCGAGTGCTCGTTCGACTGCCCGGTTCGCTGAATTACTTCCGTCCACCGGAACAAGTACGGTGTCGTACATGTTGCACCACTCGCTTTGATACGTCATCAAGCGTCAAAAAGTTTGGTTCAAAAGTCATTGTCATCGAGTATAGCACCTGAACCCGCCTGTGGCACGCACAACCCATACATTTTACCTCGATCTGTATTCAGAAGGGATTGATCGGTCATACACTTACGTTGATTCCAATTATGAGGCATTTGTGCTAGTTTTTTCATCGTTGAAACCGTAGACAGCGTATGAACCCCGCCCGAAGTAGTATCGGCGGCGGAATCGTTGCCACAGTCGTTCTGGCGGTGTTTTTGCTCATCACGGACTTCCTTCTCAGCGGCACCAAAATCTTCGTCTTTGCCACGTTCACGAGTTTGTGTGCCATTGGAGGTCCACCATACTGTGAAGCGGGAAGCCTCACAGCGGCGGGGTTGACATTTTTTTGGTTTATTATCTTGTTCGCTCTCGGATGGCCACTCCTCTTTGGAGGCTTTACGTGGGGACTTCCTGGTGAGTCGGGGCTTACTCATGGAGCCGTCTTTGGTTTCATTCTCTGGATAGGATACGTCGTCACTGTTCTCTACGGTATTTGGGCCGGTGGTGAGACATTTGCTGAAGATCTTCCGCTCTTGATCATCACGCTGTTCGCGTATCTAGTCTATGGACTTGTCCTCGGTGGCGTCTACGATCACTTTGCTGGACACCGAACGTTCCTAACACGTCGAACAGACAGAGAAACGATGGGATGATCGACAACAGCACTCTTTCGGGGGAAGAGTGCTCTTTTGACTCCAATCAGGTAGAGACACCACTGTGCCATTCTCCGAGTGAATTCTTGGTGTTGGCGACAGACGACAGCGCCGGTCAGCGCGGCATATGATGTGTTGATTAGAAATTATTTTCACAAACTGCAATGAGGCCAGAACACCAAGTTGCTACCGATTGTAGGATACTCATGAAAAAACCACTGAACAGCCCGTCACAATCCTGTTGGATTCCAGTAATAATCATTGCTGTTATTCTATTCGTCGGGTCAATGGTGCCATCCCCCTTCCGCTATCGAAAGTTCGGGCGCTTCGGTCCGGACAAATTCCTTCATTTTGTAGGTCACGCTGGGCTTTCGACAACGCTCGTGAAGGCACTCGAAGCCAAATGTAGCAGACGTACTGCGCCAGTCCTTGCCGTCGGCAGTTCGACCATCCACGGTGTTATCACCAACTCCCTTCAGCAGTGGATTCCAGGACGGAAACCCGAGTACGCCGATGTCGTTGCTGGCTTTCTCGGATCAGTGGCAGGAGTCTGGTTCTGGCAGTACATATTGGCTCGTCCTCATCCCAGACAGACGGGATAAGCCACACGAACAGAGTGCAAGAGCGATGACCTTGAAGATCACGAGGATCGCGGTTACCTGTTTCGTCAGTGTCGATCAGTACAAAGTCTGGCGGTGACGGTCCTTACCTCGACTCGATAGGCGTTCACTATCGTAGTCTGCGCTGGTGGAGTCTCTCGACCTCATGAAGGCGTTGAGAGAAGAGCAGAGATCACGATCTTGGAGTAACGTTCCTATGTGATGACAATCGTTTTCCGTCCACTATCAGCTTTCACACGACGCCCAACGCCACTAAGGTGTTCGGTGTGATCCCCGTGTTCGCCCATGACGATGATATTTGCGCTGATTTTATCAGCGTACGCGATGATTGATTGTTCTGGGATACCATGGCGAACGTCAGTTACAACATTGAGACCAGCGGCTCTTGCTTCGTCAGCGACATCAGCAACACATTCGTGACCATGATCTTCAGCTTGAATACACGCCAATTCGCTTGAGCTGAGTGCCGTCTCATCGAACTCTCGACAGTCAACGACACAGAGTACGTGGAGTGGCACCTCTCTGTCATTTGCAATATTGATGGCGTGATCACCCGCTCGTTTCGCACACTCACTCCCATCCGTGGCAAGCAGTATCCCCACCATGAAGTCTAGTCAGACGGTGGCTGACTTATTTCTTTCCGGCTCGCCAACAGCAGCGATCGTCGTCTATCAGTAGTCGCCGAATGATAGTATCAAGCGGTTGCTGACCCTCTTTCAGAATGTAGCCAACTCTCGACATCAGCTCGTTCATCACAGACCGTGGTGACAGCCCGCTGTACCGATCCGGTTGTCGTATGCGGTCCGTCTTAACAGAATACAGATCGATAGATAACGACTCAGTGGACTGGTCCCGTGTTATCAGTATCGAACAGGCGATTTTCTCCACTCATATAATCACGTATTCCAAACAAGTGTACGAACTCAGATCACGTTCGCTTTCGAAATACAAGAAGTTAGACTGATCCACGATGCTCAAATCAAGTAATTCTCTGATTGTCACGCCTGTTGACTCATATATCGATTTTTAGTAACCACGCTTCTCTTCGAAGATATCATGACAGTCAGTTAACGTGTCTACCGTGTATAGAGCGCTACTCAAACCTATCTTACACCATTGGTCCTATCAACGGTCCTTTCAGAAATACATAATAAGTTCGATATTTATCGAGAATGGATTATTTCTGACGTGTGGTTGGAGTGCTGTTTAGCACCACTAGAGAATGATAACTAGAGGTGATAATTCGAACAAGTCAGTTATATACTATGAATATTGGGGATGAAAAACCTTTTTTCACTTAGAATAAATGATACATCTCATGCATTATCTAAAATGAAGTTATCCGGCGCGAATCTTTACCGAGAAGCTGGAACTACGATGCAGTTACTCTAGTCCAACATCCACAAACAGCTTCGACATCATTTATACATATGTAACAGTAATACCATTATATTGAATATTTGATATGAAAATTTCAACAAGATGTTGAGACGCCGAGGGCCGAAATTATATCTAGTAAATATTAATACTATATTTTTGATATAATGTGTTTAGTTAGGTTCAGCTGCTGCTGGATATTCGTTTGTCAGAACCGTCAATTGAGGAATGCTGTGATCAACTCCCATCGTTTTGAAGTTGTTTGTTCATCGATATTACCGTGAGTTCCCAGTATCCAGTTCTTCGTACTCAGATTCTATTCCTGAATCGAAACGAGAGGGACCGGACCACTCAGTTGAATGCGCTTGTCAGTTGTAATATCGTGCCCAAACACACGCTGTGTATTGTCAACGATGTGTTTATAATAACCACGTTCCAGTCGGGAAAACACCCACAGGAGTCCCCAACCATCTCCCAGTGTTGTGATACGTTCGATCGTTCCGTCGAGGCCGAGGCGATGAATCTCTTGAAGATCGTATCCGTGCTCACCAGTCTGGAAATACAACGCCTCGCTAGCCGAACCCCAGATAGCTGGTGCATTTGGACTCCAATGTGGCTCACCATCAGTTAATTGCTGATAGTGCTCAGTCTCAGTGTCATAGACGAAGGGTTCGTATTGTGTACCTAAATTTTAGAAAAATGCAATCTATTCATCTGTTGGTGATGATCGCGGATGCCTGACCCGAGGGATACCTGCATACGCTCTTGTGGATAACACTGTCGTCATACATTAGTAAACACCGTAAGCCCAGAAATAATCGGTCCCCACAATAACAGCGATCACGGCGAGTATTATCAACCGACACAGTAATTAGATACATATCAGTAACTTACTATGAATGATCCAGTTCCATTGTCCACGCCAGTGTAGCCTAGTGTTGGCATCTGAGGTTGATGTGCCTGGAGACGTCGTCCTTGGTATAGTTCTGATTTTAACAACCATTTTTGGAGGTGTGTACATACTTGGCAAAATAAGTCGATATATGAGACAAAACCAAACTCAGACGGTTGGTCCCCATGTGATTATGCCAATTAGAAAAGTGTATGAAGGACGACCCAAGACGATCTATCGGTGCAAATACTGTGCCAAGGAACGAGAGCGAAAGGTCTTCTTTCGATACGAAGACTGTGACGAGTTCAAAGCTGACTAATAGAAATATTTGGTCAGATTCGATCAACCTTGTTTCAATTTTTCGACCGAATAAATCATGAAGCATTGTCTAGTCAGTTGTTTGTATCCCTCTTGAGAGGAATGCAGTTGTTGAGCGCCTGATTCAGTCACTGGAAATTATAGTAGTAGACGAAGGAGGCCAGCAGCGCTAGAATAACCAGGGAAATCCCTGTGTTGGAGCTAACGTTCCCAACGTCCACTATCCGGCCTTCGTATATCGGCATATAATTTATCGCATTCATCACACAATTCACCGGCCGATACACTCTGTTCAGTCTATATCAAGCATTTCCCAATCGATTTTAGGATTTACAACGAATCCAAACAGAGAGCAGTAGACACGAGCAGGAAAAATCTGTAGAATGAGACCAAATACCCAAGAGTTGTGTGGTAATCATTGTGAAATCCATCGTAGGACACAAACACTATCCCTTATGCTAGTTCTTGCTCGGTCATGGAACCGACGACAGGTTACAGAATCACAAGAAGTCGTAGTGACTTCTTGATCGCTATCTTTCTTCACCACTATACTGAGGTTGGCTTGCAATCGGCACGAAATGAAAGTCGTTCTATCAGCGATGGCGTTATGGCTGGCAGTACAGAAATGACAGAGCCGAGAGATCACGGAAAGAGTGCAGACAGCATTGAGAATGAGTCTGTGAGCGTGTGGGCGCATTCATACTGTATGGAAAAATTCGGAGAGATATGGTTCTAACAAGGCAATCAGATCTAATAGAAGAAAAAACGAGTACACAGCCACAATCGAGGCGCGAACGTGACAGTTGCAACGTGATCACCTGCTCACACAATCACGTTCGAGAACGGATCGACAATCACGACTACACTCAGAGAGAGTATTCCAATAACGAGGAAAATGAGCTGGACTGAGAATCGATTTCGAACTGCAATCGCCGTTTTCGCGGTGCTCGCTGGAATCGTGGTGTACGTTATTGGCCACGAAGTGTTTCCGTATCTCTCGGTAAATCACGATGAAGGGGTATATCTCCAGCAGGCGAATCTACTTCTTCAAGGGAAACTATGGCTCACGGCTGATCTTTCAAAGGTCTTTCAGCCGTGGTTCTTCATACGGGATGGAAAGCGTCTCTATCCGAAGTATACGCCGGTGGCTGCGGGGCTGTTCACCCCTGGGCTTGCGCTTGGCATTCCTCGGTTGGCGCTCTCGGTGATCGCGGCTGGCAACGTCGCGTTCGTCGGTCTTATCGGGCGTGAGGTGTTCGACCGACCGACAGGTGTCCTCGCCGCCGGGATTACTCTTTTGACACCGTTTTTCCTGTTTATCTCCGCGACATTCATGTCGTATGCACCAACGATGCTGTTGAACCTCATGTTTGCGTTCGGATACATCCGGATGCATCGACAGCGGCGTCGGCGATATGCTATGCTCGCCGGAGGAGCGATTGGGCTGTCGTTTTTCTCCCGCCCGTATTCAGCCGTTCTCTTTGCGACCCCGTTCGTTGTTCACGCACTCAGTGTGGCGTTTGTTGCCATCCGCAATCAGAACGACTGGCAACCACTGATGGAACGAGAGGCAGTCGTCGCCCTCTTCGGACTGGGCGGAGTTAGCCTCGCCCTCGCGTACAACGGTATCGTGACAGGTAACCCGTTCCTCTTTCCCTATCAGGTATTCGCGCCGTTGGATGGACTAGGATTCGGATTTCGGAGACTCACCGGGCCGGGACTCTGGTATACGATTGACCTCGCGCTGCAAGCGAACACACAGCTCGTCATCGAACTCCTCTCTCAATGGACATTTGCTGCACCGATTGGTTCGATACTCGCTGTACTCGGCCTCATTCCAGTCGTACTCCACCAGCATGAAAGTAACAATGAAACGTCACTTCCTGATTGGGAGCTTCGAATGATTCTTTCAGCAGTGTTCGTTTCCGTCATCGTTGGAAATATTTACTTCTGGGGAACGTTCAACATTCTTGGAGCGGTCACAGATACCACAGACGGCTTCATCTCGAAACTTGGTCCGTACTATCATCTCGATCTCATACTCCCACTGTCCGTGTTCGCTAGTGCAGGCGCGCTTTGGCTCGGACGAACGATCAGATCGACGGCCGCGAAACACACCTCAGCGGAGACAGCACGACTAGTCGTTATCGTGCTCATTATCGTCTCGGCACCAATTATTGCAGGCGCAGAATACAACAGGATTGAACCAGTGGTTGAGCGAAATATGGAGTATACCGACCAGTATGCAGAGGTATACGCCCCATTCGAGAAACAGACGTTCGATCACGCGCTTGTCTTCCTGCCAACGCCGCACGAGGAGTGGTTGGGTCACCCGTTCCAGTCGCTCCGCAACGGCGGCTCGCTCAATGAGGGCTCAACCCTTTATGCACAAAATCTCGGTCCAACCAAGCAATTCGCTACCATCGATGCGTACCCCAATCGAACACCCTACCGATTCACGTACAGGGGGCTGTGGGATAGTGGGAAAGGACAGCAAATCACCCCACATCTACAATCACTCGATATCCGCAACGGCTCTCATCACCGATTCACGACAACCGTTGGTGATCTCGGACGACTATCATCGGTTCGCCTCTCGGTAAATAAAACAGAGATCGTTAGTTATCATCGTGGTTCAGACGCGAGCAAAGAGAAACCGGTCACGGTACGCTGGGATGTCAATGGAACGCACGTAAGGCTAGCGGATATTCAAGGGGCGCAAGGAGCAATGAGTAACACTACCAACACCACCCAGCGGACTCTGCCAACCGGTCGTGTCACTCCACACCCAACTGCAGAACAGACACATGCCGATGCAATTGCCGTCGAAGGACCAGTCTACGCCACGTTAGCGATCACCTTCAGAAAAGACGACGGTGATCCCGTTACGTACAGTCAGGGACTCGCTATTGATGCGAACAACGAGAGTGCCCGATTCCTCTGGCCTGGCCCGACGAAGGTCTGTAGAGGCTCGCACTCGTGTGGGCGTGAAGGAATGTACGTGCCAGGGGGGACGTATCCTCCAGAAGTCAGTATGAATACAACCATACAAACAGAGGGGAAACAAGGCACCAATAGTGTTAGCCCAGAGTCAGAGTCTGAATTAGAACCGAAAGAACGGGCGTCGGCCATTACAGCGTAGTCGATATCGTTCGCCTATCGGCCCGCTGTCGTTGGTCTTTGTGTGTAAAACTGGTCAGAGGTATCCCAGTTCACGAAGCTGATTTTCGACCGATTCATCGAACGCGAGGTCTTGTTCGTCAGCAGCCGCCTGTTGTTTGTACTCCACCAGACTTTCCTCGAAGAGTGCTGTCGCTTCCGATTTCGGTGCTATATCGTCCGTGAGTAACTGCTGGCGTGATGGTCGGTTCGAATCGAGTTCGTACTCATAGCACTCACCCAGTGAGTTCCACTCAATTTTCGTATCGTCGTGGTAGACACACCGGATCATTCGGTTCCAGTACGTGAACTCATCATCGGTGAATTCTTTCCCCCACGTGGGATCCGTCCCAAGCAATCCGATCGTTTCGGCGGGAATCCACTCGGCCGTGAGCGCGTCATCGAATGGCTCTTCGTGAGCGAGTCTAACGATGAGCTCGCTCAGTTGAAGATGCGAGAAGTACTCGGTGACGGTTTCTGGATACCCATCCGGTGGGTTAATAATCTCACACGGCGTGTGCATGATGCCTTCGGTCATGCTCCCAGTGTGATGAAAGAGCTCATCGTCGCTGTCGTAACCGAGATTGTGTCCGTGATCGGAGATGATAACGAACGTTGTTTCGCGGGCCGTAGATCGTTGAATATCGTCGATTAATCCGGATATCACACGATCGAGATACTCAACGGCAGCAGCGTACAGCTGTCGGTAATTGCGTGTGTACTCATCTGTCGCCGCGCCATCCTTGTTCAACTCCCATTTGTCGAACTCGTTCGAACTCCAGTCGTTCGGAACCGAGTGCAGCGATTGATCGAACTGGATCAGATTCCGAAGCGGCGTATGGGCGTCCATCATGTTCGCAAATAGGAAGAATGGCTCGCTGTCTTCTGTCGCTCGATCGTGTGCTGTGCGCGCGATGTTCTTTGCACCGTCGTCGACAACCTCGGGGACGGGCAGCCGTTTCACCGTTGGACCGATCTGTGACCAAACACCGTTAGCGACGCTCTTCAGCGGTTTGTCGTGGTCGAAGCAAGCTCGAAGAAAATCCAAATATCGTTTTGCGGCGTTTGGCTCGTCGGACTCTGCCAAGAACTCCCGAATCACCAACCCATCTGTGAACAGACTTTCGTGAACATGCGAACCGATCGAGAAATCTTCGTACTCGTCGAAGAACGAGTCGAAGCCGAACACCCGATTCAGATACGAGTTCGCACTTAATCCGATCTTTCGATAACCTGAAAGATCGCCGAGGAACGTGTCGTTCTCATCGATCGTCGAGAAGCTAAATGACGAGTCGAAGCTCTCTGCGTGGATACCGTGCTGGTGGGGCAATTGCCCAGTGAAAATACTCGTATGGCTCGGCACACTCCACGAGCTTGCAGCACGAGCCTGCTCGAACGAGGTTCCCGACGCCTCCCGGAGTCGTGGTGCGCTCTCGTCGAACGTGTCCTTTCGAACCGTGTCGAGAACGATAAGTACAACATTCCGCATTCGTTACAGCCCTCCTTCAGTGACTCTCACTCGATCTCTGCCTATCGAGATAAATTTGACTGACATGTTATGGAACGAATCCATCAGAATGACATATGGCAAGAGGTTACTTATGAGTAATGCAAATCACGAGTATTTATTTAATAACAATTTTTATACCATTGCTGAATCAGCGACATTGGCACCTTTAGCCGGCATGAGACCTATTTCCAATAGGTATTATACTACAATTATATTTCTATTTTCCAATATATTCTATGATAGTCCGATGAATTTTGTATTTTATATTAACATTTCTTCGCCTGTGCTCTGCACAACCAGATCTGCTTCGAATGTTACTTTTTCACTTTTTATCCTCCAACAACATCTAAACGTAATCTTCTAACACACTCATTCACATCAGCTTTATTGCTCGCGGGAGGCCGATCGTTTTTCGTTCACATACACGAGTCGTCAGTAGAACTGAGCGTCTTCAAGAAGCAAACGTCGGGAGCAACAACCAGAACAGGTGGAGTACGACAAAACAACCTTTGCACATAAGTGAGCTTCTTTCACCTAGATTGCCCAATAATAACCGATAAAATCTGAATAACACGACAAAGTATATACCGTTTCAGAATAAATGCTCAAATATGTCGGAAACGACTAGCGGCCCATCGTGGGTAACACTCGCGTCGAACGAACGGGTCGTATGGAACGGGTCCCCGAGCCTCCGAGCAGCCGCCGGATCACTCGTGATAAGTCTGCTCCTCGTAGGATTTGGGGTTGGAGGAATCATGATTGCATTCAGCCGAGGAGAGGCGCTCATCAACGCACTCTCGGTCGTGTTAATCGGAATCGGAACCGTCGGTATCGTCGGGTTGCTTCTCCACCGCAGGAGCGTCCAATATGTCCTCACGTCCGAAAAAGTATACAAGAAATCAGGATTGCTCTCCTGTACAGTCCGTACGATTTGGCTTTCCCGAATCCAGCACACCACCATCACCCAAACCGTCCGAGAGCGCATCCTGTCGTACGGGACAATTGATATCGAGACAGCTGGTGGAAACGCGTCTGGCTTTCGTCTTGCAAACGTCTCGGACCCCGAGTATACGAGCGCCCTCCTCACCGAGCACGGAGCTACGAAGCCAAGAACCAACGAGCGAACCTCAAATAGAACGGTTACCGCACAACCACACGCGTACTAACACGCGAAGTGGTTCTTTTCTGTGCCCTCATCAGAACGTTGCTGATTGACAGCAAGCAACGGGAAGATTTTTCGTACAGATGGCCGCTATGACACTGAATCGGATAATATCCTCGGGCAGAGAGGGATTAGTCGCTGGCTGATTCCCCGTGCTCAGCGGAAGCTTCGTCATCGACAGACGAATACTGTGCTTCGTCTTCCGGGAAGTAACAGGCCGCCGCCTGCCCCTCCTCAGTAGCTTCCTCCAGCGTTGGTTCTGATTGATGGCATTGTTCGCGAGCTTTCGGACACCGAGGTTCGAATTTGCAGCCCGAGGGAAGCGCAACCGGGTCCGGTGGTTCACCGTCGAGAAGAATCCGATTACGGTCGACAGACGGATCCTTCTCCGGAGATGCCGCCAGCAGCGAGTTCGTGTACGGGTGTTTCGGATCCGCGACAACTGAAGCGGTCTCACCCATCTCTACAATTCGTCCAAGATACATGATAGCAAGACGGTCCGAGACCTGCGTGAGACTGGCAAGGTCGTGAGAGATGTAGATGATGCCGATGTCGGTTTCGTTTGCGAGATTTCGCAGGAGGTTGAGGAGGTTGACTTTCAGCGAGACGTCGAGCATCGATGCTGGCTCGTCACAGATCAAGAAGTCTGGATCGAGTACAAGCGCGCGGGCGATGGCGACGCGTTGACGCTGACCGCCTGAGAGCTCGTGAGGGTACGCATCGAGAAACGCCGTGCCGGGTGTGAGTCCGACCTGTTCGAGGGTATTGATAACGGTCTGTTCACGCTTTTCAGTTCGATAGTCGTGAATCACGAGCGGCTCGCCGACAAGATCACGGACCTTCTGTCTGGGGTTCAGCGAGTCGTAGGGATCCTGGAAGACGAACTGCATTTTCCTTCGGAACTCCTTCATATTGCCGTCGTGATACTCCTCAAAGGACATTCCGTCGAAGACAATTTCGCCACCAGTCGGCTCCTCTAAGAGCGCGATGGTTTCACCGAGCGTGGACTTCCCACAGCCCGATTCTCCGGCAACGCCAAGAACCTCCGAGCGACGGACTTCGATCGAGACGCCATCGACTGCCCGAATGTGGTTTTGCTCTTGACCTCGGAGCTTCGCAGCAAGCGACTGGCTCTGCGTATAATACTTCTCGAGTCCGTCCGTTTCGAGAACCACCTCATCAGTACCAGACTGTGCTGTGCTATCTGTAGTGATTCCCCACGTTCCGGGATCTGTCGCCTCGTGACGCATCTGTGCGGCCTTTTTAGCGTGGTGGCAAGCCGAACGCTGGTTACGGTTCGGCAGTTCGACGAACGCTGGGTGGGAGTTTTCGCACTCCTCGGTGGCGAACGCACACCGGTCGAGAAAAACACACGAAGCGGGTTCTTCAGTGAGATCAGGTGGTGATCCTGGAATAGAGACCGGTGTTTCGTCGGTCTCATCGACCGTCGGGAAGGAGTTCTTCAGCCCCATCGTATAGGGGTTGACAGGATTGATCAGCATGTTATCCACGCTCCCTTGTTCCATCACCTTGCCGCCGTAGAGCAAGGACAGTTCGTCGCACGTTTCGGCAATGACGCCGATATCGTGCGTAATGAGCAGGAGTGAGCTATCGATCTGGGCCTGAATGTCGAGGATGGTATCGATGATTTTGTCTTGAACGATCACGTCAAGTCCGGTCGTCGGCTCATCAGCGATGATGAGATCAGGATCAAGCGCGAGTGCCATCGCAATTGTGACTCGCTGGCGCATTCCGCCTGAGAACTCGTGTGGGTAGTCATCAATTCGACCGGGGTCGAGTCCAACCATCTCGAAGAGTTCGTGAGCTCGGCTGCGGGCATTCGATTTCGAGATGAGACGGTGTTTCTGGATCGCCTGACGTATCTGTGCGCTGCAAGTCATTGCCGGGTCAAGCGAGTCCATTGCACTCTGGGGGATGTATGCTATCCGCTCCCAGAGTATGTCTTGTCGTTCGTTCGCAGACAGTTCGAGAAGGTCAACACCATCAAACCGAACCGATGTAGCGTCGACTTGTGCATTGTCCGGCAATAGACCAATGATCGCTTCGGCGGCCGTGGATTTTCCCGAGCCACTCTCACCGGCGAGCCCATAGTTAATGCCATCCTCGATTGTGAACGAGACGCCATTGACAGCGTGGACGCGTCCATCGTCGGTACCGTACGTGACTTTCAAATCTTCGACTTCGAGTAAACTCATTGGTGATCGTTAATTTCGGGGTTAATGATTTCCTCGTACGCACGCCCGATGAGGAACACCGATGTCGTGACGGCAGCGATACCAAGCGCTGGTG
The DNA here is from genome assembly GCF_025913575.1 of Halocatena marina. Lineage (NCBI taxonomy): Archaea > Methanobacteriati > Methanobacteriota > Halobacteria > Halobacteriales > Natronomonadaceae > Halocatena > Halocatena marina. Next base: position 1,265,573 of record NZ_CP109785.1, on the reverse strand, counting down.
GAAGGACCCACCACCACGCGACCCGGATGCTTCCTGAGGCGAAAAGCTGTCTGAGCATTCGCCCCCAGCTAGTCGTCGTCGGATCGCCGAATCCGAGAAACGCGAGACTCGCCTGAGCCGCGATCGACCACGCGACACCGTACGCCGTGTACAGAAAGCCGATCGGTAGGACGTTTGGCGCAACGTGACCGAACATCGTCCGGAAGTCACTCGCGCCGCTCGCGCGTGCGGATTTTACGAACGTCCGCTCGCGGATCGAGAGCACCTCCGAGCGCACAACGCGTGCAGGCATCTTCCAAAGGAAGGCCGCGATGATCAGCGTGATAATCCAGATATTTGGTCGAATAAATGTGAGCAACAACAGCGCCATCGGCATGAACGGCAGCGAGAACGTGAGGTCCGTGAGTCGCATCAGAACCTCATCCACCCAGCCACCGTAGTAGCCGCTGACCAATCCAACGAGGAATCCGATCCCGCCGGTCGCTATACCACCGAACAGTCCTACGATGAGGGTTGGTCGGGCTCCAGCGAGGAACTGGCTGAGCACATCTTTCCCGTAGGCGGTCGTGCCAAGCGGGGCCGCAAGCGTTGGCGGGTGTAACCGCATAATGACGCCATTCGCAGAGAGCACGCTGTAGCGGATCGGTTCGTGTGGAGCGATCACTGGGCCGAACACGCCCAGAAACAGGAAGCTTGCAAGAACGACCAAGCTCACGAACGCCGGTCGATCCTCGGCGATGAACTGGAGTTGGGTCCGAACCTGACTCGCTTTCGTTTGGAGCCAGTCACCGGTTGACCGGGAGAACTCGACGGACATCAGTTACCACCTCCCATCGAGACAGTCGGATCGAAGTACGCCGATAACACGTCGGCTACGAGATTCATGATGATGACAGCGAGCGCCATGAGGAAGACAGCAGCCTGTACAACCGGGTAGTCTTGCTGTGCAATCGAGGTGACCAACTGGCGGCCAATACCTGGCCAACCGAAAACCACCTCGAGCAAGATGAGACCTTGAAACACCATCCCGAGCCGGAGCGCAAAGTACGTCAGCACGGGCAACAACGAGTTCCGACCGGCACGCCACAGCTGCTCAGTTTCGGAGAGGCCTTTCGCTCGATGAAGCTTGAGGAACGCAGAACCCTTCCGCTCGACGATACCGTTCCGAGCAAGCAAGAGAAAGTCACCGCTGTAGTAGAGCATGGCGACAGTAAACGGGAGTATGTAGTGATGGAGAAAGTCGATCGAGAAGTAGGCTCCGACACCGTTTGGAGTAACCGTGATATCTCGCATCCCGAATGCCGGAACGAGATTGAAGGTGTACGCGAAGACGATAATGAACCCGAGCGCTGAGATAAATACCGGTGTCGACCGAAAGAAGGTGGTCGTTACGATACTTCCTGTCTCCAGCCACGATCCTCGATTCCAGCCAGCGACCATCCCGAGAAGCGTGCTCAGGATCGCCGTACAGACCAGAGCTGGGATGAGTAAGACGAGCGTGTTGAGCAGTTTCGGACCAAGAATTTCCCAAACGGGCCGGCTCTGTCGGATCGAGTAACCAAACTGGAACGTGAGCAGGTTTCGAAGATAGGCGAGATATTGCTCACTGAGAGGTCTGTTCAATCCATAGAGTTGCATGATCTCCCGAACTTGTTGTTCGGTGAGATTGCCAGACGCGACCAACTGCGTGAACGGACTGCCTGGTAGCAGCCGGAGTGTGAAAAAGATCACCGACACAGCGACGAGCGTGAGCAATACGGAAATTCCGATCCGCTTTGCGAGGAATCGCTGGAACTCACTCATGCATCCACCGCTTCACTGCGTGCGATAACCGTCCGATACTGTTCGACGATAGCCGTATCGAGGAAAGTACCGTCGACGACGATCGAATCGCGCTCTGCGTCTTCGAACGCAGCAACGAATCGCTGTGCTTGCTGAATTTCCTCGTGTGATGGAGTGAATACGTCATTGAGTATCTCGATCTGTGCGGGATGGATCGCCTTCTGGCCGACGAACCCGATCGCCCGTGCCCTGCGTGCTGTCTCGCGTAGCCCTGCTTCATCGGTGTAATCCTGATAAACCGTTGCAAGCGGTTCGAGTCCACCGAGTGCGGCTGCGCGCACTGTCATTCGTTCGAGTTCGTCACGAAGTCGCTCCGGTCGACCGGTTGCACCGACTGCATTTGTATAGTCACCAAAGCCAAACGAGAATCCGGAGACCGAAGGAAGCGTTCGTGCCGCCTTTGCAATTGCATGTGCGTTCGCAACGCCCTGTGGCGTCTCAATCGTCGGGATGAACTCCGGTGTTGGCCCAGCCGCGTCGGTGGCGACCCGAACGGCGGTCTCGAGGTGACTCGGTTGTCCGACCATCGGAAGCACGATCGTATCCACGCCAGCCTCGACAGCTGCGAGGGTGTCATTGAGCCATGCATCCGTCTGGAGTCCGTTGATTCGCACACAGAGCTCTGTTGTTTCGAAGTCGTTCTCTGTGAGGACATCGATGATTCGATTTCGTGCAGCGGACACCGCAGTGTCTGGGATCGCATCTTCCAGATCAAAGATGACCGCGTCGGCAGCGGTTTCTACGCCCTTTACCATCATCGATCGGTCGTCTGCTGGCGTGTACAGCAGTGAACGGCGAAGGCGGTTGGTCATCTGTCTCCCTCCACTGTCGTCACGCCCTCGTCAGCAAGCTGTTTTAGTTCTGTTTCGGTAACCGAGGTCCGTTCGGGCAGTATTTCGAGAGTATGCTCACCGAGCCGTGGACCAGTGTGTCTCACAGCACCGGGTGTTTCCGAGAATTTCGGGAACACACCACGCATCGGGACAGCACCGTATTCGTCGTCTTCGACCACGATGATCGCATCACGCTCGTCGAAGTGGGGATCCTCGAAAACATCGGCCATATTATATACTGGTCCAAGGGCAGCCTCGTTAGTCTCGAAGATCTCGATTACCTCTTTGCGGGTATGACGCCCCATCCAGTCGTCGATAATTCCATCGAGTGTATCAGCGTTCGCTAGGCGGTCTTCCATCGTCTCAAAGCGTGGATCATCAACGAGTTCCTCACCACCGACGATCCGGAGAATACGTTCGGCGATGTTCGCTGAGCTGCCCGATATCGCCACCCATCGGCCGTCTTTGGTCTGATAGGTGTTTCGTGGAGCGGTGCGACTACTCTGGTTACCCGACCGTTCGTGATCGATCTCTTTCCGTCCGTACTCGATTACGTGATCACCGAGCGTTCCAAACATGGTTTCGAGAATTGCAGTGTCGATATACTGGCCCGTTCCATCACACGTATCACGCCAGTACAACGCCATCATCGTGGCGTACACGGAGTGCAGCGAGCAGATCGTATCCGCCATCGCGACGGGGGGCAACGTAGGTGGACCGTCTGCGTGACCGGTCGAGTACGCATAGCCACTCATCGACTCGACGAGCGTCCCGAATCCGGGCCGGTCGCTGTATGGGCCGGTTTGACCGAATCCAGTCGTCCGAACCATCACGAGTTCCGGATTGAGCTCCGAGAGCCTTTCCCAGCCGATATCCCACGATTCGAGCCGTCCCGGACGAAAGTTCTCGACGAGAACATCCGCATCCGCAACGAGCTCACAGAATAGCTGCTGTCCTTCGATGGTGTGGAGATCGAGTGGAACGCTCTTTTTGTTTCGATTGACCCAGAGATACGACAGCGGTTCTTCGTACGCTCCGAACTCTCGCAGCGCATCGCCCTGGGGATGTTCGATCTTGATGACCTCGGCGCCGAAATCTCCGAGCGCCATCGCGGTAAGCGGACCTGCATACAGTGACGCACAGTCGATGACGGTGACACCGTCAAGTGGTTTTTCACTCATCGCTGGCGAAATTCCGTTGTCCGAGATCTGTTCGTCGCTGGTGGCAGTTGCCGTTCTGTATCCGTTCGATGAACGCACCCCATGCAGCCCCGTTCGGAAATCTGAGGTTGCCGTTGTTGTCCCACGTGTATCCCGCCCGTTTGAGAATCGTCCGTGCTGCTTCTACGTCGTATCCGTAATCGTGTGTGTTTTTGTTGTGCCACATCATAATGTCTGAAATGAAGTTTTCGCCAGGCGGAACAGTCGCGTGTCCCCGGAGGACTTGTTTGACGAACCCTTTTTTGTCGGTGGATTTCGCGAGTGCGACTCTGAACTCCTTATCGCGGATTAATGGTGCAGAAAACATGAGCTTCGTATCTAATGGTGCGAAATTGTCGGTGACTTTCTTCTCGACGGCAGCGGGTCGTGCTGCGCGTTCGGCCTGCTGACTCGACAGACGGCCAGCGATGGCATCGATATCTCCGCTCTGGATGCCGCCGATCAGCGCATTGATGTTCCCGACGTTGACCCAGATTACACGGTCGATACCCGGTCCGGTGGTTGCACTCTCTCCGAGATGCTCTGTACGCCACTTGTTGTTCCACATCCAGTGCTCGTCACTACGATTGACGACAAACTTGCTGCTCTGAGACCAGCTCTCGAATTCGAACGGACCACTGCCGATTGGATTGGCTGGATTATACTGAGTCGGGTTGTCGATGTCTGCCCATCGATGCTTTGGAATGATCGCGCTTCGGACGACGCGTTGGGTTAGAAACGATGCATCCGGACGCTTGAGAGAGAACCGAACAGCGTGTTTGCCGAGTGGCTCGACAGCGTCGATCGGTTCGTAAAAAGGTGCTTGACTCGGTGATGAATGTTGTAGATAGTAATTGACAGTGAACGCCACGTCTTCAGCAGTGAATTGCTTCCCGTCGTGCCACGTGACACCCTTTCGAAGCTCCATCTCGATCGTGGTGTCGTCAACAACGGTCGCGTTCGTCGCAAGTGCGGGAATCACTTCGAGTTCAGGCGACGCATCGAATAATCCATCGTAAATATATCTGAGTCGCTTTTCTTCTGCACCACCGGCGGCCCACGGCAGATTGAGCGAGTTCATCGAGATGGTCGTGCCTTTCACGTAGGACCGGTCGCCAGCCGTCGGCTGGAGATTGACCTCCGACCATTGAAAGGCATCACCCGTCGGGCCATCTCCTGGTGTCGGAACGTACCCATTCCATTTTCGTTCGTTGGCGGCCGTGATGACATCCGGAAAGAGCGTAATGAGACCGCCCACATCCTCTGCAAAGATCGTTAGCGCCCGATCAACGAGGCGCTTTCGTGTCTTTCGGTCGCCCGTTTGCTGGCGCTGTCTGTCGAGGATGTCGTTGAGCGTTGGGTGCCAGTAGTTGTCGTAGTTCGACGGATTCGATTTGTGTCGGCGCATTAACAACGGATTTGGATCGAGTCCTCGCTGGGGATCCGGTCCGTGAGTACTCATCGAGATCATGTTTTCGAGGCCAGCTGTGGTCCAACTCTGTGCGTATAACTGATTCAGCGGACGGTCGTTGAGCGTCGTCGGTGCACCGAGATCAGCGAGTGCACGCTGGATCATGAATGCGTGCTCGCGCATCCACGAATCATCTTCTGTGGAGAACTCAATCGTCACTGGATCGAGCACTCCACCCGCTGTCGCAGTATACTCCATTGGTGGTGTGTCGGCTTCGATCGTTGGCCAGTCGTGCCAGTACTTCGTCTCGACTGATTCGGGTGCGCCTTTGGGTACCTCAGCATCGAGCGCGTTCGCATCGCTGTTTCCCGATAGCGGTGAGCTACACCCCGCAAGCGCGGACAGACCTGCGGCGCTAACCGCGGCTGCCGCGAGATACCGACGCCGACTGACTCGTCGTGTATCGTCAGCCACCATCGATCTGTGATGATCTTTTGTGTCCATGCAACAAGTCACCAAAAGACAAGTATCTCACTGAATCTTATCCCGATACGCGGTGGTTGCTACCACACTTTATATGAGGGGTGATATTCAGATGCCCGGTCGTCGGTCGTTCCCTGCGCTATTTCTCGCGGGGACCGTAGATCAGTGCGAAAAGGTTCCGTTCGGCAACTCGCAACCGTTCGCTCACCGTCGATTGGGAAACATTCAGCTCCTCCGCGATGTCGACTGTCGACGCCGTTCGCGGCACGTCGAAATAGCCCATATCGTACGCGGTTTCGAGCGCTGCGAGTTGCTCGTGAGTGAGCTTCGTGGTGAGAACTTCGGTTATTCGTCCACTACCGAGTGGCTCTCCCGGAGTTTCAATTTGATTCACACTTTGTAACTCAAATGCGCCCAACGTCTCCTCGAGTTCGTCGGCAAGTGAACGAAACTGTTCCCAATTTCGAACGGTGGCGACAACTTCAAACTCGTTTCCCTGCAGTGCGATTCGATTTGGAATCGCTTCCTGACGAAGGACAACGCTGAGAATAAAGGGATATGATTCCTTGGCGATAATCGTCAGGCGGCGGATCGCGACGCCAGATGGACCAGTTGGTATTTCGTGCGTGTAGAACAGTTCCACACCCCAAATCTCCGAAAGGGGTTCGTGTGGATCGAAATCAGTCGCCGACGATACCGTGAGCGACTCGATCCACGTGCCATCTTCGACATAGAAGGCATTATCGAGTTCGATGCTACGAACGTCATCGAGCTGGGTATCGAGTTTTTCCATCACACCGGTGGGAACCGTGTGGAACTTGACACGAAAAATCGTTTATCACTCCGTATTCCAATCATCAGCAACTATTATATGTACCTCACGGAAACGCTCTTTAGTTTGACTTCGTCGGACCCATGTCGAAGCAAGCCCAGAACGAACAGCACAGTAGAGATCGAGCGAATGACCGACACCCAAGTGTAGATGCAGCCGCGAATAATTAGTAGGCTGTTCTATCTATTCCTAACTGCTATTATTATATTAAATTCTATAATATACGTTTGTAACCAGGTACCTTTATCTCAGTGGATGTTGTTATGCACCATATATATGTCCGAAACGTGTTCAATTGCTACCGATTGGACGCTCCCAACGACACTCGTCTCACCCGCTCAGCGCCGAATCGATTGTCTCCCTGCTGAACCGTTGTCCGAACGGCAGCTCGTCGGCTTCCTTCAGGCAGATGCGGTTGTAGAGGTGTGGCTACCGCTGTACCAACAACACTCGGGAGAGTCTTCGAGTGGCACCGCAGAGCGACTGATTCGAGATGTGTGGATTGAGTTCGCCGATCGGTACCATGCTCTTCGATACGAACATCCGGGCGGGGGCTGTCCAGTGGCGTGGTACCGGGCACTCCGGCCGATCGAGACGGACTCAATACATGCGATGGTTGACGATCTCACCGCCCAGTATACTCGGCTCTCCCGCCGGCCCGCTGCGGCAGGAGCATAGACAGGGCGACCATTAAACTCGTTTCCATCCACGAGACCAATTACACTTTCAACCCGCTAGGCGAACGTATTCACCGATAAATGACCTCGATAGAGTGAGGAAACATGATCGAAAAACTCCGTCTCACCACCCGTATCGTAGAAGAGCAAGATGCTGCGCTGCGTTTTTACACCGAAAAACTCGGTCTCGAAAAGAAAGGTGACGAGACGTTTGGCCCCGAGGCTCGTCGCTGGGTCACTGTCGCCCCCAAACAAGACGATACGGTGGAAATTGTCCTTGAGCCACTCGACTGGTTCGAAGGTGAGGAGGCCGAACGTCGTGGTGCAATGTTGGGACGGCAACCGGCACTTGCTTTCACCGTGGATGATTGCCACGCAACGTACGAAACTCTCCGTGAACGAGGTGTCGAGTTTACCTCCGAACCAAAAACGCAACCTTACGGAATTGAGGCTGTTGCGACTGATCTGTACGGGAACGGAGTCGTTCTCGTCGAACACGTGTCTCCAGAAGAGACATAATAGAAGTACAGACGCTGGTCGAATCGCCTTGTTTTCAGTGTGTAAACACCTTCATAACAGCTGTTCTGTGTTATTCACGTCATATAGACAGATTCAGACCCACGACACGATCACAGTGAACCGATACACAAATCGTGTTTAGCATTATCTTATTGGATATCTGAAAGGAAACTTCCCACAAGTATCAGAATATAACACAATCAGAGATATGGTGCTATCATTTAATCGATGTTTGGACTAAAATCCGGATCGATACGGGTCAGCCACGATCAGAAGAACCAAGACAAATGGTTCCATACGTTGATGACAGACATATGGAGAGATCTGGTAGACACGATCGTCGATCAAAGAGGCGTAATCGTGATCCTCAGAGCCAGTCGATGGCGAAAAAAGTGCTGGCATTCGTTGGTACACTCGTCGCCACCAGTCTATCGCTGGTCGGCGGGGTCCTCATCGGGGGCTGGATCGCGTTTGAGACCCCGAACTGGCGGGCGTTTCGCAGTTTCATCGAAGGAATGACGATTGGGACCGGCCAATCGGTTGGTATCATGCTCTTTCTCATCGCGGTCGGAATCGGACTTGTGACCACAATCACGTACGCTGACTAACACGTGATAGTATGGGTTTCTGAACACATCATCTGCGGTTCGTCACACTAGATCGATCCCCGCCGAATTAGCTGTCTGTGGCGTATCGCTGCACGGTTCGAATCGTCGCGTCCGGCATGATTTCGGCTGTGAGTGTTTCACCGCCGTGTGCGAAGGTCATCTCAAGCCGTGGCGGGTCAGTTTCGAGCGTTTCGGAGTCAAACCGGTCGAGACGGCTCCATGCTCGGGATGCGTGGCCAGCTAACAGGTGGAGGTCGTGCTCGAAAAAGAACGACTCAACTTGCGGGTGAAAGGTTGCGAGTGTTGCGCCGGAGAATCGCATGCCACCACCACACCGCTGACATTCGAAGGCAGCCTGAGAGGGTTTTGGATTGGCTTCAGTGCCTCCGGGTAATCGTGCGAGCGCACCGTCCACGCGCCCGGCACAAACGTGACAGAATCCTGCAATGGTCCGTTTGACGAGTTGACGCAACCACCGTGCAAATGCCGCTGGGAGTTCCGATCGATCGAACTGCGTGAGGCACCCGGGCGGAAACGGGAACACAGCGCCTTTTCCGCACGTCTGACAGGAGATGTGGGCGCGCTCTCCGAAGTACTCAGCAGTCATCGCGCCGCCACAGAGCAGACAGTTCCAATCCAGTAATATTGGTTCAATAGTCGCGTCTGCAGTGTACGTTCCTGCGAGCATCGCACCGATGATCTGTTCACCAGCGTGTGTGAGTTCGTAGTCGTCGTCTTTTCGAATAAATGAACCACAGAGTTTCTCTAGGTGATAGTTGAAATTCCCGCTGTCGGCAACATCCACACGCGCTTGAAGTTCTGAGAACGACAGAGACGTATCCGGCGTTTCACCGAGTGCGTGGAGGATTTCGATGCGGACATCGTTCGCGAGCAGGCTGAAGACGTCCTCCGGTGAGCGTCGTTCAACGGTCACCGCACTATCTTCGATGGACGATTCGTCGATCATGTCTCACACTCCACGACGCCTCAATAATCAGCTTGTGGTAATACAATGGTGAAGCTGCGAGCGAACCAGACAGTCAGTACAGCTTCACCAGAGTGACACTAATCCAACAGTAATATGTTGCAGATTACGGTTATTACGATCCAGTTTCTGTTTTTGTACCACTACTCGGACTCATGCAGCAATCGAAGACTCCAGTCGGTTACGTATTCGATGAATTCGTGAAGCCGCGATGGCAACAATTTGCAGTCGGTGTTGGTCTGCTCATTGCAGCAGTGTTTCTCCAACGAATCCCTGCACTCATTATCGGTCGTACCCTCGATGTGCTCCTTTTGGGGAGCCATCGATACACGCTCCCACTCGTTCCCGTATCGTGGCTTCCCAAGACAGAAAGTGGCCAAGCAATACTCACAATAAGCGTACTCGGTGCTGCTATCATTACAGAGAGCACCGCAAAATGGTACGGGAGCCTCGTTTACGAGAAGATCTCACTGCAAACACTGCACGAGATTCGGACGGACGTTTTCGCTACCGCAGCGGCACTACCGATTACCTATCACGACGACCGGGACCACGGCGACATTGTAAGCGTCGTTAACGACGATGTTGATACGCTTGCTGATCTGTTCGCAGGCGGCCGCGATGGCCTGCTGTACGGCGGGGGCCTCGTGAGTGCGTTCACGTTTATGATGGTACTCAATTGGCAGCTCGCAGTGCTACTGCTGGCGGTACCAGTCGTACTCGTGGTTACCGCCAGAGTGTATGCATCGCTGCTTGAACCGCGGTACGACGCCGTTCGAGAGAGCATTGGTGCCGTGAACGTTCAGATTCAGGACGCGATCCAGGGGCTGGCCACGGTGAAAGCGTTTGCCGGCGAACCCACCGAACGTGCTCGGGTTGAAGCTGTCTCGAACTCCTACAAGGAGTCGATGTGGTCGACAATCCGGCTCCGGATTGCGTACAACGGCATCTCGTGGTTTTGTGGAACGGTCGGTATCTGGGGGTTGTTTCTTCTCGGCGGTTACTGGATACTCGCCGGGCCACCGCTGTTTTTCACGGTCGAACTGTCTGCAGGCAACCTACTGACGTTCCTCATCTACGCAGAGTCGTTCCTTGATCCGACTCGCCGACTCGCTGTTCACGTCGTCGATAAAGTTGAGAGCGGTCAGGCGGCCGCCCGCCGCGTCGTCGCTATACACCAGCACGACACCCCGGATGTCGATAATCTGTCGGAGCTCACCGGGACTGGATCTGTCGAATACGACGACGTCAGTTTCACATACAAAAACACAGGAGACTACAATCAGGAGAACAGCGAAACACTTACCAATGTCTCATTTACTGCTGAATCGGGTGAGTTCATCGGGATCGTTGGCTCGACTGGCGCTGGCAAGTCCACTCTGATGCAGTTGTTGTTTCGGTTCTATGAGCCGGACGCGGGTACAGTTCGTATCGACGGCCACGATATCACAGCCGCTGATGCCGCGAATCTCCGAGAGTATATCGGATACGTCAGTCAGGACCCATTCCTGTTTCCCAGTACCGTCGCGGAGAACATCGCGTATGGCGACCAGAACCCGGACCGAGAGACGGTGATCGCCGCAGCGAACGATGCAGATGCCCACGAATTCATTACTACTCTTCCTACAGAGTACGATACCGCTGTCGGCGAACGCGGCACGAATCTCTCAGGCGGTCAGCGCCAACGAATTGCCATCGCCCGTGCACTCTACCACGACCCCGAGATACTCGTCTTCGACGAAGCAACAAGCCATGTCGACAACGAAACTGAAGCCGCCATCCAGCAGCGTCTCGCTACGTCTGCGGGTGACCGGACGATTTTTGCCATCGCGCATCGGCTCTCCACGGTCCGGACTGCTGATCGCATCCTCGTGCTTGACGATGGTGAGATCGTCGAACGCGGCACTCACGACGACCTCGTCGCTGCGGACGGCATCTACGCGGATCTCTGGCGTGTTCAGATAGGGACCGTCGCTACCGCTAACGACGGTACGAACAGCCGCACCGAAACGGAGCTGATCGAATGATGGATGAAGCGGCCGCAGATCTCACAAACGATGCGTCCACCGACTACCCGTTATTGGAATTGGTACGGCAGTACGGTCGCGCAGATAGTCACTATCTGATGGGTGCAGTCGGATCCGCCGCTGTGAAGTCGTTCATCGGGTTTGCGGATGTCTTTCTCATCGGAATCGCTATTGATGCGCTGTTCAACGATCAGCCCCTCGCTTTACCGTTGCTTCCCGACGCGTGGATACCAACAGCCACGGAACCGCTTCTGACGCTCGTATTCGTCGGCACCTTGGTGATCGCCGTAAACGCTGTGACTGTCTTCGGTGGCGCTCTCGCAGAGTTCAGCTTCGGCGTGTTCGCCCAGAGGATACTCCATCGTATCCGTGTGCACGCCTTCGATGCAGCCCAGCACCGCAGGCTCGACTACTTCGATGCCCACCGGACAGGCGACGTGATGAGTGCATTGAACGACGACATCAATCAACTCGAATCGTTCTTTGCGGTGTTGATCAGTGCCACCGTTTGGATCGTCGTTACTCTCGTCGCGGCGATCGTTTATATGTCAGTGCTGAACTGGCAGCTTGCGGTCTTCGTGCTGCTATCCGGGCCGTTTATCGCCGTTCTCAACAGCTGGTTCTCGCGGCGAATCGAACCGCTTCAGGATGGCGTCCGACGTGAACGCGGCGCGTTGAACGCGCTCCTCGAAACCAGCCTCGACGGTATCGGCGTCGTAAAGGCGTTTACTGGTGAGGCTCACGAATACGACCGCGTCGAATCCGCCTCGCGGGATCACGTTCGAGCGCGCTTTCGAAGCCGGCGCTTGGCAGTCCGGCAGGCACCCTTAAATCGCCTCGTCGCAGGAATGTGGCTGCTTGCGACGCTTGCAATCGGTGTCTACTGGATTCTTGTCGGGCCGCCAGTCCTATTCACAGGATCGCTAACCACGGGGGAACTTGTACCATTCCTGTTCTACATGGAGCGCATCACGCTGCCGCTGAAGAATCTTAGTGGCGTCATCGACGGCTATACGTCCGCGAAAGCGGCAGCAAAACGCATCGACGGTGTCACGGACGGCGAAAGTGAAGGTGAATGTGAAATTGCAGATGACACCTCGAACAACGGTTTCACGGTCGAAAACGGTCACGTCTGTTTCGAGAATGTGACGTTCCACTACTCGAATGGTGCACAGCCAGCAATCGAGAGTGTGAGCTTCGCTGTCGAATCAGGCGAGACAGTCGGGGTCGTTGGTGCGACTGGTGCTGGAAAATCGACAGCCGTGAAGCTCTTACTCGGGCTGTACGATTCCGATGACGGTACGATCACTATTGACGGCGAAGACATCCGTAACGTTCCGGTACGGTGTCTCCGGAGTGCCATCGGATACGTGAATCAAGACGCATTCCTGTTCAACGACACCGTCAGGTACAATATCGCGTACGGTGCTGATGGCGCTGTGTCCGACGAACAGGTCCGTGAGGCAGCACGACTGGCTGGCGTCCACGACGACATCACGGAGCTACTCAGAGGCTACGACACTGAGGTCGGCGAACGTGGCACGAGTCTCTCGGGCGGGCAACGCCAACGGATCGCTATCGCGCGCGCTGTGGTCGACGATCCTGAAATCTTGATCCTCGATGAGGCGACCAGCCACGTCGATACAAAGACCGAACGCATCATTCAAGACCAGCTCAGCGACCTCGTTGCGGATCGCACGACGTGTGTGATCGCACACCGACTATCGACAGTACGGACGGCCGATCGTATTCTCGTGCTCGACGATGGTGAGATCGTCGAACGTGGCACGCACGAAGAACTCCTCGAATACGACGGTACGTACGCCACTCTCTGGAACGTCCAGATTGGAATAGCCGACGCGTCTACTGCTTGATCGTCGGTCAAGTACATCGCGTTGCACAAGAGCACTGGCCGTCGTTTCAAGTAATCCATATTGGCCATTTGAGGGGATGAAGCATCTCTCAGAGGACGTCACTCGACGTTCAGAGTTTCGAGAGTAGAACAAACGAGAATGCAGACGAATTCGCGTACAAAACAAGCGAGATCAGGAGCGTGCATAACCAGCATAGCAAAATTTATTCAGCGAAGTTTCATCGTCTCGGTCGTGTCTCACGAACATCGATCATCGGGAGAGGGGAGTGAACTGTCGGCTTCGGTTGGACCGGTGGGCCTCGCCACAGCAACCGATCGTCCTAACTGTGGATCTGACGATCGAGTATTACTACAGACGTTAGATGACAGAGGCATCGACGTATCGCCGGTGGTATGGAGCGATACGTCTCTCGCATGGGACGCATACGAGTTGATTGTGATCCGATCGTGTTGGGACTACCATCGTCGGCCAGACGCCTTTCGCTCTTGGATCGATTCGCTTGCTTCACTCGGTGTTGAACTCTGGAATCCGCCAGCGACGGTCCAATGGAACCTCAAAAAAAACCTATCTAAAAGAGCTTGCTTCGGATGGTGTTCGCGCTGTTCCGACGGCTGTGATCGAACAGGATTCACCACGGCAGTTAGAGACCGTCTTGCGAGACAATGGGTGGACGGAGGCAGTTTTGAAACCAGCGATCGCCGGGACTGCGTACCTAACGTCACGCGTCTCTCTCGAATCCGCAACACGAGATCAGCCACAACTCAACGAGATCATTACTCATTCCGATGCGCTCGTTCAGCCATTCATCCCCGAAATCAAAACAGCCGGGGAGTGGTCTCTCATCTTCATCGGTGGACAGTTCAGTCACAGCATCATCAAGCACGTGTCTGACGATTTCCGCGTTCAATCGGAGTTCGGTGGAACTGTTATCTTGAAACCAGCACCGAAACGATTCATCGACGAGGCTAGTCGTATTATTGATGACATCAGACACGACACACACTACGCCCGCGTCGATGGTGTTGTGGTTGATGGTGAGTTCACACTCATGGAACTAGAACTCATCGAACCGGAACTGTTCTTCAGACAGTGTCCGAGTGCGACAGAGCACTTTGCAGATCTCGTAATCGATGCACTTGAGCGTTGATTCCCGCTCTGGTAGCGATAGCCGGACCGAATCGGAAAGGCGAAATTTCCAGTACACCGTCTAAGACAACCAATTCAATCTTCAGAATGCCTTAATTTCGAGAGACAGTGCGAATTTCGTTAGACCCGATACCGTCACTCAAATGAATGACCATTGTCTGGTATTTCTAACAAATTCAGTATATTTTCGCCCAAGATCTTCTGTTTAGTAGTATCAGAGATCTCAGCGTTGATTACTCGTGATTTTTCGACTGTAGGATGGAAGTACGGTGCGTTTGTCCCAAAGAGCACCCGTTCAGGACCGACCGTCTCAACGAGATCCTCGATGAAATCTCGCCGATACACGCCCGAGAGTTCGAAATACGTGTTCGTCGTCGTTTCTGCGAGTTCGAATGCGTCTGTCAAGCTCAGTCCACTGATGTCAAGCTGTGCGCCGTGAGTGAGTATCATCGGAACATCCGGAAACTGTTGTGCGATCTCCCGAACCGACAGCGCGTGTGAAACGCCGGGATAGCCTGCATGGATCCATACTGGTGCAGTGTAGCTGGCTGCGATTTCAAGAAGAGGGGGGACGTTTGGTGAGGTAATCGAGACGGTTTCTTCCCATGGATGGAGTTTGAAGCCATAAAGGTTGTACTCCGACAGCGCCCGCTCTGCGTGTTCAACACTGTCGTCAACTCGTGGATCGACACGACCGATCCCATAGCATGTCGCTCTCTCTTGTAATCGCGCGGCTAAGCGAGCGTTCGCTCGATCAAAGTCGAACGACGGTGGTTTAAGCGGTGCAACGACTGCTCCATCGATAGCTGCGGCTGCAAGATTCTCCGTGAGGCGTTCGACTGTCGGTGAAAACTCGAAGTCGTCGTACACCGATGGCCCGACATTTGCGTTCGCATCAATGATCATGAGGACTCTCCTCCGTTCTCGATGTCTAAATCAAGGAGATTGGCAATGTTCCGAGCGAGGATCAGTTCGCGTTGTTCGTCTGTCAGATCGAGGACACGAATTTTTTCGAGTTCGACGTGCGGATTGGCCGCTGGCTGGTCACTGCCGTAGATCACTCGGTCGGCACCCAACTGATCGACTGCCTCCTGAATGATCCGTGGATATGGGAGCGCAGAGGTCTCAAGGATAATATTCTCATGCTCAGCTGCCACGGCAACCGCTTCGCGGGCGTTGAAGAACCCACCAACGTGTCCCATGATGAGCGTTGCCTCCGTTTTGCGCGCTGCTTCACCAATCTGGCGAGGGAGACACAGTATTCGATCACCCGAGTGAAACAGCACGGGGACATCGAGTCGAGCAGCTGTCTCCAACAGTTCGACGTTGAACTCCGAATAGGGATTTGAGAGATTGCTGACTGGATGGAGCTTCAAACCCTTCATGCCGTACTCGGTGATTGCCTGTTCGAAAATCTCAATTGCCTCATCACCGTACCGTGGGTCCATCCGTGGAAAGCCGATGAATCGATCCCGATGGTCGTCGACGTACTCCCGTAGTCGTTCGACGCCGTCCTCTGGACCCGGCGTATCGGCGTACGTAGTGACGACGGCCGTATCGATACCAGCCGCGTCCATCAACCGAAGGAGCGTGGATGGCGTGTCTTTCCAACCGAATGATTCCACTTCGTCGAGATGGGCGTGTGCATCAATGATCATGGTAAGATTCTACGAACGCGTTCGAATTATAAGGATAGGTCATACTCGAAATTTCCAAGGAGATCGGCGCAGCGACAGGATAAGGAACAGTATGTGTTATCACGCAACAGACCTCGCTTAGCGTATCGATTCCCAATCGGGAAGCGCGCGTGCAACGAACGCTCCGGTACCGGGATCACCAACCAACTCGCCGTCCTCGACGATGCACGTCCCCCGAACGTACGTCTGTTGCACTGCTCCAGTCACTTCACGACCGTCATAGATGCTGAAATCTGCCTTCGATGCACCCTCATCGCCCGAAATGCGCATCGTCTTGTCCGGATCAAAGACGACAATGTCTGCATCCGTTCCCGGAGCAAGCGTTCCTTTCCCGGTCAGACCAAATATCTTCGCTGGGGCAGTACTCATCACTCGTACGAGGAAGGGATACCCAAAGCCGCGCTTGTTCACTGCTTCGTCGTGAAAAACGGGAACACTCTCTTGAAGGCTTCCTGCTCCGTACGGACTGTCCCACCAGTCAACCTGCTTGCTTTCGCTCGAATGCGGTGCATGATCCGTCGAAACAACATCGAGTGTCCCAGTCCGAAGATACTCGAACATCGCTTCAATGTCATCCGGTTTCCGGATTGGTGGTGCAATGAGCGGGAGGTTTCCCTGTGTTTCGTACACAGCGTCATCGAGCGTCGTGTAGTGCGTACACGTCTCTGCCCGCACCTGACTCCCGTCGTTTCGGAATCGATCGATAACGGCGGCGGATTTTCGACAGGAAGTGTGGACGCCGTAGTACTTCGCACCGGTTTCAAATGCCATCCTGAGAACATTCTCGACAGCCATTGCTTCAGCGAAATCCGGCCGTGACTGTGGATACCACGTTGATTCGTTCCGACCCGTTGTTTTGAACGCTTCAATTAATGTTTCACATACTGAGTTGTCCTCCGTGTGGAAGACACCGACAGCGTCGAGGTTGGCTATTTCCTCCAATATTTTGTATATGAAACCGTTAGAGATTCTGAAATCGTACGCGGTGAACATTTTGAACGACGTGACACCCATTTCGACCGCTGTCGCGAGTTCCTCCAGAACGTCCTCTGTTTCGATGGTGATCCCTCCGTGGAGACTGTAATCGACGTAGGCGTTCTCAGCTTTCTCCTGCTTGCGCTCGATTCCAGCGGTCAGCGGTCGTGGGGAGTTCTCCAACGAATTATCTTCAGTCTGCCATGCAAAATCAATGACCGTCGTGATACCACCGCTGGCGGCAGCGGCGGTCGCCGTTTCGTACGTATCGATCGACGCTGAATCGTCGATATGGACGTGGGGATCGACGAATCCCGGCATTACGAGACATCCAGAGACATCGACAACCGTCCTCGCTGGGGGGAGCGACTCAGAGGATCCAATTGCGGCAATCGTTCCATCGCGTATCGCAACGTCAGCATCGAAGGTTCGAGTGTCCGTCACGACAGTTCCACCAGAGAGGATGGTATCGACAGTCATTGGTGTAGTTCGGTCGTTTCCGTTATCGTCGCTTGTTCGGTCACTGCACCCATGAGAACGTTCGCACCGACCACTACGTCCTCCCATTCGGTGTACTCACCCTCGGTGTGGCTAACGCCATCGACACTTGGTATGAATATCATACTCGTCGGACAGACGGTGTTGAGATAGTTTGCATCGTGTCCCGCACCACTGACCATACGCATATACTCTGCATCGACGGCTTTAGCTGCTCGCTCAACCGTCTTGACACAATCCGCATCGAATGGATCAGCATCGACGCGCATGATCTCTTCACAAGACCAACTGACATCTTCGCGCTCTGCGGCACACCGAATCTCGGTCCGAATGCGTTCGACAGCCTGATCGACTGTTTCGTTGTCGTATGATCGCAGATCAACGGTGAACTCGACCTGTTCCGGAATGACATTGATGGAGTTCGGGTAGACATCGACCGATCCGACGGTTCCGACTAAATCAGACCCTCCGCTCGCGGTAAGCCGTCGGACTGCGGTGATGATATCGCTCGTTGCGACGAGTGCATCGTGTCGGAGATGCATTGGTGTCGGTCCAGCGTGGTCTGCTTTTCCACCGAAGCGGGCGTCAAGCCAAGAAAAGCCGTAGACTCCTTCGACGACACCGACACTCAAATCCTGTTCATCCAAATACGGCCCTTGCTCGACGTGAAGCTCAAAGTAACAGTGAATATCACGTGGTTCACAGGGATGCTCTCCTCGGTAGCCGATTCGCTCTAACTCGTCTCCGAATGTGTTTCCATCACTGTCCTCACGGGAATAGGCGTATTCGAGATCAAAAACGCCGGTGAAGACCCCACTGCCAAGCATGTCCGGTTGAAATCGAACACCCTCCTCGTTGCTCCACGCAACGATTTCGAGTGGCCGATCCGTCTCTACACCGGCGTCGTTGAGCGATTCGATTACTTCGAGCGCGCCAAGAACACCGACGACGCCGTCATAGCGCCCACCGTTGTACTGACTATCAATATGAGAGCCAAAGAGTACTGGTGAAGCGTCCGTTGTGCTCCCGTCTCTGCGTCCGAAAATATTCCCCATCTCATCGATGGTGACGGTCAATCCAGCATCCTCAAACCATTCAACGATCTGTTGTCGTGCTAATTTATTCGCGTCCGAGAGAGAAGGACGATTCACCCCACTGCGATCAGTTTCCCCAATCTGGCTGAATACCTCGAAACGACTCTGAAATCGCTCACTACTTACAACAACGTCCATGTCATGCTATACTGGTTTCCCGCTCTTTTTATTGAATAGCCTTCCATGGTAGGTGGTGCCACTTTTGTAGCGTGTAAACCAACCACACACATGGTCGGGTCTCTTGAATTTCAGAATGCAACAGTTGTTGATGGGACAGGTCGTCCACCCTATGCTGCGACCGTGCGTATTGAGGACGGTACTATCGATCGTATTGATGAAACAGGAGTTGGAGCAGACCGGGTTATCGACCTCGATGGGGCGTATCTCACGCCTGGATTCATCGATATGCACGCTCACTCGGAGCTCCGCCTGTTTGATTATCCAACTGCACCAGAGAAACTCACCCAAGGCGTAACTCTCGAAGTTCTCGGGCAAGACGGCGTTAGTGTCGCCCCTGTTCCCGAAGCGCTCAAAGAAGAGTGGGGAAAACGCGTACAGACGCTTTTGGGAACGAAAGACGACTGGTCGTGGACATCTGTTGGATCGTTTCTCGACGAACTAGATGCTGCAACACCAGCAGTTAATTGTGCTTACTATGCACCCCATGGGAACCTTCGTTCGACAGTCGCCGATTTCGAAACGCGCGAACTCGATCGTTCGGAAATAGACACGGTGTGTGAAGAACTACTGACTGCCATCGACGAGGGCGCATTCGCCATGTCGAAAGGGATGATCTACCCACCCAGTTCCTACGGTCGTGACGATGAATTCATCGAACTGGCACAAACGCTTGGAACACGCAACTCGTTCATGGTTTCACACGTTTGGAACGAAACGGACTACGTCGTCGAATCAATCGAGCGCTATCTGGATATCTGTGAAAACGGCGGGTGTCAGCCACACGTCTCTCATCTGAAAGTCGGTGGACGAGCCAACTGGGGGGCGTCGAAAGAGATCCTCGAACTGTTCGATGCTGCCAATGAGCGCGGTGTAACGGTCACGTTCGATCAGTATCCGTACACTGCCGGTTCGACAATGCTCACCGCATTGTTACCACCGTGGGCACGTGAGGGGAATGCATCCGAGATTCACGCCCGGCTGAACGATCCCGAGATGCGTTCGAAAATCCGAGCAGATATCGAATCTGATGGCGAATGGGAGAACCTCGCCCGAGCAGCAGGAACCTGGGAGAACATTCTCATCACTCACACGGCGAGTGGCACAGCCATCGGGGAAACAGTCGATGCGATTGCAACACGACGGGACGTCGATCCGATTGCTGCGATGTGTGACTTGCTCGTCGAAGAATCCCTCGATGTGACGATGGCAGATTTCATCATGACAGAAGAGGATATCGAGCGATTCCTCGCTGACACACGTGGAACGATCTGCTCGGACGGGATCTTCGGCGGGAAGCCACATCCCCGCGCGATCGGCACGTTCGCTCGAATTCTCGAACGGTACGTCGAAGATCGCGCCGTGTTCCCGATCGAGACGGCAGTGTATAAGGCATCTGGCCACGCGGCGGCAATCCTCGGACTCTCAGATCGAGGCCGCATTGCGGAAGGGTACTGTGCTGATCTCGTAGCGTTCGATCTCGATACGGTACGGGAGAACGGCACGTATCAGAACCCATTGCAGTTAGCCGATGGGATGAACTATGTCCTCGTCAATGGAACGATTGCTGTTGAAGCGGGACAACCAACGGGCAAGAGTGCCGGAGAAGTGCTCCGATCGACTGAGGCGTGGAATGGTCAGTCTCGTCCACGGATCGAACAAGACGGTGTGTAAATTGTGTGTGAAACGAGTCGAGGAGTACACCCTTGTTTGCTACGACGAGCCGGTATCGCCGTACAGTGTGTCGACAGCTTCGAGATCGGGGCCGATGTACTGAGGTTCACCACTCGCTTTCATTGCACTTTTCGTATCTTTTAATCCGTAGCCCGTGACGACAGCGAGCACCGTTTCGTCCGGTTCGATGATACCCTGATCGAGTGCCTTTCGGACACCTGCGATCGGAGTCGCCCCTGCGGGTTCGGCGTAGATTCCCTCTGTAGTTCCCAGCGTTTTCTCTGCGGCGAGAATTTCTTCGTCAGTGACGAGGAGTGATGTCCCGTCGCTTTCTTCGAGCGCTTTACAGGCTTTGACTGTGTTCCGTGGTCGGCCGACAGAGATACTGTCTGCGACTGTTTTTGCAACGTCGTCGATGTCGTCGTGAGAGTGGAACGTGTCGTGGATTGCGCTTGCTCCTGTTGCTTGGACACCGAGCATCTTCGGTGTCTCGTCGACAAAGCCAAGATCGTAGAACTCACGAAATCCCTTCCAGCCACCGTAGATTGTACATCCATCACCCATCGAGAAAACGAGCCAATCTGGAACGTCGCCTTTCGTTTGCTCTGCGAGTTCGAGCCCGACGGTTCGTTTTCCTTCGACCTGGAACGGATTGACCGCCGCATTTCGGTTATACCAGCCGAACGCCTCTGTGACGTCCATGCTTAGATCGTATGCCTCGTCGTAGCTTCCATCCACAGCGAGGACGTCTGCACCGTACACAAGTGGCTGTGCAAGCTTTTCCTCGGGGGCTGCGTCAGGAACGAAGATTCGACACGGCAGTCCTGCACGAGCTGCATAGCCAGCCAGAGATGCGGCTGCGTTGCCTGTCGAGGCACACGTTATGACGTCTTGACCAAGGTAGGCAGCCTTAGTAACTGAGACACTCGTTGCACGATCTTTCAATACACCGGTGGGATTTCGCCCATCGTCTTTTATCCGGATATCGACCCCCAACTCATCGCTCAGATTCGGCGTGACGAACAGATCAGTGCCGCCCTCGTTTAATGTGACGGCAGGCGCGTCGTCATTGATCGGGAGGAAGGCACGGTATTTCCATTGGCTCTCGATAACACCATCGAGTGGTTCGTCGAATCGGTCGTTAATGAGATCGTAGTCGTACTGTACTTCAAGGATGCCTGCAACGCCCTCGTGGTTCGGACAGGTATAGATGATTTGGTCGGGAGCATACGTCTCACCGCAAAGGGTGCACTCGAGGGAAGTGACATGTTCCATTACCATGCAGAAGAATGCACTTCCGTCGCCCAATAACCTAGCACCTTCCATGGGAGGTAGCTAGTGAACACGGTCGGACGCTACCACTCAATCAATAGTATGCACGAAAACGGGGTCGGCTGAGAGGAGTGTGTGATCCAGTTATCTCAGGCCCACCAGTTTTTCACGAAGGCTTTGCTGTCGATGATGACTGGGGAGACGAACTTCAGTAGGATACCACCGAAGATGACACCGGGGATGGTGTTACCAATCCACCAGCCAACCCACACGATCGGCCAAGCTTCGGCTGTGATGAGACCGAACGTCAATAGGATGGCAGAGCCCCAGAGCGACCCGACGAAATTCGCTGCGATGACTCCGAAAGCGATGAAGATGATCCAGTCTCGCCTGGTTTTGAGCGATGGGTGCGCATGGAAATGTTTCATTGCCCACGCAGCAAGTCCTGCCTGAACCATGTTCCCGGGGATGTACGCGAGCGACACCGGGAGCGGAGCAGAGCCACTGATTGTGTTCGATATGATCGGGAATACAACACCAGCGATGATTCCCCACGCACCGAACCAAACCGCGCCGACGGCCTGCACTGCCTGCCCCGGCCAGAATGCCGACACAAACCCGATTGGAACGGCTAAGCTCCCAAAGGTACCGACGACGATACCGATACCAATGAAGAGAGCGGTCATTATTACATGAACCGGACCAGACTCCCGGTGTTCACCTTCGTGAACTTTCCAGACCTCGCGCCCATCCGTTGTTGGCCGTTCACTTCCTGAATCCTTGTCCACACCTTTCACGTTTTTAGCCGAACCCATAATCAACACCACGTTTCATGGCAGTAGGTACCACTTGCCAATCATAGTTAATACCTCCACCTCCCATGGAAGGAGATTGTTTATTCACATAAATATAGATATAAATACAAGATCATCACGAGTAACATCAATAGACGGCCTTCATTCCTCTGTATTGGATTTTCATCGATAATTTCGCATGCAATCAATATATGGGCACTAAGAGAGGAACGACCTCCTCCCATGGGAGGTCAAACGTTTATCAATTCAACCCGCTCTATGCCATATGATGACTTCTCACGAGGCGGCGAAAGACAGCGTAAACCTGCCGGTCTCAGACCAAACGGAGGTAGACCAGTCAGGGGATCAACCAACCCAACGGCGCAAGAAAACGTTGTTCGGCTACGTTCCTGCCGAATCATGGGTCTACAGTTTCCACCCGTTGACGCGCCTTTTGATAATGGTCATTTTCGCCTTCCTTCCGCTCGCTGTCCTAACGACCGAACTCAACGTCATGCTTGTCGGAGTATGGCTCGTACTCTTACTGACCGCGAGTGTCTCGCTCCAGCGGCTCAGACTTTTCCTCCCGCTCATCGTCACGATGTTCCTGTTCATGATGGGGACGTATCTGTTCTTCCCGGGGGATACGTCGGGAGCCGTTGCATTTCAAACAGGGTTTGTGACTGGCTATTTCGAGCCGTTGATGTTCGCATTCGCAAACTACTGGCGCATCATTGCCCTCGTCTTCGCCGCCATCTTCTATGCGACCACGAACCGCGAACGGGATATCATCGTTGCACTCCGACAGCTCAATATCTCGTTTGGTGTCGTGTACGTGTTGTCGTTGGCGTTTCGATCGGCGGGGCTCTTTCTCGATGATCTATCGACGATCCGGGAAGCAGAGCACGCAAAGGGTCTGGAAACGGGAGGAATGTCTGTAACGAACCGAGTGAAACACTACGTCATGTACATTGTTCCGCTGTTTACACTCGCTATTCGTCGAATCACACACATAGAGGACGCCCTGTTCGCTCGCGGCTATCACAATTTCGAATTCAGTCTGTTCGAATCTGACCGACCGAACTACCTCCGAACACAGTATCGAATGCGAGTCCGGGATCATCTCGTGATCGCTGGGGCAGTCAGCGTCGCGCTGGTGGTGTTCTATCTTGCATTCTTCGAGGGACAGTTCCGGTATGATCAGGGGATCGTCTACGAATACCTCTGGAGCGTCGTTAAACCATAGTTGGAGTGAATATATGACAAAAACAGTCGAAATTACGAATCTCAACTGGCGATATCTTCATGCAGACGATAATGCCTTAGAAGACATTACGCTGGAGGTGGGAGAAGGTGAGGTGCTGGGCATCGTCGGAGCGAACGAAAACGGAAAAACAACGCTCCTAAAGTCCATCAGTGGGATGATCCCCAAATCAACGGACGGTATCAAAGAGGGAGAGGTTCGCCTCTACGGTACCCTCGTCGAGGAGATGAACGAACGCGAACTAGCAGCAACAGTCGGGTTCGTTTTCTCAGATCCCGAACTCCAGTTCACGATGATGAACGTGCTGGACGAAATCGTCTTTGGCCTCGAAAATCTCCGTCTCGATCTCGATGAAATTGATCGTCGTCTGTTCGCCGCTGCGGAAAAAGTCGGCATCGAGGACCTGCTCGATAAATCCCCGTTGGAGCTCTCGGGAGGACAAAAACAACGGGTCGCTCTTGCGTCGGTCATCGCCATGAAGCCGGATATCTTCGTCTTCGACGAGCCGACCAACATGCTCGATCCTCATGGGAAAGCACAGGTGTTCGAAATTATCAGTGAACTTATTGCCGAAGACAAGACTGTAATCATTGCCGAACACGACATTGAACATCTCGCTCCGCTCGCAGACAGGCTCATCTACATCGATGATGGGAAGATTACACACCGAGCACCGCCACATCAGTTCTTCGAGGAACTTTCTGATGCTGAGCTCGCCAGCTTATTCGCACCGGAAGTGACGCTTTTTGCGCGTCAGCTTCAGTCATCACCAAAAAGTGAGGTCGAAATACCGCTGACGATCGATGAAGCGGTCTCACTCTGTGAGAAACGCATGAAAAAGGAGGAGCAACTATGAAACACGTAGTCGAGACGAACGATCTCCATCTCACATATCCGGATGGAACGAAAGCCCTGAACGGGGTGAATGTTTCTTTCGACGAGGCTGAAATCGTGGGGCTGATCGGACAGAACGGAGCTGGAAAAAGCACGCTCTCGAAGTGCTTGAACGCGACACTCACGCCGACAGAAGGAACAGTATCCGTCGAAGGAATCGACACACGCGAAAAGAGAAGTTCGAACAAAATCGTCGAGAAGGTGGGATACGTGTTCCAAAACCCAGATCATCAGCTATTCAACCGATCAGTTTGGGATGAAATAGCATACGGCCCACGTAATCTTGGAATGCACGACGAAGAAGTTAGCGCACGCGCACAGGAAGCAGCAGCGGTTGCCGGCGTCAGAGACGAGCTGTTCGAAGCGCATCCAAATTCGCTGACCAAGGGGCTACGACAGCGAGTGGCGATTGCTTCGATTTTGGCGATGAAACCCAGTATGATAATCGTCGATGAGCCTACGACTGGTCAAGACGCGAAACAGTCGATCGAGATCATGAACTTCCTTCGGAGGCTCAAAGAGGAAGACAACAGAACGATTGTCATCGTCACTCACATTATCCCAATCGTTCAGCAGTACTGTGATCGTGTTATCTGTCTCAAGCACGGGCGTGAACTGATCGAAGGGACGCCACGGGAGGTGTTCGATCAACCTGACACGCTGTCTGAATCGGCAGTACAGGCCTCACAGATAACGCGATTCAGCTACGAACTCGATAAAGTGGTTCCGAATATTCGTCGACCGTATCTTACAGTCGATGAGGCAGTATGGGATGTTCAGTCAATATCCGGGGGAGAGTAGGGGGGCGATTTCGTATGAGTACAATCCTCGTTCTGAATCCGAACACCTCAGAGCAAATGACCAGTGACATCGAGGTGTCGGCGGAGCGAGCGACGTCTGACCGAACAACAACGATCGTTACACAGCCAGACAGTGGTCCGGAGTCACTCGAATCGTTCTACGAGTACCACCTCGCTACGATTGGTCTACTCGATACCGTCATTGAGTATCGAGATTCTGTCGATGGGGTCGTTATCGCCTGCTATGGTGATCCTGGCCTGTATCCGCTCAAAGAAATATTCGATGTTCCAGTCGTTGGAGTCGCGGAGGCGTCACTGGCGACGGCTACGTTGTTGGGACACCGATTCAGCATTCTCGTTGCTCTCCAGCGAGCGGTCCCAATGATGGAGAATATGGTCCAGTGGTACGGGTTCAGTGATCGACTCGCGTCCGTCGAAACGACCAGTCTCTCGGTCCTCGAATTAGAAGAAAATACTGATCGGACAGTCGATTCGCTATCGAAAGCGGGAGAGCGTGCGAAAAAGGCAGGCGCAGAGGTTCTTATATTAGGATGCTCGGGGATGACTGGACTACAGGAACGACTAGCTAACCGTATGGCGGTTCCGGTCATTGACCCAGTCGAAAATGCGGTTAGAATGACCGCTCTCCTCGCCGAAATGGACCTCACACAGAGCGAGGCGGGACTCTATCAAACACCGCCGGAGAAAGAAGTGCGTGGTGATGTAATAGGGGATCACTCGTTCTGAACATCTCGCATACATCATTCGATTTGGGTGAGAATCTTTGCCTCAGCCTTTCGGAGATGTTCGAGATAGGTTGTTTTCGAGATGCCCAAATCCTCCGCTAGTCCACGGGACGTTGCTCCACGTGGCCAGGAATAATAGCCGTTGTCACGAGCGTGGTTGAAAATTTCTCGTTGACGAGCGGACAGGAGGTTAAGTGCTGGTTGTTCACTCTGTGAGCCATCATAGGTCGAGACTTTGAGAATTTCGATATCGGCATCCATTTCGTCCTCAATAGCGGCGAGTTGTTTCTTTACTCCGTTTCGATCTTGATGTGCAATAACAGTCCATTTTTCGAGTCCGTCATAAATGTGCACTGGCCCATCGTAGACGAAGCCACGGGAGATAAACGATTGATCGATGCTATTTTCCGGGTTGAATTCGACGAATATTTCTCGAGTTGCGTTCCCCGGTGCAGTCACAGACGAACTGCTGATCCCATACCCAAACTTAACCTCCCGAACGGAATTGGTCAGGGGAGATTCTTTTGCCAGCAGAATCAGTTCTTCAATCTCCGAGACAGCGTCTCCATACGCGGTGAATCTTGCTTTCGCTTCGCCGTCACTCGTCGTAATAACTCCGTAGCCGAGTAACCCTGCGTTGGTTTGTTGCGTTACCTGTAATGTCCAGCAGTCCGGATGCCATAGTCGTATCTTCAAACGGAGCATCTCTGAGGACATTTGTTTTGTCATGGTATAACGTAACATCGGTGTCGATGGAGATAGGCATCTAGGGTAGCTAGAAATTTATTCAGAGACAGAACTTTACACCGTTACGAATAACGAGATTGGCCAATTATTATAGGGTTCTTATTTAAGCAAACATAATTAGTAAGGTAATAGCTAACGGATTGGTTGGTCCTGTCGTGGGCAACTAACAGGGGCGCGGAGGCCATAACCCACGATAATCGAAGGCCACTCAATGCGTGTTATCGAGATCTTCACTCAACAGACTAGAGACTATTGCCCACCAAAATTCCCATCGTGAGCACGCTCACTCCTTACGAGGTTGCTGATTCATGGAGTATCTAAAATAATAGTTCAAACTAGAGTAGTGGAGTCTCGAACAGGATGCTCAATCGGCATCTATGGACGAAGATTACTGTAGCAACCCCCGATTATAGAACAGATATCAGATATAGTAGATTAAATAATCGTCTCCCAATCTAACTTCCCTCCGGTGCTCATGGATCGAATGATCTACGCATCAAGAGGTGGCTAATTAACCGTTGACCAATCCTCGGTCATTTGTGCACTATCATTAGCATTTTTCCTGACGTGGATTTTCCTCATCTCATTCAAGAAGAAGTCTAATTACTTCCGTGTGTACCCGTTATTCAACGATACTGAGTTCTCGCATTGAAACGTCCGCGACGATTCGTCTCAAGGGGGACCGGCGGTTCAGTTACAACGCACTCATCGTCGAACGGGAATGTATCCAATATCACAAATCACGTGTAAAACGCGTCCAAGTCGTGGTCATCCTGCCACGCGAATGCGAACAATCGCCGGGCAGGAAGTCGTGAAAGCTTCCGTCCATCGGCAGCGATACCTGTTGTGCCGTTCCACACGACACCGTCGTCGATGAATCTTCCGTCAGTAGTTGATTCGAATGCATAGCCTGAGTTCCGGAATGCGTGAATTCCATCCGATGTTACGAACACGACGACGTCAGTCCCGCCAACCGTTTCGTGGACGACTCCTCCAGCCGATTCAACCCGTGGCAACGGAAATCCGAGTGCGTCATCTCCGATCTCGATTCCGAGCACGACGGTCTTTGGATCGAGATCATCCCGTTGCCACGTCCGACCATCACTTGATCCTCTGTGCGCTCCGAGACCGAATCCATCGCTCGCAAAATATTCCGCATATGGTTTCTTCTCGTACTCGATCGGGGAAGGGGTGTCATCGTCACCCGCTGCTTCGCTCTGTGCCCCATCAACTGGCTGAAGCACGAGTCCATCCGAAGACTGGTTCCGGAACGTCTCCCACGTCGTTATCGTGGCTGGTATAACTGTCAGTCGTTGACCGGCGAACTTACCAGCGATGCAATTTCCAGAGGACTGCTTCCATTCTGACTCGGTTTCCCGATCATACATCACGAGATCGTCGTCGGCTAGCTTTCCACTCACACCGAACGTTACTGTCTGTCGGTCGACGGTTCGCTCGTAGACGATCGCGCTCCCACAGAGTGGACACCACGTCACCGCAACTGGCTCTGCGGTACCACCACGATTGTATTCGTCATTGACAATCTCGTGATAGTCGAGAATGCGAACTGGGTACGCCTTAGGTGGTGTTGAATCGAGAACAATCACATCATCATTGTCGTCACCGAAGTAGTCCGGACCGAAGGTTGGGTCATCGATGCTGGGAATTGCGTCTCGTGGAATGACCTGACGGACGTTCACAGTACTGTTACAATGCGTGTCATATAAAAAAGCACCATTCATGACATTCTAAATACTCGTTGACGTACTCAAGGCGATCGCCACCGGCAGCTAGGCTCCTCACGAAGGCTCTGGTGAACTATTAACATGGCTTGTGATTGCCGGTATAACAATCAGAAAAGCGCATACTCCATTGCGCACTCTTTTCTCAGACGGTGATAACTTCGTAGCCATCATCGACTGCGTCTTTGACACCGAAACAGCACAGGAATCACAGACAGGTGTATCGTCTCGAACAGCTCGATAGAGTTTGTAGTCGTCGCGCCCCTCGTCTTCCAGTTTGGTATCCATCCAGTTCTCGCACCATCGAAGATGAGTTTAGCCTCGTCATCGTCGGTTGCTGCGAACTTCTTTGATGCTTCGAGTCCGTTCACCAGTCGTCCAACGTCGGCGTACGTTCGGTACCGGCTACGATCACAACTGCTTTCGTTATTGTGAGTGCCGCCACGACCGTCATCAAAAAGCACACGCGAACAGATGGGGAACGGTGTTACGGGATCGTCAGCCGATCAATTGGTTAGTGACGATGTTGGTGGTCGCCATCTCCCAGAACGAACTGCCCGGAGAAGGCCCGCTGAATGACCTCGGGGAGCGCCGGATGAACGTGAACGGCGGACTGAATATCTTCCACCGTCCCCGAGCCTGCTTTCATCGCAACCACGACCTCCTGAATGAGTGTCGATGCTGCCGGTCCGATGATGTGACAGCCGAGTATTGATCCATCGAGGTCGATGAGTACCTTCACAAATCCATCAGCCTTCATCGCATCGCCCCGAGCGGTGTCTTCGTATCGATAGGTGTTCGCGGCATACTCGCGATTGGCCGCACGGAGTTCTTCCTCACGAACACCGACACCAGCCACTTCCGGAGAGGCGAAGACGGCAAACGGCATCGCACTGTAATCGACCGGCTGTGGTTCAGTACTAAAAATGTTCTGGACGATTGCTCGAGCCTCGTGGTTAGCGTTGTGCTTCAGTAGGTATTCACCGACGATGTCGCCAAGCGCCCACACATCGTCTGCAGTCGTCTGCAAGTACGCATCGGTTTCGATGAATCCTCGATCGTCCGTTTCGATACCTGCTGTATCGAGGGCCAGCGTATCTGCGTTCGGAACCCGTCCAGCCGCGATCAGCACCTCGTCTCCGGTTACAGTCACGGAATCGCTGTCTACAACGTGCCCATCATCTCGGTAGTCGTACGGCCGTGCCTCCACAGCGACGGTTTCGTCGACCGTCGAGATGGCTGTCACCGCGTGTCCGGTGTGAACAGTGAATCGATCGGCGTACCGATCGGTGAATGCCGCTGCGACCTCCCTGTCGGCAGCTGGGAGGAGCGTTGGTCGCCGACCGATGATCGTCACGTCACTCCCGAACGTTCCGAAGAAGTGTCCGAGTTCTGCAGCGATATACCCACCACCGACGATCACGAGACGATCTGGAGGAGCTTCTAGTTCGAGCGCTTCGGTACTCGTCAGGTAGTCGACAGTCCCGAGGCCGTCAATGTCGGGGCTGGCTGGTCGTGTACCGGCTGCGATGAGAACAGTCTCGGCCTGAAGGTGCGTTCCCTC
Source organism: Halocatena marina (assembly GCF_025913575.1). NCBI lineage: Archaea > Methanobacteriati > Methanobacteriota > Halobacteria > Halobacteriales > Natronomonadaceae > Halocatena > Halocatena marina. Next base: position 1,235,199 of record NZ_CP109785.1, on the reverse strand, counting down.
GTTCTCGCCACCGGAGAGCACAACGGTCTTTTCATCGACGAACCGGCATTCGCTCTCGAACAGTTCGTGCTGGGACGAAGAGCACAGTCCGCGTCGAATTGACGCAGCATCGGCTGCTACCTCCTCGTTGACTTCGCGGACAATTTCTGAGAACGCGACGTCGTTCACCTCCACATCGATGTGGAACTCACTCGCCCGTTCGATCATCTCCAGAACGTCAGCATGGTATAGGAGCATCTTCGAGGGGATGCAACCTCGATTGAGGCACGTTCCACCGAGGGGTCCTTTCTCGACGACAGCGACTGACTGACCCTGGTTTGCTGCCACGTTCGCCACGTCGAGGCCCGAACCAGATCCAATGACGAGAAAATCAAACTCCTCCATGCCTGTCGATAGCCACGCCCGAACAATGAATGATGTCGCTGCAAACAGCAGACTCGAAGTTCGGGACCGGTCTCTGAATTGTCGACTGCATGAACCCCGAGAACTATTATGACGGCGCTGAATGCGTTTGACAATGTCATTTGATTCTGAACCAGTGAGAACAGTCACATTCGATTCGTACAGCACCCTTGTCGATGTCGATGCGGCTGAGGCCGCTCTCGCCGACCGTGTCGACGATCCCGAACCGGTGTCGAAGCTCTGGCGAGCCCGGTCACTGGAGTACACGTTCGTCGCAAACCATATCAATGCATACCAGCCGTTCTACGAACTGAACCGCAATGCCCTCCAATACGCGTTAGACGCACACGGGATGGATCTCTCGTCCGATGAACGTGATGAAATACTGGCTGTGTACCACGAACTCGATGTGTTCGAGGACGTGCGCGATGGAATCGAACGGCTCCGGAGTGGCGGCTACGATTGTTATGTCGTCTCGAACGGAAATCCGGAAATGCTGGCATCGATGGTTGCACACGCCAACATCGACGATCTGATCGAAGACTCAATTAGTGCTGACGAGATTCAGACGTTCAAACCCGATTCCGAACTGTACCGCTACGCTGCTGCTCGAACTGGAACGCCGATCGACGAGATTGCGCACGTGACGGCTGGCTGGTTCGACGTTATGGGCGCAATGCACGCAGGAATGCAAGGTATCTGGGTTGATCGGAAGGGGTCGCCGTGGGAACCGTTCGATGGTGAGCCAGATCTAACAGTGGAGACGTTACACGAGCTGGCCGACGCACTGGGCGTCTAATGATTTGTTGACCACCGTTGAAACACGAGCACGCACTCGAGCGTGCCACGAACACCACCACAGACGACCACAGAGGGCGACAATAAGAATATAAAGCGTGTCTACGACCGGTGGAGTCACCATCCGAGAGGATTCGATCCGCTATATGACGTCGTGTTTCTCGGTCGAGAAGGCGCGTTCCGTCCCGGCGGTCGTGTATTTCCAACAGCTCGTCACGGTGAGTCTGTGCGTCGTCAATCTCGAATTCCGCGTGCTCAATATGTTGGGAGTATGTGTGTTGGTTCGCGGGGCATCGAGACAGAGCAGTTCGTCGCTCGGTGGTGGTAGCTCCGGCGGGATTCCTGTGACCGTTACATCCGAGAAAGCGAGACATCGAGATTTCAGAATGTCTATGATATCGGTCATCGTCTGCTCAAGATCCGACGACCGAATCGGTACTGGTCCACCAATGAGAAGCAAGGCACCGAGCAGAACTGCGTTTTCTCACCTGAGCGATGAGTCATCGGTTCAGTCATCACTTACGGCTTGTTCTCGATCGGCTCACCGAGTCGAATTCCCATCGGTGGAGGACCCGGTAACCCGTATCCCTGAACGTAGCCCAGATACAGAGCACTGTTGATGATACCGATGTGGCTGAACGCCTGCGGGTAGTTTCCGAGGTACGTTTCGGTGCCTGCCGCCACCTCTTCAGCGATGAGACCAAGCGGATTCACGTACTCCATGAGCCGTTTGAATCGATCACAGGCGTCATCGACTCGTCCCGAGAGGGAAAGTGCATCGATCAGCCAGCACGAGCAAAGCACGAAAGCACCCTCTCCACCCGGCAGCCCGTCATCTCCATCGTATCGCTGAACGAGTACGTCGTCTTCGACGAGACGGTCGTCGATCACCGCAATCGTATTCTGGACCCGGTCGTCGTCGAATGGGAGAAATCCAACGATCGGTAACAACAGTCCTGTCGCATCGATTGCGTTCGAACCATACGCCTGCATGAATGCACCAACACTGTCGTCGTATCCGTTTTCGAGCACGTCTTCTTTGATTGTCGCTCGCGTGTCGTGCCAGTCATCGAGCGGCGCATCGTAGCCGTATCTGGTTGCGATGTCTATTCCCCGATCGAGGGCGACCCAGCACAGTACTTTCGAGTAGACGAAATGTTTGTTGCCGCCACGGACCTCCCAGATTCCGGCATCGGAGTTCGTCCACACGTCTTGAACGTATTCGACAATCGAACGAACAGCGTCCCATTCATCATCGTCGAGCGATCGGTCGTACTGGAGCATCTCGTCGACAGCGAGAAGGAGTTCACCGTAGATGTCGAGCTGTCGCTGGTCGGCAGCAGCGTTGCCGATCCGAACTGGCTGTGAGTTTCGGTATCCTGCAAGATGATCGAGTTCTTGTTCAGTGAGATCTACGTCGCCGTGGAGACCGTACAGTGGTTGTAGCTCCTTTGGATCGTCAATTTGGCAAACACTCATGAACCAATCGAAATACTCGTTGGCTTCCGCCGAATGTCCGAGATTCGACAGCGCTTGTACGGTAAAGCCGGCGTCGCGGAGCCAATTGAAGCGGTAGTCCCAGTTACGAACGCCACCGATACCCTCTGGCAGTGATGTGGTCGGGGCAGCAGCAATGGCTCCAGCATCGACGTGTGTGAGGAGTTTGAGGACGAGACCAGATCGAACTGCGAGTTCGTGCCACGAACCGCCGAAGGCACAGTCACCCTCTACGCGATCACAGTTGTGTGCCCAGTTTGTCCAATAGTCGGTCGTCGCAGCTAGCGCCGTGCTGGGGTCGGTAGCTGCGTCCTCAGCCCCCGGACACCGGAGTAAGAACCACTCTGATTCTCCTGGTTCGACCGAAATCCTGCCGGTCACCCGATTGTCGAGGATCGTAAGATCGATCGGCGCTTCGAGCAGTACTTGAGTTTTTTCGCTCTCTGCACAGATGCCGGCTTCTGTCGATGAGAATGTCATCTCCGCCCGGCCGTAATCGAATCGAGGCTCGAATTCGAGATCGAGATCGACGGGGCCCTCTCGACAGGTGACCTTACGATAGAGCACTTGTTTTGGCTGATCGATTTGCCCAGCAGGTGGCATAAAATCAGTTACTGTTGCGGTCCCGTTCGACGTTCTGAACGTCGTTTCGAGAACGTTCGTTCGCTCTCTGTACTGGTGGCTCGCTTCGAACGGTTCTCCTGGACTGATACAGAACCGGCCACCGCGCTCCGGATCAAGGATCGCAGCGAAAATGCTTTCGGACTCGAGATGAGGGAATGGGAACCAATCAATCGACGCGTTCGGACCGATGAGAGCGCACGTTTCGAGATTGCCGATGAAGCCGTATTCCTCGATTGGCGTGTACGTCACATCAGACATCGGTATCACCCGAAGCCACTGAACAGTCGTCTGATGGAGCACGTTGATCGACACGAAAGCCACTCTGTTCGGGGCCTCGACCGAGGGGACTACTGTGGACACCGTGGGAGCGACTGTCGCTATCGAAGACAGAGTGTTTTACCCGCCCCGCGGTTCCGCATCGTGAGCGATACTGCCCGTTTCTTAGGCAATTCCAGCCGAGTAGCGACTTTGTCCGGACGAACGCTTCAGCTGTGAGAGTGCCTATGTCGTCGATCAGGGAATCAGAGTATACCATGACACAGACAACGTAGGGCAGGCAGAGCCAAAAAGAGATCAGTGAATCTCCCCTTCACTCTGTATCCCTTTGTGCCGGAGGTTCTATGAATGGTGGACCACAATCCGGTCCCATAGCACTCGACCTGTCTGTTTCTGTTCTAGCATCCAGACAAAATCACCGAGAGTCTCTGTCGTCGAGCAAAGCGACGTTAGTAAGTGAGCTACTGGTAACCCAATTACCATTACGTAAGTACAGTTGTAACAGATTCCGGACAGAGGAGTTCAAATTGTTCGCTTTACGTTAGATCCGTACGACGGCCGACCAACCGACGTCCCGAAGTCAAGCAGTCGATCGATGTTTGCTGCTCTGAGCCAGTTCAAAGCGCTGCTAGTTCGTCTTCGATCTCGTCGTACTCCGGGAAATCGGGCCACTGCTGTGCAACCCATGCGTACCGAATCCTCCGATCCTCGTCGATGAGGAAGACGGCAGGTCGTGGCTCGCTAATACCAGCCATTCCATCGAGATCATTGACGATATTGTACTTCTCAGCAACGTCATTCTGTGGGTCGCTGAACAGCTGATAGTCCATTCCTCGCTCGGCAATGAACCGCTTGTGCTCGTAGGGTGATGAGATTGAGAGGCCGACGATAGTAACCTCGTGGTGATCGTCCCATGACCGATCACGGAGCTCATTCCAGATGTACGTCGCCGGGAAATCTCCATCCATTGGGTGGAAGACGAGTAGAATCGTGTTCGCAGCTATGAGGTCCGAGAGAGCGACGTCCTCCCAGTACTCGTCGTTGACGAGCGGCCGGACGAAGTCTGGGGCCTGCTCGTTTTCTGTCGGATGATCCGCCTCTTCCAACTCCACGACGTCAAAGTCGAGGTCCATGCTATTCGGCCTCTCCGTAGGTGTCCTCGAGATACTGGACAATGTTGTCACTCTCAGACATCGTCACACCGGTATTCTCATCGACAATAGCCGGCACAGTACGCTTACCGCTAATGCGCTTGACGACGTCGCGCTCAGAATGCATCGCTTCGACGAATCGTGAGCGATACGTGAGGCCATACTTATTGAGCGTCCGAACGACGCGCTCACAGTATGGACAGGCCTGCAGCCGATACAACGTAATCGCTGTGTCGTCGGTGGGCACAGTTACTGCCATTAGTGATTCGACCCAAAATTGGGTCGAGTGACAGGTAAGTACTTTGCTACCAGCAATCTACACGACTCGGCTCAGGTCTATCAGCGATCCTTGCCACCGATTCGACATGCCACGTTTGTGCTGTGAGCCATAGATTCATCACAATATAGTGAACAACAGTACGAGTCGCCCTGTGACCGTACGCTATGTCTCGATGAGCCGTTCCAAATGCTCTGGGGGAACCGCCCCCCGAGCAGCGTGGTCATCGTACGCAAACGTCGGAACGCCAGTGATACGATCGCGCTGGGCGTCGGTGAACAGTTCGTGAAGTCGATCACGAAGTTCCTCGTCTGCGACCGCCTCGCGTATCTCCTCCCCCGCGAGTCCAACATCCCCAGCGAGGTCAGCCAAGACGTCGACGTCGCCGACGTCTCTCCCGTCGACCCAGAGCGCCTCGAAGACAGCTTCGTCGAACGCGAGCCACTGGTCTGGGTATTCGGTCTTGACGTAGTAAGAGGCGACTTGAGCGTCCAGGGAGTCTACGTCTGGCAGATCGTCTAAACTGAGCATCTCATCAGCATCGTACTGCTGTTTTAACTGTGCGACGTTCTGTCGAACCTGATCGTAATACTCCTCATCTTTGCCGTCGTCGACCGAGTTGTCGATCTCACCGTCGGGGCCGCGTTTCTGACTCCGTAAATCGAATGGATGCCAGTCGATTTCGAGAGGCTGCTCGCGTGACGCTTGATACATTTCGAGCGATTGGCGACCGAGATAACAAAACGGACAGACGTAATCCGAGTACACGGTGATTTGATCATCATCCTGACTCATGCGTAGGAATGAAGGGCCCATACGAATAAATGCTTCAGTAACGAACGCGTGCTGCTGCGATTATGCTGCATTCCCTGCGTTACGTTGCTGCAGTGGGCACAAGTGACGATGAGAACCGTTGCTAGCACTGATGCGACGACCACTCGTCGGTTGCGTTTTTCGTTCATAACCAATTGGCCAACACTTAGACGGTTCTGTTGAGTGAATAGAGCCGTTTTCTGGCGTCTGCAAAGTAGATCTCCTGTTCGACAACATCGATCGACTGGAGTTCGCCCAACGCATATCGGACGGTACGCTCTGAGAGTCTCGTTTCTTCGATGAGTTGGCTCTGTGTCGCCGATCCTTCGTACTCTAGAACTTTGTAGACGAGTTTTGCGCTCGGTGGAAGATCTTGAATTTGCTCTTTGCTGTCTCTACTCACTATGTCGAACAGTTCTATACTCAACTACAACAATCTCTCGGTCGGGGGTACGTACTGATGGCTCTGGTATCGATGAACTGAATTCGTACCACGTTACCTTACGTAATCCGATATCCATACGTAACTATTAAAGAAGCCGTGTTCCTTTAGAACGTATGACCGATCGAACTGAATCGAACGACGGGATCGAACAACTCGAAGTCTGGTGTACTGGTGAAGAGTGGTGTCCAGTCACAACGACAGCGACACTCATTGGGAAGAAGTGGCATCCAGTCATCGTTCACCGACTGCTCGAATATGGGCCAAGCGGGTTCAACGAACTGAAAGAGAATGTCGACGGCATCTCCAGTAAGGTGCTCTCTGATAGTCTGGACGATCTTGAGGAAAATCAGCTCATAAATCGAGAAATTGTCAGTGAGAAGCCAGTTCGTGTCCAGTACTCACTGACGACACACGGTCAATCACTCGAACCTGTGATCTACGCGATGCATGAGTGGGGTCAAGAACACATCACCAACATCAGCGATTGAACGCATTTATTCGCATATATAACATAATTTGACAATTCATCCGATCGTTATTTTCGGCAATTCATCGTCGTACTCGTCAGAAATCATTGATTTGAGCGCTTGAGTAGACTATCGCCAGTTTCCATCAGCGATTGTGCAGGCATTCTGTCTGTACTATCGATAGGGCGAGAGAAAATCGTCGAACATTGAGCGCACGGGAGCGATAATGACAGATATCAAATTTGAAAAACCAACGGCGTGCTTCAGTTCAGCGGACGCGAGGGCGCTCACCGCGTGGTAAGGTGGTTTCGTTCGCGTTGGCATAGACTTACGATCGTCCTTCACCAAGCAGTTACTATAGGTAATGAACTACCGGTGAGAAACCAATGGTCGCCGAAATCAACACCCCGCCCGTAACCGAGTTCGAGTTCACGCGAGAGGAGCGGTGGGCGATGCATCAGGCGTTCCTCGATTACATTCACGTCGCTGTACGAGACGACACGGACCTGCCGTTGCCGAGTGTCGAGCTTACGATCATCGAAAAAATCGAGGACAAAAAATTTGCGTTCACTGCCTTCGAATTGGATCGGATTCAATATGAGTGTGATTATCACGCAAGAAGCGAGTTCGCTCCGGAAATTGACCGCAAACCTGCCCAGTCGGTGATCGAAAAAATCGATCAGCAGTCTCTCACTGCTGGTGAGCAGTGATCTATTTGGAACTATTAACCAGCGTTCAGTCATACTCCTGTGTGTAGCGTCCAGTCATACCGATCGCACCGCACGCGAGGGCGATTCCCCTGATCGATGACACCGTATTGTTCGAGATATTCATAAATACCACAGCGGCCGCCGAAATCACCGCGATAGTACAGAAAGAGCCGTGTAGTCCGTATTTGAAGACGGACGCCAGACGCTACCAATGTATCCCGAGTGGATTCGGAGACGAAATGAACGAACCGATTCGCCGTAATCGTCCCGTGAGTCATCCATCAACTATTAGATAGAGGAATAGGTTCAATTTGAGCGGGCGCATTGAAGGCACATGGGCAACCAACAGAGACCGGCCATCGCCACTGAGATACGCCTGTCTTTTTCACCACCCACGTCTCGAATTGCCGAGGCACTCGACAGTCGTTCCTACCGGTTGTACCTTCGCCGAACACGAGACGGACCCGTTGCCGTTGGCGATCGCTGGAACGAGTTCGTCAATCAAGGATGTGGAACAACACAAGACGTCGTTCTTCGCGTCGAGTCAGTACACGACGGCGACTCAATCGGAGAGGAGACCGTATTCGTCTTCGAACCGTATGACTGACCTAAATCCACCCAATTCGTGTCTTCACCACAGCACTTATCGTGGAATGCTGTCTCTTCTTCTTGATGAAATAATGATACTCATAGATCAGAGGACACATCCTCCAATTATCCACCCACCAAGACAGATCATTCACGGAGGCCATTGATACGAGGAAGTTACTCCATCCCATTAATCTGAATCAAACCAGCCCTCAGAAATTATAGCAACAATCCTTACAATTTGACCTACGTCAGTTGACTCAAAATAGCGTTACAATAGAATACCCATCATAAAGCGAAGAAGATCTGGAAACATTCATATTCTACTAATAGTTCGTATACCGATCAGAATGTGGATAACGTAATATTTTATACGCTGTTCAGATTCGAGGGCCGCGTGTTTACACATCCAACTCTCGCGATTGTCTTTTCCGTCGAGAACCACCGAAAAACTGTCTCTTTCTTCGATTCCTCGCGGAGATCATTCACAGAACATCAGTCTATCACGGGTCGTACCCCTCTGCGCTCAAAACGGCCTCGAATCGGTCTGTGAGAATCGCGTACCGATGAGCATTCGTATCACCGAATGCCTCATCTCGGTTCGACGGCTGGTCGAGGTACTCGGGCTTTTGATCAAATTGGTCAGCGGTCAAATCGCATCGCTGATCGTTAATGATATTGTAGAAATGTAACCCTCCATCGGTCGGTGTTTTTCTGATTTCACCACCGAAGTGATCCTGCAAGACGAGCGCCGTAACGCCACACTGCCCTCGTGCGGGATTCTCCTCTGTCCACAACGAACTTGACTCAGGTGACCACGCTTTTCGAAGCGCTCGGAGGACATTTTCTTCATCAAATTCCATCGATACCGTTCACAACGTATATGCAAATAAAATCGACGGCTACCGAACGTCGATGGGCGACGAATAGTACCTCTTATGGATGACTGTGGTGCTACTCCTGATACGTAGTAGAGATACTATCCTCTATTGATATAACTAGATTCGCCAAGATGATGAGAATATATCGACAGTCTGTCTGTTATCGATGTCGGAGAAGGTTCACAAACCGTGGCCGAGAACGTAGCTCGGCTGAGTACTTCCTAATTCCACTCCAAAACGCCATTGAGAGTTACAGGAGTACAGCCGTAATGAGAACGCGCAGCCCGTCACAGGACTGTCTACCCATACTCGTTTATTGCTTCGAATATCGAATGTCAACCTAATGCATAGTGAATGGGGATTCCTCCACATCTTATCGATCGCTCGCCCGAAGGCGGTGAAACTGATGTGTAGATAGTATACGATTGTCCCTGTGCCATTCCAACAACAGACGTTGTAGACACGGAATTTCGTCGATGAACGCTCAATTGCCAACTTCTCACAGAGTATGGAACAGTCGGCTTGCGGAATTACTTGCCCTCCGAAGCTCTATCTGTCTTCGTGTTGCAGAGGTAATTAGATGGTAGGTAATCGAACACAGATTCGGATGCTCACCGTGGCCAGCGTCTCCCTCTTGCTCTCGATTCTTGTTTGGTTCAACTACTCCGCGGTGCTTCCGCGTATTGTAGCGGAGTGGGATCTGTCGGGAATTCATGCCGGACTCATATTCGGAGCGTTTCAGGCTGGCTATCTCGTTGCGATCATTCCTGCGGGAGTACTCGTCGATCGCTACTCCCCACGTTGGGTGATCGCGGTCGGTTCGGCGGTGACTGGTGTGGCGAGTCTCGGGTTCGCAGCTGTGGCGACAGGATTTCTCGATGGGACGCTCCTTCGATTTATGGCTGGGATCGGCATGGCCGGCGTCTACGTCCCAGGCATGCGATTTGTCGCTGATTGGTATACCGAGACTGGTCGCGGAACAGCGATGGGGATATACATCGGTACATTCTCGCTCGGGAGCGGTCTCTCGTTTCTGATCTCTTCTGCAGTCGCAAGCGCGGTCGATTGGCGAACGGCGATTGCTGTGACGAGCGTTGGCGCACTCGTCGTCGCGCCCCTCATTCTCACCATCGGCCGCGACGCACCGACAAAAACGCGTGAGACGAGCGATTTCGATCTTAGTATACTCCGCAATCGGTCGTACCTCGCTGCAGTGAGTGTCTATTCGTGGCACAATTGGGAGCTCTTCGGGGTTCGAAACTGGCTCGTCGCGTTTTTACTCGCAACACCAGCAATAGCGGCGACCGGCCAGCCCGAACTCACCGCAGGGACGCTGGCCGGCGTGATGATCGCCGTTGGTGGCCTCGGAAACGTAATCGGAGGAACGTTGAGCGACCGTGTGGGCCGGGTTCGGATCATTGCCGGCGCGCTCTTTATGAGTGGTTTGATCAGTGCCGTGCTGGGTATGCTGCAAGGACTTGCACTCATTGGACTTGTTGCTCTCGTCTTGTGCTATGGGCTCGTCCTTACGATGGATAGTGCACCAACATCTACTGTAATCACCGAGCTTGTCGCTGATGAACACGTCGGGATGGCGCTGTCGGTTCAATCGTTCATTGGATTCAGCACGACAGTGATTTCGCCGGTTGTCTTCGGTTGGACACTTGATGCGGGTGGTTACGCGCTCGCGTTTCCGACACTCGCAGCAGGTGCATGTATCGCACTCTGCTCGACCGCCGCTTTGCGGTCTACTCGCGAAAAGACAGCCACCCAAACAGCCCAAACTTCTGATATATGATGGTAGCTGGATGGATGATCAATGATGTTGAAGATTCTCCTCAATTAGCAGCGTGGCGATCGACAAGCAGAATAGCGATCACTTAGGAGCAACGTTCGGAAGTAAAGAATAACAATTTACATATTATTTGGCAACGCTGTTCGTGGACTGTCTCGTTGGACATTGGGGGAAACTAGCAAGCACTGAATGGCACTATCTATGCTGTGGGTATGAAATTAATAGAACGTTCCTGATTTTGGAAAGGTGACAGCCACAAAATTTTTATCTCGATGTCACAGAGGAGCAACTAATGAACAAGTCATCTGGCTACCTTTTATCTCGCTCCTTCATGTTTCTTTTCATTCTTATGATATTCAATCGAACGACAGATTTCGAATGGCTCACAACCTATCACGTACTCGCAACCGTCGTGCTTTTTGGAGGAATTGGGTTCGCCATCTATGGATACCAAGAGCATGGACTTGACGGACTATTTGCGATATTACTGTTTATGTACTTACTCTGTATGCTCGTTCTCGTTGGCGTCATCTTCCAACAGCGAGGTGTCGGATTTTCAGAGCCAAGTCGTGTCGTCAAACTAGTACTCATCGTGATGCTGTTGCTATTTTTCCTTTGTGTCTCCGTCAACCAACGTAGATATCTCCGGCAGACTGGTGTGTATCTCCTCGCGTTCACGGTGTTACTATCGATTCATCTCTCTCACTCAGTTGAATTCGCCCCCAATTCCGGGTTTGCAGCGTTACCACTCCTCGCTGGGTTCATGATGGGTCTGAACCTGTTCGTTCTTCCCCGGTATATCTCGAGTCGTACATTTCTGTGGACTCTGAGTCTCCTATCCAATATCACCGTTCTGCTAGGAATACTGGTGTATCACATTGGAAGCTACTCATTTCTCACCATGAACGTCGATCTAGCTGATGGAATGTTTACACCGCTGTTCATGAATAAACAGCTCCACGCCCTTCAGTCGGTGTTCGAGAATCCGAACATGCTCGGAATCGTTGCGTTTGCTGGTACCGTCTCTGCTGCGATACTGATTCACCGCCTCTTTCAAGATATCAGAGATCGCACAGAGCCTCAGGAGAAGCCATTGGGTGGATCATCGCCTACTGTGCCGACATACTCCATCATACGCTCACTTGCGCTTTCGTGTTTGGCAGGGGGAATGCTCCTCATCAATAGCGTAGGACTGTATTTCTCGCAGAGCCGAGCCAGTTTCCTCGCTGCTGCAGTGTCTCTCGCGTTGTACGTCTCGTATGTGGTTCTCGGTCGTCGGAGACTTCCATACGCGATGGCTGGACTCACCGGTGTTGTTTTGCTTTTTGTACTCTCGATGCCAATCGTAGGTGTTACTCCGAGCGGACGATTTTCACTTTGGGCAGGAAGCATCGAAGCCTTTCTCAATGACCCGTCGCTTTTTGGAGCGGGTCTCATCACGCCTGGAGAATATATCGCACCGTATGTCTCAGAACCGTACAAAGGACAGAACCCTCACAACTCGTATCTCGTGATCTTCCTCCGAGCTGGTTTCATCGGTGGCATCGCGTATGCGGGAATCGTTGTTGGTAGCCTCATCACCGGTGTCCGACGAAATCAACAAGTGGACGTCTCTGCTTTGGCACTTGCGTTCGGCTTCGGAATCCACCAGATGTTCGAAGGATACACGCTCTTTCAGCACGAAATTTCTTCGATTATTGCTACGCTGTCGTTTGGATTCCTCATTCTTAGTGATCTCTGGATCGAGACAGATAGGGTGTCACAGTAAACGGAAAATATGTGCCCTCCCATCACATCGCTGGGTCCGTCTTGAATAAGCGCAGTGAATGCAACGTCCGTCTTAGAGAGAGTTCGGCACACGCAACCGTCAAAATTCATCGAGCGTCTTAACAGTGATAGTCAGGAGAACAATCCGTTCGTTAGTTCAGCAGATTCAACAGTACCGGCTGCACGCCGTTTACCGAGCACCGATCGCACGATTGCGTACGTTTGGACGCTGAAAAACACGACCCAGATCACGTATCCGGCAGGCGCACTCCCAAGAACAGTGACAGTCGTTTCGAATACGCCAAGACCGGTGATTTCAGAGAGTGTCTCGCCGATGAGGAGGCTGCTGAAATAGCCATAAAGGCTTGAGGCCCACCAGAGTGCCACAACGCGGAACCATCCCGGTTGAAGATGTTCAGGAAGCCGTGTTGTATTGATAATAAGCGTGAGAACTGTGTACGGCCACATCATTATCCCGGATAACGCTGCGCCGACGACGAGGAAAAAGAACGGCTCCTGGTTCTCGAAGGGCGCTGTAAACAGGAGAATGATGAGAATGCCCCAGACGACGAACGAAGTGAGAAGTCGCCAGAAGAGACGAGACAGTTCCCAGTCAGCATCGCGTCCGTACGTCTCATAGAGCGCATCAGCACTGTTTCGGACGAACGATTCGACGATCGCGTACTCAGTCGTAAAGAGCGCAATGAAGAGGACGACGAACACGAGGACGGTACCGAGACCACCAATCTGGGGCGCAATCTGGACGAGCCACATCGTAATGGCGCCACTCGCCGTTCCGGACGCGTATCGGACAGAGACGGCCATAAGGACCGTGGCGACGAAAATGAGGCCAACGACGAACGTCAGGAAATGTTCTAATTGGATGACGCGCCACCAGCCACGCCACCGTCGGAGGTTACGTTCGACCGGACGGAACGTGAAACCGTTTCGTTCGATCAGTTCCGGATCGTCACCGATGAGTGGATTCTTCACACGACCTTGATAATTCCCCATTCCATACCCTTTCTCACGCGCCCAGAGACTTTGTGAGAGGTTCAGATAGCCACCGGCACCGGCAAAGGCGAGCCCTCCGAGAAAGACTGCGAGATCCATCCCCGATGGGATGGTACTGCTTCCATTAAGAACGTTCGACGGAAGAGTTGCAAGTTCAGTAAACGCGTTAGAGACGAATACAAGGAGAATCGCCGCACCAGTTGCGACGAACAGGAGCGTAATCTGAAACGCTTCAACAGCGTTGTACATGACTGACGAAATCTGATATGAGCACCAGATCACACCCATCAGACCGATGGCTATGAGTTTCCAATTAGCGAGTGAAACACCGACTGCAGAGACGGATCCAGTTAATCCAAGGGCGGTTACCGCAACCTGTGCTGCACCAGCCGCCCATCCGGGCCAACCGAGACTCACAAGACCGCCAATGAGAAACACCCACGGCCAGAATTGACGGACTCGAAGGAACGACCGGAAGATGCTCTCACCGGTTGCGAGCGTCCACCGCTGGAGTTCGGTGTTGATGAAAAATTGGGTGAAGACTCCAATAATGAACGCCCAGTAGAGCGTCCAATCGTGTTGTGCAATGAGAACTGGCCAGAACAGCGTCTCTCCACTTCCGAGCGAAGCACCGAGCATGAGCGCGCTTGGACCGACAATGTGTCTGACACGAGGGACCCGCGGTAGATCGGCGATTCGGAACGTTCCACCCGTTCCACGCGTTGGATAGTCGTCGGTTTCAGGTGCTTCAGAAAGCTGGTCGTACGGCAAGGGGAGATACCACGTCCCGCGGTACTGTTTCCCTTCGATTTCTGGGGCATAGACATCGTCGGTGGGATCACTCTCTGACTCATCAGCAGACGTCTGTTCGTGCGTGTCGAGAGAGCGTGCCATGAATGTATATTACAGACAGTGTCTCGGCCGTGGCCATCGATTCAAACGCATTGTAATAACCAATTCTGCCATTGGTTTGGACCATTGTGGTATAAATCTACATGATTGGCGTCAGTCGCCACCGAGGAAATGCCAGACATGACCACGTTCCTTCGGTGGATCGACGTCTGGTAGTTGCTTGAGCGCCGGTTGAATCGCGTTCCACCATCCTTCTGCTGACTCGTACTGTGCAGGATAGCTGTGGTAGACATCACGGAGAAAGTCCGCCTTCTTCGCCTCTGGATGCTCAGCGAGATAGTCGTGCGCTGCTGCTAGTGCCTCGCGGCGTGCTTCGAGTGTTGGGCCTTCGCCAGGGAGGTCAGCCTGCTGAATCGCGTTCGAGACAGGCCGCGGGTGGCGCTGTTCGGTTGTCTCGGACTGATTCGGCATTGAGGCGTTCTCAATCGGAATCCACCAGACGCGACTGCGTGCCCCCACCTTTCGCGTGGCGAGTACGCCCTTTTCGACGAGCATATTCAATTTGTTGTGCGCAGTTCGACGTGAACAGTCGAGCGCCTCCATTACGTCTGTCGCTGTGAGCGGTCGCGCTTGGTCTTCACGCGATTCGAATACACCGAGCGCAGATTCCGAGGGTATTTTGTCGTCAAACTGGCCGTGTTCGTTCCGCTTTCGGTTGTTGGTCGATGAGTTCATGTGCGAGCCTCTGCACACGAAAACATAAGCCTATACACTCGACTGAATATCCAATTCATACGACTGAACTCCCCTATGCATACGACTGCAACCCAGTACAGACGACTGTACTCGGCCCCCTCGATGCTGAAATCAGAAAACGATCGAACACGATATAGACGGCTCAATAACACACTATAAGCCAGTACACACGTGTGTATCGTTCCGGTAGATTCTGGGATAAAATGTCACAAGTGGCAACGAACAGTGGGTATTATAGTACATGGATTGGTGGTCGTATCTCATGCCAGATGAGTTACGGCATGGAATGATAGTTACCAAGGTGGCATCGATGCCGATAGATGAAAGACAGTATAGTTGTCTGCAAACAAACAGTGAGGTTCGGCATGGGTAGCCCTGTTGACATCCTCATTGCACTCCTCCCACTCTTGACCATCGCGTTTCTGATGGTTGGCCAGTATTGGCCAGCCACGCGCGCAATGCCTGTCGCGTGGATTGTCGCCATCGGTGCTGGTGTTCTTGGGTGGGGAATGAATCTAACATGGATCGCAGCGGCAACCATCAACGGCTTCATCACTGCTGCGAACATCCTCTACATCGTTTTCGGTGCAATTCTCCTGTTGTACACATTGAAACAGACAGGTGCGTTCGACGCTATCAATAGTGGGTTCGCATCGATCAGTGAGGACCGCCGCATACAGGTCGTTTTGCTCGTATTTCTGATGGGATCGTTTATCGAGGCGGCCGCCGGATTCGGCACGCCTGCTGCCATCGTTGGCCCACTCCTCGTCGGACTTGGATTCCCACCACTCGCAGCTGTCGTCGTCGCACTGACTGGAAACCTCATGGCGATTACGTTTGGCGCAGTTGGTACTCCGCTCATCATCGGAATGATTGATATCTTCAAGAGCGTTCCGCTCATCAAGGAAGCAGTCGGGAGCCACGGAATGACTGTCTCCCAGTGGGTCGGTGAGATCGCTGTGTTCGCAGCATCCTTTCACGTCATCGTCGGCATGTTCCTGCCGTTCATTGGTGTAGCGATGATGACGCGGTTCTTCGGGGAGGAGCGTTCAATCAAACCGGCGCTCGAAGTTCTGCCACTGACGCTATTCGCGTGGGGATCGTTCTCGGTTCCGTATTTTCTCACCGCGTACTTTTTGGGACCGGTCTTTCCCGGCCTCGCAGGGGCGATGGTTGGTCTCCTCGTTACGGTTTCTGCGTTGAAAGCCGGATTTTTCCACCCTGATGAGGAGTGGGACTTTGCCGATCAAGAACAGTGGCCGAGCCACTGGGTCGGTGATATCCAACCCGGTGAATCCACGACGCAGGATGATAGTGGTATGGTCGCCGCTGACGGTGGCGTCGTTCAGCAGATGCCGCTGTGGAAAGCGTGGACTCCGTACGTCCTCGTCGCGGCGTTGCTCGTTGTAACGCGGGTTGTCGACCCTGTGAAGGCGTTCGTTACAGATTCGCTATTCACGCTCGCGTGGGAGAACATTTTTGGAACAGGTCTCAGCGGTGACTTCGCGCTACTGTATCTACCGGGTGCAGTGTTCGTCGTCGTTCACCTCGCCACCATCGCTCTACACGGTATGAACGTAGAACAAGTGCATGCGACGTGGGCTGAAACGATCGAGAAAGTCACGCCGGCTGTCATTGCGCTGTTATTCGCGGTCGCAACAGTACAAATAATGTTACAGTCTGGCGAAGCGACAAATACTGATAGTATGCTCATCGTTCTCTCAGAGAGCATGGCAACCGTCGCTGGCGGGGTGTATCCGTTCTTTGCACCGTTTGTCGGTGCACTCGGTGCGTTCCTCGCGGGATCGAACACCGTCTCCGACATCCTCTTTGGGACGTTCCAGTACGGTGTTGCAGATCAGATCGGCACATCAAAAACAATCATGCTAGGGACACAAGCAGTCGGCGGCGCAATCGGCAACCTCATCGCAGTCCACAATGTTGTCGCTGCGTTGGCTGTCGTTGGTCTCGTTGGCGAGGAGGGGCGAGTAATCCGGCTGGAACTCCTTCCTCTGCTCTACTATGGAACAGCAACGGGACTACTCACTCTCGTGTTCAGTTACGCACTGTTCTCCGGGACGTTCTAAATCGATCACGCGATCAAAAGGACTTCTCATTCGGGTGCGAGCCAACGCGACCGTGAATACTGGAACGTTCACAGCAACAATCGGTGATGGATAGACTGTTGTTGTCGTCAAATCGTCGGACGCGGTCATGCTTCAGCGCAACTACCTCAATGTACTCTCTGGTGATGTGGCCAAAGCAACTGCAACCAACACGTACGGCATTATGGGGCATATTGACGGATGTCACCTCGATGCGCAGGTGAATGTTCATACCGTAACAGGGACACTGACGTATCTCGGTAAGTGTGCTGGAAACGATGAGTCATCACACCCAGTAAACCCGCAGTGGCGACTCACGCACAACTCCGATTGATGAACGGAGAGCAATAGCATAGAGTGCCTCCGAACAGATGAGTAATTAGTATCAACTTTAATTTGAACCGTGTCGATAGTCAGGATACGTCCAATGCACTGGCTCGAATGTCAGTTAGCCTGCACCGGTCAGTCCTATTACCAGTTCTGATACGTCTCAGATAACTTTAAAGAATGTATTCGAGAACTCGTCCAATTCGCTATGATAAAAATAATTAATTACCGTGATAAACAAATCGTCATCAGATATGTACATTCGGTCCAAAGATAGAAAATAACCCACCCACTCTACTGCGATCACCGCAGAGTGCTAAACTGACATATTCAGATTCACTATCACCTACATTTGTTATGAAAATATTTTTACGATATCAGTTCAAACGGTGGTGATATGATTGGGAAGCGTTCACATAATAGCTGCGTCACAATCCGTCATACAGTGCTTACACCACGGCATGAGAGATCTCGCTGGGACGAATATCTTGGATCACCCTTTACGGATTCATTTCGACGCTAATGGAGAACAAACGACGTGAGATTACGTTTGTCGTCGACGATCCACCGTATTCGAGTGCGAATTATCGGGCGTACCTGAAGCCCACAACTCAATCGACGCGGGATGGGGTAGTTGAGGGAATCGTTAATTATGGATTGGGTGAAACGAAGATGGAGGCGATTCGTAGAGCGGCAACGCAAGTCGACCGGGACAATACATCGGACAGCACGTTGCGCGATGTCGCCCGTATCGGTTCACGGCTTGATGATCGAGATGGGAAGCTATTCCGGATTGCTGTCCGTGCGTTTGAACAATCACGTCACGATCCCTGTACCCCCGAAAATAGACAGTTCGTTCGGGAACGTATCGTCAAGGAGTTTCCAGAGGAGGACCCGAAAGATGTTGACTCGTTCGTCCGCATTCTCCGTGAGAATATCAATATTGAGGACAGCGACTGGCTCCGTTTGGTTGAACAGCGACTGCGGGATAATTATCTCCAACAAATGGCGCTCCTTGGCGACGAGTGATCGTCTATTTCGATCATTGATCCACCTTATTCACGCCTTTGTAGTTCAAAAAACAACAGTTTGAAGCTAAGAAGCCGTTATAGCCGGTCCGATCGCAGGACGTCATGTGCAATCATGACAAGCTGCCCTTTCGAGATTGGTGACACAGTCATCGACCGTGATGATTCATTAGCCCCGAGATCAGTCGTTGTGTCTCTGCCATCAAAAGCTGCTGCCGATTGGCTCATGTACGGTGGGGTCACCGTCGCTCAGGCTAATCCTCAGTATCCGGCTGACGCTTCCATTGTTGTCGTGGTCGCTGTTAATGATGTGGATAGATACCTTCCAGAATGGGACGCAGAGACACCACTCGCACGGTCTACACTCAACGAGGCTGGCATCTACTACAGGGCAAGTCCTGCGTGCTGTCTTACAACCGCAGAACCGGATGAAAATTCCCCCACCGATTTGGATGATATCAACGCGGCCGAAATTGAAGACTGCAATCGTAGTTGACAGACATACAGCGCTTTCCGACACTGGGAATGAGAATCCTCAAAACGTGGGTGCCTCATCCGAATACCAGACGTATCCCGCGGACCGGATGTCGAGAAACACGATGAGAACCAGTCTCTGTTTGGTATCTAGTCTACATCCGCCGGTGTCCATCACCTGATGAACGACTCTGATTCGTCGCGGCGGAGTCCAATACTACGCTATGAGGTAGTTCGTCGTTCAAGAGCGAGTTTTACACCGAAGCCAACAAGAACACTCCCACTTACTGTGCGAAGCATCGTTTGAACGAGTTCGCGTTCGGTAATCACCCTGCGTGCTCGCGCTGAAAACACCGCGAGTATCGCTTGGTACAGAAACCCAAGACTAGCGAACACGATTCCGAGCGCGAAAATTTGGACAGTTGTGTTGCTTCCCGGTTGGACGAATTGAGGAAGGAAGGCAAGAAAGAACACTGCGACCTTCGGGTTTAAAACATTGATCATCAAAGCACTTCGGAACGACTCACGTGGCGTATAGCTAGAACTTTCTGGCGTGATTTCGAATTCGTCCGTGTTTCTGAACGTCTGTACACCAAGATAAACGAGATACGCCGCTCCGATGAATTTGACGAATGAATATGCCAACGCTGACGTTCGCAGAATGGCTGTTAGTCCCAACACAGCGGCTGTTGTATGAACCATACTGCCAGCAGACGAGCCGAGTGCAGCCATCACACCAGATGACTGACCGTCACTGATGCTACGGGTCAGCGTATAGATACTGTCTGGACCAGGGGAGACAATGAGAGCAATTGCGATCGGGACAAACGCGACGAACACACCTACATTAAACATTCATCAACTGGAGGATGGTAACCTAATAAAAACACTGATCGCGACAATTCTATAACTCCCCATGTGAAAGTAACTATTCAGAACATAAGTTACGGGCTACACCTCCATTCAATAAACCACAGTAAGTCACTATTTGATTTTACAGCTCACCATACACGCCTAAAGAAATATGAATATCATCTTCACTATATGTATATCTTTATTATATGATCTCAATTCAGTTCGAATACCTTGATTTGCAGAAGGCACTCAAATCATACCTCTTGCATTAAGATAAAACAAGAAACGCAATCGAATTTCTTGTGATTTCCGACTTTTATCATCGTACTACGTCATAGATGGGCCCAACAAATCTCTAAATCACCAATTGGGTCCATAGTGGATGATTTCATCTGTACTTACTAATATTTTGGATTGACGAGTTGTACTCACTACATATCATGTTCAGCCACACTTCATCAGTACTATATATTCGAGGATTTGAATGCATTCTCATTTTCAAACAGAGAATACAGCAGGCTCTACATGCTGTTAGTTTCTTCGACAGTCGGTTCAAGAATACGTAGTCGTACTGACCTAAGATAGAAACTTACGTTCGTGAAATCGTAATGAAAAATCGACTATTGAGATCCCGGCTACGGATTGGGCGTACGAGTTGACAATAGAATAATATACTAACCTTGCCGAGAGACTCCACCATAACGCTCGTCAATCGGCAACAAAAATGACGTCCTTTACTCGAACTGATCCCGTTCCTCGACCGCACCTGCGAGTGGCTCACTGTCCCAGTATTCGTGATCTGGATGCTCGCGGAAGCACGCGGCCATCCCATCGGCGTCCTCGCACTCCTGTAGCTCCGGATGCTGTTCCCGACACGTCTCACGTGCGACGGGACAGCGAGTGTGGAACCGACAGCCAGACGGTGGGTCGACCGGATCTGGTACGTCGACCGTCCTGACTGGTGGTTCGTCTGCCTCCATAGCCTCGAGATCCAGATTCGGAGTTGCCCATCGGAGCACCTCTGTGTAGGGGTGGCGCGGATCGTGGATAAGACGCTCAGCCGATCCGATCTCAACAATCTCACCGAGATACATGACGGCGATCCGTCCGTCACCGTGTTCGGCGAAATATCGGGCGTTCGAGAGATCGTGTGAGATGAACAAGAATGACGTCTCAAACTCGGACTGCAGTTCGAGCATGAGATCCATGATCTCTATTCGCAGTGAGACATCAACCGCACTGATAGCCTCATCAGCAAGGATCGCGTTCGGATTCATCAACAACGCACGCGCAAGCACAACGCGCTGTTTTTCACCGCCCGAGAGCTGGTGGGGATACCGGCTGATAAAGTCCTCCGCTGGCGTCATGCCGACTCGTTCGAGCAGCGACGTGATCCGACTGCGGCGCTCGGTTCTGCTACTGTTTGGGTGTGTATGCCTGAGGGGCTCTGAGAGAATGTTAACGATCCGCCGGTTGGGATTGAGTGCGCTTCCCGGATCCTGATGAATAATCTGGAGCGCTGACCGGATATCGTCGTACGGAATATCGCTGTCACTCGCCTCCCAGATATCCTGACCGCGATACGCAATCGATCCACCAGTCGGGCGCTGGAGTCCAATCATCGTCTTTCCTAGTGTCGTCTTACCACAGCCACTCTCACCAAGGAGACACACGAGGTCCTGCTCGTGGATATCGAGCGAAACACCGTCAACCGCCCGTACGACGTCCGGCTCCTTCGTAAACCGGTCGAGTAGCCCCTGCTCTTTCGTGAAGTGAACCTCGACATCATCAAGTGACAGGAGCGGTGACTCATCCGTTGGGGCCGTTCGTCCTGCTGATTTCGCTCTCTCGGATGAGCGGACGTCATCGAAGTCACTCTGTCCGAAGTTGAGCGGAATCTCCTCGCGGGACTCTTCCCAGTGGTGACACGCGGACCGATGATCGTTACTAGACTCGTCAATCGGATCGAGCGGTGGGTGAATGCTCCGACACTCATCCGTCGCCAGTGAGCACCGCGGGTGGAACCGACACCCAGTCGGGACGTTCACTGGAGCGGGACCTTCTCCCTCGATGGGCCGCATCTCTCCCAACGGTGCGTCGAGGTTTGGTGTTGCGTTCAACAGCGCCCGGGTGTATGGGTGAGCCGAATCGCCGATAATCTCATCGCGTGGTCCGATCTCCACGAACTGGAACGCATAAATGATGGCCATCCGGTCAGCGAGGGACGCGACCAGCGGCAGATCGTGTGTGATGAAGATGATCGTCACGTCGTACTTCTGTTGCAGTTCGTCGAGCAGTTTGAGGATCGACCGCTGCATCAACAGATCGAGCGCAGCCGTTGGCTCGTCCATTACCAGCACTTCGGGATTCAGCGCCATGCTCAGCGCAATGAGTGCGCGCTGTTGCATCCCACCAGAGAGCTCGTGGGGGTACGAATCGAGTACCCGTTCGGGTTCGAGATAGAGATTTTCGAGGAGTTCGTGGGCGAACTCCAGACCCTCGGAGACGTTTCTATCGTGGCTCATGAGCGTCTCCTCGAAGTGGGCTCTGATCTTCATCGTCGGGTTGAACGAACTCATCGCACCCTGAAATACCATCGCCACTTCCTCCCAGCGGAACTGCCTGAGTTCCTCATCACTCAATTCGAGAACGTCGACGGTCGATCCGTCCTCTCGGTGATAGCGGATCTGTCCGGTGAGAACTCCGGGATCGGGGACAGCATCGAGGAGCGCTGAAGCGAACATCGACTTCCCGCTTCCGCTTTCACCAACAATCCCGAGAACCTCGTTCCGATCGATATCGACGTTGACGTCCTCAAGGACGTATGTATCGCCATCGCTGTAGGTGACGTTCGTATCGCTAATTTCGAGGATTGGGTCGTCGCTGACGCTATTCGACACTGCCTGATTCCCAGATGGA
The DNA here is from genome assembly GCF_025913575.1 of Halocatena marina. NCBI lineage: Archaea > Methanobacteriati > Methanobacteriota > Halobacteria > Halobacteriales > Natronomonadaceae > Halocatena > Halocatena marina. The sequence goes on along the minus strand of NZ_CP109785.1, from coordinate 1,212,378 downwards.
CTATCAGTACTCATTTACATCATCCCCGTCGATGAGGTATCGCTTTCTGTTTCAACGGACTCGGATTCGCCAGTGAGACGGGTCCGGACCCGGGGATTGAAGATTCGGTCCATTCCTTGGCTCACCAGAATGAGCCCGAAGGCTAACCCGACGATTGCAACGATCGGGACGAGAAGCCAGTGGAACGCCTGCATCGTGATCAATCCGCCATTGTTGTACGCATTATTCAACGTAACTCCCCAATTCTGTCCTGTGTAAGGTAGCACGCCGATTAAGTACAGTCCAACGGACGCGAAAATGGTGTAGCGCGCAGCAAACACGAAATTGACCATCACATACGGCATGATGTTCGGGAGCACGTCCTTGAGGATGATACGTGGCGTGCTCGTTCCCATCGCCCGGGACGCCTCGACGTAGCTCGCCTCCCGTATCGAGAGGACCTGCGACCGTATCGAGCGACCGAGACCGGCCCAGTAGTTGATCGTAAGGATCATCCCGAGAAAGATCGGGTTCTCTGGACTAAACGTAAGCGCTAGAATGATGACGAGCGGGAGTCCTGGAATCGCCATGAAGAAATCTGAGAACGATGTGATAACGGTGTCGATCACCCCACCCTTATAGCCCGAGACCGTTCCGACCACGACAGCGATACCAGTCGCCCACACGCCGCCTGCCAACACCATCAATAGGATGAACGGTGTCGAATCAATGATCAAGGCCAACAAGTCGACTCCAGACTGGGTCGTCCCGAGCGGGTATTGCATGTTCTGGAACGGAGTAAGAAGACGGTCCGCCTGACTAGTTGAAGGGTTGCGCCAGAGACCTAGAATCTCCACCAGCGCCATAAGGAGGTAGACACTCAGGATAGAGATACCGAGACGAGTGCGTGAGTCCGACCACGCAACAACAGCGGGTTCATAGATCGTCTGCTGGTATAGCTCCTCTAACCGGTCACGGCGGCTCATCTCAGATGAGGACGCATCGGAACGCCAGTCGATCTCCTCCGAGGTGGATCCACTTTCAGTAGTCATTCGAATCACCTACGCTGATACGCGGATCGATCAGTCCGTACGTCAAGTCAGCAATATAAACCGCCACGACGAGCGTGGTCGTGATGACCAAGAAACATCCCATCATGAGCGGATAGTCGTTCGCTTCGACCCCGGAGATCAGGTAGTAACCGAGGCCGGGATACGAGAAAATCTCCTCGAGCACGACAGTCCCCCCGAGTCGGAAGCCGATCATCAGCAACAGTCCCGTGTACATCGGGAGAATAGCGTTTTTCGCGACGTAACGGGTGGCGATGCGGCTGTCGGAGAGACCACGAAGCCGAGCGACTTCGACGTACTCCTCGCCGAGTACTTGAATGCTGTTTCCACGCATGTTGAGTGCTGTCGATCCAATTCCTCCGATAGTGAACGCTAAAATAGGCAGCGCAGCGTGATGGAGAACGCTCAGAATGTACTCCAGATTGAGTGTGGCATCGAGACCCCGCGCGAACGCATCCCCCGTCGGGAACAGCCTGTACTGGAACGCCAAGAAGAACACAAATACCACCGCGAAAATGTAGTACGGAATCGATGTCAAGAGGATCGATACGCCCGAGAAAGTCTTGTCGAACCTTGATCCCTCCCAGTACGCCTGAATCGCACCGAGCAGGACGCCGCCAACGAACATCAGCACCGTGGAGACGACCACGATGAACACCGTCCACGGGAGCGCTCTGGCGATGACTTCGATAACGGGCTGGTCCAACGAAATCGACCGACCCAGATCGAGCTGAGCGACACCTGCAAGGTAGTCGAAGTACTGGACGTAGAGTGGGGCGTCGGGCCGAATGTTCTGGAGCGCCTCGATTCGTGCATTGACCTGTTCGACCGGAACCCCTTGTCGTATGAGTTCGATTCGTAGCTGTGTGAACGGTCCACCCGGGAGCAACCGGATCAATCCGAAGGTGAGCGTTACAACTGCGAGTATGGTCGCCGGTATTCTTGCCGTCCGCTTGAGATAGTAGTTCATCGTTGATAGCTATAACTATGCATTGTACTGCAGTTCTCCCTCGTGCAGCCACCAGAACGGGGGCCACTTGACACGGCGATTGGGACTGCCTTCTTCGGCGATTGTCCACTCGTCGTCCGTCACCCAAGACTGTTCGAACTTGGATACCAGCCCGAGGAACGGCAGTTCGATGTGGCTGTGCCACGCCGCCTTCTGGACGAATGGTCTCGATTTCTCTTCACTGGACTGTTTAGCGATCTTCTCGGTCACCTTTAACGGGTTTAGCGTCATCTTTCCGCCACTCCTGCCAGGGATCGTCTGTTTCGAGTCCGCCTTCTTCCGGTAGCCGTGTCCACCACCAATGTCAGTCGCCCACAGCTGGTAGTACAGTGGGAAATACGGGAACGTCGACCGCGAACCGCCTGGTAGCCAGTACATCGCTCCCATCTTGAAATTGCTGTTGGAGAACTGGTTGAACCAGTCGTTTGTTGGCTTCGTACTGATCGAGAAGTCGAATCCGAAGTTGTTCAGCTGATCGACGACTGTCTGCGTCATGGTCGTCCAATCCGTCCAGCCCGCTGGCGTGTAGTAGTCCCCGCCGAGCGTGTTGCCATTTTCGTCCTTCCATTTTCCGCCCTGTCGGGAGTATCCGGCTCCTTCGAGGAGTTTGGTAGCTTTGTCGGTCTGGCTTGTCTTGGCACCGTAGGTCTCGAAATCACCGAACCAGTCACCGAGCCAGCGCTCCTGATCTTTGGGGGCGATACCACAGGGAGCGGGAGTTACAAACTTCGTTTCTGGTCCGGCATTTTTGACGAGGGCCTGCCGGTTGATGACGTGTGCAACCGCCTGCCGGACAGCCCGCTTTCCAAAATCAGAGTCGGAGTGATTGAATACGACACCGTATCCCCACTTTGCGGGGATGTTTATTTCCACAATATGGTCTGGGAACCTCTCGGCGATCGTTGGCGGTGTAAAGAGGCTCGTAGCGCCATCGACCTTATCGCCCGCAACCAGCGCCTGATGTTGTGGATTGTTCCCGCTAAAGCTCTCAAGCAAGTACGTGCTGAAGTTGACGTTGTCTGCCTTATAGAATTCGGGATTGCGCTCGAATTCGAACGCCTGTTGGTCTTTGTTCACGAACTTCATCATGGCGCTGGAGACGGGATCCTCCCACGCCCACTGCAGGAATTCCTCTGCGGGCTTATCCAGCCACTGGCTGTGGGTTTCTGCCTTCGTGTCCACGAAGAAGTTTGTGAGTTCGAATTTGACAATCTGAGGATTCGTCGGACCGGAGAGAATCAGCCGAGCAGTGCTCTTATCGACGATTTCGTAGTCATCGAGGTAGCCCCAGATGGACTGTTCGGTCTTCTTCGCCAGCTTGATCTGGACTTCGAAGTCGTCTGTTGTCCAGTCGTCCCCATTGCTCCACTTCAGATCATCGCGGAACGTGAGCGTGACTTCCTTATCTTCGATCTGGAGGTCCTTGAGTGCCCCGAGAATAAACTTCTTCTCGTTGAATGAGTACTTGAGAAACGGAGCGAAGACACACCTCCCCGCGGTCCAACTGTAGTTTTGAGTTGCCTGAGAATTGAAGTGAAGGTCAACCGGGTTACCCGTGTAAGCATTGACGAACGTGGCGTCATGAACTTGCATCCCGCTGTCACCGCCACCGCCGCCACCACCATTATCACCACTATTGGCTTCCTTACCAGCACACCCAGCCAGTGCCGCCATACCTGTCGCCCCGGCTACTGTTAACAATTTCCTGCGGCTTATTATGTTATCATATTCGTTTTGACTGCTATCACGTGGCATAACATATGTAGCGTAGCAATAATTAGTCATAAGCATTGTGGATGAGCGTTCAGGAATTTCAATGAAGAATTTGGGAACCGACCTCCGTGCTCGGATTTGGTGACCTACTCACCTACTCTCCATTGGACGCACTTGACGGTGCCTGTGGACAGTCATGGATGGAGCAGTCTTTAGTACCACCAAACTTTTCTAATGTGTCCGCCGAACACACATCATGTCGAAGACAACGACTCTCCTCGATCTCGTCTGTGCCCAGCGCAAGCAGATACAGGTGATCCTCGCACTCATTGTTTCGATGGGACTCTTTCTTATGCTCTCAGTCCTCTTCGTCGGGCCTGGCGATCAGTCGTTTCCGATCCTCGTCATCGATATCATCTTAGTGATCGGGACGTTCATCTTCTTCAGCGTGACCTACTGGTTTTGTACAAAACGAGCGATGGACAACTGAGCTTCTGCATCCGTTACGGTGTCAGGCGAGAAAGTTTGCGGTTTTTTCGGCGATCTCCCGAACGTCTTCGTCGTCGTCTGTTGCTGCGATTGTTCGCAATTTTGGTACAACTGCGTCGTCCCCAAGGTGGCCAAGTGCCCAGATAGAACGAACACGGACGGCTGTTCGGTCGTGGTCGAGACAGTCGATCAGATGATCGCTAGCCGGTGCAACAACATCTGGGTTGACGGCAGCTAGCTCGCCAAGCGCGTTGACAGCACCTCCGATGACAGCCGGGTCAACGTCGTCGAGCAGCGTAACAAGACTATCGACCGCATCGAACGCTGATCGCGGTTCCTCCTCGATGAGCGCGACTACGACGTTGATCAACGTTCGGCGGCTGGCCATGCGCCGTCTGCGCTCTCCCATCACGTGTTCTTGAAGTGTTTGCCGGGTCACGCGGTCGTCGACGACATCACTGACATCTTCGATCTCTTGGTCGAGTTCTGTGATGTTGATGGCCTCAATCAACTGTTTGGTGTACGGCTCAAGGAGATCGGATCGCTCGACGACGAGCTTTCCGAGGATGGTCGCACCGGTCAGTTGCACGTCTACGACGTCGGCGTCGAGCACACCAACGAGATCAGACAGCCTGTCCTCAAGCGCTGCCGGATCCATCTCGGCTACGCTGTCAAGGACGGAGATCGCGCGTAGCGAGACCACTGTATTGCTGTCGACTGCGAGTGTTGCGACGTCATCGAGGAACAATCGTACGGTGTCGATTCCGTCCCCTGCGAGGGTCTCACAAACCGCTATGCCTCGCTGTCGAACCATCGGATCCGAGGAACTGAGCGCGGTGTGTACCTCTGTTTCGTCGATGTCTTCAGGCGCAATCGACTCCGGATCGATTTCGTCGAGTGGATGCGATGAGTCCGTCGTCACGAACGTACGATACGTTCGACTATGTAAATACGTGAGGGTTCGGCTGCCGTGAATCGACGAGCCGATTATTCGAGGTCTGTGACGCGTGTCTCGGTGAAGTACGTCCGTCCCGTAGAAGGCACCTCCTTTGTTTTATTCACTGTAAACGACGCGGTCGTGACGATGTCACTTGCCGAGTGACCGACCCTGAACTCGTACGGTCCTTCTTCGACAGCGAGGTTGAAATCGCGGTCGTAGTAGGCGAGTTGCGAAGCATCCACCTCGAAGCTGACACACTTCGATTCGCCCGCGTCGACAGAGACACGCTCGAATCCAACGAGTTCTTGGACTGGTCGTGCCTGATCTGGATTCTCAGCGCTGACATACAGCTGAACAACATCGTGACCCGCACGACGACCGGTGTTCCTGACTGTAACGTCAGCAACGATCGTCCCGGCCGGTGCGAGTTCGTCACGTTCCAATGACAGAGCGTAATCGAAATCAGTGTAACTCAGACCGTGGCCGAAGGCGTAGAGCGGGTCACTCTCTGTGTAGACGTGCGCTTCGTTTGCAGTGTTGGGTTTCCGATTGTAGTGGATCGGTAGCTGCCCGACCGCACGCGGGATAGAAACAGGGAGATGTCCACCGGGATTGTGTTCGCCGAACAGGACAGCAGCGATGCCTTCACCACCGTGTTCACCAGGAAGCCACGCCTGAAGTATGGCGGGCACCTCCTCAGCAATCCACTCGATGGAGTGAGGCTTTCCGCTTACGACGACGACGACAAGGGGCGTTCCGGTATCGTGGACGAGTTCGACGAGTTTCTGTTGGACACCAGGGAGACCAAGATCAACTACGTCACAGCCTTCGCCGCTAGTGGGAACACTGGGCAAGTCCTCCTGATCTTTATCGAGGTCTGAGAAATCGACAGCGGATCGAGCACCGACGAACGCGACGGCGATGTCTGCATCTTCGGCAGCGTCTACAGCACTGGTGAATTCGTCCATCTTGGGACCAGTCGTCGTGCATCCTCGCTCGTGATGTACACCGAATCCGAACTCCTCACTACGAGCACGGATGGCGTCGAGCGGTGTCGTGGCGTTTAATTCGACTTCTTCTTCGGGGTAGTGAGCAGCGTAGGCGTAATCACCCATGAGCTCGTGGGCGTCGTCGGCCTTCGGCCCGATGACTGCGACAGAGCTCACATCCTCACCAACGAGCGGGAGAAGATCATCCTCATTTTTTAGTAGAGTCATCGACTCGCGGGCAGCGCGCGTGGTGAGCGCTATTGCTTTCTCTGCCTCGAACGGCTCGGTTGCAACATCGGGGTCCACCAAAGCATCGTCGAGCAAGCCCGATCGTGCCTTTGCACGAAGAACACGTCGAACCGCCTGATCGATGGTCGCCTCAGCGACATCACCGGCTTCGACAGCGTTTACGAGATGTTCACCGTAACAGTCCGTATACGGAAGTTCAACGTCGATCCCCGCCTCGACAGCCGCACTACCTGCTTCTGTTCGATCAGCGGCAACGCCGTGCTCGCTTCGAAGATATTCAACGCTGTAGTAATCAGATACGACCGTTCCATCGAATCCCCATTCTCCACGAAGGACATCGGTTAATAACCACTCGTCGCTCGCACATGGAATGCCATCGATGTCGTGGTACGCGTTCATCACGGCGTCAGCGTTGGCCGTTCGTACGGCAGCCTCGAACGGGAACAGGTGTGTTTCGCGCAGTTCACGTCGGCCGATATTGACCGAGCTGCGATTTTTCCCACCCTCGCTGACACCGTGGCCAGCGAAGTGTTTGAGTGTCGCAGAAATACCGTCTCCATTGTCTTGTAAGCCGTCGACGTACCCGCAGGCCAGTGCTGCAACTAATGTAGGATCCTCGCCAAAGGTCTCCTCTACGCGACCCCATCGGAGATCACGTGCCACATCGAGTACGGGAGAGAGGGCGTGTCTCGTCCCGATCGCTTCGAGTTGGCCACGGATGGTATCGGTGATTTCGCGGACGAGATCTGACGACCACGTGCTCGCAAGTCCGATCGCCTGGGGAAACGTCGTCCCCTCGGGACCCATATACCCGCTGAGACACTCTTCGTGAGGAATTGCAGGGATGCCAAGACGAGTAGACTCCTGAAGAATCATCTGCAGTTCGTTCGTCGTTTCTGCTGCTTTCTCTGGAGAGAGTCCTCCCTCACCTCCGATACGGGTGAGGTGACCGATTCCATCGGAGAGAAGCTCTTCGGCTCGCTCCCGGTCGAGCGTTCCGTCGCCAAGCAGTTTGTTCGCATTCACTGATCCGAGTTGAGCGACCTTCTCATCGAGAGTCATCTGAGAAAGGAGGTCATCGACTCGACAGTCGAGATTCATCGATTCGTTATCAGCCATCGTTACCGGATCTCGCGACCACACTCTTCTATCTTTTGGGGCGTGCGATACTCATGAATAACCGAAGTGTCATCAATACCATAGTTCTAAAACTCTCACATTTTGTTTTATAGTGACAAAATACATTCCAATATGAGTCAGAAAAGGTAGACACAGACTACGTTCTAATATGATATTTGAATATCATATGGTAAAATATTAAAATGAAGGATACAGTTACTGCTCTCCCGTGCTGTATTCACCATCGGTAGCATCCGTCGGGATAATTACCGTGCATTCGCCTTAGCGAGATTAAATGCTGTATACATGTCAGAGCATGTCCGAATCGTTCACCGAAATATGATACATTACTGAGTCAAAGCGTTATGATGGCCGCCAACCTGCTCATATACTGTTAGGAAGTAAATCAAGCAATCTTCTGCGAGATCTCACGAGGAGAGAAAGATACGGTCGGAACTGGTCTAACTGACATCCGTTGCTTATGGATGAGGTTTGTTGGCTCTCGTTGCATGGTACGGTAGAACAGCGATTCATCCCGCCTGTCCGTATAAATCTTATTGTGTCAACGATTATATGGACGCTGTTTCCAATAATATTGGATAACTCTATGTTCCCACAACACGCTATGTTCTGTGAGGTTGCTGTAGTGAGATTCAATTTGGAGTCACTTTCTCCATACAGATCATTTCCAACTCGTGCAGTTCGAAAAACTAAGATCAGAGTAACACTATTATCCATATCGACTGTCCGATTCCGGTGTGATTTACAGCAGTACGGATGTAAACCCGCCAAAATTGTTATTATCACACTACAACATAGAATTCATCGTCGTTTGGAATCTATGTCTGTATATAGACATTGATACGTATTGAGGAGAGGACGGAGGTCTCTCAGTGATATAGTAGATGTCTGATTGATTCTTTGGATCTCGGGAATAATGATAGCCACTCATGCATCCACTAATATCGGACGGAGACGATCTATTGCTTGTACATCGGTTGAGAGATTGAATTGCTATGACTTATCATAGTCCGTAGGTAACATTCCCTGAATGAACTAAACCCCATTAGTGCGGATGAGACATTCTAAAAAGCGGATAGACTAATTTGTGGAATCTCTGGATCATCGTAGCAATTGCACCATTGTCTCGATTTACCTCGAAAGTATCCACCCATTAACTCTGGAGAACCAGTTCGTCGATGAATCTATCTGTGATAACTATCTAGAGGGTTACGGTCGAATAACGATCGTATCGATTATACTTCAGAGTTTTCATAAGCCGATGGTTCTTGCGATGATGACAGATTGATAATCCTCAATCTATTCAGATTATGGTGTGCTATATGGATGAGAAGTGAATGATAGATTCTGTTATCAAGAATCACCGACCAATATTGGAGATAACAGCGCAAATTAATTGCTGTTCGAGAATTATCTGTCGGCGAGTCTGGATAGTACAATCTCCGGCAACAGCACAATACCGCCCCGTGATAAGAATCGAGATTCATGTCCACGGCCCACACTGATCGGGGACTAATTCTCGCGTCCCAATCCCACAACAATGGGCGCTAAACCCTGTGGGTAGAGAGATATTCTCTGAGGTGTCGATTGAGATAAGATTTTCTAAAGAATGTAACTCACAGCTGTTGTGTGAGTAAATACTTCTACTGTACTATCATTCTCACTATGATATCCAATTCATTTCAAAACGTCCTATTGAATAATCACCGAATATTTCTTATAGTCTTGAAGATGTGGTTGAGGACGTACAAGTTATCCACTAGTATGGCCCTTGTATTGATGGATTAGCTTATAGAGCCGTCCTATCAGACGTGTCGATAAGGATTCGTTCAGCTGGTATTCGACGCGACCGTCCTGAACAGCATCAACGACCGATTCTGGTGTGATCTCATCAACCTCAATTTCGGTGTATGCTCGTCCGACTTCAAAGGGGTAATGAGCGTCACTACCGCCGACGAGCGGCAGTCCATTCGAATTAGCTAGCTGTTGCAGATGCTCGATTGCAACTGAACGCTTCCCATTGACTTCGTAAGCATCGAACGGGAGGTCTAACTTCCGAACCGAACTGTTTCGGAAGGGGTGAGCAACAATCGCAGCACATCCTCGATCGTGCGCGATATCGATAGCTTCCTCCGGTGTGAGTGTGCCTGCTGTGGTCCGAGCAGGAGGATTTGGACCGATTACTAGAACGTGCCCATCAGTCGTCGAAATCTCGATGCCTGGGACGACGGTTACGTCTCCTGTGTCGATGTCGAACTGACTGTAGTAGTCGTGGTTGGTCACTGCAACTGCATCGAGGTCGTGCCACTTCGCGAAGGCCATCAGAAGTCGTACACCGAGTGGATCGAACGCAGTTGGGCGACCACTGAAGCCATGAAAAAATCGAGAGTGAGTGTGAAGATCTACTGTGACCATTGATCCTGAACCAGATGAACGTAACAGCTCAGAAAGCTGGGTATCGAAGGAGTTGATGCACCGTTCATCGATCGCGCCGACAAAAGCGTAATCACAAAAACGCCACCATTGATATGTAAGACGTATTCTTCATTCCGAGATACGAGTGTTTGTCGTTGATCGCTGCGGATTGTCCACGCCAGTGCATCGTCACTGATCCAACAATCGGAGGCGGACAAATAACAATGTTGCTCCGTCGATCATCTGACGTCAGGTATTGTATCACCAACCACAACACCAATTCACACCATAGGATTCACCCTGATACTGTCCATCGAAGAAAGTACCCAACCATCGGCTTTTGTGACCGAATTCGGGGATTGGTACTGAGCCGTCCGACTTCGCGTGAGTAGCACAACATGAACATCGAGCGTGCTCAATGACCGTTCTCGCTGCAGAGATCAGACTGGATAGCTGTGCCATGTCCGACCGTCGAAAACTCATTCCACCAGAGCCAGTACCTATTTACAGGACGCAATCCTGTTATTGATTGCTGAAGCTTCAGCCGGAAACGATGATGCAGACGATAACGGGTATCTCGACGACGACTCTCGTTGCATTCGATAGCGCTGACAACGTATTCGATATACAACTATTTCGTCGATAACCAATTCAATATTCACACTGTATAATGACAGATAAAGACAATATCCGCGGTGATGAACACACAGGCACTGCTGGTTCTGACACCACTGGTAAGCAGTGTCGAATCATCCTAAATCCCGCAAGCGGAACAGAAGATCACGCTGATGAAGTGCATTCACGCGCTACGGAACGTGGATACACGGTTGTGGAAACAACGGAGCCTGGAGACGCAGTTACGCTCGCAAAAGAGGCCGCCGAGGACGGCGTTCGACTGCTCGCGGCGTGCGGTGGTGATGGAACGATACACCACGTTATCCACGGACTCGATCAGGCAGATGCGCTCGACGACGTCACGGTTGCAGTCATTCCGGGGGGAACAGGAAACAACTTCGCACAGAATATCGGTGTGATGAGTATCGAGCAGGCCTTCGAACTCCTCGATGCTGGGGAAAAACGATGCATCGATCTGGGTGTCGCTGACACAGAGCCGTTTATGAATTCTTGTATTGCAGGACTTACGGCAAAAACGAGTTCAGAAACAGATTCCAATCTAAAAGAGCGCTTTGGTACGCTTGCATACGCGATCACAGGATTACAACATGCGGCTGATTTTGATCCGCTCCACGTTGAGATCGATACAAACGAATCCACAGCAGCGGGATCGACGTGGACCGGCGACGCACTGTGTATTCTTATCGGCAATGCACGTCGATTTCCGGGTGGTGGGCAGGCGAACGTAGAAGATGGCCGCTTTGATATCACGATTGTCGAAGAAATGCCGACAAACGAGATGCTCACAGAGGCTGCAATACAGCGCTTCTTTGGCGGGGAAACCGAGCACGTGACGCATATCACGTCCGAACATCTCGAAATCAAACACCAGCAAGAGAAGCCCATCGAGTTTAGCCTCGACGGCGAGATAAGCAACCACAAACAGCTGTCTCTGCACGTCCGTCCCCGTGCACTAGAGATCGTCGTTGGTCCGGAATACACTCCAGAACCAACAGCATAGCCGCATTTCGTCGAGATGTTTCGTTTATCTCGTCGCTCAGCTACTATTCATCGACTGATACAGTTATAGAACAAATATTGGTTAACCGATATCCAGTCATTCTCCTAGCAACCGTGCGATCACACCGATAGCGAGAACGATCCCCCCAGCGACGAAGGTACCGGGAACAGGGAGCGCGAATAGGACTGCACCAAGTACTAGGATCGGAGTTGATAGTCGCATCAACGGAGTAACGCAGGTGGGTCGGTTAGTTGTTGTGGTCGAATCACGACAGTCACGAGAACAGTTTCTCATGGTGAATTGTGAGTGAATGAGTGAGATAATCAAGCTACAATCCTAAGTATATTCGGCATCGATTCACCGTGTGGGATACGATACTACCATTGGCTGGTCGTTGTTCACTTCGGGCGTCGTCACACTTGCACTGAAAGTTCTTCCGTACGATTCGCTATACTGGGGTATCGGACTCCTGTTGATCGGATTGTTTATCATGTCACGGAGGGTGCTCTAAAAGAGTGATTCGTACCGGCGTGTGGACCAGTTGCATCGTCGCGTGATCCTGTTCGAATGCGCTGTGGAGACATATTGCTGTTTTTGCGTTTATCCGCGAAAAATGAATTCGGTGCAGCTGAGACCATGCCGAAACTCATTGTGAACGAAACGAATATCCAGAACGTCCCCATCCCGGCCACAGATTGCTGCTGTAGAGAAACACTCTCACCACCAAATCAGACATGAAATATGATCGTATGGACGTGAGAACGCGGGGGTCCTTACTGCACGAATGCATTACAAACGTATGCTTGTAACAGCAAGGGATATATAACAAAGCAATCCACAACCCGACAGCGAACACAAATTGGATCGATAGATAGTCAATGTTTTTGTGAGATTCGTGTCGAGCAAGGATGGATCGGACTTGCATGTGATGTACAGCAACGGTGCAATGGGAACGCAGACACACTGGTTGTTGCAGGGTCAGAGAATATATGTTCCCAGACCAAATTCCAAACATATGAACGATGTCGATCCTTCATCGGCAGCCCGATCCGATCGGCAGACAAGGGTTCTGTTGGTCCGTAGCGACGCATCTTCATTCAGGAAGTTGCTCTGCTCGACTCATCGATCATGACTGGTGCAAATGGCGACAGTCTACCGACCGATTCCAACGGCACAGAGCGAGGCGACTCTGAACCAGTGCTCGGTGAAGACCAGAATCTCGTCATCGTCTCGAACCGGCAACCGTACAGTCACTACTACGAAGCAGGAGACGACGGAAACAGAGAGGTATCAGTTGATCGACCTGCTGGCGGACTCACAGCGGGTCTCGATCCGGTTGTTCAGCAAGTTGGTGGAACGTGGGTCGCGTGGGGGGATGGCGAAGCTGACCGCGAGGTGACCGGTAGTGACGGAACAGTGAAAATGCCGCCCGAGTCGAAGGCCTACACGCTCAGACGGATCTGGCTCTCCGACGACGAAATTGAAGGGTACTACTATGGCTACAGCAACCGTGTTCTTTGGCCCCTCTGTCACGGCGGTGTCTGGAAGACCGAGTTCGCAGAGCGCTACTGGCAACGCTACCGACAGGTGAACGAAACGTTTGCGGAGGTGGTTGAAGAACGGACGACATCCAACTCGGTTGTGTGGTTTCAGGACTACCATTTCGCGCTGGCACCCCAGATGGTCCGTGAATCAGTTCCTGAATCGACGTTCCTGCTGCATTTTTGGCACATCACGTGGCCAGGGTGGGATACCTTTCGCGCGTGTCCACAAGCAGAGCGGTTGCTCGAAGGACTGCTCGGAAACGATTTACTTGGATTCCATATCGATCGTTACTGCGAGAACTTCCTCGACTGCGTGGACAACGGACTACAGAACGCATTTGTCGACCACGACAACAATCGTGTTCGGTACGACGGACACACGACACACGTCAAGTCGTTCCCAATGGGTGTTGATGCCCCTGCAATCGAACGAACCGCTGAATCGGTCTCCCCGTCGTTCTGGTCGAAGTTCACCGACACGTATGACATCGACAGGAGCACCCGAATTGCCGTCGGTGTTGATCGGCTCGACTATACAAAAGGAATCGTTGAGCGCCTCAATACACTCGAACGATTGTGGGAGACGAGTCCAGAGTGGCGAGGTGAACTGACCTATGTACAAAAAGCTGACGAGAGCCGTTCTCTTATTCCGGAGTACCGGGATCTTCAGCAAACTGTGGTCGAGGCAGTCAAGCGCATCAACGATCGATTCAGTACAGATACGTGGCAACCAATTGTCTACATCGACGACTGGCTCACCGATGAAGAACTCTATGGTCTCTACCGCTATAGCGACGTGATGATCGTCAGTGCTCTCCGGGATGGAATGAACCTTGTCGCAAAAGAGTTCATCGCAGCACAAGTCGACTGTGGTGACCCAAAGCGAGACGCAACAGACAAGGAATGGGACAACCAAAATGATGCCATCAGAACCTGTGGCGTGCTTGTGCTCTCCGATCAGACTGGCGCACACGAAGAACTCGGTGAATACGCACTCACGGTCAATCCATACGATACGGATGCGTTCGCCACCACTATCGAGCAAGCGGTGATGATGGAGACGACAGATCGCAACAACAGAATGACATCGATGCGCGAATCCGTCGCATCAAACGACATCTATGCATGGATGGACGAGATCCTATCATCCACACAATAAATGGTCGACAGAAGCGAGCCAGACGACGCATGACACGATAGCCTAACGCAAGCGGTGTAACGGGACGCTCCGGAGAGAACATAAATCGGACGCTCTTTATCAAACGGTACGCAGACGACATCAGTGGGAAAGCATCAATATCCATCAGACACACAGTAGCAATATGGGCAATCGTTCGGTAGATCCATCCGACACTCAGAAATCGTACAATCAGGTCTTGGCACAGGAGATACGAGCTGGGTTGCGGGAGTTCAACCGGTCGTCTAGTAGTCTCTTCTTATCGGCCGTGTCTGCCGGGTTAGATCTCGGCTTTACGCTCATCGCAGTTGCAGCCGTCGCAACACTCGCACATGGACAGTCGGAGTTGGTGAGTCAGCTCCTTACTGCAAATGCCTACACCGTTGGATTCATTTTCGTGATTCTCGGTCGTTCGGAGCTGTTCACGGAGCATACGACACTTGCAGTCCTTCCTGTGTTAGATCGACAGCGATCAATCTGGGATCTCGCAAGCACGTGGGGGATCATCTACGCTGGCAATATCCTCGGTGGTCTTATTTTCGCTGGCTTTGCTGTTGTCATCGGTCCCGAGTTCGGGATTTTTGAGCTCTCGGTGCTGGGAAAAATCGTGGCCCCCTATACAACACATAGTACGCTCGGGCTCTTCGGGGGTGCAGTGCTCGCTGGCTGGTTGATGGGCCTCTTATCGTGGCTCGTGACGGCTGTTCGTGATTCGTCTGGACGTATCTTTTTCGTCTGGTTCACGACGCTTTTGATCGGATTTACGCATCTCCCACACTCCATTGCTGGTCATATCGAGATGACTGCCGCCGTACTGGCGACTCCTCTGGGAATCGGGGCGTACAGTCACTTTCTGCTGGTCGCAACGCTCGGCAATGCAATTGGTGGTGTCTTCTTCGTTGCATTGGTGAAATACGGACACGTCGCTCGTGGGAGTACTGGCGAGACTGGCCTTACTGGCGGTTATATGCAAGTGTACGAACAGAGCCAACAGTCAGGGGAAAACGAGAAGGGTGCTGTTAACGAAGACTGAGGCCTTGCCACCAACTCACGACGGATCATCGAAGAGGGTGGATGACCGGTCCTTTCAAACGTGTTCTTTGGCAGCTTTCACAGAATACAAGCACTGCTGTTGGTCAACGCCAACGATCAAAAATAATCGGGAGGATGATCGCGTTGTCTCGGTCAGTGGTGACGTTCGAGTCGGATCTCGTCATCCGTGATGGTATCGACCGCATCACTCTCTAGGTGGTAGGTTTCTTCATCGGAGTCACCCCAACCGAGTTCCGTAGCAATTCGATCGGTCAATCCGGGGTCTGGTTCGACGTGCGCGATGGTGTTGTCGACGTCAACGACGATACCGACAGTCTCGCCCGAGGGATCGACGACAGTCTTACCCTCGTCACTTTCATCAATCATTGCCATAGCACCTTGCACTAGCAAGACGACGTTACCTATAATTGGTGCATGCTTCTGCAACCTGTTGGATCATTCCAACCTCTGCACACGTCACCGTTGGTATTAAGCACCCAACTACCGTCTGTAAGTATCGTGATCCAACGACGATATCTACTACTTACCGTCGCCGTAATCATGATCACTGCGAGCAGTGGTTGTCTCACTCTCAATCCGAGCGTCAATTTCGATACGGCTGGTTCAACCGTTTTCGAGACAGCGTCTGTTTCTGGAGCTCTCGCAACTGGGCAGGTCGCAACGACAGTCACGCTCTCGTCCAATGCGACGACAAGTCACGGAGTAACGCAGCTGAACGTAATCACCTCGGACGGAAAATCGTTTTACAAGACCACACTCGATAGCGGTGAATCGACAACAACGGTGATGCTTCCGACGAACGGCACCGCGACAGTTGTCGCTGTTAACACAATCAATGCAACAACAGTTGAGTCACGCAACGTCACAATCACTGGCGATCAGATGGTATGAGATGGGAGTACATCTACGTCTAAAACAACATGAATAGCGCAAAAAAGTGGGTGTTGATCGATGGAGACCGGTTGATCGTTGCTAGTCTCTTCGTGATTGGCTCGTTTCTCGTCACGTACGGCCTCACGACACTTGGACTCATCACGTTTCGACCAGCAAGTGCTGTCTCAACGATGTTCGGCAGTGGCATCGTTTCGGGGATATTCTCGCTCATAACGATCACACTCACAGTGAATCAGATGATTCTCTCACGGGTGTTTGGGACGATTAACGGACTCACAGACCGAATTGATGGCTCACTTGATTTCCGTCATACGGTCGAAGATCTTGCCGGAAAGCCGGGAAGCCCGAATCAACCAGACAAGTTCCTCGTCCTCATTGGTGAGACGATTACCGAGCGAGCGAATGCGTTCGAGAACGCACTCAGTGAAACGGATCGGAACGCGGAAAACGACATCGACGAATATCTCTCGGATGTCCGTACCTATGCAAGCAATATTGAGAGCGTGGAGGGGACCGAAGATACCCTCCAGATTGTCTCGACACTACTTGGACCAGCATACGCGCAGAATCTTACAGCGACAGACCGCCTTCTTCGGACAGACAACGTGAAGTTTTCCGAAGAAGCCCGCGATGAACTTGAGTCGATTCTAGAGCTCATTAAATCGGTTGCGATCGCTCGGCAGTTTTTTAAGACAATTGCGATCCAACAAGATCTCGCACAACTATCGCGTCTGCTGGCATATATCGGTGTTCCTGTCCTGCTTGGTACCTTCCTCGTGACAACAATGTATACGACAATTCCGAGTACGACTGTCGCACAGCCCTTGCTGGCCGAAGTTGTTAGTCTCGGCATCGCTATTGTCTTTATTCCCGTATCGATCTTACTCAGCTTCATTCTGAGAGCCGCCTCGGTCGCTCGCTACACAGTGTCGGTCGGTCCGTTCGTTCCTCCAGAAGAGCAGCTTTGATTACACACGTCTCACTACTAGCAAATGTTCTCACCGAGGACGTCGAATGGGTCGTCCGACGAGTGTATCTTCGATGAGAGCAGCGTGTGCGCGTCGAAACCGTTCTGAGAGTGCTTGGTGAGAGATTTTGAGATCGTCCGCCAACTCTTCGGCGGTGATATCACGAGGCACAGCGAAATAGCCGTGCTCGAAGCCACGCATCAGCGCTTCGTACTGTTCGTGGGTGAGCGTATAGCGAGAATCAAACTGATCGTTGTCGAAATCTCGAATCAAAACCACATCGAATGAGAGGTCGTGCTCGCCACAGAACTCGTACGTGACTGTGAGTTCGTCACGGGTCGGAAACAGAATTTGGAGAGACCAGCCACTACTGGTTCCGTAGACATTACGGATAATCGCCTCAGCATTCGTGAGCATCGTGAGGATCAACTGAATGTGTCTCGTCCATTCCATTCGATAGAGCCACTCGTCTTCGTAGTCTGCAATCAATGTGTACTCTGCGACAGAGGGGTCATCCGAGAGGGCCGCCTCAAGCGTCTGGCGGGGAGTGTCGCTGGCCCATATTCTAATGAGCGGCATGACGCTGGTCTGTGAGCTCTCAACGATGCGTTCACACTCGAAAATCACATCAGGACAGCTCTGGAACGTTTCAGTGAGTGCAAATTGATCGACTGGAATACGAGCTTGAATAACTGTAGCCATACTAATAAGAAGACGTCTACCCAATATAGCGTTGTCTACCAGAACATTGTCGTTGTATCTGGAGTGACACGCTTCTGGCTCGAAACCGAACTTTCCTTCACAATCGCTTGCCACGGTGCCCAAAGGATAGCCGAAGACAGATCCCTTGTTGCTCTCTTCGAGACGTTCGAAAAATGTTGCACAAATTACAGTAGTTTGTGATTGTTGTATGATACAGCTGTGTAGTTACATTCGACTGCAAGCAAAACACGGGAAATCCTCCGTATCGTGATCTACCGTGCTATGACCGACGATGATTCGGCGAAGAACACAGAACAGCAACCATTCTCCGAAAGATATCCCGGATTGGAGGTCCTTTCGGCGAAGCCGGAAAACGCGCAAGTGGCGTCTCGAAGCCAACTTGAGAGTTATCTCACGCCACGAGAGGAACACTATATCCGAAATCACCATCGCACCCCACAAATCGACGAAGCTGAGTGGGAAATATCGCTGACCGGTCTGGTCGATGAGGAGACTGAACTCTCGATCGCCGAAATCAAACACGAGTACGCAACCGAATCAGTGGTTCACATGATGGAGTGTTCGGGCAACGGTCGAGCGTATTTCGAGCCAGCTGCTGCGGGAGATCAGTGGACCACGGGTGCAGTTGGCAATGCCATTTGGACCGGCACACCAGTCCGGGAAATCCTTCACGAATATGGGGCTGTAACAGACGACGGTTTCTGGCTTTCTATCATGGGTGGGGAAGCAATCGACGACGAAGACGTATTTTGTCGCTCGATCCCAATGTCAAAAATTGTGGACGACTGCCTGTTAGCCTACGAGATGAATGGCGTACCGATGACCCCCGAGCACGGCTATCCAATACGGTTACTCGTCCCAGGCTGGTTCGGAAATAACAGTGTAAAGTGGGTCGAACGACTGCACGTGATGGATTGCATGGTCTCGGGTGAGGCGTGGAAGTCGAACAACGGTCGTGACTACACCAAGTACCAGCAATCCTCGTATCGCATTATCCCGGCACAGGACGAAAAACCAAAGCGATACTCCTCACTTGATGTGTTCGATACCCACGAACAGCTGCTAAGCCCCGATGAAATTGAAAATGCTTACCTCTTCGATCAACTGACCAAGTCGCTCATTACGTCACCGACGGATGGCGATGAGATCTTCACGTCCCCTGACAATTGTGTTGAAATCACTGGCATTGCATGGTCCGGCGACGATGCGGTCGAGAGTGTCGACGTCTCGGTGGATGGTGGTGACACGTGGCATGACGCTGAGTTTATCGGTCCCGATCTCGGCAGTCATTCCGTACGAAAGTTTCGCTACGTCTGGAACGCTCCACAGGGAGAGTATACACTCCTTTCACGAGCAACTGATGAAAAAGGACGGCGTCAGCCAGCGACCGTTTCAGCTCCGGAGGAGGGACTCCGCGGAATCGAATCGAATCGGTATCCCTGGAATGAGAAGGGCTACGGAAACAATGCCTATGTTCCACTCGGCGTATCAATAACAATCGCTGACTGAGTCCGCTTTGTGGATCAGCTCGTGCTCAGAAGCCGGTCGAGCAGTCGATCGACGAGCAACACACCACCTCCGATGATCAGCCAGAGACCGAGCACAGCAATGATAAGCACTACCCAGTGGGGAACCGGCGGAGACGATACCCTGCCATGAAGCGGTACGGACACCAATAGCAACCACACGAGCACGGAAGGGCTATGAATCACGTTGCACTCGCTCGTTTCGAGTCGTCACGAGTTGTCCACTGCTCCCCGTTCATTTTTCAGCCCTGTTCGATAGACGTAAACGCCAACAAGAATGATGCCGATGCTCACTATGGCCCAATGGGGATCGTATCTACCTCCGCGGGATACTGCGTGATGAAGCCCTAACACTGCGTGGTTCACAACGACATCGAAGAGATCGAACACCCCAAGACCGATCACAGCTGCCCCAGCCAGCGGCCGGAACGCTAACGGAACACTAGTTCGTCGCTCGGATCGCCACACGAGACCCCCGCCGATCCCCATCACGAGTATCATTCCGATCGAGAACAATCCATCCGCAAAGATGTTCATCCGAAGCCCACTGAGCGTGGTCATCGGATAGATCGCTGATACGAGATGGTGCCACTGGAGAATGTGGTGGAGCACAATCACGTCGATGAGACCACTGAATCCAAATCCGAAGATTCCAGCCGCAAAAAGTGCTCGTGCCGGCACATTCGTCGCGGCTTCGCGCGATCGATTGGGCCGCTGTCTCTCTTGCCTGTCCATAGATTGGAACGGATCGTTTGTGGTGTCGGCGTGATCTCAGTTCGCTTCGTTGTACATCTCGTCGATCATTTCCTCGATATCGGCGGTATCGATACCGGGCTGGCGGCCATAGGAAAATTCACTTTTCCCGTCGATGGATTCGCCTTCGGTCCAGCGTTGTCGTGGATTACTGTGCTCTTCTTTGAACGTCGACATGAACTGATAGTTCACGTCCTGATTCTCTTTCTCCTGCGGGAAGCTGGCCGGGACAGGGATGTGATCGTCCATAGTTTCAAGAGCTGCGTGCCATTGATTCTGGTGCATCGTATCGCGCGCAATGAGGTACTCAAGCATGTGTTCCATCCCGGGATCGTCCGTGATCTCGTAGAGTCGCGTCGCGAGGAGTCGGCCCGTGGATTCGGCCATAACGTTCGCGTACATATCTGCCGCGAGATTTCCGCTTGCGACAACATACCCACCACTGAACGGCACGCCGTTGCTGTCAACTGGCATTGCGTGAAGTCCCGCAGAGAGTGCTTGACGAGGCTGTCCACCGTCCAACATCGCTGCAATCACGGGGTCTTCGCGCGCATCCTCAATCTGTTCGTCACGAGCGCCCTCGAGGTTCTTAGTGACGGCAGTCGCTAGCATCTCGATGTGACCGAGCTCTTCGACCGCGGTTTCCATCAAGAGATTTCGATATTCCTGTTTCTCTTGTGGCACTGCGAACGCCTGAAACATGTACTGGAGCGCGACACGCATTTCGCCTTCGGCTCCGCCAATTGCCTGCTGGAGCATCTTTGCGAAGTACGGATCTGGCTGCTCTACCTCAACTTCGTACTGGAGTGAGTTTTCATGAAAGAACATCGTTGCCTCAATCCAACACTCGGCCCTTTCCTGTCTAACTCCGCTGCTTGCATGTGTGAGGGACGAACGATACTCGCTATCGGTCGAGTGTCTACTCAATCCGCTCGACGAGCGAGCACGTTGACTCTGTCCGGCAGAGAGCGGACTGCTAAACGCACTGTGTCTCGGGCGTACCTCTGCAAGAAAGAACGACCACCGTATCCACTCACGATTCGATCTTTTCGATAATGTCTGTCGCTTGCTCTCGTGCTTTTTCCTCCCCGATGTGCTTTTCGAGCAAGACGGATTCGACCATCCAGTCGTTGCTGTCTTCTCGTTTCCCAGTCCGAACCTTGGCACCGTCTGACACTGACTGGGCCGCGTTCGAGGCCCAATCCGGTGTCCGAATCTCATCGAATTGATTCGGCTCTCTAAACTGGACGTGGATGTAGTCATCTTCCGTTGCAACCGTATTGATCCTGGGGTTGTCTGCCATATCAATTACCACGTTGTGTACCGTGTATCGTCTGTTCTCACTCTCGTACGCCGGAGGAGATCAATTCCGATTCCAACCGTGCGCTCCCCACAACAGCCACAATTTTTGAGTACCGGACGGCCGTCGTTGTCCAGCTTTGTGACTTTTGCCGTGCGTGGGTGTTTCCGATCCACATTTAGTGAGTGTAGTGCCTGCACTCGCCTGCGCAGCGAAGATTCGAGCGGGGTTTTCTGACTGACAGGCGATTAATCGATTGCTCGTACTATGAAGTGACACCTACGTGTGGGTCGAATACGACGTGGCTAGACGCTAACCAATTACAGTTCGTCTTGCTCGAGTGCTTCGGAAAGCAAGGGACCGGACGTTCGTACGTGAATAGATAGTAACTAATTCATTCTGAGTCTGGGTGCTGCCCCGATCCAACGTCATCGCCGGTGTAGTGGAACGTTTGTTCGTCTACTCGCTCGATACCCGGAAGTTTCTGGAGAATGGGCTCGATACGCAGACTCCACCACGCCTCTGCAGACATAGTGGTAGGTTTTACCCGCTCGTAGCTCTCGCGCTTGAGCGCTGTTTCGCTGGCCGTGCTGTTGTGACGAAGCACGACGAACGCTGCGTGGACAGCTGCTCGCTGATCGGCCGTGAGGGCGAGCGTTTCGAGCGCGTGTTTGACGCTTCCATACGACGTGGGAGAGCTCTCGAGAAAGCTTCGACCATCCTCAGTGTGCTCTTCGATCTCGGGAGTCCCAGCGTACTGCCAGACGGTAGCACCGTTCGTTGGCGGCTTGATGTCTGGAAGGCTGGCGAGTGTTTCTCGCATAAACGTCTGCCACCACCCATCAGCCGATTCGTATCCACTGGGACGTTCGCTGTAGATCCCGTCGATGATCTCACTCTCGCTTGCTTGACCCCAATACTGGAGAAACGCAGCCGCGCTTTGGACCGCTTTCGCTCGATCCGGCCGGAGATTCAACTCTCCTATTGTTTGTTGGATCTGGTCCGAGACATCAATCTGACAGTCTCTGTTGTCACTGCCCGATGTTTCGAGAACGCGGAAGCCACTCCCGGTGAGGGTGTATGTTCCGTTGTCTCGCTCCCACAGCAGCCCGTTCTCTTCGAGGCTTTCGAGTCGACCTTCGAGATCAGTGGCGGACCATTCGACAGTTGCAGCGATCTCATTACAACTCACTGGAGCTTCGGCGAGCAAGCGAAGCACGATCCGATCCCGTGTTGTGAGCGTAAGCCCCATCTATTGTTCATACACCGTCACGACAATTGAGCCTGTTGGAGGTTCGGGACGGACCGTCTCGCAGTGAGATGGACCTTCACGAGAAGAAACTTAGATATCGTCGACGAGATCACTAATTCGCTCAAGGGGAAGCGCGCGCACAGTCGTCGTGTTGAGACCGTAGCGTTCGATTGATTGAGAAATTTGAAAAGCGACCTCATCATCGGGAACATCAACAATGAGGTGAAAATCAAAATTTCCGAGGACGGCATACGTTGATCTGACATCCCCCCCGAGGCGTTCGATATCCTCGTGTACAGTCCCCCACACCGACACTAACTCTTGGGGGTTCTGGTATTCACGCTCATTAACGTCTATTTGGCAAATATACGTCTGCATGGTTGTGGCTGATTGTACAGGTGGACTCAGTAAAAGAGGGTCCCTTGCATCCTAATCGTGCCTTTTAAATCGGTTATCTGCGTGCTTGATCAGTTATCGATGAATCCCATTTGTAACGGGAACGTCCACGATTGCACGCGTACAGCAAAAGAAAACGTCTCACAGCCAATGGCGCTGGGTGCTGATAGGCACAAGCGATTTAGGGTTCCCTCGTGTTCGAGAATACGAGGCGATGACAAATGACGGATTCCAACAGTACCGATAACAGAGAGCAGGGGGTCGATTTCGGCGAACTCGGCGAGAAAATCGACGCACACGAGTATCCAGCCACGAGTCAGGAACTCATTGATGCGTACGGACACTACGAACTAGAGCTTCAGGATGGCACACAGAGATTCGATGAGGTTCTTGAGCCACTTGGGGATGAATCGTACGAATCAGCAGAATCAGTACGTCAAGCAGTGTTCAATATGGTCGGAGACGAGGCAGTCGGTCGTGGCGAGTATACAGACCGTGGCACGTCGATGACCGGCACGAGCGAAGAGGAGGATCCAGAATCACTGTGACTGACAGCACAGAACAGTGTGAACAGCCACGATCAAGCATGAGTTCGAACTCGTATACCGTCTCTGGAAACCCACTTCAGTAACAGCCCCCTGATGACGTGAGAGATCATATTGTGTGCCTCCCGCTAGATGCATTGCGTATGCCACCTCGGCGTTTATGGAGCTCACGCAGCAAGCACGAAATGGTATGAACGGATTGATCATAACTGGTGACGGGTTCGAAGACGCAGAGTTCACGTACCCCCTGTACCGACTCCGCGAAGCGGGGTTCGAAATCGACGTCGCAACACCCGACGGCGGATCGTTCGAGAGCAAACACGGGCAAGCATTCGAGGCCGATATGCAGATTGAGGATGCGGCTGCGGGCAACTACGACTTTCTCGTCATCCCCGGCGGTCGCGCACCAGAGAGTCTCCGTACAGAAGCGCCAGAGGCGAAAGAGCTGATTACCGCGTTCGATGACGCAAGTAAGCCGATCGCGTCGGTCTGTCACGGTGCACAGTTGCTCATCAGTGCAGATGTGCTCGAAGGACGGAATGCAACCGCCTACTGGCCACTCGACATCGATGTCGAAAACGCCGGAGCGACGTTTAAAGATCAGGAGGTCGTCATCGACGATAACCTTGTCACGTCACGATATCCTGACGATATGCCTGCATTTATGCGCGAGTTCATTCGAGTGCTCGAAGAAACACCGGTCGAAGCGACGGCCTAACAACGGTTTCGGTCTCTGATCATCTGACTTCAGACCGAGCGCGTCTGTGATCAGTACGGTTATCGCACTGAGAATAACGCAAATTACTCGCATTAGCATTTCCAGCACAGCACTACTGTTGACCGGCACAAACTGCGAAAGAAGATCCGCATCCACGGTCGGACAGGCTTGTCTCTGCAGGGCTACATTTCATGTTCGGCCGACGAGTTATGTTCCATCCATGGACATTTCGGACATCGCGACCCAGCAGTGCTTGACAGTTGCTCCAGAAACGCGGTTAGGAAAAGTTCGATCGACGTTCACGTCGGACACGCACCAAGACGGCGTGCTCGTTGTCGAAGATGATGATTGTCTCGGTGCGATCCAACCACGAGACCTGCTTCGTTCACAGTACGACGACGACACGAATGCCCAGTCTGTTGTCCGATCCGTTCCCACTATTGATCGGTCAACGAACGTCCGAGAAGCCGCCCGGTTACTTGTTGAAAATAGGACAGTACTCGCCCCGGTCACACAACAAGGCGAACTTTGGGGATGTATTACCGCTGACTCGATAATAGCGGCTGTCCGTGAGAATCTCTCTGTGCTTTCAGTGAGTGACATTCACACCTCTGACGTGATCGCGATTACTGAAGACGCAACTCTTGGTGAGTCACTCAATCGTCTTCGAGAGCACGGCATCTCTCGGCTTCCGGTTGTTGAGGATGACGGAACGCTCACAGGGATTATAACGACTGACGACCTTGCAGAATTCATCGTTCGAGACCCAGATCAACCGCACAAGGGTAACCGCGCTAGCGATACAGAACGCCTCTTGGAAGTGCCAGTCTATGACTTCATGAGCTCCCCGGTCGAAACGACGACACTAGAGACAACGGTCGATGAAGCCGTCACAACGATGCTCGATCGAGGGTACGATGGACTCATCGTTACCCCCGAGTATGATGAGCTCGTCGCCGGAGTGCTTACGAAGACCGACGTTTTGCGTGCGCTTACCTACACCGAAGAAGACGTACTTGATGTTCAGATTACGAATGCCGAACTCCTCCGAACGACGACTAAACAACAGATACACGATCGGATCGAGGACATCGTAACGAAGCACGAATCGATGAATGTGTATCACGTCCATGTGAAATTACAAGAGCATCACGAAGAGTTCCGAAACACGAATCTCATCAGGTGTCAGGTGCGACTCTGGAGCGATCAAGATTCGATAGCCGGAACAGGGGAAGGGTACGGAGCGGAGGATGCGCTGTCGCTCGCGCTCGATAAGTTTGAGCGTAATGTTCTAGAATTAAAAGGGAAACGAAGCGACGAGCGGTATCGGGGTGAATTGTTACGAAAATTGAACGAACTGTAGTCGAGACGAACAGCACGATCGTACACGACGATGCTGGATCGATGGAGAGATCGTCTACGCTCAGCTCGAGTACGTGGACAGTAGAGTTGGTCTACGTTCGGCTGATCGGACGCGTGGTGCAAAACGGTTTTGTCGGTGGTTTGTGAGTATATCACATGGGAAAGAGCGACCGGAGCGAGACCCGAAAAGCAGAGATCGAGGAAATCCTCGAACACAAGCCCGGAACACGGGAGGTGCGCGACGAGGAAGATCGCTACACAGTAGTCGGGGCAACGAGCCGACAGACGTTCATCAACTGGTTGACTCCAATCGAAGATCATTTCGTCTGCCATCGTAACGACATTCCGCGCATCGATACCGATCCGGATGCGTGGAGCGTCCGAATGGTGAACGGTGACAGCAAAGCGACGCTCTCAGTGGATGAGCTACGAGAATCGTATCCGACGGTCGCCGTCGCACACACGATGGAATGTGCAGGGAACGATCGTGGACACCACGAGCCTGAAACAGGGAGCGTCCAGTGGGAGTGGGATGCAGTTGCGACCGCCATCTGGACCGGAACGCCAGTACAGTCAGTGCTCCCGGAGATCGATGTCGAAACGGATCACGCGGATCGCTGGCTCACTGTTGTTGGAGGTGATACACCGGCTGATAACGATGTGTACGTGAAATCCATCCCGTTATCGAAGATCTTCGATGACTGCATCCTTGCCTATGAGATGAACGGCCGCCAGCTCCCACCGGAACATGGGTTTCCACTTCGCCTCGTCGTCCCCGGCTGGTACGGAACGAACAGTGTCAAATGGGTCACTGAACTCCGTGTCACAGACACGATGGTTACCGATGAGACGTTCTCTGAGGATGGAAAGGACCAGACCTACACATACTGGCAGCACGAGGCCTACCGGATACATCCGGCCAGTATCGAGCCAGAGATCAAGACAACGGTCTCGACAGCGGATACATGGGAGCAACTAATCGGAGACGTAGATCACCCGTACACGTTCGATGAGAACGTGATGTCGCTCATTGGGCACCCTGACGGAGAATCATCCGTATCACCAGACGAAAGCGGGATAATCGAGATTCAAGGCGTTGCGTGGGCGGGAGATGACCGCGTGAGGCGTGTCGAAGTGTCCACTGATGGCGGTGATTCATGGGACGATGCTGAGATGTATGGGCCAGATTATGACGGCGCTTGGCGGCTGTTCACATACACGTGGGAACCAATCATCGCTGAAGACGCTGACAACACATACACGCTCCTTTCGCGTGCTACAGACGAGAACGACCGCACTCAACCAGCCACTATCGCTGTACTCGATGACTGGGACGAAATCCCCGATTCCGTCTATCCGTGGAACGAAGGCGGATACGCGGCAAATGCCTACGTGCCGAACGGAATCGAACTGCAAGTCGTTTCCCGAACGAACGAATGAGCGATCTACGCTGCGTGTGAGATCGCGCTCTCTGCGTGCTGGGTCACCAAGCAGCAGTCGTATGGAGTAGAAAATCGCTTGCTGATCTGTCCGAGTTGCTCAGAACGGTGGATCGTAGTCCTCGTACTCCTCCATATCTTCCATCACTTCGATTTTCGAAGGCATGACTGCTGCACGCGGCCCACCCGCTCGACGAACAGTCACGTTGGAAACACCCTCGATTTCAGTGGGCAGGCGCTGCTCAATTGCCTTTATTGTCATCGGTGCAATACCACAACCCGAGCAAGCGCCCCCAATGGCGACCGTCACGTCACCGGTGTTGTCGTTGACATCCTCAATTTCGAAGTGTCCACCGTGTTCCTGAATCTGTGGGATGTTGTTGCTCAGGTAGTTCCGCGTCTGCCGTTCAAGTCCTTCTGCGCTCATCACAACTACTACCACGCCCTAAAGTACTATAAATTTTCTCTTTAGGATGGCCTAAATTCTACCGATTGAGGGCCCGAGGACAGTGAATTCAAGCTATCGCCCAATATTTCGTCATTTACTGCTGGTTCTATAATCAAATGCATACCTGCTCTACTTGCGTCGTTAATGATACATATGCAATAGGCCAACCCCCGGTCAGTTAGTTGATCAGCTGTACATCGATTGTGGCCGAACAAAGTGGTGATGACCGAGTTCTTGGTTACATTCGTGATCCAATCCACGCACCAAGCGTAATACCGTACACGAGATGGCTCGCATGAAAGATCATCGACTCATCCGGTTCGAGATCCATCCCCAACATGTGATTTAACATGATGGACTCCCCCAGTAGTGTGAATGGAATGCTGTAGAGGAGTCCTGCAAGAAGACCTTTGGTTTCTGTCTCGTACGGACTGCGGGTGTCGACGACGGCGAATATCGAGCCAAAAATGCTCCCCGCGATGGCCCCGTATAAGAAGTGTAAGAGTAGGGATTCGGCTCGGTGATCTGCCAATTCTCCACCGCCGACGTACTGTGCCCAGAACTCCGCTGTTGGTGGCAGTGAACGCGAGATCGGCATCCGGAATACAGTCATTGCACTCGTTGCGACGATACCACCTTTGAACCCGACAGTCAACGAGCGAGGATTGAGCAACTCGAAGAGGAGATCATTCTCATCTGGAGCGCTGATTCTCATGTCCTTTCGTTTGGTCTCCTCTGCGTAAGAACGTTCCCTCGAAGAGTGCACGCGGCAAAACGCTAATAGCGTGGTCACCGGTGGTTACAACAACGCCGGACCAAACGATGTCGCTCATTACGATGCCGATAGCTGATGGAAAAGGCAACTCTCTCCTCACTGTCTCGAAGAATGTGTCACCGACCACACCACGCACCCAGAATGCTGGGAAGAATTCGAACACAAGGACGCGCCCAACCGGACCCGACCGAGAGGAAAAACACTCTCTGAGCTCGTGTCCGAGTAGTAACCGGTAACGACTGGCAGGCATATCCCAACTCTCTTCGTCGATCGCCGCCTGAGCAGGCGGGGTAATAATCATCATGCTTGCTGTTACAAGCATACGTTTGTAATAGCACGTTTGGTAATGAAATCGGATTTGTCCGAAGACAGTGCCACGTCCGCCAAAATAGTGACACAGGAAGACGAAATCAGCCATTCGATTCCTTCGGCCCGTGATTCTTCCAGCCAGCAGATCTATTGGAGTGGCAAAATAACTAGTAAGCACGTCTCGAAGAGACGACTATCCGAGTGCAAACGGTTCATACGTTGAACGCACCCAACACACAATCAATACACTCACAACAACTATGTCGAATCACGATCATAACCACGAGCTCCCGAACGAGACAGATGTATTAATAATCGGTGCAGGTCCCGGCGGCTACGTTGCGGCGATTCGGGCCGGGCAGCTCGATTATAGCGTGACACTCGTCGAAAAGGATGCGTATGGCGGAACGTGCCTCAACTACGGCTGTATCCCCTCGAAAGCCCTGATTTCGGCGACGGACGTTGCTCACCAAGCGTCGACAGCCGAACAACGGGGCGTTCATGCCGATCCCGACATCGATCCCGCTGCGATGAATGACTGGAAAGACGGTGTCGTTTCACAGTTGACAGACGGTGTCGAGAATCTCTGTCGGCAAAGTGGTGTCGAACTCATCGACGGACGGGCGGAGTTCGTGGATGAAACAACGGCCAACATCCATCCAGAGAGTAACGACGAGCCAGAATCACTCACGTTCGAGCACGCGATCATCGCAACTGGAAGCCGTGCTATCGAGATACCTGGATTCGAGTTCGATGGTGAGCGTATACTCAATTCACGTCACGCGCTCGCGCTAGAATCTGTTCCGGAGTCTCTCCTCATCGTCGGAGCGGGCTACATCGGGATGGAGCTTTCCTCGGTGTACGCGAAAGCTGGGGCGGATGTGACAGTTGTCGAGATGCTTGCAGACGTGCTACCGAACTACGAGGACGATATTTCCGCCGTCGTCCGGAATCGATTGGAATCGATCGGCGTCGACTTTCACTTTGGGGAACAGGCCACGGAATGGGAAGAACGCGACGGAGACGGTATTGTAATCACGACCGAGACAGAAGACGGCGAACAGACTGAGTATGAAGCGTCCCAGACCCTCGTTGCGGTCGGGCGCGAACCCGTCACTGACACCGTCGGTTTGGAAGCAATCGGTATTGAAACGAACGAGGATGGGTTCATCAAGACGGACGACCGAGCACGAACGAACCACGAACACGTCTTCGCAATCGGAGATGTCGCTGGTGAGCCACTCTTGGCGCACAAAGGGATGATGGAAGGTGAAATTGCAGCCGAAGTCATTGCTGGCAAGCCCGCAGCGCTCGACTACCAAGCGATCCCGGCAGTGGTGTTCACCGATCCCGAAATTGGTACTGTTGGACTCTCAGAAGCCGAGGCGCAGGACGCTGGGTACTCGACGACCGTCGGTAAGATGCCGCTGCAGGCGAGTGGACGCGCACTCACGCTGAACGATACCGACGGATTTGTTCGTGTCGTCGCTGAGTCCGATATGGGATATCTCCTCGGTGGGCAGATCGTCGCACCCGAGGCGTCTGAACTCATCGGTGAACTCGGACTCGCGCTCGAGATGGGGGCGACGCTTGAAGATATCATCCGGACGATTCACACGCATCCGACGCTCTCGGAAGCAGTAAGAGAGGCCGCAGCGAACGCACGCGGACACGCGATTCACCGGCGCAACTCATAACGCAGTTGACGTGGTCACCCGAGAGAATTAGTGGGCAGAGAATAGATATCCTATTCGAAACGATGTCACAAGAGACCTGGGCAGAAGAGCGACCGCCAGAGGATTTCTATCGAATCCTCGGTCCAGAGGGAGAGCTTCAAAGAGATGTCCCCGAACTGGCAGACGACGAGCTACTCGGACTGTATCGGACGTTTGTCGCCACACGGGTGCTTGAGGAGAAAATGTTGAACATGCAACGCAGCGGTGAGGTCAGTCTCGTCGCGCAAACCCTCGGAGAGGAAGCAACGCCACTGGGCGGTGCTGCGGCTCTGCAGCCCGATGACTGGATGTTTTACACGTATCGCCAGACACCAGCACTACTCCACTGGGATCAGTCCATGGCGGAGATAATTGCCAGCGCTACTGGCCACGAACCCGAAACAATTGCAGAACAGCTCGAAATGGGGGATTCGCCCATGAATTTCTCACCCGATTACACACCGATCGGTG
The DNA here is from genome assembly GCF_025913575.1 of Halocatena marina. Taxonomy (NCBI): domain Archaea; kingdom Methanobacteriati; phylum Methanobacteriota; class Halobacteria; order Halobacteriales; family Natronomonadaceae; genus Halocatena; species Halocatena marina. The sequence continues at coordinate 1,181,381 of NZ_CP109785.1, read as the reverse complement.
TGAACGTGACCAACGCTGTCGGATCAGCCATGGCGGACGCGTTCAACGACCGAGAGACCGTCACGATGGTGTTCACTGGTGACGGATCGACCAGTGAAGGGTCGTTCCACGACGGGATGAACTTCGCTGGCGTGTTCGACGTCCCAGCGGTCATTGTTTGCCAGAACAATCAGTGGGCGATCTCCGAGCCATCACAGCGACAAACTGCGTCGGAGACGATTGCACAGAAAGCGAACGCATACGGGGTGCCCAGCGAGCGCGTCGATGGGAACGACATCTTCGCGGTCTACGAAAAAGCCCGTGAGGCGGTCGAACGTGCTCGCACTGGCGGAGGTGCGACGTTTATCGAATGCGTGACATACCGTATGGGAGCACATAATACATCGGACAATCCGGATCGCTATCGGGACGACAGCGAGCAACGAGACTACTGGAAGGATCGGGATCCCGTTGATCGGTTCGAAACATATCTCCGTAGCGAAGGAATTCTCGATGACGAGACGGACAAAGCGATTCATGACGAAATCGACGAACGCGTTGCCGATGCTGTCGAACAGGTTCGTTCGATGTCGAACTCGGAGCCCGATCGCATGTTCGATCACATCCTCCATGGGGAATCGTGGCACCAACGTCACCAACGCGAAGAACTACAGCGAGAACTGAACGGCAAAAATCCATTTATCGACTTCACAGGGGAGGGATTCGATGAGTAGCATACAAGACCGAGTTGCGGACGTGAACACAGACAACACTGAGGAGATGAATCTCGTTTCGGCAGTGAACCGAACGCTACACCAGGAGCTAGCACGTGATAGCAGCATTCGCGTGCTCGGATACGACATTGGTCCGCTCGGAGGGGTGTATCGTGCAACAGAAGGATTGCTCGATGAGTTCGGCAATAAGCGAGTCATCGATACGCCACTCTCGGAAAACGGGATCGTTGGCACTGCCGCAGGCATGGCGATGCGAGGCGAGCGCCCGGTCCCTGAAATCGAATTTATGGGCTTTTTCTACCCTGCCTTTGGCCAGTTCATGTACGCTGTTGCTAAGATGTACAAACGAACCGGGGGAGAGATAGAGATGCCCATGACGATTCGGATGCCGTACGGCGGTGGGGTCAAAGCGCTTGAATACCATCAAGAATCGACCGAGTCGTACTTCGTTCATACTCCTGGTGTCCGCGTCGTTTGTCCGAGTACCCCGTCACAGACAAAGGGGTTGCTGGCTGCGAGCATCCGCAGCGACGACCCTGTGATTTTTCTCGAACCGAAGAAGATCTACCGAGGGATGACAGAGCCGGTTCCGACTGATGAGTATACGCTTTCGCTGAACGAAGCGCGCATTGTCAGAGAAGGGTCAGATGTCACATTACTTACGTGGGGGGCGATGGTGCGGCATGCGAAATCTGCAGTGGCTGATGTCGATGCGGACGTTGAAATCATCGATCTGTGTTCGCTTTCTCCGTTGGATGTCGAATCGATTCTCGAGTCGGTTTCAAAGACAGGTCGGTGTGTCATCCTCCATGAAGCTCGGCGGACGCTCGGTCTCGGTGCGGAACTCTCTGCACTGATTAACGAGTACGCACTTGATGCGCTGAAAGCGCCAATCAAACGAGCGACCGGATACGACGTTCACTTCCCGGGTCACGATATCGAAGACGATTATCTGCCAGACGATGATCGAGCCCGATACGCTATTGAGGCGGTGATGAGCTATGAGTTCTAACCCGTGGCCGACCGACCGACCGAATTGTTCGCTGATCAGTTCGTCGTTGAACGTCACTCGATATAGGAGGGGAGACCAGTGACGGCGTTCGAGTTCCGACTCCCCGATCCGGGAGAAGGGTTGACAGAGGCCGAAATCGTCGAGTGGCACGTCGAAGAAGGCGACGATATCGAAGAAGACGACATACTCTGTGAAGTCGAGACCGACAAAGCCGTGTCCGACGTTCCATCGCCGTGTCCCGGAACGATCGAAGAACGCACAGCAAGCAAAGGAGATACCGTCGACGTCGGTACGGTTATTGTGGTTATAGAAACAGAAAATCCGCCAGAACAACAAGTGGGAGGGCGTACAGAAACTGAAGCGGAAGCTGAGAAAACAGAGAAAGAAGCTGACGAGACAGAGGAACCAGAGGAGGAAACTGAAGAGACAGCAGAAGAACCAACTGAAGAAACAGCAGAAGAACCAACTGAAGAAACAGAAGAAGTAGTCGAGGAAACAGCAGAGGAAGAAGCTGAAGAAACAACAGCGAAACCAGCGGACGAAGACGAACCAGAAGAGAAAGAAGAGACGGAAGTCGAGAGTGATCGTGTCTTCGCTGCGCCACATACTCGTCGGTACGCCCGGAAAGAAGGTGTCGAACTATCGGAGATCGACGGGTCGGGACCGGAGGGAAGAGTTCTACAGGCGGATATCGATGCACAGTTGCAGGAACCAGCAGCCGAGTCAGCGACGTTCGAGATCGAACATCCGACGGTTGGCATTGAGCCGACGTCGATAGATGAAGATGAGTCGCGGTCGAGACGCCGTGAGTTATCGGGTCTCCGAAAGCGCATTGCGGAGAATATGACGGAGTCAAAGACCATCGTCCCGCACCTTACATCTGGATTCGAGTGCGATGCGACTGAGTTTGTCGCGCTCAAGGAACGCCTCGACGAGAAAAACGACGTTCACATCACGTATACGCCGTTGTTCGTCAAAGCGGTCGTTCCGGCTCTCAAGGAATTCCCGATCGTTAATGCCAGCATTGACGACACGACAGACGAGATTGTCGAAAAACGATACTACAACATTGGGGTTGCAACGCACACCGAAGATGGTCTCATTGTCCCTGTTATCAAGGATGTCGATACGAAATCCATCGTCGAAATTGCGGAGGAGTTGGAGTCTCTCGTCGAACAGGCACGTGATCGATCGATTAGCCCGAGTGACCTTCAGGACGGGACGTTTACGGTTACCAATCTTGCTACGTACGGTGAGCATCGAACGTTCGGGACGCCGGTAATCAACTATCCCGAGGCAGCTATCTTGGGAATCGGTCGTATCCGGGATCGTCCGGTTGCGGTTGACGATGAAACAGTTGCAGTTCGCAGCCGAATTGGTCTGAACCTCTCGTACGACCATCGTCTTATCGATGGTGCGGTTGCGAACCAGTTCATGGAGTACGTGATCGATGGAATCGAAGACACAGACGTACTGCTTTCACGACTCTGACCGGCTCGAATACGGTCGGTCTGGCGTGAAGACCACCTCTCTCGTTTGAGGAGCGGATCGAATCGATAACTTCGTCAATCATTGCTTGTGACATCGGTGATATCGACGACTCGGCCGACCGGAACGAACGGTTATCGTGAATCTCCGATGCGCAGAAGCTCGGGCTGTTCGTGAAGATGATCGACGAAGTCGTCTACGGCACTGACAATTGTATCAACACTGTTATTCTGTCGCATTTCGGTTTGTTCAATCGCTATCGAGCTAATGACGCGGATTGTATCACACCATCCCCGATGGTCCATCGATAGTACGTTTCGTGAGCGGATGACACAGCAGCCACAAGAGTGGAGTGATGCAAGACCATACTATCGAGCACGATGTCTGAATCCCATAACAATTACGTGGAGGGAGAGTGGAAAGAATCAGAATCTGGCGAAGTATTCGACGTTCACAACCCCGCAACCGGCGAAACCGTCGCGCAGTTCCCACGATCGACCGCGAATGATGCACACGAAGCGGTTGAGGCAGCAGCGAGCGCACAAGCGGCGTGGGCTAATACTCCCGGGCCGACGCGCGGGGCGGTGTTGCGAGCGACTGCAAAGCGAATGGACGACCGCAAGGCAGAACTAACGCAGACACTGGTTCGAGAGGAAGGAAAGACGCGAACGGAGGCAGCAGCGGAAGTCCAACGGGCGATTGACATATTTTACTACTACGCCGAGCGAGCGATGGACTACGATGGGACCCGTACGCTGTCGAGTACTGCTGACAGGAACCTCTATACGATTCGTGAACCGATTGGCGTCGCTGGCCTCATCGTCCCGTGGAACTACCCGATCGCTATTCCCTCGTGGAAGTCCGCACCCGCGCTGGCGACCGGGAATACAGTTGTGCTTAAACCAGCAATGGAAGCACCGACCACGTTCGCAACGGTGATCGACTGTTTCGACGAAGCCGCTTCCGAGATCGGCGTTCCAGATGGCGTCCTCAACTTCGTCGTGGGAAGCGGTGAAGACGTCGGAAGCGCCATCATCGGACACGAAGCGGTCGATGCCGTCTCCTTTACCGGGAGCCGCTCCGTTGGTGAGATGGTGTACGAACAAGCGACCGACGATCACAAGCGTGCCCAAACTGAGATGGGAAGCAAGAATCCAACAGTGGTTACACCGAGTGCCGACCTCGAATCTGCGGTCGATATCGTCGGTGGGGGCGCATTCGGTGTCACTGGGCAGGCGTGTACGGCAACCGAGCGCGTCATCGTGCACGACTCGATGCACGATGAGTTCGTCGATGAACTCATCAATTACGCCGAAAACCTCGTCATCGGTTCCGGTCTCGACGATCCAGATATGGGTCCACACGTTTCCCAAGACGAACTCGAAAGCACGCTTGATTACGTGGATGTCGGAACCAACGAGGATGCAACGCTGGTGTACGGTGGGAATCGGCTCACAGATGGCGAATACGACGCTGGACACTTCGTCGAGCCGACCATCTTCACCGACGTTGAGTCCGACATGCGCATCATGCAAGAAGAGGTATTTGGGCCGTTTGTCGGCATCATGTCCTACAGTGACTTCGATGAAGCCATCGAACTGGCGAACGACGTGGCGTTCGGTCTCTCGGCAGGCATCGTTACGAACGACCACACGAAGGCGAATCGCTTCATACGGGACGCCGACTACGGCATCGTGAAAGTCAACGAAAAGACGACCGGGCTCGAACTTCACGTCCCGTTCGGCGGCATGAAGGCCTCGTCCAGTGAGACATACCGCGAGCAAGGCGAGGCGGGGATGGATTACTTCACCATCATCAAGACTGTTTACGAAAACTACTGAGCTTCAGATTGCCGTCCATCCGCCGTCGATATACACTAATTCGCCGGTGATGTAGGCGGCGTCGGTGCTCGAAAGAAACAGCACTGAGCCCGTGATATCCTCCGGAAGTCCGGCTCGTCCGAGAGGGACGGGTTTGAGGAAACCGCCCTCGCCAGCCGCGTTTTGAGCCTCCTCGCTCCACCCTTCTGTGAACTCCGTTGCGATCTGACCAGGGGAAACGGCGTTGACGCGAATGTCGTGCTCTGCGAGTTCGAGCGCTGTTCCACGCGTGATCATCTTGATCGCTCCCTTCGTCGAATCGTACTGCACCTGACCGTACTGTGCTACCTCAGAGCTAATTGAGGCGGTGTTGACGATACATCCCGGCTCATCACGATCGATCATATCTCTGGCTGCGGCCTGTGTTCCAAAGAAATATCCTCCAACGTTGGTCTGGTGCAATCGATCGAATACGTCTTTTTCGACATCGAGGAAGCGCTCGCTGTGTTGTGTCGCGGCGTTGTTCACCATCACATCGACACCACCGTACTCACGAGCGGCCAATACTACGCTCTCAAGTTCATCGGAGTTGGAGACATCCGTCTCGACGAATTCGGCGGTCTCATCGTGCTCATCAATAATTTTCTCGTGTGTCGGCATGCCACCCGACTTTGGCTCTTCGCGTCTGTCGGCATTGATGACCGTCGCACCTGCTTCACTGAATCGAAGTGCAATGGCGCGACCGATTCCCGAACTTGCACCTGTGACGATGACCGTCTCGCCCTCGAAATCGAAATCGATCGTTCCCATAACTTGTACACGTACGGGGAAGACGTTGTTAAGATTATTCACCTTCGGATCGGAGTATCTATTCTGCCCTCGTGACTTGGCGATATAGTACTGGGACGTAGCGATCAAGCGGCACAGTTGTTCGCTCCTGTTTCTAAACCGGTGATGTCGTCTTCGTCTTCGGGTGATCGTGTCCCACGATTGAGTTCGATGATCGTCTCGTAGTTCGCGGGCTTCTCCCGATCCGAGATCAGTTGATCGACGAACGCATCCTCGTCTAGCGACAACACGTCCACCTGTTCTCTGATGTCTGCAAGCGTCTTTCTTACGGGATCCCCGGGCGATCCGTTCTCAAACGTCCCCTCGTCGGTGACCGTCACATGCCCGGGAAGCACGATCAGATCATCCGGGTGGTCGAACAGCGTTTCGTGGAGAGTCTCGTATTCCAAGCGTGCGCCCTTTTCAGCACCTTCATCGCCGAATTCAAGTTCGGTACGTCCGACAGAATCGACGAACAGCGCATCACCAGTGAGAAGTGTCCCGTCGATTCGGTAGACCATCATCTCAGAGGTGTGTCCGGGTGCGTGAAGCGCTGTGATCTCGATATCACCGAGGTGTAAGGTCTCACCGTCAGCAAGCGGCTGAAATTCGTGCTCCATGCGATCAGCGGGGGCACCGAGATGATAGGGAACATCGAGGCGGTCGGCCAGCCGTTTTCCACCAGAGATGTGATCAGCGTGAATGTGTGTATCGAGGACGCGTGTGATTGTGAGACCCGCCTCCGCAGCAGCAACAATGTATTGGTCTATGTGGCGCGTTGGATCGACCACGACAGCTTCACCAGTACGTCGTGACCCGATGAGATAACTGAGACAGCCTTTTGCGCGGCGCTGGAACTGGATGAGAAGACAGTCGTCGTTTGGGACATCGATTACAGCCGTTTCGTATCGTGCGTTCCAATCGCGCATCCCTCCCTTTACGACCGTGACATCATCGTAGCCGTTCGCATCGAGTTCGGTGGCGAGGTTCGCCGATGTGACGCCCATTCCACAGATTGTCACGATGGGTCGTGAATCTCGGATCGTATCGATCCGTGTCTGCTGTTCGTCGCTCAGCGTCTCGACAGGCCCAAACGGGACGTTCGCTGCGCCAGGGATACGCCACGCTTCGTAGCTGTCCTCGGGTCGCGTATCGATGAGTGCGAATTCTTCGCTCTCGCTATCGAGCTTTTTCGCTAACTGATCCACCGTGATCTGTTCGAGCATGAGTTTATCACTCAATAATGACACAGTATCGGAGCAACTAAACGGTATTGCTTGTGCAGATCTGCTGCTTGCAGTCAAAAAATGGCCAGTAGGGCAGAGTGGAGCGCGACGATGGCGACAACAGTGGGATGGATCCTCACAGGCAGTATCTGTGCCATGAATGGGAAAGCACCACTATTACTTCCATCGGCTCTGTTGTGCCGAATCCCCGTTAGGGGGTGAAAATCATGATACAACAGTTTGACTGTCTTATCGAGGACTGTGACTTTACCGCTCGGGGCAAAACCGAAGACGAGCTTATGATGCGGATTAAGCAACATCGACAAGGAAACCATCCACACCTCGATGTCAGTGAAGAGGAAATCCGACGGAATATTCGTACTATCTGAGTCGTACGCGATTGTGGATACCCATTTCTTCAGTGCTGTGCTACGATCGCCCAGCAAATTCCACGTTCCTCCAAAAAATCCGCTTCATCGACCGGCTCAACGGACGCATCCGATATTCATTGTTCAAATCGGACAGCGTCAAGCAGCGCTCGTGTGCAGGGAGACTACTTATTGAAATCATCATCGTCGTTGCGAATGGGGAGTACCCATGTGTGCAAATAACCTCGATGAACTCTTCCGAGACGGACTGAAGCAGACGTATTACACCGAACAGCAGCTCGTCGATGCCCTCGAAGAGATGAAACGTCAGTCTTCGGAAGAAGCCATACAAACGGCCTTTTCAGAGCACCGATCAGAAACCCAAGAACACATCGATCGTATCGAGACGGTCTTCGAGATGATGGATGAGCAACCCGAGGCCAAGACAGACAATGCGGTCAAAGGGTTGATCGAAGATCACGAGAAATTCCTCACCCACGATCCAGACCAACACGTTCTCGACCGATACAACATCGCTGCAGGACAGAAATCCGAACACTACGAAATCGCCGCTTACGGAAATCTCATCCCGATAGCCGCCCGGCTCGGTATGGACGATGCTGCCGATCTGCTTGAACAAAATCTCCGAGAAGAACAGGACGCGCTTGATGAACTCTCGGGAATCGGTGAAGCGTTCGATTACGGTCAGGTCCCATCCGGGTAGATACTGTCGCGCGAGCGGAGTTGAGGACCTCACGCTGAGACAGATCGGTGAGATAGCGGATAGCGAAAAAGGTCTCATATCGGCCTAAACAAGACGGAAAAATCAAATTTTTGTAAACGAAATCACAGAGCAGAGCAGAGTGGAGTGGAGCGGAGCGGAGTAGAGCTGTCTGTCTATGCCACGTTGCGACAGTGTTCGGCACAATTTCGCAATACGCTGGCACACACCTGACAGTGATTGTGATCGTGCTGGTCACACTCATCGGCACACGTTTCACAGGCTTCAGCACAGAGTTCTGCCATCTGTGTGTTGAACGACGATCCGCGAGCACACATCCGTGCGCATTGGGCCGCGAGATCTGCTGTGTCCCGGCAGTGTCGGAGACACCGCGCCGTCTCCTCACCGTGATCCGCACATTCGTCGGCACACCACTCACACGCTTGCACGGCTTCAAAGCAGCTGTCGATACACTGGGCCATCTCATCGGTGAGGCTGTCGATCTCTGAAAGTGCCATGCTCCATGGTCACAGAGCAGCTTCTTAACCGTTGAGTCTGTTCATGCATGCTGTTCCTATCGATCGCTACAATTGAAATGATTTGGAATCCAACCGAGTGTCGCTCGAACGTCGTAACTGAGGTGTGCCATCGATGATACGACCTTGCTTTCGTAGGCTCAATCATTAGGGGGGCATGAGACGACAGCAAAGTGTATGACACAAAACAATCAGTCATCGGAAGCGAAACCGAACTACTGTCACTCGATTGCGGTCGGTGTCTCGGAGAATCGCATCAGGTGATGCAGTCGTCGCTTCTCGATCAGAGCAAGCTCGTCAACCGCCTGCTCGCATCGACGACCACAACCGAAAGATCAACAGGGAGTATTACAGGACATGCCACCACAAATTGTCGTTCTCGGTGCCGGATACGCCGGCACCGCTGCGATACGAAGTCTCGAAAACGAACTCGAACATCCAGATCTCGTCTGGGTGTCGAAGGAACCACATCATTTCGTGCTCCACGAAGCCCACCGCTGCATCCGAGATCCAAGCATCTGTGACAAACTCACGATCCCAATCGAGGATATCAAATCCGATCATACTCGCTTCGTCCGCGGAACCGTCACCGGGATCGAAACCGAAGCGCGCGACGTCATCATTGACGGCGATCGCACCATCGGCTACGATTACCTCATCATCGCCATCGGCAGCCAAACCGCTTTCTTTGGTATCGAGGGGCTCGAAGCACACGCACTCACGCTCAAGAGTCCAGACGATGCGCGCTCTATTCACGACCAGATCACGAACGCAGCGAAAGACGCTACACGGGATGAACCGGCACAGATCGTCATCGGGGGGGCTGGTCTCACGGGCATTCAAACCGCGGGTGAGATCGCTGCGTGGCGCGACGAAATGAGTGCTCCCGTCGAGCTCCATCTCGTCGAGATGGAAGCTCACATCTTTCCGGGCCACGATCCCGAATTTCAGGGTTCGCTCCGGAAGAAGCTTGAAGCGGCAAACGTCACCGTTCATACCGGCGCGACGTGTATCGCTGTCGATGAGAGGACGATGCAGTTCGAGGAAGTCGACGACTTAGACTACGACGTTCTCGTTTGGGCAGGTGGCGTTACCGGGCAGGATGCGCTTTCTGACACCACGATAGAAACGAATCACAGCCGAGCGAATGCGAGTTCGACGTTCGAGACGAGCGCAGATCGCGTGTACGCCATCGGTGATGCGGCATTCGTCCATCCTAAGATCGAAGAGAACGTGTTTGACGAACAGACCGTCTGGCAGCGCATCGTCAACCCAGATACGGAGAACGTCCCACCACCGACTGCGGAAGCCGCAATAGAAGCGGGCAAACAGATCGGGAACAACATCGCTCGTGTTCGCAGCGGCTCAGAGCCAGTCGACTGGGCGTATATCAACAAAGGAACGCTCGTCTCTGTCGGTGACGAAGTCGTCGCCCACAACGTTATTGGAGTTCCGATGAACACCTTCAGCGGCCCCGCCGCGCGCACACTCAAACGAGCGGTCTCAGCACGCTGGATCACGTCCATCTCCTCACCGAAGCGCGCTCTCACTGCGTGGAACGATATGTAAATATCACAGAACGAGGGCTGGTGAAGTCGCGTTCGTGGTGTTCCGTTGTCCACGGTGTTGTTGGGTCCACTGACGGTACTGGCTTTCGTTCACGGCACGGACATCCGCCTTCATCCGAGAGTGACCGGAGCCACAGAACTCTGTGCAGTACAGTTGGTACTGACCAGGTTCGTAGACGTGCGTTCGAATAACGGTCGTTTGCTCCGGGAAAACATCTTGTTTGACCCCGAGTTCGGGAATGAAGAGCGAGTGAACCACATCGACAGAGGTCATTCGGAGTCGAACGTTCGTGTCCGTCGGAACGACGAGCTCGCCTTGGGTCGTGATATTTGCGTTGGGATACGAGAACTGCCATCCCCACTGATAGGCGAGGACGTTGACAACGACGGGATCAGATTCACTTGACGATTCGGAGAAATCAGAGAAGGACGCGCCCGCATTGGATTGTTGGGAGTTCATTGGTTGCTGTGGCGTGATGTAGGGATTAGCGAGCACTGCGTACGCCGTGACACCGACGAACAGGAGAATAATCGCTGTTGCCACCGTCCACGTGATTTCGAGCGAACGATCCTTTGTCGTCGGCAGCGGATTGTCGTTGTTTCGAAAGCGAACAACAGCATACACGAGAATCACTTCAACAAACAACATCAATGGAAGTGCAACGTAGAGTAGCTGAGCGTTGAACTGATCAATGAGTTCTTTATTCACCGACTGCGCTGTTGCTGGCGTCACTAACAACATCGTCAGGACGAAGCAGATATATCCACCCACAACTCCTGCGCGACGAAATCGCATCCCGTTGTAAGTCGGTACACTGATTCATATAACTAACGAGCGCTGTGTGATGTGATCATCTAACAGAAAGCTCTCCGAAGGCGATCGGACAAATCCTCCTTGTTGGCACAAAACGTCGGTTCGAGATCGGACTAGTCCGTTTGTATCCATTTAGTGTATGTATCACTACGTGACTACATGAAAACAGACACTACTCTCGTGAGTTCAGTCACTCACAGAGCAACCACATCAAAGATCTGTTTGAATACAATCAGTAGTGAAGCCCGCGAATTTATATTTCTGCGCGTTGCGGTATGTAGATATGGACGGGTGGGAGTCGAAAGAGCGTGTGGCAGTAGATTCTTTGATATGAGCCGTGCCATCGTGGAACTATCGATACTCGGGGGAGTGCTGGCCGGTTGCTGGCTGGTCGCTCGTCTTGCACGCCACCGTGCCGTAGAACCCGACGGAGGCCTCCCGACAGAGCGAGAGTTTGGTCGTGGCTTCGAGTCACTCATCGACCGAATAACCTACTGGACGACGACGACGAACCACCGAGACATCGGCATACTGTACATCGTATTTGGTACATTCGCAGCGCTCTGGGGCGGGACGGACGCAATGATGATTCGGACGGAACTGCTCACGCCGACGCCCGACATTTGGGCAACAGAGACGTACAACGCGCTCTTTACGATGCACGGTCTCACGATGCTGTTCTTTTTTGTGACACCAGTGTTCTTCGGTATTGCAAACTATTTCATCCCGCTCCTGGTCGGTGCAGACGACATGGCGTTTCCCCGTCTCAACGCCATCGGGTTCTGGCTCCTTCCCCCATCGTTGCTCTTGGCACGGACAGGGCTGCTCTCGAACATTGCCAGCCAGATATTCGGTCTCTTTGCATCTGGTTGGATCGTTCGATTCTTCCAAACGCTGCAGGAGCCACAACTCGGGTGGACGCTGTACACACCGCTATCGACCCAGTCGGCGAATCCACAAGTCAGTGTCTTACTCATTGGGTTGCACTTGAGCGGTATTGCGACGACACTTGGTGCGATCAACTTCATCGTCACGATCATCTACGAGCGCAGCGAGGACATCAACTGGTCCAACTTCGATATCTTCACGTGGAACATGCTGACGACGAGCGGTCTCATCCTGTTTGTGTTCCCACTGCTCGGCAGCGCGCTCATTATGCTCTTGCTGGATCGAACGTTTGGCACGGCGTTCTACGCGACAGACGGTGGCGGCGGTCCAATTCTGTGGCAGAATCTCTTTTGGTTCTTCGGTCACCCTGAGGTGTACATCATCTTTATCCCAGCGACAGGACTGATGAGCCAGTTGCTCCCGAAGTTTGCCGGACGAAAACTGTTCGGATTCCGGTTCATCGTCTACTCGACGCTTGGAATCGGCGTGATGTCGTTTGGTGTCTGGGCCCACCACATGTTCACGACGGGGATCGATCCACGACTTCGCGCGAGTTTCATGGCTGTTTCTATCGCTATCGCGGTACCGAGTGCGATCAAAGTGTTCAACTGGCTCACGACGATTTGGTCAGGAAATATCCGATTGACCGCGCCGATGCTGCTCAGTATCAGTGGTATCGGGGTGTTCGTCATTGGTGGCGTGACAGGCGTGTTCCTCGCAACGATTCCAATGGATATCTACTACCACGGGACGTACTACGTCGTTGGTCATTTCCACCTGATCCTGATGGGAATCATTCCGTTCATGATGTTCGCTGCGAGCTACTACTGGTATCCGATCATAACACACCGGATGTACGACCGTCAACTCGCATTTTTCCAGTCGCTGCTGCTCGTTTTCGGGTCGATCACGACGTTTGGATCGATTCTCATCATTGGGTTGATGGGAATGCCGCGACGATATGCGTTGTATCCTGCCCAGTTCGCTCCCATTCAGCGCGTAGCAACCATCGGTGGGTTTCTCATCGGACTCAGCGTCCTCCTGTGGCTGTACAACATGATCTGGTCGTACTGGAACGGGTCACCAGTCACGAACGCGGATGTCTGGGATCTGAAATCGACAAATCAGTTCACACTCGAATGGCAGTGGTTCGAACGGCAACTCGAATCGAAGTACGGCATCGAACCGACAGAGCCGGAGACGGTTCGACAATCGTTCACGACTGATGGATCTGTCGGGAGTCCGAATATCCGGCGTGATTTGGTTCCCGTCGCGGACACGTCGGTACGAATCGTCGGCACCGCCGCAGTCGCTGGACTGGTCGGGACAACGTTGATGAGCGGCGTGCTGTTCGCCGCGACCGTCATTGGCGTGTTCCAACTCTCGTCATTTGCCGATATTGCTAGTCTCGTCGGCGTACAAGGAACTATTGCAGGCTACGCGCTGTTTTTCATCGGTGGGATTACCACGTGGGCGCTGCTGTTTGCCACACTGGCTGAGTACATACCGGGACGACCCCGCGTTGTGACGGGACTTGTGTATGCGACGATCATCTCGTCCGGATTCATGATCGCGTTTTACACCGACCAGACCGGACTTCAGCTCCTCGGGTACGTGGTGTTCGTGCTGATCGCCCACTGGTTCTACGGCGTCGGACTCGCAGCGACGTTCGAATATCTCTCGACGGGGGTGGTCGGCGAATCATGAGTTCGGATCGTCCACCGAGACGAGATTTCCCTGGCACCGAGCAGACGGGGGGATCCGCACTTCTCACGTACGGCGTGCCGTTGCTCGGGACGATTCTCGTTGCTATCGGTATTGCGGGCGCTGTCCTCGGCGGATACGCAGTCATCCAACAGCAGCTCGATCTCTGTGGCAATCCGACAGTGGCTGTTTCCACGGCCGAACAGACGAAGACGATGACTGGTCCGTCCGGTCCGAACTTACCGCAGTTTCAGTTTTCAGAGCTATCACCCGCCGAACAGACAGCGTTCACAACGGCAGTCGGGAAACCGTCGATGGAGGGCGACGTTCGAGGTGCGTTTCCGCACCGACAGGCGTTTCAACAGGGTGCACTCGTCACCTATCAAGGCGAACAGCGCTATGCGACGACGGTCTGGGCGAGTAACTGCCTCAGCGTCGATCCGCTGCTTTTCCCGTTGGGAATCGTCTCGATCCTACTCGGAATCGGTGGCATACTTACACCACCCGTGTACCGGAAGCTCCTCGAACGCGAAGCATCGCGCGATCGACTGAACAGAGAGTCGGACTGACCGCTACGATCCAATTGACGCTCCGAGGTACAGAACGACGACCAAAAATAGCCAGACGACATCGACGAAGTGCCAGTACAACGAGATAGTTACGATCGATGTGTCCCGATGATCCGAATACTGACCGAGGACTGCTCGGATGAAAATGATGCTGAGAAGAATCACACCGAGTGTAACGTGCAGCCCGTGGAGTCCGGTCAGACCGAAGAAGGCGCTTCCAAAAATTCCAGAGGTGAGGGTGAACCCTTGCTCGACGATGAAACCGTAGTATTCGTACACCTGTCCCGCGACGAACGCTCCACCGAGAACGATCGTCACACCGAGAAGACCGAGAAAGCGCTTTCGCAGCCCCCGCTCAAGCGACTTGTGTGCGGCATACAGTGTGAAACTGCTCGCAACGAGCATGGCTGTGTTGACGAGCAAAATCGAACTCAAAAGATTCGGGAGATCTGATGGCGGCCATCCACCAACACGAATAAAAAAGTAGTAGACGAAACCGGCACCGAAGGTCGCAGCGTCAGTCGTCAAGAACAGCCCCATCGTCGCTTCGTACGACTCGTGCTTTCGCTCGCTGATCTGCTGTCGCCAGTACTGGCTGATATATGCCTGATCGAGCCACCCACCGAGCCCCGTGATTGCAACGACGATCCCACTTCCCGCGATGACGAGTCCGACCACGTACGGGATGACATCAGAAGCGAGCCCAACGAGTGCGAGGGCCGTCCCGAAGTAGAGCCCCGCCACTCCGATTGCGGCGACGATTGGCCACCGACTGTGCTCATTGGCGTCCTCAGTGCCGTCGGTGTCATCGACGTGGGTCGTCGAGCCAGTCATACCATTATTCAGACCCACGCTATCGACAAAAGTTTGATTGTCGAGACCGGCGTACATTAGCTAATGGACCCAGAAGTAGTCGCAAATACTCGTTGTCGAACGGGCGAAGGGCCTCTCTGGCATCCTGATCAGAACGTCGTTTACTGGGTCGACATCCCTCGGGGACGACTCTTCAGCTACGATCCGGAAACGGGAGAACACGAACTGCGCTATGAGGATTCCGTCATCAGTGCAACGACGATACAAGCGGACGGGAGCCTCCTCCTCTTCATGGATCGCGGTCAGATCATCCAGTGGGACGACGGCTCAACGACGCCGATCGTTGAGGAAATCCCAGAGGAGCGCGACTCCCGGTTCAACGACGTTATTGCGAGTCCCGCAGGTCGCGTCTTCTGTGGCACGATGCCGACGGACGATCGACTCGGTCGTCTCTACCGACTCGATCGTGACGGATCGATCGTCGAACTCGATGACGGGTACGACATCCCAAACGGAATGGGGTTCACGCCCGATCGAACGAAACTCTATCTCACTGAATCGAATGCACGGCGCATCTACTGCTTTGACTACGATACGTCGACTGGCGAGTTGTCCAACCGCCGCATCGTTGTCGAGACGCCGGCAGACGATGGTGTTCCCGATGGTATGACCGTCGATGCGGATGGGAATCTCTGGTCTGCGCGTTGGAACGGCCATCGCGTCGTACAGTACGCGCCAGACGGAACAGAGATCGGACGGATCGAACTCCCAGTCGATAAAGTATCCTGTCCGACATTCGTTGGCCCGGACTACACAGACCTCTACGTAACGACCGCCGGTGGGAACGATCGTGACACGGAGGGTGAAAGCGCAGGCGCGCTCTTTCACCTGTCATCGGCAGGATCGGGTGTCGCGGAATTTCGATCCAGAATCACGACGTGACCGACGAAGTCTTTTTGCGATTTCCCGTCGAACGTTGGGTGAGGTTCGGCTCGGTACACATCCGAGGCTCTGGGGAGGGACACAATGGATTATAAGCCAATCGAACACTACGGATTCATCGGTAATCTCGAAACGTGTGCACTCGTCGGACGTGACGGTGCCATCGACTGGTACTGCGTTCCGCACGTGGAGTCTCCGAGTGTGTTTGCTAAAATTCTTGACAGCGATCGTGGCGGTCATTGGACGATTCAACCGACAGAATCGTTCGAATCGGACCAGCAGTACGTAGATAAAACGAACGTGCTACAAACCGTCTTCAAAACACAGGATCAACAGGCGACAGTCACGGACTTCATGCCCGTCGCTGAACACGAGTACGAACACGACGTTTCACACCGAACGCTTTTTCGTCGGATACGTGCGGATGAGGGTCCAGTAGATTTGAACGTTACATTCGCTCCGGCGTTCGATTACGCCGATTCGACACCGGAATTTCAATCGATTGAGTCGGGCGCTATCGCAACAAGCGACGATACACGACTCGTCCTTGAAGGACTTCCGTCGTGGGAACCAGCAGACGCCAATCACAGTGACAGTGACCGCGACAGTGATGATGAGAGTACAGATGCTGGCAACGATAGCGATACTGATGCTGGTGACAGCGTGGTTACCACCCTTTCGTTGGACGATGGTGAAACGCGATGGCTCACGCTGAAACACGACGATTCAGATTTGACGGACGCACCCAAAGCGATACTGGATGAAACGATCGCATTCTGGCAGGACTGGGTTCACGACGAACCAGATACGTCCGACTGTGACTTTGGAGGAGCGTGGCACGATCTCGTTGTTCGATCCGAGCTCGCACTGAAGCTGCTCACACACCACGACAGCGGTGCGATTGCTGCTGCACCAACAGCCTCCCTTCCTGAATCGATTGGCGGGAGTCGCAACTGGGACTACCGCTACAACTGGATCCGTGATGCCGCGTTCACGATACAGGCGCTCTACAAACTCGGTCACAAAGAGGAAGTCGAGGACTATCTACACTGGGTGATTGAGCGCTGTCACGGAGCAACGCCGAGTAAGATGCAGCCGTTGTATGGTCTCCATGGGCGGGCAGACCTCAGTGAACGCAATCTCCCTCTCGATGGCTACAAACACTCACAGCCCGTTCGAGTCGGGAATGCAGCGAAAGATCAGCTACAGTTCGACACCTACGGTGAACTGGTCGATGCGATCTACGAGACGTCACGATACGGGAAGGATCTCCCACCCGAAGACTGGCCGTATCTCCGTGATATCGTGAATTTCGTCTGCAAAACGTGGACGCAAAAAGACAGCGGTATCTGGGAAGTTCGAAGCGATCCGAGTCATTTTGTCTATTCGAAGGTGATGTGCTGGGTCGCAATTGATCGCGGTCTGAAGCTCGTTGATGATGCCGGGTTCGATGGACCGACAGATCACTGGAAAGAACAGCGAGACGCAATCAAGCAACGGGTGCTCGATGACGGTTACAACGAGGAGAAAAAGACCTTCGTCCGCTCGTTCGACGATCAGTCATCGCTGGACGCATCGAATCTCTTGATACCGATAACAGGATTTCTCCCGTTTGATGATCCACGGGTCCAAGGAACCATCGATGCGACGCTCGATCAACTCGTCACGACCGATGGACTCGTCAAGCGGTACGATGGGGACGATGGACTCTCGGGAGATGAAGGCTCGTTCCTTCTCTGTTCGTTCTGGCTCATCGACGCACTCGCGCTGTCTGGTCGTATCGATCACGCCGAATCGATGTTCAAAAGCGTTCTCGAGTACGCCAGTCCACAGGGACTCTTCGCCGAAGAAGTCGACAACAAGACCGGCTCCCAGCTCGGCAACTTTCCGCAGGCATTCAGTCACATCGGACTCATCAACAGCGCACTCTACATCACACGAACGAAGGGCGTCGTCCATCCCGGTCCGGAGCCACGTGGTATCGGCGTCTCCCATATCCCAGATGCAAACGATAGCTGAGGGACATAGGCTCTCTCAAAGCGGATTCTCCTCGTACGGTGATCGCTCAATCTCGATACGTGATTTATCCTCAACCATTCCTTTTTCTCGCTCTGCTGCGATGGCTTCCGACTCTCCGAAGGGGTGGTAGCCGAAACCGTGACGCATCATCGCAATTGCTTGGTACGCGTGTTTCTGGTTTCCGCGGGACTTGAACAGTTCCTGAACGGCCTGCGAGATAACGGGGATGGGTGTCTCACTCTTGATTGCCTCCTCGACCAACCAGTTCACCTCGCCGGTGTCTTCAATGTAATTTGGAACGTCTTCGAAGTCAGGTGCGTCTTCGAACTGATCCTCGTGACGGAATCCTTTCGCCATCAGTTCCACGAGCCAACTTCGAATAACGGAGCCGTGTGACCAGTTGGTAAGGATTTCTTCCATGTCCAGATCAAAACTGCTCGCTTCGAGCAGTTCGATGCCTTCTCCGATTGCCTGAAGCATCCCGAATTCAACGCCGTTGTGAACGAGCTTCACAAAATGGCCAGTACCCGGCCCGCCCGTGTATACCAGCCCTTGGTCGACCGAGAGTGTATCGAGGATCGGCTCGACAATGTCGAATCCGTCCTGACGGCCACCGACCATGAAGCATGCTGCTGTTCTGGCACCCGGTGGCCCACCACTCGTTCCCGTGTCGAGATAGTAGATTCCGTCGTCCCAAACCTGCTGCTCTCGTCGCATCGAATCCCGCCAAAACGAGTTCCCACCGTCCATTATGACGTCTCCGTCATCGAGGTGTGGAAGGAGATTGTTCAATTCGTCGTCGATCAGTGGCCCCGCTGGGAGTGATAGATAAATCACTCGGGGTTGTGATAGCTCTTCAGCAAAGGTCTCGTATGCGTCCGCATCGAGCACAGTTGCACCCATCTCTTCGATATCGGGCTTCGCTGTCGTATCCATCCCGACGATACGAATATCTTTTTCGAGCGCTTGGCGCGCAAGATTTCCACCGATGTGACCGAGTCCAATTATTCCAAGCTCTTGTGTTGACATTCTTGTTTCCCCACTCCAAAAACGAACGAATCACAGCTTAGCAACTCGTCGTTCGTTGGAGTAGCTTCAACAACGTTATCTATTTACATAACTCCATCGTCGCTTCGATACTTGACTGGATCAAGTACGTACCTTGATTCGGGTTGTGAATGTAGTCGCTCAAATGTTCATTTGGCGTGCAGGGAATACTCCTTTGTGCTCTTCCGACGTGTGTGATAACATGGCACATCAAATTGTTGTGCTCGGAGCTGGCTATGGGGGAGCAGCATCCATCAAAGCGATCGAATCAGAACTGGATGACGGTGACGATGTGGATCTGACGTGGATATCTGAGCACGATTACCACCTCCTTCTTCACGAAGTCCATCGCTGCATCCGAACACCAGCGGCTCGTGAGCATATTGTCATCCCTATCGACGAGATAACGCCACCAGAGACGACCTTCATCGAAGGAACAGTAGATGCCGTCGATGTCGACGAGCGCGTTGTCGAACTCGACGATGAAACAATCGAGTACGATGACCTGATTATCTGCCTTGGAAGCGAAACGGCGTACTACGGCATTGACGGGCTCGAAGAGCACGGGTTGACTGTGAAGTCGCTCGATGATGCTCTTTCGATCCACGAAGAGATTAAATGGACATCTATCGAGGCATCGAACGACGATCCCGCGAAGATCATCGTTGGTGGCGGAGGACTCACGGGAATCGAAGTCGCAGGAGAGATCGCGGCGTTTGGGAACAGCCACAGCAGTGCGTCTCTCACCGTTTCGATCCTCCAGCGATCTGCTGAGCTCTTTCCCGGTCACGACCACGAGCTTCAGGGTGCAATCCGGAACCACTTGGAACAGAGTGGTGTCGACATCGAAACCGAGGCTGCCATCTCTGCGGTCGATGATTCGACAGTTCAAATCGAGGAGCGTGATCCGATCGACTACGACGTGTTCGTTTGGGCTGGTGGTATCACTGGTCCACCCGCTCTCGACGACGCTGCTCTCGATAAAGACCACGACAGAGTGTATACGGATTCGGCACTCGAAACGAGTGCTGATAACGTATTCGCAGTTGGGGATGCTGCTCTCATGGATCAGGACGAGGAACGAGGACCAGTGGGTGAAGAGCTCATTTGGCGGTCGATCGCTCGCCGATCACCGGCGACGAACGCCGCACCGCCAACATCTCAAGCCGCCTGGGAAGCAGGGGACGTGTTGGGTCGTAACGTCGTTCGATCAATGAACGGGCAAGAACCAATCGATTGGGAGTATGTGAACAAAGGAACAGTCGTTTCTATCGGCGATCGTGCCGTTGCACACGGCATCATGGGCGTCCCGATCAACACCTTTAGCGGTCATCCCGCTCGCTTCCTGAAAAAGGCGATCAGTGCCCGTTGGATCAGCGATATTTCAACGTGGCAACGTGCGGCTCGCGCCTGGCCATACATGTGATGGTCCTCACCACTCGGAGTACATTCCATGCATCGATCTCTGACATGCCGAATTTCGAATTGGAGAGCGGTAAGTACCACCGTGAACGATTCGATTGCTTTGAAAGTAACATCTCTCGAACATAGACATCCGTGACACACCAACGCAATCCATTACAAGCGTATGCTTGTAATTTACAGCAACACGCTTATGCCATTACAAAACAGCTCGGCTTCTCGATGAGATGCCGATCGAGCCGTTCAACGAGCAGACAGACAGCTCGTCAGTAGTCAATGGAGAAGGGCCAACACTGAACACGAAAGCAGATCTACGAGAGACTCACTACGTTTACCAATCACTCGAGACCTTCCTCTACGAGGAGGAGAATATTATAGGTGAAAGTGGCTTGGAATCCGATAAGAAGAAAAGTCGGAAGGGTTGGTATCGTAAGCGCAACTGCAGCAACGACGACGATGTGGCTCACGAGGAGATTCCCAAACGATGCAAATATGTGAATCATAGACATGGCGATCAGCCGAGGGCGTTTTTCCTTGTCAACGTCGCTGAACAACGCGTCAAATGCGATGAATGCGAGAATGGCAAACGCGACGAGGGCACCGCCAACATACGAGAGGATATGGAGAATACCGGGCGTTCCATAGTGATGAAACAGGATCACCCCACTGCCCCAAATGGTGAGTGTATAGCCGTATGCTTTCGATTCAGCAATCAGATTTTGACCGAGTCGCTTTCGTGGATTCATGGGCTTTGAGACTGGTATCGGCTGGAGCAGTTCGGTGGACTGTCAACGGGAATTGCGATCGGCATTCGATTAGGGATCAACGCGATTTGCTACTCAGTTACGATTGATACTTGACCCAGACAGTGATCTAGAAGGGAGAGCATCGACATAGGTTTGTGGTAGAATGATTTCAATAAATAAACAGCATTACTGTGACATCCAACAGGGTGAGCACGCTGACTTCTCGAGCAGCAGTATCTCCGAAATTGAGCGTCGTTCTTCACCAACCAAACCCCACTGTGTTAGATGAATGTCGGTCCTGTATTGATAATGTGTCCCACTCTGCCGAAATCATTAATGATCTTTTATGTATGTCCTCGTCGATGATTACGTATGGTTCACATTGGAATCACGGGTGCCGCTGGTAACGTCGGAAAAGAACTTTCAACTGCGTTCGACAACGAGGATTTGACGCTGTTCACTCACCGTGATCACGATGATATGGACAGTACCGTTTTCGATGTCATGGATCGAGACGCATTCGTCGATGCGATTTCCGATATCGATGTACTGATCCATCTTGCAGCAAACCCATCACCGTACGCGGAGTGGGACGATCTGTACGAGGTGAATATCAACGGCGTATACAATGCGTACTACGCGGCTGTGAGAAACAATCTCGACCGTGTCGTGTACGCTAGTTCGAATCATGCGGTGAACGGGATGGAGACTGTTGATCCGACAGAACCAGAAACGCTGGCATCAGACGCCCCGGTGATCGACCACGACGACCCACCGCATCCAGATTCGTGCTACGGGATTACGAAAGTTGCAGGGGAGGCGATCGGTAACTACTACGCCCGACGATACGATATCGAGGCCGTCAACGTTCGGATCGGATGGTTGATGTCAGAGGAAAAACTCCACGAGACACAACAGTCGGAGAATCCCTTCCCAAAGGCGAATGCCCGCTTTGCACGTGCGATGTGGCTGAGTCTCCGGGACTGTCGAGCAGCCATGTTTGCTGCCGCTACGGCACCGATCCCGCAGAACCCACTCACCGTCCATGCCATCTCTCAAAACGACGAACGGTGCCTTGCGCTGACGCACACGCTCCGATCACTTGAATACGAACCCCAAGACAACGCAGCCGAAGCCCTCAAAGATCGTTGAGAAACCCACAGACACGTAAAACAAATACTTTTCGTACAGTCATTCGCCCTGAAATGAGCGCGTCGAATTCGAATTATCGACTGAAAATAAGAAAACAACTGACTCTGTAACGTCTGTAGTCGCACACACGTACGTCGACGTCATCGATGTGCACGCTGTCAACACCTGCTGATACTGGACGAGAGAGCAGTGTGCGTTCAGCCCGGGTCACCTCTCCCGTCTTCCGGACTCCTGTCGACCACATTGGTGTTTTGCATAGCACAGATCCACCACTCATCATCCGTCTCGATCATCACAGAAGTGCCGTGATTGGTGAATGTCCGCTCTGGGGTTGTCGTGGTCTGGCGTGTATGCACGACAGCAATATCCTCATTCGGGAACATAATTATGGGGATCGAATAGTTTGTATGCCAGTTATTAGCAGGGCTCTCTAACCGCGCCGTGTGGTAGGCGTAGATCTCCTCCCATCCTCGCACCACGGTTCCATCGGGAACGACCACAACCGCATCGGCGGTGAACAGGCGATCGAGCATCGTAGGGTCGTTCTGATTGAATCCGGTTTCGAGCGTTACGAAGCGCTCCTCAATCTGGGTTACGGCCTGCTCATTTGTTGGGGACTGCTGAGCCGTCGGGCGATCGAGTAGCTTTCGGCTCTGATCAGTTGGCTCGTTACTCATTCTATCTCGCTCTAATGGGGCAGTGCGCCTTCACCGAGGAGGCCGAGCGTTCGACTGTCGAGTACAGCCAGTGCGCTTTTGTTCTCTTCGACGGATTGCCGCATAGGTTGCATAGCATCACGCTCGTCTACGAGCGTACGGTCTATAACACCTCATCTGAATATATTCACTTCGACGAGAGGAGCGATTCGAACGTCTGAATCGGTCTCTCGTTAATCATCGACGAACAAGAATGTGGCAGTTCTCGTTCTATGACAGCAAACAGGTATAGACGTTCAGGCAACCAGTTCGTCGAGACGAGTTAGTTCGATGTTTTCGCTCTCGATACGCTCGTGGATCGTTTCGAGGACTTCGACAGCGTTCGACGCATCACCATGGATACAGATGCTATCGGCAGGAACGTCGATCATTGTTCCGTCGGTCGCTTCGACTTCACCACGCGTTGCGATGCTGACGAACCTATCAGCTACTAGTTCGGGATCAGGTGCTGCTTTCTCTTTCTCGACGATTAAGGTGCGATCAGACCGATAATCGAGATCGACGTATCCCTCGAACACCGCGTCCAAAGCGTCGTACTCCTGTGCGATCTCGTAGATGTTCATATCTGTTGCCAGATAGATAAGGTCGGGGTTGACCTCAAGGACGGCCTCCATGACGGCCCGAGCGTGAGCTTCGCTCGTTGAGAGCATCGAGTACATCGCCCCGTGTGGCTTGACGTGCTGAACGTCAACCGACATCCACTCGGCGAACCCCATGAGTGCACCCAGTTGATACACGACGTAATCGCGTACCTCTTCCGGCGTAGCATCCATTGTCCGTCGTCCAAAGCCCATCATATCTGGCAATCCAGGATGAATGCCGATACCAACATCGTACTCCGTAGCGAGCGCGACTGTCTCGCGCATCACGTGTGGGTCACCGGCGTGCAAGCCCCCCGCCACGTTGGCAGAGGTGATAAAGGGCATCACTGCATCGTCTCTCCCCATTGAGTAGTTGCCGAAGCTCTCACCCATGTCACAGTTGATGTCTATTGCTACCATATGATATGGTTCGCAGCGGTTGTCTTGTATCTTGTGAGGCTGCTAATCGTTTGTTGTCTAATTCCAGATCAACGCTCGGTCTAATCCAGCACAGTCCGAAGCGCTCTCTCGGTATAGACCGAGAGCAGATGGCTGCAGTACGCAGGTGATGCTCGCATATCTGAACGGAAATCGGTTTCATCAAAGGATTCCGCTGCTCGATCTGCTGCGGTAGCAACCGTCTCCTCGTCAATTGTCGTATCGTTGAGTTCGTCTTCGACAGAGTGGAGGCGAGTGGGATGGGAAAGAGAACCGGTTGCCGCGATCCGGGCGTTTTCGATCGAATCGCTGTCGGTTTGCAGCCACACCGCAACGCCTACTAGGGGATAGCCGGAGACAGGGTTACGTCGCTTGAGATACGTGCTTGTAGTGTTTTCATCTATCGGAATTCGGAGTTCGGTTACGATCTCGTGGTCGCTGATGGCGGTTTCAAAGTGACCTTCGAAGAGATCGTCAGCGTTGATCAACCGTTCTCCGTCCGGTCCGTGAACAGAGAGTGAACCACCGAGTGCGAGCACGGCAGCAGGGTGATCGGTCCGAGCATCACCATGAGCGAGATTACCGCCAATAGTCCCCCCATTTCGCACTTGCACATCACCCACCTCGCTGGCAGCATCCGAAAGCGCCGGCGCGTCCTCTCGAATCATCTCGGATGCGCTAATCTCGGCATGAGTGGCGAGTGCACCGATGGAGAGTTCTCCGTCAGCCCGCTCAATGAGTGAGAGCTCGTCCAGAGCGTTGATATCCACGAGTACTGGTGGTTCCTCCTCGCCAGTACGCATTCGAGGGAGCAATCCGTGCGAACCTGCGATGAGTTCGGCTCCATCGTGGTTGGTCAACAACTCGATCGCCTCGTCAGTGCTCTCAGCGCAGTAGTATTCGAAATCGTTCGTGTACATTACTCCTCCTCCATTGCCCGCCAGACTGTTTCCGGCGTCACAGGCATGTCGAGATGATCGACATCGAACGGTTCGAGCGCGTCTGTGACAGCTGCGACGACGGCCGGCGCTGCCGCGATAGTCGCTGACTCGCCGACGCCTTTCACGCCAATCGGATTGTGAGGACTGGGTGTGACCGTGGAGTCCGTCTCAAAGTCAGGGAGATACGTCGCGTGTGGGACGGCGTACTCGTCCATTCGGCGAGTTTGGAGATGACCATCTTCGTCGTAGGCAGCCCCCTCGTACAGCGCCGCGCCGATCCCCTGTGCGATACCACCATGAACCTGCCCTTCAACGATCGTTGGATTGATAATTTCACCACAATCGTCGACAGCAACGTATCGCTCGATGGTGATTGCACCCGTTTCGGGATCGATCTCGACGACAGCAACGTGCGTCCCGAACGGGTAGGTGAAATTCTCCGGATCGTAGAAGTTCGTCGCTTCAAGTCCGGGATCCATCTCTTCGGGCAGATCGTGCCCGAGATACGCCTCGTGGGCGATCGCCTGAATGTGAAGCGACCGGTCAGATGCGCCAGCGACGTAAAATTCTCCGTCTTCGAACTCGATATCGTCGACACTCGCCTCAAGTTGGTGGGCAGCAATCCGGCGGGCTTTCTCGCGCACGTCGCGGGCACCACGAGCGATGGAACCGCCACCAACCGAGGCGCTCCGGCTCCCATACGTCCCCATTCCCTGTGGAATCCGGTCGGTGTCACCTTCTACAACCTCGACGTCGTCCACCGAAATCCCGAGTTCCTCGGCAGCAATTTGTGCGTACGTCGTGCGATGACCTTGTCCTTGATCAGCTGTCCCAGCGAGAACGGTTACGCTGCCTGTCGAGTCGAAACGGACGATGGAACTCTCCCATCCGCCTGCCTGTGCACCAAGCTGCCCTGCAAGTCCCGATGGGGATAGCCCGGCCGACTCGATGAAATTGGCAACGCCAATACCGAGATATCGGCCCTCTTCTCGAAGCGTCTGCTGCTGCTCACGAAGAGTTTCATAATCGACGTGCTCGAGGGCCGTCTCCATTGCACGCTCGTATTCGCCACTATCATAAACGAGGGCTGCAGCACTCTCGTAAGGGAATTCGTCGGCTGGTATGAGGTTCTTCCGTCGAATTTCGGTGGGATCCATTCCGAGTTCACGCGCTGCTACATCCATGAGCCGTTCGATGACATAGATCCCCTCTGCACGACCAGCCCCACGGTAGGCGTCGACAGGCGTTGTGGTGGTAAACGCGCCGATGACGCGACAGTGAATCGCTGGGATCGTGTATTGACCGGAGAGGACGGTCGCATACAGATACGATGGCGTTGCGGTACCGAACTGTGAAAGGTGTGCACCGAGTCCGGCGTGAGTTTCGACACGGACACCCTGTATCGTCCCATCGTTATCGATGGCGATTTCGGCGTCCGTGACGTGATCGCGGCCGTGACAATCGGTCAGGTACCCCTCGGAACGGCTCGCTCGCCACTTGACTGGTCGTCCGAGTTGCATCGAACACCAGGCGGTGATAGCCTCGTCTGGGTAGTGATAGATCTTACTGCCGAAGCCGCCGCCAACTTCGGGCGCAATAACCCGAATGTTGTTTTCCGGAATGCCGAGTGTGCCCGCCGAAAGCAACATTCGGTGAAGATGTGGATTTTGACTCGTCATCCAGAGGCGCAGTTTCTGGGTCGAATCGTTCCAGTCGGCAACGGCCGCCCGCGGTTCTATCGCGTTCGGAATCAGACGGGGCTGGCGAAGAGTCACCGATGCTGTGCGATCGGCGGCAGAGAACGACTCATTGACCGCGTCTGCGTCCCCGAGTTCGAAGTCGAATGCAATGTTGTCATCGCTTTCTTCGTGAATCTGTGGTATGTCACGCTCGACAGCCGTAACCGGGTCAGTAACAGCTTCGAGTTCTTCGTACTCGACGTGAATCCTTTTGCGGGCCTCGTGGGCCGCCTGCGGTGTTTCGGCAACGACTGCGGCGACACCATCTCCTTCGTGACGAACCTTGTCGATAGCAAGCATACGGTACTGTGGTTGAACGAGACCGGGGAGATCCCAAGCCGTCGGGATGGTGTTTGGAACGCCGCTTGCCTCGACATCGTCACCGGTGTACACCGCTACCACATCCGCCTTCGACTCGGCCTCGCTCGTGTCTATATCGACGATTCGCGCGTGAGCGTGATCTGAGCGTTTGATCGCAAGGTATGTCATTCCGGGAAGAGAGATATCGTCCGTGTAGGTTCCCTCACCCAGCAGCAGCGGGAGGTCCTCGTCCCGTTTGATGCCAGCACCGAATACCCCCTCGACGTCTGGCTCCTCGCGCTCTGATTCTGCCCCACTCATTAGCGTTCACCCAGTCGATTGGCCGTGTCTTCGATTGCGTCGACGATGTTGTGATAGCCGGTGCACCGACAGAGATTCCCTTCGATCGCTTCACGTATCTCCTCGCGCGAT
Organism: Halocatena marina; assembly: GCF_025913575.1. Classification (NCBI taxonomy): domain Archaea; kingdom Methanobacteriati; phylum Methanobacteriota; class Halobacteria; order Halobacteriales; family Natronomonadaceae; genus Halocatena; species Halocatena marina. Next base: position 1,153,838 of record NZ_CP109785.1, on the reverse strand, counting down.
GGAGCCTCTGCGTCCTGTAGGAACGTATCCGCTGTCATGAGCATTCCCGGTGTGCAAAAGCCACACTGGAGACTGTGGTGCTCCTGAAAACACTCTTGAAGCGGTGTAAGGTCGCCGTGTTCTCCAAGTCCCTCGACTGTCTCGACCTCCGCACCATCGACCTGAACGGCAAAGCGCAGACAGGACTTGATCGCATCTCCATCTAACCGAACGGTACACGCACCGCACCGTGCAGTATCACACCCGACGTTCGCGCCAGTGTACCCGAGTTCCTCTCGGAGTGCCGTGACAAGTAATGTCCGCGGCTCGACGGTCAGTTCGTGCTCGGTTCCATTTACGATCAGCGATATATCATTTTCAGCCATCGATTGGACCTCCAGCAGCGGATGAGGTGTCGATAGGTACAACGGTCAGTTTCATCATGAACTATTCCTATATTCTCCCAACATCGTACCTCAATAAAAAGATTGTCCCCAACTATATCAATTTAGTATGGAAAATCTGTATTCCATTCACTGACTTCTTTATTTACGGCTGCTTTTGACAGTGTGTGAATTTTCGTTCATTGACGCACATCTGGTGCGTTGTAGATTACGTCGGTTGTGCTTCGCTATGACTTGGGGTGCCGAGCGTCGTTGACGATAGGTGATTCAGCCGTCTATAGTTAGCTCAATGACGTCTTGTCCGGCCTCGACCTCCGCCTCGTTTTCGATTAGGATATCCGCCACGACGCCATCGCTGGGAACAGTAATGTCGTGAAAATTCTTCATTACTCCGATGAGTGCAACCGTGTCGCCTTCGCTCACTTCGTCTCCGACTTCGACAAGTGCAGGCTCATCCGGGGCCGTGCGTCGGTAAAACACACCGGGCATCGGGGCTGCTACGTATTCCGTCGCCATGCCATGCATGAGGTTGTCTTGCTACTTACCAGTATCGACCCACTTCTGAAAATGATACACATATACCATTAACCATTCCAAATCAATCGTCGCTGGAACACTACGCGAGTGAATTCTGGATTGCGTCCAGATCTTCTTGGCGTGTCTGGCGGGCTTCGAGAGCTTCCTCGACGGTTACTGGATCAAAGCGTACAGTTTCGTGTGTCCGTCGCTGTGCAAGCAAATCTCGGTCTGCGCTGATCACAGTCCCGACGGTGGCATAGCCCCCACCAGTCACGGCGTCGCACATCAGAATGATTGGTTTTTGAGGGAGTTGTATCGAACCGATCGGATATCCGACATCGACGACGTTCGAAGGGTTAGTTCCCGCACCGAAGGGTTGTTCACGCTCGACAAATTCGAGTTCAGGACCGTCCAAACGGTATCCGATCCGATCGGCTTCGGGAGTTACCGTCCAGCCAACCTCACAGAGCTCGTCTCTGCTTTCGTCCGTAAGCCGGTAGTCACAGAGTCCAATCACAATTCTCAGCCCATTATCTTCGAAGTCATGGAGGTTCTCTTCGGGAGCGCTATTGCCGACGATGTCATTGTGGTTCGCTCCGTTTTGACCAATAGCTAGTTCGTCTCCGGCTTCCAGTGTTCGTCCCTCGTAGCCACCGATGCCAACCAGCGTATACGTCGACCGGCTTCCCATCACTTTCGGCACATCGATACCGCCGCTCACTGCGAGATAGGTGCGCGAACCGTCAGACGTGAACTCTGTTTCGAGTTTCTGTCCCGCCTCGACACGCACCGCCTCGTGCATCGGGACAGCGCCACCGTCGAGTTCGGCAGGCATGGGTGCACCTGCGAGAGCAATGACACAGTCCGCGCCGAACCGCAAATCTGCCCCAACATAGGTCATTTCGAGCGTCGCAGCATCGGATTCGTTACCGACGAGCGCGTTTGCCACCGTGTGAGAGAACTGATCCATCGCTCCCGAAGGAGGCATTCCGATATGGTAGTGGCCGAACCGACCGAGATCTTGGACGGTTGTTGAGACGCCACCATCAATGACATCAATCATGCCGAGAGCACCTCCGTCAGCTCCTCGTTGTACTCGTGTGGTGCGATGAAAAACTCCTCTGGGGTGAATTCGACCCGCTCGCTCGTGAACTCGTACGTGCCGTCCTCGACTTCTTCGCGGATTGCGTTGTACTCTTCGCGGTCGATGGATCGATAGTTCAGAATGTCACCGGGATTCGGAAACACCATCGAATCGTGGAAGTCGGGAAGTTGTTGGTCCACATCGAGCACTTCGACTGGAGTCCGACCGTACAGCTGATAGCCACCAGCTCCCTTCACCGGATAGACGACGGAAAACGCACCGCCAAAGCCCACCGCTCGGCTCGGTGTGTCGGTCCGCGGCTGAAGGTACTTTGGGACCTCTAGCTGCTCGTTTCTCGGCACCATCTGAAAACACCACGGCAATCCGGGAACGAATCCGACCATCGTGACCATGTGTGGAGCGCCGACGAAGGCGTCGATGAACCCCTCAACAGTGTCGAAGCCGTTGATGTGAGCTGAGTACTCAAGATCAGTCCCGTCGGGATCCTGATGATGATCTCGAAAGCGCATGAGCGTCTCGTGTGTCCACGGATCCTGAAACAGCACGGGAATAGTAACGATGCGTGTCTCCCACGAGAACTCCGAAATGTCGGTTTCGGCAGCGATTTCTTTTAACTCCTCGACCATTGACTCGGGAGAGATACTATCGGGATCGAATCGCACCATGTACGAGGCGTTCGCTGGACAGATTTCGGTAACGCCTGCAATGTCGCGGTCGCTGATCTGCTGTGTGATTGCCATCGCCTGAAAGTTTGCGTCGAAACTCATCGCCTCGTCGAGTTCGACGAACACGTGATCGTCACCGCCGAACTCGTATCGTGGCTCTGGTAGTTCCGTCCGCTCTATTCGCGCCTCAGTCATTAGTCTAATCTATAGCAGAAAACATCATGTGATATATTAACAGTGACGGTGGCACACACTCCCATCGACGGGAGATGCTAAGACGTGTTGTCGCAACTTGTGGTTGAGGTCCGACACTGAAGGTGATAAGTAGCCCCGACACGATTTCAGAACGATGTTCGATAGGGTACTCATTGCTAATCGCGGGGAGATTGCTGTACGAGTAATACAGGCTGCCCACGAATTGGGGATCGAGACGGTTGCCGTTTACAGCGATGCCGACGAGACGGCAAAACACGTCCGCCGCGCAGACATTGCACATCACATCGGTGCATCGGTCGCTAGAAGAAGCTACCTCGATCAAGCGTCGATCATCGATGCTGCCCGCGAGACGGACGCTGATGCGATCCATCCCGGCTACGGATTTCTCGCCGAAAGCGAATCGTTCGCTCGCCGCGTCCAAGAATCGGAGTTTCTCTGGATCGGACCGCCAGCTAACGTGATGGCTGACTTCGGTGAGAAGACGAAGGCTCGGGCAATCATGCGACAGGCGGATGTCCCAATTGTGCCGGGAACGAATGATACCATCAGCTCTCCGAGTGAGGTAGACGCATTCGCCGACGAACACGGCTATCCAGTTGCTATCAAAGCCGATGGGGGAGGCGGTGGCCGTGGACTGAAGATCGTTCGTGAAGAACGCGAGATCGAAGACAAATTGGAGAAGGCACAGCATGAAGGCGAGGCGTACTTCGACAACCCAGCTGTGTACGTCGAGAAGTATCTCGAAAATCCCCGTCACATCGAGGTGCAGGTGCTCGTTGACAGTCACGGAAACGCGAGACACCTCTACGAACGGGATTGTTCGGTCCAGCGTCGTCAACAGAAGCTCATCGAAGAGACGCCCTCGCCGGTAATCGACGACGAGACGCGCGAAGAGCTCTGCCTGGCCGCTCGTCAAGGAGTCTCAGAAGCGGGCTACATCAACGCTGGGACCGTCGAATTCTTGTACGAAACAGATGGAGCTGGCGATGGCAGCTTCTACTTCCTTGAAGTTAATGCTCGTATTCAGGTCGAGCACACCATCACCGAGGTTGCGACTGGGATCGATATCGTCAAGCAGCAGCTTCAGATCGCCGCAGGAGAAGCGCTCGACTTCGAACAGCAGGATATCGAACCGCGTGGTTCGACGATGGAGTTTCGTATCAACGCCGAAGACCCGTATGAAGACTTCTCGCCGACACCGGGAACCGTCGAAGTTTATCGTCCACCGACTGGGATTGGCGTCCGGGTCGACGATAGCATCGATCAGGGAGACACGATCAGTCCCTACTACGACTCGCTCGTTGGAAAGTACATCATCACTGGAAATAGCCGACGAGAAACGCTTGCTCGGAGCGAACGCTCGCTCGAAGAAACTGAGATCGAGGGAATCTCGACAACGATCCCATTCCATCTCGCTGTGCTCGCAGATGATCAGTTTCGCAGAAACGAGCACACGACAAAGTATCTAGATGAGCAGTTCGATGGGTTTGACGATCAGTCGGCTCAGACTGATGCGTGAAACACGAAAAACGATCGTTCACGAAGCTCGTGAAGATTGCTGTGGTTCGATAGACGATGGCAGAGATTAGCACGTGATAGGCTACAGCAACTTTGACAATAAATACCAAACATCTTTGATGGTACTTGTGTTCTGTACGATGTATGGCGGGGGGACCACCCATTGACGAACTCCACTTCGACGATGCACCGAATGTCGAGACATCGATTCCGGGGCCCAACTCCAGAGAACTCCTCGAACGACAGGTAGCCATCGACAGCGGTGCCGTTGCCTACCCGAAGGCCGTCCCACTAGCCTTCGAAGAAGGCCGTGGTGCGACGATCAAAGACGCCGACGGGAACGTGTTTCTCGATTTTTTCGCTGGCATTGGCGTGCTGAACGTGGGACACTCGAATCCGTACGTTCTCGACGCAGTAAACGAACAAACGAGCAAACTCGTCCACACGATCGATTTTCCGACAGAAGCCCGCCTCGACTTCATCGAGGCGATGTCCGATATTGCGCCGCCGGGCCTGCGTGGAGAGTGCAAAATGGTTTTTGGCGGACCATCCGGAAGCGACGCAAACGAGGGATCGATCAAACTGGCAAAGCAGTATACAGGTCGTCACGGATTGCTGGCGTTTGAGGGATCGTACCATGGTGGGACGACCGGTGCGCTGAGTCTTACCGGTGGAATAAAGTACAAAAAAGGATACGAACCACTCCTCCCCGACGTAGTCCACGTTCCGTATCCGTATCCGTATCGTGAGTCGCTGTCCGATGACAACGCAAAGGCGTTGTGTCCACGCGAGAACTGTTGTGGTCGGATGGCGTGTGCCCGCTCTCTCGACGCCGTCAAAGAGAAATTCGAAGGACCGTACAGTGGTCACGAGCCGCCAGCAGCCATCTGGGTCGAGCCGATTCAAGGAGAAGGCGGCGTTGTCATTCCACCTAAGGGATTCCTGAAGGGACTTCGAGACATCGCTGATGACAACGATGCGTTGCTCATTACCGACGAAATTCAGTCGGGATTTGGTCGCACTGGGGAATGGTGGGCCTGCGAACACGACGGTGTGACACCTGATGCTATCACAATGGCAAAGGGAATTGGTGGCGCTGGGCTCCCGCTCGGTGCGATGCTATACCACGAGAAGTTCGATACGTGGGGCCCAGGAGGACATATTGGGACTTTCCGGGGGAACATACCGGCAATGCGCGGTGGTCTGGCTGCGATCGAATACATTCAAGAGCACGACTTGCTCGGACACGCGACCGAGCTTGGCGAGTACATTCGTGGCCGCTTCCGTGAAATCAACAGTCCTCTGATTGGAGATGTCCGTGGGCGGGGGCTGTTCATCGGTATCGAGATGATCGACACCGAGGGCAATCCAAGTGCGGAGCTGGTCAAGCGTGTGCAGACGGACTGCTATACGAAGGGAGTACTCGTCTGGACAGCTGGCCGGGAGGGGAACGTTCTCCGACTCCTTCCGCCACTCGTCATGACCGAAGCGCAAGCCGAAATCGGTCTCGACATCATCACCGAAGTGATTCGTGAGTGCACGAACGAGATGCGATAACACTGAATCAAATCTCCAGCGCCACAGATTGATCCATTGTCTCGGAAAAAATGTCCATACAATGACTGCACGAGATCGCTCACGACGCTGTTAACGTCGAGCACGTGTGATTGATCGAACGTTGTGGTTCTCATACGAGCACCGGGCTGGGTCGAGACCCACGTCGGTGAGCGCGCCGAGAGAGTGCCCCGATTTATTGTCTCTCTTGTGATTTCGACGACCATCCGGCACTCTTGCTACTACTGTGTATCACTGCAGCAGGTCGTTCATATCGGATGATCTCCCAACAGAGTCCACGCCTGACTGGAGAGCTTCATCCAAAATCATTCTTGTTCGAAACGTTCTTGACGATCCCAGTGACGTCGAGAATGTGTGCGCGATCGGATCGAAGAGGCGGTGACGAAACAGAGGATTTGATCATTATTTTAGGCAGCCGCCTCAGTCTCTGCCTGTTTCTGTCCGATTTGCTGGTGTTTTTGCGCGATGTCGAGTAGTTCCTGATACCGGCTGCGGATCGTGACGTTGCTGACATCAGCCACCTCACTGACTTCGTTCTGTGTCAGTGGCTCGTCAGTCAAGATGCCAGCAGCGTACAACGCGGCAGCAGCGAGACCGACAGGACTCTTTCCAGAGTGAGCACTTTCTTCCATTACCGTCTGAATCAGTTCACGGGCGCGCCCTTCAGTCTCGTCGCTCACCGCAAGCGCGGACGCAAACCGCGGTAGATACTGATCCGGAGCTGGCGGGCCAATTTCGAGATTGAGTTCACGATTGATGTAACGGTAGGCGCGCTTGAACTCCATTTCGTCGACGCGTGAAACAGCACCAACCTCTTCGACGCTCCGTGGGAGTCCTGTCTGACGGATTGCTGCGTACAGTGCAGCAGTGGAGATTCCCTCGATAGAGCGTCCGGGGAGGAGATCCTCGGAAAGTGCACGGCGGTAGATGACACTCGCGGTCTCACGGACATCCCCCGGAACACCAAGCGCGCTGCCCATGCGCTCGATTTCACCGAGTGCCTGCTTGAGATTGCGCTCTTTGGAGTTACGGGTGCGAAAACGCTCGTCCCACGTGCGCAAACGCTTCATCTGTTGGCGCTTGCGCGAACTCAAGGCGTTGCCGTAGGCATCCCTGTTCTGCCAGCCGATCTGGCTCGATAGACCTTTATCGTGCATCATGTTCGTTGTTGGTGCACCGACACGACGCTTCTGATCACGCTCTTGGCTATCGAATGCACGCCACTCCGGACCGTGGTCAATTTCGTTCTCATCGACGACGAGACCACACTCGCGACAGACGGTTTCTCCGTGTTCGGTGTCGTCCACGAGTCGGCCGCTACATTCGGGACAGATTCGTTCTGCTTCGCTGGTTGTTTCCTCGTGTGTCTGTTCGTTCGGTTCGTGCGTACGGATGCGGGTTGTGGTATTTTCCAAGATGATGAACTGATGAGCGGGTACTCAATGGGTGATTTCAATAGCGATTCAACAAGTGCTACGATAACAAATACGTCTCAGAGATATTTAAATCTTCCCATAATAAAATGGAAAATTGCGTCATACACCATTCTTGCTCGACAATTTCACAGATTCAGACTCTCTAGTTAGTTTACTGCCATATCGATACCAGCTGGAGTAGTAATTTAGTAGACACGGTTGCACTGGTACGACCAACAGGGTGCTTTTCGACTGTGAAAAACTGTTGATACGGTGTCGAATGATAATTTCGGTGGTGTCGTACGCGATTAATCTGTTACACTACTTTTCACTCATTGCATATCCGTCGTGGGCTACGTGGCTGTGGATTCCTTACTCCGCTCTTTTCCGTGATCGTCACAGAGAATATCACCAGTCTCGGTGTCGAAAAAGAACGGATCACCCGGCATGATGCGTTTTCCATCTTCACCACACCCATCTGTGTGATTGAGAAAATATTTCCCACTCGACTGATCGTTTTCTAAGCGACCTGCTTTCACTGCGAACCGTACGAGACCTTCACCGATCTGTGTCCGTTCGGTCGAATCTGCGGTTTCGAATCGGAGTAGTGGCATTCATATTTCCCCCACACTCAATGCACCACCGATCACAATAAATCTGCATCATCTTTTGTAATCGACGGGTGTTGCGTAGCGGTTTCAACACGGCAAGTCACGTATGAGTACCACGTGAAACGTTGCCAGCAACACTATACGATTCCATGTCGAAACTGACCATATGACCGTGAATGATGTTACATCAATTCACGAGGAGTTCGACGGTGAACGGTTGCCTCCCGGGCAGCGGCAAACCAGCCAATTTCCCGTTCTATCGAAGGGCAAAACTCCATCGTGGGATATGGATACATGGGAGTTCACGGTTACTGGTGCGGTCGAAACCAACTGCTCGTATTCGTGGTCGGAGTTCGTTGATCTACCGAGTGAAACACAGCGTCAAGACTTTCACTGTGTGACTGGCTGGAGCCGATTCGATAACGAATTCACGGGGATTTCATTCCCGACGCTCGCCGAGCAAGCTGGTGTTCGTGACGACGCTGTTCACGTTCTGTTCGGTTCGTTGGATGGCTATTCAACAGATCTCCCGCTGAACGAATGTATGCGGGAGGAAGTGCTGTTTGCGTTCGAACTCGACGATCAACCGCTCCCCTCAGAGCACGGTGGGCCGCTCCGTGTGGTAACACCACATAAATACGCATACAAGGGTGCAAAGTGGGTGACTGAGGTTGAGTTCCTCAGCGAGCCAAAGCGAGGATACTGGGAGAAGCGTGGCTACTCACAGACAGCAAATCCGTGGAACGAGGAACGCTACAGCTCGTGGTAGGGATTTCTCAAAAAGCAACGAGCTGTGTGGGTGCTATGGATCTATATTGTACGATAGCTAGTAGGAATTCACATCACAAATATCAATAAACATCAATAAATTATTTATGTACAGTATAATATGAAATTTTGTCATTCTGTGCAGATGACCATTCGGCAAATGTTCTAGTTATCGAATATAAAGTAGACACAATATTCTATCAGTACACTCATCAAAAACGGGAGGAGCGATCAGAACCAGGGGCCTTCGATGAAAGCATTCAGGTATTTCAGGGAGTTTCTCACAGATACGATGAGGTAGTTATACTCTACTGATCAATTAAAAACACTGATATTTCACTTAGTCAACGCTCCAGTAGAACTAGCAGAATTCCATCTTCCTCACAAGTAGTACAGTACTATGAATACATTGTTATCAAACAATTTTGAAGTGTCATATTGAACGCATCACCATCTACGACACGGCCAGAGAATCAATCCTATGATACGATCGGTCGAGAAATAATCCACAGTGAGAGCATCGTATACGCAATCATGAGCGTTGTCAATGGTAGTTGGGTGTAGCCAATTCGCTCAGTCGTGTGTTCATCAAAGAGGATGTGGGAAGCGACGACCGCGAAAATATGCCCTATGACAATAACGACGACTTGCGAAGCCCAGAAGACAGGGAGTGACAGCCATTCCAGTGGAGTCACCGTAATCGGTAGATGAATGGCCCGTCCACTGAGGGTGATTAACTGACCAAGGCTCTGTACGACAAACGGATAGTTGTGGGCAAATTCGTAGGCAGCTGCAATCGGAAGAACTGTCGGAGCGAGTACCTGGGCGGTCGCAAGCGCGTCAGTAGCGAGCCCTGCCCGATGCGAAAGGATAGCAACCAGCCAAAATACGCCGAGGAAGCCTCCGTAGCCGATGAAATACAATGCCGCGCTCACCGCTGGTCCAAGTCCCGTGAGATCTCGAACTCCGAATAAGAGTGTTTGGAACTCCGGTGTGTTCGTGAATCCGTCGAAACTCACTGTGTAAACCATGGCGATGATGAACGCGATGATCGCTCGATCGTCGACGGATTCGGTACAGCGACGCCACGGGTACCGGAGACTGATCTGAGCGTCACCTGCCGTCGTTCGCGTGGTTGTGATTGGCGAGACGGAGCCAAACAGTCGATAGAGCACAGCGAACGTGTCAGCCCTGCGGAACCACTCTGCCCCATAGGTGACACCTCCACCGAGCATCACGAGCGCGTACACACTCACGAGCAACGCCGTTTGCTGTGGAGATCGTGGGATCACCGTTAGATTCTCGATTATTCCCACACCAAGAAGAAAACCGACCAGTGCGGGCCATTCGGAGAGCCAACGAGGATACGAGTCGAGGATCGAAACTGCTCCCCCTTCGAGTTGACACAGTCCCTCGTAAATCGTGCGCCACGGCGACAACACAGACCACGGACTACCAACAAGGAGAGCAAGCAGCGCGACACCTTTGAGCCAGATCGGCCAGACAAAAACAGTCGCAAAGTTTTCGGTGGCGACTTGGCGGCCGAACAGGCCCGTCACGAGGACTCCGATAAAAGCAATGAGAAAGAGCGTGCGAGCACAGACTCGAATGGCGGTGACGATCGAGGATGGAAGCGTCCCGACTGAGAATATCCCACGCTCGGAGTCCATCGTGTTCGGCTCCGTCGTGTGCGTGAGCAAGCCGGCCGTGAGTGCAACCGTGAGACCCCCACCAACGAACAGGAACGATAGTGGAATTGGCGCATCGAACCGTGACCCGCCAATATCGTGGGCGCTCGCAGTTCCTGCCACTACAAGTGGTAGCAAAAATAGTACGACTGCCTGTTTGGTCCTCACTATACCCGAAAATCGGATCGAAAGCCGAAAGAAACTGTTGATCTGCGATTGATCTGAACGAAAGACACATGCGTTACATTCCAGCAACAGCCGAATCGAGTTGGGGAGGAAATAGACACAGAGAACGTCCCCCACGAAAACGTCGACGTCCTTGTACAGATGTTTAAGCGAACCCGTGCTACGTCCGATTATGAAGCGTAGGACGCTGGTGGCGGTTCTCTTACTTTGGTTCGTCCTCTCTTTGGTTGTTGTCTTCGGTGCTTTACAACTCACTGGCGGCGGGGGAGAGCTTACCGAACAGTGGGTATCGGACACAGCTCGTGGATATCAGCAGAATCACCATCCGATCGCCGCTACGAACACAGGCAACGGTACTATCGTCGTCGCGCCAATCAACGATGAGAGTAATGAGAGCACACAAGCCTCGTGTGCTCTCGTGCGGCTCAATGAATCATCTGGAAATACCGTGTGGCAATCAGGACTGGCGCCGGAAAACTGTACGATTCACTCGCTTCCGGACTCGACAATTGCGGATCTTGATGGCGATGGAACTCAAGAGATCCTCATTGCCCGCGGTGACCACACGCTGACCGTCCACGACGCGGCAACCGGTGCAATCGAGTGGCGTCATCCGACCTCATCGCTCGGCTACAGTCAACCGGTCGTGAGAGACATTCTGCCAGCAGACGGCAAAGAGGTCATCGCCGTGGATATCGACGGCGAGCTGTTCGTCATTCGGAGCGATGGCTCGACGGCGTGGCATCGAAACCTCTCGGCCTCCACATGGGCTAGTCCCGCAGTCGACGATTTCGACGACGATGGACAAAGAGAGATCGCGATCGGTACTGCTGACGGCGTTTCTCTCTTCGAGCGTAACGGAGAACGAACGTGGCAGACGAACGATTCGGTCCTCTGGATGGTTTCTGCGGCCGTTGGTGCCGACCCGACACCCGAACTTGTCATTGCCGATGATACAAATCAAACGGTGACTGCACTCGATAGCACGACGGGCAACGTCATCTGGTCACAGCCTGTTGACGGCATCCCAGCACTCCACGCGGTCGACGATGGCGATGCGGACGACACGCCCGAAGTGTACGTCGGAACGAGCGGGGGAGAACTCTCTGCGCTCTCTGCGCGTGATGGGGCCGTCGAGTGGACAACAGACCTCACTCAGGACGATCGAGGTGTTATGCCACCGCCTTCGATCGGTGACCTTGACGGAGATGGTACCCCTGAGCTGGTCGGTGTCACTCCTGATGGGGTGGTTACGGTACTCAATCCGTCGAACGGTGAGCAGCTGGCGACGTACGAGCGCGATGTTCCAGTTTGGATCCACCCGACGGTGATCGATCTCGATGACGACGGTCGGGAGGAAATCCTCGTCATGTATGGCGATGGGCGTGCTGTTGCCCTCTCATTTAACAGCTGACAGTATAATATTATTCGATCTCGGTTGGATTGTATAATTTTCGAATATATTGATAGTATCCAAATACGTCACTCTCTGCTCGTTCGACGCAGTACTGAGATATCCCGGAGGTGATGTAAAGAGCTATCAGTCGAAGTCAGCTCGTAATCAACAACTGGTTTTCGACAGCACGTCGGCCACCACCGTTGTACACAGGAACAGAAGGATGAGTGTTGCAATACCGAGATGACTCGTAACGATGATTGGCTGAAGCTTTTCGGTGACGGTGAGTCCTCCCACAATCACCTGAACAGGGAGAAGGAGAACGGCTATTGTGACAGACCACCGCACGAAAGGTGGTTTCCGGAGGTAGTGTGCAACCACTGCTGTCCCGAAAATTCCGATTCCCACCAGCATCGCAACGCCACGGTGGGCCCACTCTGCGAAAATCTGAATGGCAGAATAGGGAGTCTGATTCATGATCTCAGGATGTAAGAATGGAACGAGCGTCCCGTAACACATCGGCCAGTCTGGACAGGAGAGTCCAGCGCCGATCGCGCTCGTGTACGCCCCTAATAACATGAGAACGTACGTTCCTGCCAGTACTGCCCCCGAGAGATGATAGTACCGAATCGAAGTGGTATCGATCCGGCCGACCCACTTTGATACGTTCTGTTCAACCATAGCTACAGTGTCAGTTCCATCGGTGGCATCTCGAAGAACGCCATTTCGTAGCCCTCGTGACGAGCGACTTGTGGCGGAACATCCACCGTGAGCGCAAGCGTATCTCCCGACTGTAGACGTTCTACCGAAGTCCCGTAGTGGTAGTTGAGTTCAGGATCAAGCGTGGCAGTCAGGGGCCCATCGAAGATAGTCTGCTTTCCGCGCTTGACCGTCCCCGAAAGCGACATGAACGGCAGCGGATACCGATTGTGTGGCGTTCGTGGCGAAACCGCAAGATATGGTCCCGATTTATCAATCCCTGCTGGGGATGAGTCGAGTTTCGTCACAATAAACGTTCCATCGCCGCTTGTCGCTTCGCCAACGAGGGTACCAGGAAGCTGATCTTTCTGCGGTAGCTGCGTTGATGGCATCATCTTCATCTCCATCGGGTCAACAGCTCCCTTCTGCCCTTTTTTCTCGGAGAGCTGTTTGAACATGATTTCGTCCCGTTGTTGCTGGCTGTAATCGAAGGTAATCGAGAATGAGGCTTGCTCGCCGTATTTTTCTTGGAGACGACCCGTGCGGCGGACATCGAGCGGACCGACATGAACCGTCACAGTGTAGGTCCCATCGCCGGAGAGTGCTATGTTGTCCCCGAAGTGATAGCCCATATTCTGAGAGAGCATTGGCCACAACGATTTCGTAGCAATGGATTCACCGTCTTTAGTGACATCCACTCTGAGATTCGCATTCGGTGGTACGATGGTGGTCTCCGAATCCCAGACACTAGACATTAGATGAATTGTGTCATTTTCCCTAATATTAACTTTGTTTTTGTTCTGGCTGTCTACGGTCCAAAAGCGGTGCGGGAAGCTGAACATGATACCAGCCTTATACCACTTTTTGGTTGCCATTCCACCCATCTCCATCCCTTCAATATGTGATGGTATATAGACAGCTTTTGGTCGGTTCTCCACGAGTGGTGGTGGTTCATACACTGATCGAGTTTCGAATAAACCAGAGAGGCAGCCAGAGAGAGTCGCAGCGCCAGTTGCAGCAACACTCGCTCTAAGGAACGTCCGGCGATTCATCAATCACTTATTTATAGATGGACGAAAAGACAATTGTGGTCCAACTCTCGAATACGGTGGTCAAAAGCTACTCTTGTCTCTTTGGTTCAGAACCAGAATCTGAGATCAGCGGTTCTCCGGCGACAAACAGAGTGCATCACGGAGTCAACGGCTGGTAGATAGGTGGTTCGACGTGGGGAACATGAATACCAAAGAGTTCGAGCCCGTGTGAGAGCGGCATCCACCCCATAATGAGAAATGCGATACCGAGGGCACGATGGAGCCGTTCGCGGTGTGTTGGTGAGATTGATTGGACAAGCGTGCCGTAGAAAAAGAGCGTCGGAAAGGTTCCCAATCCAAGTACCCCAAGCGACAGCGCACCACCGATCGGTGAACCACGCGCGAAGGCGTACAAAAAGGCTGGATAGAGTAGTGGACAAGGAAGGATTCCGTGTACGAGTCCGAGTCCAACGATTCCGAAACCACTCGACCACTCGTCAACTCGCGTAGAGAGTCGTCGAAAGAGTCGGGATATTCCTCCTCCGCCAAAGAGTCCTTCACCGCCGTGATAACCGAACACATAGCGGACACCAACTATCAGAATTGCAATCCCGACAACGACCCCGGTTGTTGCACGAACGACGGTCCCAATAGTGCTCACAATTGAAGAGGTGTCGAAGACGAGTGCGCCGAACAGCCCGAACGCGCCGCCAATAGCAGCATAACTCACAGTACGACCAAGATTAAACAGAGCATGTTGCCGAACCTCGAAGATCGTAAGCATGTTCTCGCGGTCCGGCGACTGCATTCGTTCTGAGTACATGGTCACCAACGGACCACACATGCCCAGACAGTGAGCTCCTCCCAAAAGGCCGATCAGAAAGAAAATGGCGAGTTCGACGTTCGCAGCCGATGTGATGCCACCCACGTGTAGCGGCGACACCGCTATCATACCCCCAATTCACGTCGTCGCATTCTACAATTACAGACAGCCTTCCATATTGTAGTCAAATCCTGCTCTCGATTCATACGTTCTCTCTACGAGTATGTTTCTCCATCGTAGGCATTCGTGTTGTGGTGTGATGCTCGAAACGACAGAACACCCATACTAATATTCACAAGAAGTCTGTGGGTATCATTCATACACCAGTATCTCGTCGGTGACCACAATCTGTACAATCAACTCAATCGATTAACTGTCTTGCTTTCGAGAGGCTAATACGATCCAAAACGGAGTTGAACGAGTATCATTTTCTGATTGATTTCGGTCTTTAATGGAAACGTATAATCCAAGAGAGAGGGATCAGATACCTTAACTGTCTGCCATCAGTTCACACTCTCATGACTGATCCGGTCATCTGGGGGCTCCGAAGAGATCTCCACAGTGAAACACTCGGTCAAGAAGACAGCTTGCTTTGTGATTATCACGACTCTCCTGCATCGGTTTCGATCGACGGTCCGGTGTTGTTCGAGTGCATTCGTATCATTGACCCAGAACTCGATGGGTACCACGAAGACGAGGAGTGGGAGATTGATGTTGTTCGCTGTTCTGATTGTGCGATTACGTCTATCGAGGAGCCGACGTATGGGTACGAAGAAGCTTTGGTTCAGTTGTCAGTGGCTGTTTCGGACGACGTTGTGAGCATCACAGCTCCCGAACAAAACGATGTCACAGTGCTCGAATTTTCGTCTGCGGCTGATGGTTGTCGTCCAATGATAGTCGATGAGCAGCTCTACGAAGAGATAGGAACAGATGATCACAGTCTTGGTCGTTGGTCCCGTGTCAGTGAGCTCCTTGGAATGGACTTATCTGAACCATTACAGGAACGCATTGAATCGTTAATTGAGCAGTCACCCGAAACGCCATTCGAGTAATACAGATAATTTATTCGAGAATACTTCAGTATATGTATTATACGTATCAAGAACTATCGGACGGTGTCGTATCGTTCGATGATGAATTCACCACTCACAGATGAAACCAATCCAAAGGCGGCGTGTAGAACAGCTTCAACGGATGGCTATCGAATTTGAAAGCCTGTGAGAAGAACGTTCGTGAAAGGATCTTTTACCCATAACGTGCTGATAGTTGGAAACAGCATCCCCAACATATGATAGCAGGAACTCACAATTTATGTCCTTCAGATATGATTAGGACAGGCCGTCGAACCTAATATCAGTTTGCATTGATTTCTACAACGATTGAGCGGTCGAGAGACGATCAACAGAGATCGTAGAGTAACTCGTCTATAATGGTATCTTCTGGGATAATTTGAAAGATAACTACTATCCAGTGGATGATTTCAATCTTATGAGAGAATCGACGTCACACAGTTATCGGTGGTTCAAATTCGGTTCGTGAAATCCTCTCAGAGAAAGTGTGCACAGCAGCGCATCGCTTCTGTTCTCGTTACAATCGTATCTCGTCCGAGAACGGAACTGTGAAACGTCTCC
Organism: Halocatena marina; assembly: GCF_025913575.1. Taxonomy (NCBI): domain Archaea; kingdom Methanobacteriati; phylum Methanobacteriota; class Halobacteria; order Halobacteriales; family Natronomonadaceae; genus Halocatena; species Halocatena marina. Next base: position 1,137,609 of record NZ_CP109785.1, on the reverse strand, counting down.
GCCGAAACGCCCGCTCATTGAACAGATCAGAACAGACACAATCCCGTCAAATTTCTGTTCAAGAGCCCGAATCACAGAGTTAGAAACGCTCAAAAGTGGATTGAGGTGAAATAGGCGCACCTCCGTTTCGTTTGTTCACTTCTCAATTTAGTAGCGGATACGTGAGATTGCTACTCAATTCGTATAGACATCCATTCAGAACGTCATCAATCGCGCCGAAAACGCAAAGAGATATTGTACTCCCGTTTGAGTACGGTCCATGGACGAAAGTGAGGGCACTGACGACAGTTCCACATGGGTGAAGGATACGAAGGCCCAACACATATTGAAGCGTGATATTGACGAGACTGATTATCGGATCTATAAGGCGCTTAACGATGATGGTCGTATGTCCGATACAGAACTTGGAAAGCGCGTCGGACTCTCACGAACTGCGGCCCGCCGTCGTCGAAAAAAGCTACAAGACAAAGGTATCATCGATATCATCTCCGTCATTGTGCTACAGGAGGCCGAACTAGCTCATGCGGATGTTCGTGTCGAGTTCACGCCAGAGGCAAGCCACAGTGAAATCCAATCATTTATCAGTTATTTGATGGATGAAGAACTAATCTACGAGATTGATGAGTACATGGGCAAATTCGACTTGCTTGTCCGCGTTTCACACGTCTCTTTGAGCGATCTCAAAAGCTATCTCCGAGAAGAACTCCAAGAATCGTCAATCATCGCCTCCTACGAAACAACACCGGTGACGAAGACCTTCAAAGCGTGGAATAAACAGCTCGATAGCTTCGGAGACGACGAGAGTGAAGACCCATCCGACGCCAACGACGGTTCATAGTCGACTGTGTACAACAGTTAGACGAGGCCCAGTCTCAGTAACACGACATCACCAGACGGTATTGGAACTATTCGCATCAATACTGACAGAAAGAAATAGTTTCAAAAACATTATTGGTGGTGCATCAGTCGGTACGGATATCCGCGAGTTCCGTATCGGACGGGAGCTGATTCCGGACTTCAACATCCTTTTCGCTTGGGTATAAGAGACACCGGACTGCGTGCTCGTCGTCAGCTTCGATCAGATCTGGATGTATCTCATCACACGGCTCGAATTGTCTGTGACACCGCGGGTGGAACGGACATCCACTTGGTGGGTTTGCAGGATTCGGAGTTTCACCCTCGATGTCAACCGTTGGGGGTTTGAGCGCTTCCTCAGTTTCGTAGACCGTCGGAATCGCGGAAAGGAGTTTTTCAGTGTACGGGTTCAGTGGATTCTTGAAGAGTTTTTCGCTATCCGCGACCTCCATGAGCTGGCCGAGGTACATGACGCCGATGCGGTCAGCGATGTTCTTCACCAAACTTAGATCGTGGCTGATGATCAGATACGTCAGTTCCAACTCCGTTTGGAGTTCGTCCAACAGTGAGATGATCTTTGCCTGAACGCTGACATCGAGCGCGCTTGTCGGCTCGTCGAGAACGATGAACTTCGGTTCGAGAGCCACCGCGCGGGCGACTGCTACGCGCTGTTTCTGCCCTCCCGAAAGCGCGCTTGGATAGCGGTGCTTGAACTCGACTGGGAGATCGACGCGTCGCAACAGCTCTGCAACTCGTTTTTTGCGTTCGTCTTTCGTCCCAACCTCGTGGACAACGAGTGGCTCGGCGATGATGTCCTCGATGCGCCGTCGTGGATTGAGCGAAGACGACGGGTCCTGATAGACGACCTGAATGTTTCGCCGGACTGATTTGAGCTGTCGTTCGCTCAAGGACGCGATATCCTGTCCGTCAAACCTGATCTCGCCCTCTGTCGGCGAGTAAAGTCGTGCTAGGGTCTTTCCAAGCGTTGTCTTTCCACAGCCAGATTCGCCAACGACGGCGAACGTTTCGCCACGTTCGATATCGAAGCTGACGCCGTCGACGGCCTTCACGTGCTGTTGAATCCGATTGAACAGGCCACTCCTGACTGGGTAGTGCTTTTTCAGATTCCGGACCGTCAGGAGCGAATCACTCGCGCTCCTGCTGGTTGATTGTTCCGTCGTACCAGCCGAACCACCCTGCTGACTGTCAGTCATCGTTACTCACCTCCGATACGAATCCATCATCTTCAGACGCAGTGACAGCCACGGCTTCCTCGACAGCCATCCCGTCGTCGTAGAGATGACAAGCGACAGTGCGGTTGTCACCGATTTCGCGGGCTGAGAGATCACCGGTATCACAGGTCCCCGGCAGAGAGAAGGGACAGCGTGGATGGAACCGACAACCGTCCGGTGGGTCCGTGTAATCCGGAATCTGTCCCTCGATTCCGGTGCTCTCGAAACCTGTGAGCTTCGGAATGCTGTCGAGCAATCCCTGCGAGTACGGATGCAATGGGGCTTCGAACAGTTCGTCAGTGTCTGCGACTTCCGCTATCTCGCCTGCGTACATGATGTACACCCGGTCGGCAATCTCACGGGCCACGCCGAGGTTGTGTGTGATGTACAGCATCGAAAGATTCCGCGCTTGGATCCGCTCTTTGAGAAGCGTCAGTATCTGATCTTGCACGGTCACGTCGAGTGCAGTCGTCGGCTCGTCGGCGATGAGGAATTGTGGGTCATTGATGAGCGCGAGCGCGATAATGACGCGTTGGCGCATCCCACCCGACAGCTCAACCGGATACATGTCGAGGATCCCTTCTGGATCCGAGATTTGGAGCTGTTCGAATAGGTCGATACAGCGTTCTCGAAGCTCTCCATCAGCACGACGCTGACCCAGAATATTCCGGAAGATCTCCCACCACGAGACGCTGTCACGGTCGCTGTAAGTCGCAACATCCGCCATCATCGACCCAACGGTGTAGACTGGACTAAGGTAGGTCATCGGATTCTGGAAGATCATACTCATCTCCTGACGCTTGGTACGTTTAGCGGCTCCATCCTGCAACAGATCAGTACCTCGATAATAGATGCTCCCGTCAACGATCTCGCCTGGCGGGGTCGGTAGTGTTCCCATGATTGCCTTTGCGGTGACGCTTTTTCCACAGCCAGATTCGCCGACGAGCGCGACAGTCTCGTTCTCGTTAACGGTGATATCGACACCATCTAATACGTGATGGGTTCCCTCGTAGTCGTCGAACTGCACGCGAAGATCCTCGACTTTCAAGACAGGATCGGTCATTACTGTACCTCCACATCGAACATGTCTCGAAGCCCATCACCGAGGAAGTTGAACCCGAGGACAGTGACGAAAATGGCCAAGCCTGGGAACGTCGAGTGCCACCACACCTCTGGCAGATTGTTACGGCCCTGACTGACCATGGTTCCTAACTCCGGTGTCGGAGGCTGAGCACCCAAGCCAATGAAGCCAAGCGCGGCAGCCACGAGAATTGCATACCCCATGTCGAGGCTGATTTTCACGGTGATTGGTGCGATAACATTCGGGAGTATCTCGCGGAAGATCGTCCGGAATGAGCTGGCACCGATACCGCGACTCGCTTCCACGAACTCTTCTGTTTTGATTGCGACGACTTCACCGTACGTGAGGCGTGCATACCACGGCCACCAAACAGCAGCGATGGCAATCATGGCGTTTGTGAGATTCGCTTTCAAGGCGACACTCACCCCGAGTGCGAGGACGAGCGGCGGCACCGACAGAAACACATCGGTGATACGCATTAGGGCCGCTCCGGGAATACCACCGACGTAGCCTGCAATGAGTCCGACTGGTACGCCAACGAGGACAGCGAGTGTGAGTACGACGACACCAATCCAAAGTGACAGACGCAGGCCAAAGATGGTACGAGAGAAGATGTCCCGTCCTGCCCCATCTGTCCCAAACAGATATTCGAGACTCGGTGATTGATACTTTTCAGAGAAGTGAACCTCCGGATGACCCTGATAGCCCGCATCTCGGGGAGACGGTGCGATTACAGGAGCGAATACTGCGACGAGCACGAGGGCGATGATGATGGCAAGACCGAGCACCGACAACGGATTCTGTCGAAATCGGTAGGCGATCCGGCCAAGACGCTCACGCTGAGACGCAACTGACTGTGTCGATTGTTCGTTGTTCATTCGCTTTCACCACTGTGCCAGACACGCGGGTCAAAGACACCGTACAGGACATCGACAAGAAGATTGATCGTGAGAAACGCAGCGCCAATAACGAGGGTAACGCCGACGATAGCGTTGATATCTTTTTCGAGGATGGCCGTCACGCCGTACGACGCTAATCCTGGCCACGAAAACACGATTTCGACGACGAATCCGGAGCCGAGTAGAAATCCGTAATCGAGTCCGATGATCGTCAGTGTCGATGCGAACGACGTTCGGAGAACGTACTTATACGCGATGAGTCGCTCGGGGATGCCGTGGGTCCTGAGTCCCTCTACGTAGTCTTGCTGGAACTCTTCGATGAAGTTCGAGCGAGTCATCCGTGCGATGTCAGCCATCGGTGCGAGCGAAAGCGTGATCGCTGGAAGCAGCAGGTGTCGCAACGCACTGGCGAACGTCTCGAAATTCAATGCCAATACGCTGTCGACTAACAAGAGGCCAGTCACTTGAACTGGAACGTATTCGATATCACCGAGGCGACCCGTTGCCGGGAGCCACCCGAGAGAGAACGCAAAGACGAGTTGGAGCAAGATCCCCGCCCAGAACGGAGGCAGTGAGACGTTGAAAAACGAGATGAGACGACTAAGATTGTCCTCAGTCAAGTCCTTGTTCTGACCGGCGATGACGCCGAGCGGGACGCCAAACACGATCGCAATACCCATCGCAACCGTCGTTAGCTCGAACGTTGCCGGAAAGAACCGGACAATGTCAGTCGCAACGTTCCGGTTGGTCACAAGCGACTGACCGAAGTCACCGTGAAGCATCCCTCCCATGTAGTCGAAATACTGGATCCAAATCGGCTCGTTGAGTCCCATCTGTTGACGGAGCTGTCTGACGGCCTCGTCAGTGGCTCGCGCCCCCAACGCCAACCGTGCAGGCTTGCCCGGGATGACCCGCGCGAGCGTGAAAATGAGCACTGACAGCCCGACGAACATCGGGATCGTCGAGAGGGCACGACGCAGCAAATAATCTCGATATTCCATGTAGTAGTTACGATTTAGTGAACCAGTGGTACGTCTGCCTGTAACCGGCGATGCCGTTGTCGTTGAAGCCCTGAACGTCTTTCTTGAGAGCATTGCGCGTCGCCTTATTCATCACAAACAGAGCCGGTGCGTCCTCCGCGATGAGTCGCTGTGCGTTTTTGTAAATCGGAATCCGATTTTTCTTCCCCGTCGTCTGACGTCCTTTGGTGAGGAGTTGATCGACCTTTTTATTTTCATACCACGAGGCACTAGTCCACGAGCCGTGAGAGTTGCTGTGCCATGCTGGGTAGAGAAACGTATCCGGGTCTACGTAACTGAATGAGAGGTAGATAGCAAGCATATCCGGTGTCGAGCTCTTTTTGCTCGCCATCGATGTGATTTTCGACCACGGAGCTTTCTGGATCTCGAGATTGATTCCAATCTTGTCCAGGTTTTTCTGGAGGAGCAGTCCGACGTTCTTCTCAACAGAAAGACCAGTGACGTATGTGTAGGTGAGGTCGATATCTCCAGCGGAGAAATTGGATTTATCGAGGTGCTTTCGTGCCGTCTCGAAGTTGTGCTTGTATTTCGGTAGATCAGCAGTGTGGCCCCACATCGCATCAGGAAGCGGACCAACGAGGTGGTCTGACTCTCCGCTCATGACATCGTTGAGTACCGCATTGTAGTCGAGCGCGTACGAGATTGCCTTTCGAACGTTCTTATCCGACAGCGGTTCACGCTGGTTGTGCATGAATATATAGAGCGGGTTGAACGTTGCTTTCGCGTGGACAGTTACGCCATCGACATTGCCGAGCGACGAATACTGCTTGAGTGACAGCCACCGATCAGACATATCAGCAGATCCATCTTTCACCTTCCCAGCGACCGTTGCGGCCTCTTCGACCATTTCAGTCGTTACTGTCTCATAGACGTTGCCGTCAGCGAACGAACCCCACCAGTCGCTGTTCTTTTTGAGGACGACCTGCTGCTTTCGCTTCCGGTTGGTGAGTTTGTATGGGCCGCTCCCTGCATCGTTGTTTTCCAACCACGAAGTGGCGTAATCACCATTCGTGCCAAACTTTCCGCTGTCTTTGGCGTGTTGTTGTATCTGATTTTTATTGACGACGAAGAGAAACGGAAGTGTGTATGGGAACGGGGCAAACACCTTCGAGGTTTTCATCTCCACGGTTGTCTCATCAACCGCTGTCACGTTCTGTGGCTTGAGAATATCAGACCACATCCACGAGAATCCTTGTTTGATGTCGTGCATGCGTTGGACGGAGTACTTCACGTCCTCGGCTGTCACAGAATCGCCATTGTGGAACGTGGCATTTTCCTGAAGGTTGAGCGTGTACGTCCGATCGTCGTCAGCGACCGACCAGTCCTTTGCGAGCCACGATTTGAGTTTTGGGGGTGTCGAATTGCTATAGTAGAGAAGTGGATCATAGAGATTGTGAGTGAAGATCGTCTCAAGATTGTCTGATCCTTTCATCGGATCGAGAGAACCAGGCGTCAGGGTTGTAACGTAGGTGAAGCTAGTGTCTCCTTGCTCATTTCCCCCATCTGTCGTGGTATTTTCTCCTTGCTTTTGGTTGCCGATGCAACCAGCAAGCAAACCAACTGTTCCAACCGCGCCGGCATATTTTAAGACATTTCTTCTGTCGATCTTGATGTTTTCATTTGTCATAGTATAACATTGCACATTAATGACCAATAAATGTTGTGGATCATGTCTCCCTATCGTTTGAAGGAATATCTATATCGTGCGTCGATACCCTCTCTAATGTTCATTTCGAATCCTACCATGAACGAAAAGTCGAAAGGCAGCATAAGGTATAATTACCCCCCTGTTCCTACATAATCACATGACAAATTCTCCCACATCAGACTGGCTCGCGGTCGACATCGGTGGTACCTTTGTCGATGCCATCACGTTCGACCGCGAGTCAGGCAATATTAACATAGAAAAAGCAGCTACAACACCAACCGATCCGACGCAGGGTGTACTGAATTCAAGTGAGAGAGTGGACGCCAGCTTGGAGAATACAACGGCGTTCGTCCACGGAACAACACTCGGACTCAACGCCGTACTTGAACGCAAGGGTGCTCGAACAGGGATCATTACGAACACCGGATTTAGAGACGTCTACGAAATCGGCCGCACCAATCTCGAACGGTCGGCAATGTACGACATCAACTACGAGAAGCCCGAATCTCTCGTACCTCGACGGCGGTGCAAGGAGGTCCCTGGTCGCCTCAACGCCGATGGTGACGTTATCGATGAACTCGATGAAAGCGCTGTTATCCAAGCAGCAGATGAACTCGTTACCGACCACGGGATCGAAGCGATCGCCGTGTGTTTCTTACACTCATATCAGAATGACGATCATGAAGTACGGGCAGCCGAACTGATCCGTGAAACTTTCCCAGCGGTCAGCGTTTCGGTATCGAGCGATATCACCGGTGAGTACCGAGAGTACGAACGGACGAGCACTGCCGTTCTCGACGCATATATCAAACCTATCTTCGGATCGTACGTCGAGAAGCTCGCTGGTGCGCTGGGAGAGCGAGGGTTCGATGGATCGTTCTTCGTGACTCGTTCTGGGGGAGGGACATTCACAGCTGATAGCGCGACGACAGCTCCGGTTCATACCATTCTCTCGGGACCCGCCGGCGGACTCATTGGCGCATCCAACGTCGGCGAAGTTCTCGGTCGTGAGGATCTCATCACTGTCGACATGGGTGGAACAAGCCTCGACGCCTGTGTTATCGAAGGAGGCTCTCCGGTCGTGGAGTACACTGCTTCACTCGAACACCAGCCCATGATGATTCCTGTCTACGATATCCGGACCATCGGTGCTGGGGGTGGTTCCATCGCGTGGCTCGACGGCTCCCTCCTGAAAGTCGGTCCACAGTCCGCGGGTGCCGATCCCGGCCCAATCTGTTATGGCAAAGGTGGCGAACAACCAACGGTCACCGACGCTGCGCTCGCGCTCCATTATATCGATCCCGATGCGTTTCTCGGTGGCGACATGGAACTCGACTACGACGGCGCAATCGATGGGCTCCAGCGCGAGCTTGCTGATCCACTCGATTCTAGTGTCGATGCTGTGAGCAAAGGCGTCCTTGATGTCACGCTCGCCAACACGATCGGTACGATTCGTGAGATTACCGTCGAGAAAGGGCTTGATCCACGCGACTTTTCGACCGTTGCCTACGGCGGTGCCGGTCCACTATTTGTCCCGCTGTTGGGGCGTGAGATGGGTCTCAACGAAGTCATCGTCCCGCAGGCACCGTCTGTCTTCTCTGCGTGGGGGATGCTGATGGCCGATATCGTCTATGACTTCTCACAGACACATATCACCGTTCTCGACGATGTCGATCTCAATACGTTAGAGACGTCCTTCAGGAAACTAGAAGCCGACGCTCGGGAGACCATCGAAAATGAGGGTATCGCGCCAGGTGACCAGCGGTATGAACGTTCCATCGAGATGCGGTACTTCGGTCAAGAGCACACCGTTGAGGTCGAGGCAGCGGGAATCGATTCGATCGATACGCTTGCAGACCGCTTCAAGCGAGATCATAAGACGCGATATGGGCACACGATGGATGATCCCGTCGAAGCAGTACACCTTCGCGTTCGTGCGATTGGAGAGAGTGACAATCCCGAGCTCGAACAGAAAGAGCCACGGGGTGCACCGCTCGAACCCGAAACTACCAGAGAGGCATACTGCTTTGCTGTGGACAGCTACGAGCAGTTCGACGTGTACCGACGCGAACAGCTCGCACCAAACGACGAAATATCTGGCCCGGCAATCATCACGGAAGCAACGACAACGACGGTTTTCCACTCAGATCAGCAGGCAACGATCGACGACTACGGTCATATTCTTATCACAGGGGGAGACGCATGAACACCGCCACCGATATTGACGCAGCGACAATTGAGGTCATTCGGAACTACTTGACCTCGGCAGCGACCGAAATGCAGCGAACACTCGTTCGAACCGCCTACAATACCATCGTCTACGAAATCTTGGATTTCGGTATTTCGATCTACGACCGCGATCTCAATCTCATCGCGGATTCACCGGGGCTGGCTCTCTTCCTCGGTGCGAACGACTACGGCATCGAGAAAGCCGTCGAATACGTTGGGGAGGAAAACTTCGAGCCAGGAGATGTTCTCATCATGAACTATCCATATTGGAGCGGAACGCATACCCTCGATGTTCTGCTGTTCGCTCCCGTTTTCTACGACGACGAGCTCATCGGTTACACGACTTGTCGCGCTCACTGGCTCGATCTCGGTGCAAAGGATTCAGGATACGTCCTCGACTCAGAGGATATACATCAGGAAGGAATCATTTTCCCAGGGACGAAGGTGTACAAGGGCGGTCAGCCAGATGAGGAAATTCTCGATATCATCCGATTCAACTCTCGAATACCCGATAAGGTCATCGGTGATCTGAACGCACAGATCGCTGCGGTGCGGACCGGCAAGGAGCGACTCTGTGAACTTTATGACAAATACGGCTCAGCCACGATTGAGACCGCTATCGATCGCATTCTCGATCACGGTGAACGGACCGCCCGGAAGGCGGTCGCAGATCTTCCTGACGGTCGTTGGAGTGCGACCGGTTACGCCGATGGGACGGCTCCGGACCGCAAGGAACCAATCAAACTCCACGCGACCGTCGAAATCGACGGCGAGGATTTCACCGTCGACTTTACCGGATCGTCGGGAACGGTCGACGAACCACTCAATATTCCACCAGGAATGACCGAAAGCGTCGCCAAACTCTGCTTTAAGACAGTTACTACCCCTGGGGAGGACTCCAACGCGGGGCAGTACGAACCAATTTCGGTCGTCATGGACGAGGATAACATCTTCAATGCTAGTTATCCAGTGCCGACGTTCACTATCTGGACCGCTATCATCGCTATCGATGTCGTGTATGAGGCACTCTCGAAAGCACTCCCCGAAGCTGTTCCAGCAGCATCTGGCGGGGATATCTGTGACATCATGCTCTTCGGTGAGGATCCAGAGACAGGCCGTCAGTTCGTCGAAGCCAACAATGAGGGCGTTGGCAGGGGCGCCAGCGCTGATCACGATGGAGGGAACGCGTTGATGCACATCAGTCAGTCGATGGTGCAAAACATCCCAGTAGAAGTCTTCGAGAACAAAGCGCCGATCCGGTTCAACCAGCTCTCGGTCCGTGAGGACTCCGCCGGACCTGGTGAGTATCGCGGTGGCTTCGGTATCCGACGGGACTATGAGATCACTGAACCAGTTGGTGCGCTCTCGATTATTCAGAAGACCCGGACAGATAACTGGGGATTACAGGGCGGCAAGCCTGGCGCGAAAAACGTCGTCGTTCTCGATCCAAACACAGATGACGAATCGTGGAAGGAGCGGATCGACATTCTGGTCGACAACGACGATCTCTACACTGATATTGGTAGTGAAAAATACGCTGGAATGTTCCGTGGGACGTTCATGCCGGGAGAGATCATCTCGAACAGAACCGGGGGCGGTGGCGGATACGGAGACCCGTACGACCGTTCCCCCGAACAAGTCTGTGACGATGTCGTCGACGGATACGTCTCACAAGAAGCCGCTCGCGAAGCATATGGCGTCGAGATAACCGACGACAACGAGATCGATTGGGAGACCACCGAATCGCTCCGATCACAACACAACTGAGACACAAGAGATGTCAACCAACGCTCGGACAATCGCAGTCGGCCACGACGCGGTCGGTAGTGGGAAGTCGGCTAGCACGAACGAAATCCGGCCTGAGGCTTACGAGATGGCCTCACTTGTCCGACATTGTTTCCCCAACGAATCACTGATTTCTCCGACTGTCTATGCCGACGAACGCGCCGAAGCTGATTTCGACGTTATTGATGTGGCATGTTGCTGTGATGTCGAGTTAGCCGCTCTTCTGATGTCTTTCGACTGTATGATCTATCAATCTCTCGTTCGCCACGGTGCGACACGGACTTCGACCGATTTCGATGTCTCATATCATCCGTGGATTGCTCACTCTTCCCGTTCATTCACCGTTGAACTGGCGAACGAGAGCACAACTACCGTATCAACCACCCACCCATGATACACCACACAACATCATCCAACGGACAGAACGCACCGCCAACTGATGAGCGGACGAATCCTACGAACGCACTTGAAGGGTGTCGTGAGTACGGTCTCGAAGGAGAGGGCCAGTGGATCTACGACGTGCGAGCAAAGTACGTCCAACTGGAAGAAGTCTCGCCGTCACGAGTCATCGTGGTGACCGAAACTGGTAGTCCGCTTCCCATTGGGACCGCTGTCGATCTATACGATATGTGTCGCTCGAACCATGTGCATCCGATTGCTTCGACTGCGATTGCTGATGCCCAACACGTTGTTCACACACTCGCCAGTCAACAAATTGACGAGATGATTCGGCACCGAGAGCTGAGTGAGCCGTGTTCGCCCACGGAAAGTGTTCACACCGTCGCCGACGTGGTAGCAGCCGTCCACTTTTTCGAGAAAGCTACCGAACGGGGCTGTTCTCCCGAAGCGTTCCTCCCGAATGACTGCCCATGACGCCAATTGCTCACCAATAGTACCGTACACTTCGCTATAATTGATTGCTAGTAGCGAGGCTGTCGAAACGCAATAACAGATTATTTGCGCCGGCAGGGACAGATCAAGAGTAAGAAATTAGGACCAGATACCAGAAAGTACCTCTTTCACCGCTGATCAGTCCCGATATCGTCGCGTTCACAGAGATTGATGACGATCAACGTACGAGAATCTGTTGCAGTCGTTGTGAAGCAACCGATATATTCATCAGTTTCTGAGAGTGTTCATGGCGTATGTCCAAAAATTCTGACCCGTACATCGGAAAGATAACGCAGAAAGCGATCCTGTTCGGACCAGATGAAGAGGTATTACTCACACGAAACGACGATCACTGGGAGCCACCGGGAGGAACGTTCGAGTATGGTGAAACACTGATTGGTGGACTCCGGCGCGAGTTACGCGAGGAGTTGTCTATCGACAGCCGAGTGGGTCCACTGGTTGAGGCAATGTATGGCGGCTGGGTCGACGATACGACAGGAAACCCGATGGTCACCCTCGTGTATCGATGCGAAACCGACGAGCGAACGATCTCTCTGAATGACGAACACGACTCCTACGAGTGGATGGCTCCCGAAACTGCGGCGACCAGGTTGAGTGATGCGTTTTTTCGCCTTGATCAAGCCGTCGATCGAGCCGCCGCTTTCGATGGGACAGCACCGTTTACGGCAGTGACGGATCCATACGATGCTACCCGCACCTGTAGTGAGACCGTCTTGGAGCAGCTTGCGATGTATCGGGACCAAGACGAAACCGAATAAGGCCTACCGTCAGGACGGATTTACAGAATTGAGAATCGTTCAGCAGTTTGCTACTACTATAGTAGAGCTTGTTTAACCATGATTTTAAGGTATTTAGCGACCACCACTGTATCAAATTCATAGTCATTCAATAATTCTGTCAATAGTGGGTCGGATGGGTTTGGTTCACAACGGAAAGCTGCGTTCTGTGCTGTTGCGTACCCCAAGATGAATCTCATCATTCGAGCATGATCACCATAAATGATTCACGAGAGGGCACTCACATCCACTCTCCCTCGAATCTACATTTGAACACTCTCACAAACACCGGCAGCGTCATACCAAGAGCTGGGCGCTGGAATGAGATTAACGCAACCACCTTATTCTCCGTCTGTAAACGGAGACTCCCATGTCATTACAACTGTATTATCGTAATGGATATTGATACGCCATATTCCCATGGAAGTAAACAGTTACCTGTCTCACACTGGAAGTGAATCAAGTGGTCTATCTCCTCGTATTGTCTAATCGAAACCGATTCTCACATTTGGGTTCATCTTCGTCAAGATCATAACTTTCCAATAGCACTCATATAATATGAATAATCAACTATACTATTTTCGAAAACTCCACTACTTCGTGCATATTGAAAATGATTATCCCAGATAACTATTATTAATTAGAACAGACATAAATCGGTAATTTGATGCCCTTGTTTGCAGGAATTTAGATAATGGATTGGACCCGACGCCGGTTTCTGTTGAGTACGTCACTTATAGCCGCGATGACTGGCTGCCAACAGTTGGAATCTGACTCACCTTCTACAGCGAGCCACCGATCCACTGATTCATCTCCATCAGCTACAACACAGTCATCTCCAGAGCCAGAGAGACAGAGTACAGCGACTCAGAGCCAATCACCAACCACAGAGACGCAGTCAGCGGAAGTCCCCGCTCGCTCCGAAACTGATACTCCAGCAGATTCCCCAGCTCGGTCTGAAACAGATACTCCGACTGACTCCGAATCTACCGATACGCAGTCATCTGCGGAGTCAGAATCCGAGACCAAGGAGGCATTGTACGTTGGCGAGACGATTCCGACGATGCCGCACGCTCCGCACGGTGCAACGCTTCCGACGGGCACGAATTTCCATCCGTCGGACGCCACGCCCGTGTTGCGAGCCAGTGACGTAACCGACTACGGAGCCGTTGATTACGTTGCGGATCCGTTCATGTTCGTCGAAGAGGGCACGTGGCACATGTTCTTCGAGATCGTCAACGAGAATCGGAGGCCGGACGCCCCGATTGGGCACGCCACCAGTTCGGATGGATTACACTGGACCTACAACCAGGTCGTGCTCACGAAGCGATACCACACATCCTTCCCGCTCGTCTGGAAGTATCAGAACGAGTATTACATGTGCCCACCGACGGGAAAGAAGGTCGAGCTGTACAAAGCCCAGCGGTTCCCCACCGACTGGACGCATATCGGCAACGCGATCGATGTCGAGTATTACTCGCATGATCCGACGTTCGTCCGGTACAAGGGGCGGTGGTGGCTGTTCACCGAGCGGGGCAACGAGAACGTAATGGTGTATCATTCGACGGATCTCGAACGCGAGGGGTGGATTCCACACGAGGGCAACCCCGTCGTCACGGATCGACTCCAAGCAGGCCGACAAGGCGGCCGACCAATCGTCGTTGACGATCGGCTGTTCCTCTACTTTCAGGACTCTGTCGAAAATTACGGCGATCGCATCCGATGCTACGAGGTGACCGACCTCTCACCATCTACGTACGCCGATCAAGAGGTTTCCGGATCGCCCGTGCTCCACGAGTTCGGCAGCGACTGGGCGAACGATGGAATGCACACGTTCGATCCGTGGTGGCTCGGACCAGGGAAGGGCTGGCGGTGTGCGGTCGATGGGGTTCGTGCGCAGGAGTCAAGCGAGGATCTGTGGACAATCGGTATCGTCGATATCCCACCCTCAACGTAGTCATCCTCACCAGTATTGTTAATTGATGCGCTCGGTAGTCACCTGAGCAGTACCGGTGCAGAGATTAATGGACGGTCACAAGGTACGTGATGACTTCTGTGGACCCTTACTCTTTGATCATACGATCATCGCCAGTAATTCCCGCGATTATACCACGTTGAGTGGTCTCATAGAATAGTCTCTCCAGAGTAAGTTCGTCTATCAACGCATTGAATATTGGATGATTTAATATGTGATGGTAGTTTACGAAATATCGGCGGCAACGCGGGAAACTGTACGGGGTAAGTTGTCCAACCTCCCGCTACCTGCCGCATCCCTCGGCGACAAACGCCATCCAACCGAGGGGGTACATGCAGACCGTATCCACCGCACGAAGCAACCGATTCACTCGGTTTCGGATTGTCCATCACCATCCTCACTTCGTGTGGCACACCGTGGCGGCCTCAAAGACCGCACCGGCTTCCCCATTGACCGGTGCTCAGAGGACGCCCATGTCCAACTCCATGGATTGATTGGATTTTTAACTTGAGAACCATCGATACAACGAGTCGATACATTCACTAGTGGTGCAAAAACCGCACACAATGAGATGGACAGTATCAAAGGTGGTTTGCTGATCGTTGTCTACACTGCGCCAGTCTTATTTACCCGGATAACTGTTACCCGTGTTGTATATGGATAACACAACGATTCGTGATTCAGTCGGGTATCAACTGGCGTACGCCTCGAAACATCAACAAAATCAACTCATTACAGCACTTGACGAACTTGACCTACAAGGAGGGCAGGAACTCGTTCTTGCCCAATTAGCAGAAACGGATGGGTGTTCTCAGTCCGACCTAGCTGAGGCGCTCTCTGTGAAACCTCCTTCGATCACCAAAGCCGTACGAAAACTCGAAGACGTCGGTTTCGTCGAGCGTCAACGGGATCCAGATGATGCACGAATTCAACAGGTATTTTTGACCGAAGAAGGGGAAAAGATGATACCTCCGATTGAAGCGTGCTGGAGTCGCACAGAGGAGACAATGCTAGACGGATTCACAACTGAGGAACGACTTCTGTTACGGCGGATGCTAATACAAATCCAGGAGAATATCGGTATGCCATATGAAACAAAAGAATGACAGAATAGCTTTCACAGGGAATGATTTTACGAGTGAGAGGGCATTGAATTGGTGATCCGGTTCATGAAGAGGATACTGTTCAAAATGCTCGCAATTGCCACGATACGCTCCTTTGTCTGCCACAATCATTGGTTTGAGGCTTTCACAATTGTGTTGATCCGTAATAATCGTGTCTGCACAGGCGCGTCTGAAACGATTCTGGCCATGAGATGATACTTAACCACGTAAAGATTAACTGAATAACGAATATGTCGCTAAACGCAACATTCGATTCTGTGTTGGCTGATCGAGAGACGGACGAGCAACAATGGAATAATTACACTCGTTGCCGGAGGTGCTGGGCAGATTGATGCGGGAAACGTCCACGCGTTTCTCAATAGAGATGCAACGGTAATTGTACCGTCACGGAGTCAAAAACACCTCAATAATCTCTACAACCATCTCGAATCGACAGGTACAGCGACAGATCAACTCACGACCCTTGTTGGAATCATCGGTCAGATCGACAGCGAGGAGGACCTCCGAAGTACCGTTCTCATGTAATATGCTTATGCAAGCACTCGCGCAGTATGTAAGCAGAGACGGTGGGGCCGTACGGATCGACGAGCTTGTTCCGATATCACATCTCGGCACTCGATCCAAGACGGACATCAACCCCGATAGCTGCCCGCTGAAGTGTTCGGCTCTGTTGCGGTTGCACTCGCTACAAAAAAGGACGATCACGAGAAGACGATCGGTGTATACAGTCAGTCAGATACCCTCCGATGGGAAATAGAATCTGATGAATGGATATCGGTTTAAAAGCTGGGAGAGCAAAGATATGAGACCGGTCGGGTGATACAGTACTAAGACAGGATATATTACAATTCGTCGATCCAATGACTATCGAATTGATATTTAGATCCATCATTGTTGACACCTGTGGAGAGAGTGTATTTGTTCCAATTTTGGTATTTATACCACGGTCGTCGATGAGCATATCATTCTAACGCATTTAGGGAAATTCGATGTTTGTGTTGGATTGTGAATGGGCGAGGAGTGCGCTTAGGCATGTGCCGAGCACAGACTACATCGAATCAATCCCGCAGTGTCAGCACAACAGATACGACGCTATCGATCGGTGATATACCACACTGGCATGTGCAACCAAAAGTCGAATCCGTATTCTTGCCGATCAGTATCATGCAATGACAACGATCACAGAAGCCGATGAAGGAAAATCCGTTGTTCACGAAGACACGACGGTCGGTATCGTAGCCACCGTTGAACATGGGACAGCCTACGTCGATCCAGACCCGGGAATCACAGACCGTGTGAAAGCAAGATTTGGATGGGCAGACATCGAAGAAGACACCTATCCACTCCAAGAGCGAATAGTTGCTGAAGTGACAGACGATGAAGTTCGGCTTCAGTCTGGCAGCTAACGTTCACGATCTCACTGCACAGAGTAAGTCCGAAATCAATAGTCAGTGCTCGTCCATCGAATAGTGAAAGGGGAGTTTATTGCGCGCAGACTCCCTGCACTTGGTTCCGATACGAATGTCCATGGCACCTATACAACACTGATCGCTTCCTCCGTCAACGAGACGACTTGCTCGCCATCCAGACGGATATCGCGCTGGCGAACCAGTGATGACCCTACTAACTCTGTTTCTCGGCGGGAGCGTGGTCCATCCCATTACAAGCGTATGTTTGTAACAGCGTACAATTTATGTACATTTCTGTTTGCCACAGTTGTGAAACAGCAAAGACAGTACCAGAGATAATCGAATTTCTTCCCTTAGCTGTGTCGCAGTGCCGGGATAAAACAGATCAGGGGTCACTGTTCACTACGATCTAGTCAGTCAAAAGTCGATGAATCAACCACGACACCGCTTCTACGTTGTCGAGACTAATCGGTGTTGTATCGATTGATTCACGCTGGTGATCGCGTGGCCGCATCCGAACGGTGCACGAGACGAGAAGACAAACTAATAGCCGACTTTGTTCGCTGTTCCAATTTAACACCCAACAAAACACTAATAGTAATCGAACTGGCAAACATAGGACACAAATTACAAAGATCAGAACATGCAGAGCTGTCGCGACAAACACTACAACAGTCGTAATCCGGAGGATCGATCGTCGTATGAGACACACTGGTACTGGGCACTACCAAAATACATTCGTCGACCAGATGAGTGTTGGTTTTGAAAATATTCGTACGTCCAACGTACGTGAGTTAAGTGACTGTTAGTTCGTCATCAGTGCCTCAAACAGCAGACAGTCGTCGGGAGCGACCCTCGTCGTTTCAATGAGCAGTCACGACTCGTCGTGAACCCGCCACGTGAGAAGCGATTCAGCTGCGTAGTTAAAAATGAACCCAAACCCGATACCGATGAGGTTCGCGACGAGATACCAGACGTGTAGCCATGTGGTGAGTACAAAGAGGACGACCAGACCGATGATAATACTGCCAAAGCGGTTGATATTCGACTGAAACACTCGCCGGTAAAGTGGCTTGTCGCGGTGATTACGGAAGGTCCAATTGTCGTTTATCACGAACATCGAGAGGATCGAGCATTCCTTTCCGATGGCGGCACTAATGAGAGTGGAAAGTTCGAATCCGGAAACGAGCGCGATGAGAGTGATATTCTCGATGAGACCACCAATAACACCGACAATGATGAACTGACTGAGGAGCGCTGGTTGAACAAGAGCCGATGGGATGAAGGGAAGATCCTGAAGTCGTGCAACGAGTGTTGACGATTCGAGTCGGGATATGAGAGACATGTTGGTACACTCCTAGTATTAGTAACACGACCGCAGCGATGATCGTTTTATCGCTTGCCAATAATCCTCATCAGATCTTCGACTGTTGAAATTCTTGAAATACACTCTGAAATTCTGTCAATCCGATAGCATACGATAAAGCACATTGAATAATCGATGGGGGTTCTGGCTGTCTGAAGCCATCTCAAAAGCACAAATCAGAACTTAAAAATTTCCGCACAATGACGTCACCATACAGATTTCATACATCATTTGCTACGTCAAAGGCGTAGTAGCACAACAAAATACAGCATTCACGTCCTGAATACCGTCGTTTGGACAGCCACAGTACGTAGATGAGTAGCGATACCGATCGACTGATCGGCTTCCGACTCAAATTGATGTTGCCACCTCAGGCACCAAATGGTGGGCCGTATCAACATATGAACTAGATCGATACAACTGACAATGAATCATCTATACCACCTAATCATCAATAATACGGTTGGATCTCGTACTATGATGAGTCCTAATTTTCCATCACAGTTCCGTCATTGAATTGAGTCATTATTTTTAATTGAATAGACCCCATTCGTATATCGTCGGATGAAGGAATTTGTCATCCTCAGCGTGTGCTCGGTAACGCGCTATTGAGAGCCTTAACGGCCCGTACGACGAAAGACACGCCACCTCGAGGAACAAGACACGGACAGCTTTGGCGACACCGAGTCGCAGCTGACAGATTTCTTTTTCGCTCGGCGTATCGTGCTTCTTCCGGCCACAAGAGGAGGAGTGCAGAACTGACTGGTGAATTGAATCGAGTGAGTTTGGATGGAATATGACAGTAGCAAATACTGACCAGCGTCAAAAAGTGGTCAATCTCCGCTATACTCGCTGGAGAAACGTGCGTAGTTCAGCGTACGCAGCGTCGTACTCATCCCGAAACACACAGTGGCCAGCGTCAGGAATGTGGACCAATCGCCCGTGCGTGAGTTCATCAGCGACTTCTCTGTCGTTGACCCGCCGTTCAGTGTCACCGTCAGCCTTCAGCACGAGCGTTGGGCAAGAAATCTCGCCGAACGTGTCCTTCAGTATGGGATAGCCTTCACGGGCTATTTCAGCGATAGCCGGGCGGCACTCGGTGTCTGCTACTACGAGGCGTCGCGTCCACTCTGAATCAAGGTCGTTATCGTACTCGCGCATCACATCCTCAACCGATCGATCAGCTCGATCATTGAGGCGCTTCATGACGATCTGTGCACGTTCATCAGGATCTCTGTCCGGCTCGCCGTACATGCCTGCGGGGTCTTCGAGAACTACTGCACGCGGAAGAGTAGGATGTTTTGCTGCCGTCGACGCCGCCGTCGCGCCGCCCATCGAGTGTCCGAGTAGAATCGGATCGTTGAGATCCAACTCTGTGACGATTCCAACGAGGTCGGCGACCCGACTTTCGGTATCGTACCCAGTTTCGGGAGCGTCTGATAGTCCGTGGCCGCGAGCATCGTACATTATCACGTCGTAATCGTCTGCGAGATCGTCAGCTAGTGGGGCCCAACAGCGCCCGTTGTCGAAAAATCCATGGGCCATAACCAACGGTGGACCGTTCCCAGTTCTGTAGTACTGTAAATCGACCCCGTTTACAGACACAGTCTCTGTCGTCCAACCCTCTGGAATGTTCATACTGATGACTGTCAAACATAACTAAAAAGGTTCGCTTGTCTGATTACTCTGGGACCCTCACAATGGATGTCTACGTTATGGCTGATACGCAGTACCACAGTAGGTTGTCCCCGTCGGTCTGGTTGTCTGCAACTGGGCGTGCTTTGCACAACATCACAGCAAGAGCATTCCAGGACCGAATTCAATTCATGTGGAATAGCTACGAATACAGAATCAAGACGGTATCTCTGAATTAATTCTATGTTGGATTGTACTTTGACCAACAACGTAAGGTAGCTAGATGGATAACATGAGGTATGAACGAGCGCATCGTCTTTGCGCGCGAATCGGCTACGTTCCTCGAGGAGATAGAGTGCGATGTCATTGAAACGTATTACTTCGGAGACAGCATCGGGGGAGCAGCACTCATTGGATGTGAACCAGATCACGAATCAGCTATTATGGACGACGACCGTGTCGTCGGAATCGAACGAAACCTGCTGATCGAGCCATGCCTCGAACCGGAACACGTGAGCGAAGATCCAGACGCTGTAGCCACCATTGAGGACGTTCGTCACGTACACGACGTGCCGGACGACGACGCTACTGGAGAAGGACTCACCGTTGTGGCAATGGACTCAGGTATCGATCCGAAGCATCCAGTATTCGAGAACGTCACCATTGAACAGGTAGACGTGACGGGCGCTGGAGAGGGTGATGCCGTCGGCCACGGAACAGGTGTGCTCGGTCAGGTCACCCGACTCGCTCCGAAAGCAGATCTCATCGCACTCAGAATCTTCGGCAGCGACGGTCGAACCAAAAACAGTGTCATCATGCGCGCGTACGAGTGGCTCCACAACAATACGGAGAAGTACGATATCGTGAACATGTCGTGGGGGTCACGAGAACGTTCAAAGCAGACAGATCGGGTGCACAATGAACTCATCACGAAGGGCGTTCGAGATGTAGTTGCAGCCGGCAACTCAGGCAAGAAGGCGGGGAGTCCCGCAACCGCAGCGCGTGCGTTCAGTATCGCCGCCTGTACTGAGGAGGGCACCGTCGCCGAGTTTTCCTCGTACAACCCCAACCGAGACAATCCCGACGTGGCCGCCATTGGCAAAGATAACCGTCTCGCGCAAGCTTCGGGGACAACGATGGGGACTGCCCTCGACGGCCCATGGGTCAAGGCGTCCGGAACCTCGTTTTCTGCTCCGGAGGTGGCAGGAATGGTCGCGAAGTATCTCTCTGTCCATCCAGATACGCCACCGGCGAAGATCATGAACGATTTCGAGACAGCTGCCCGCGATATACCCGATCAACCACGCGACGGATCGGGAATAGCTGATTATGAGGGAACTACGACTGATCCGAGATAGATAGAACGGAGCACCCAGTAACACCTGAGCGTGTCACGGTACTGTCTTCGGTCACACTTGATGAGTCGACCGGGACGATCCTCCAATTCGTTAACAGTAACATAAAATCGATTCGACTGTGTGTCCCGTCTCTCTGTACTAGCACAGGAGATCCCGATAGCGTGCACTCAGCGATACGCGACTCGCTCTTGTCTCCATACTCCTCATTGCGTGAAACGTACGAGATGAAAATGTCTGGAGTTTCCGCCTCTGGTTTGAGATTGAACTCAATGAGATATCCACCGTACTGCTCGCTGTTTTGTTCCCAGTAAGTCAATGCTTCCTGTATCTCTGGGTTGAGCTGTCGAGTGCCGCTTTTTTGTCTCTGATTCCTACCATCAGCGTTGACTCGCCCTACGGATTGTCCGGAACCACGATGACTGTCGTGGCTGAATGTCCGCTGGTGTTGATGAGGTGGTGCGTGTCGATAGCTGGGTTCGTGATGGAGATTGACCGACTGTCTTATCGGCTACCGACGCAACTGTTGCTTCTGTTACGTTGATATCAGCACCCACGTTGTCTGTGATGAGGCTGGTGCACTCTGAAAAAACCACCATAACAATGATAAATAAATCAAGAGAGAGGGCAATAATAGACGAAGTGATATGTATACAGAGCATATCGGTCACCTATGTAGACATCTTCTATTACCAGTAGTGTTTGCTTAACTCCCAATATCATTGATACACGATTACTGGAATTGTATGGCCTAAGGCACTGAAGACGTCTTTTGACGAGTATCTCCGTCTCTTGAAGGAAAGGCATGCACACTGCAACAGCCGCCCCGTCCAGAACGAAGCGATGATAAGCGGATACGAATCGTTCGTTCGATCCTCAGTACTGTGCAGATGTAACTGACGAGAGAATGCTTTCGTTTCTGTACTGAGTCAAAAGATCCACTCGAGAGCAAATGCCGCGTAGGATTATTGCGGTACGTACCATCGGATCACGTCTGGCTATCGTATGTACTGGGATACATTCCTCATATTCAATTAAGACCACCTTATTCGTGGGACATCCACCGAACACCCACTCCCCATTCCCACACCATTTTTCATTTTAATTCTTGCGCCTCAGACGTGGGTGTGAATCGCTATCGGACAGTGATTTTCCACTGAGAACCTCGATTTTAAGCGGTAGCCGCACCTTACAACCGATAAGCACTGATTATCCACTAGTCTTATAGAAATTTCTACATTATACTCACGTGGTATACAACTGTGGGTAATCGATTCCAATTTTTGACGTTTATCAGGGAAAAATAGACGTATATAGCCAAAAGTTACTTTTTAGTAATCCTGTATTACCCAACGATGTCATCTGATGCAGAGAGCAAGCGAGAGAATAAGGAGAGCGTATATTTAGGCAGACGTGGGTATATGAAGCTTACCGGGGCCGTTATCACCGGTTCCGCGGTCGGTACAACGCAGATTGGGCGTGCACGCGCAGCGACCCACCACGGGATCACATTCGATCGCGTTGTCGATGCGGTCGCTGATCTGGGCTGTGATCCAAAGGGAAACGCGGACGTCTCAAGCAAGGTCAAGTCGGCCCTCGATGGGAAAACACTCGTCGAATTCCCTTCGGGGACGTATCACTGGGACGAGTCGGTAACGCTCGATACCGATCGGATCGGGATTCGCGGGACGAGCGACGACGTGCTGTTCACATTCCCCGAAGGATACAACGAATTCTTCATCAACGGCTCGTGTGATCGAGCACTGTATGAGAACTTCGATGTCGATGTGCGACCAGAGAACACCGCGACGGGCATTCGAGTTGCTTCCGAGCGAGGTTTCCACATCGAGAACATCGAGCACATCGGGCGCGGCACTGCCGATTCGAAAGACGTCACCCGCTGTTGGCAACTTCGTGTGAACGACCCGAATGCGACAGGCGTCGTGAAAAACTTCGTTGCGAAGAAAGGCTCGGCGTGGGCGCATTACAAAGGCGGTGACGGCCGGGTCGGGATCTCGGTGTACGGCGGCGAGGGGACGGTCAAAGTCATCGACTGTCATCTCGAAGAGTTCGGCAACAACGGCATCTACGCGAGCCGATCGCACAGCGCGGTTCAGGTCGAGGGCGGCACCTACCGCAACAACAACGTTTGTGGCATCCGCTTTTCGGGGAAAGGCAGCTACGTCGACGGTGCAACCATCGAAGTCGACCCGAGCAAGTACTCCGGTCCCCGCACAATGGAGGATGACTCGTTCAAACTGCGCGGTATTGTCATCGAACAAGGAAACAGTGACACAGGCGGGTTTGACGATGCTGGCGCAAAGGTCCGGAACACAGATATCACCATTCAAGACAACCCAACCACCGGGCAAGCCATCTCTATGTGGACCGGTGGCCGGACGCTTACCATATCGGACACCAAGATTGTCTTCAATAACAATGGTGCGCCTGCGATCTACCGCGAGGGGAAAACCTCACAAGGCAGTCACAGCGCAAGTTCGGGCGCGCGGTGGCTCCACATGGACACCG
The DNA here is from genome assembly GCF_025913575.1 of Halocatena marina. Classification (NCBI taxonomy): domain Archaea; kingdom Methanobacteriati; phylum Methanobacteriota; class Halobacteria; order Halobacteriales; family Natronomonadaceae; genus Halocatena; species Halocatena marina. The sequence goes on along the minus strand of NZ_CP109785.1, from coordinate 1,113,759 downwards.
TCCAGATCACTGGCGCTGCAGCAGAGGGACCGACCATCCTTGCCGAAGAAGCCAACAAAACAAAGATCAAAAATTGCTATATCGAACAAACTGGCAACGGACGACAGGGTATCGCGTTACCGAACTCCCAAGGTTCCCTCGTCCAGAACAGTGTCATCGATGTCAACGCGAAAGCTGTCGATATCGACACCTCGACAGGACAGTTGAAAAACATCAGACACTCAGGGAAATCGCTCCCGAAAAATATCGGCGCATCATCGCCCACGCCAAACAGCCCGAAAAAGGCTGCCAACAAAGTCTCCAAATCTACACCGAACACAGACACCCCTTCGAACGACCAGAATGTGCTCGAACAAGCAATAGAATCGTTCATCGACACACTATTATAGATACGAGGATGTGATCGGTGGTTGTTGACGAGAGTCGAGACGAATCTATTATTCCGGCTAACCGCCACAGAATCAACTCGAATATTTTTACGGCGGGACTGTCCTCCGCCGAACCCGCACTAGTATCGTCTGTGGGATCTCATTGTGCCGGTTTCAGTAGGATCTCAATAGAACTAAACAGAGGCCAACAGAGGTTAGACGCTTCGAGGGCAAAATACAACCATGAACTCGTCCGGTGCTGAGCTCATATATGTGACTGTTGATATGTGGCACCCAGACTGCTGGACGCTGCACGTTACCCAAGCGGTTGATGCAGGCTTACTCGGATACGAAATGACTGTATCGAATAGCGAATTTGCAGACCGCTTCAGGCTGTACCGAGCGTACGGCGATTCTCGGGAGGCTGTTGAGGAACTGATCGAAGCCGTAGACGAGACTGATTTGACCGAAGAGGTGGTTGTTTTATCACCATCGACGGCACCCGATTCGAGAGCATTCGGCCCAGTTACACAGGATATACTGGTCGAATGTAACCCAGTACCAGGCACCCGAGACGCTTTTGCGTCTCGCGGTTTCATGCACTACGGTCCGTCACAACACGAGAATGGAAGGGAGCGCCGAACGCTCCTCACCATCTCAGACCGAGAGACGGTGTATCAGATGCTTTCGGATATCGAGGCGTCCTACGACGCCGACCTCACTATTGAGCGGTTCACGACCACGCACACGCCGAGTGGAATACGTGACTTGCCGAGCGATGGATTGTCTCCCCGTCAGCGAGAAGCATTTCAACTTGCCCGAGCCCGAGGCTACTATAACTATCCACGGGATGTCACCGCACAAGCTCTCGCAGAGGAGTTTGAAGTCTCACGAACGACATTCCTCGAACATCTGCGCAAAGCAGAACGAGAGCTCCTTACGGGAATTGAGTTTCACTGACTGATAAAACAGGCCGTATCAGCCAGCTTTTCTGGCGAAATCGTACTACGCGCGTTCACACCGTCATTGTGAGGTACCGACCTCATACTCCTCTGTATCGAATATCAAGTATGCCAGTGCCTCCTGAACGACCGAATCCACGCTGGGACCAGAGTCCATCCAGTGTGATCTCCGAGTGTGAGCAGACCGCACGAACGTCCGACTACGAGCACATCACTACCCCTGTGTTGATTATCGGCGCCGGGGCTGCTGGCGTTCGAACCGCCATCGAACTGGCCGAGCACGGCATCGAACCGCTGGTAATCGGCAAACGTGACCACGGCGATGCTCATACGACGTGGGCTGCCGGCGGGATTAATGCCGCGCTCGGAAGTCACGATCCTGATGATGACTGGCGGATACACGCTGCAGACACGCTGCAAGAAGGTCACTTCATCAACGATCCCGTGGCTGTGGAGGTAGTCACAGAGGCAATGCCTGAGCGTCTACGTGAGCTTGCTGAGTGGGGAATGCCGTTCGATCGAACCAACGGTGGCCGCATCGACCAGCGGTACTTCGGAGCCCAGTCATTTCGCCGAACGGCATTCGTTGGCGACCGAACCGGAAAGGCACTGCTCGATACATTGATCGAGCGTGCCAAATCCCTCCACATTCCCTATCGAGAAAACGTTCTCGTGACCGAGCTGATCAGCGATGGCAATCGAGTGTATGGCGCCATTGCTATTGATGTAGAGACTGGGCAGTTCCTTCTCTTTGAGACTGCTCACGTTGTTCTCGCAGCTGGTGGTTGTTCAGCGTTGTACGGACGGCACTCTTCACGCGACGATGAGAATACGGCCGATGGACCCGCGCTTGCGTACCGTGCTGGCGCAGATCTCCTCGATTTGGAGTTCGTGCAGTTTCACCCGACGGGGATGGTCGGGGATCGGTATGGTGAGACGTGGGATGGTCGATTGGTCACCGAAGCCGTTCGCGGAGAGGGTGGTCGGCTGTACAATAGTCACGGTGAGCGGTTCATGAAGCGGTACTCACCCGTCCAGCTAGAATTGGACGCCCGCGATGTTGTCGCTCGCGCCATCGCAACCGAGATCGACGAGGGGCGAGGAACCGACAACGGCGGCGTGTATCTCGACATCAGCCATCAGGACACAGCGTTCATCCGCGAGCGACTCCCCCGTATGTTTGAGCGATTCCAGAGCCTCGGAGTGGACATCAGCGAACAGCCGATCGAAGTGGCCCCGACCGCCCACTACTCGATGGGCGGCGTCGATATCGACTGGACGACCGGACGAACAGCTATTGATGGTCTCTTTGCCGTCGGTGAAACGGCTGCCGGACTTCACGGTGCGAACCGACTCGGTGGTAACTCCCTCGCAGAGACTGTTGTTGTCGGTCAGATCGTTGGAAGTCATATTGCGGCGCACGGTGTCGGTGAATCGACGATGCCTGATGGCGTACTTGCTGACGCCGAGCGAACAATGAGCGCACTCGTGTCGTTCGTCGAGAGCGACGGTAACGTTCATCCCTCTGCGTTAATCGCTGACCTCCGCCGGGTAATGGATGAACACGCGGGCATTTTTCGCGACGAGAGAACGCTTCAGCAGGGTCTCGAAATGGTCAATGACATCGCAGACCGCACGACGACACTCCGATTCACGGGAGGCCTCACGAGCGAAGCGTTCGAACTCGCTATCGATCTCTCGTACATGCTCACTGTCGCAGAAGGAGTTCTCCGGGGGGCGCTGAAGCGAAAGGAATCCCGTGGTGCGCACTTCCGAACCGATTTTCCTGAGACACGCAAAGTGTGGCAGAAGAACATCCTCTCTGCGCACGCGAACACTGGTTCGACGCTGTGGTGTCGAGAACCGGGACGTCCCTCCTCAGCGATCGAGTCGGCGATCGATGAAGGATACGAACTCGAGTATCACCATCTCGAATAACGCTGGACAGATGTTGCCTTCACTATTTTCCACCTGTGCTAAAGAGACACAATGTGACGTCGTTCACAATCTTAGAAAATCGCTGATGAAGTAGACGAGAAATCATTGATTGATGTTGTTTTTCGGAACACAGAGACACAGAGCATTCTCTGAGCAGAGTCAGGATATTTGTGACCTCAACACACTCGAACTATCAAGCTGTCGTGAACAGGCGATTACGTGGAGCCAGTACTGATACACATCCACCCGAAAACAGTCCTACTATCCCTGAAATCAATAATTGTCTCCATCAACGAGTTGAGATGGAGTAATGACCTCTAAATCCGTCTCCTCGACATAGTTGATAATTTCCTCAAACTTGCTTACGGGGAGCCCATCGTCACCGATAACGTGGAAATAGACGACGGCAAGCTGGTTGAATTTGGCTGCAGTGTCGAGTGCTCGTTTCGTTCCTCGGATATCGTCTCCGTCAACGCGTGAGATGAAATTCGGATTGCTCGGATGGCGGGCGTTGTTTGGACACCCTCCTTGGAGATAGCCCGTCTCAAAGAGCTCATCGACAAGCCTGAGCGTCGTCTTATTCATACGATTGTAAGGCGCAACGATATGGCGCGCTCCTTTTTTGAAGCCCAGAAGTTCGAGGGCCTGCTGACTGGATTGAAGGATTTTGCGCTGTTGTTTCTCCGAATGTTCCGGAAGTGGCTCTCCGGAGTGGACCATCATATCCCATCCACTCTTGCCCATTTCGCGCATCATCGGTTCGTCAACACGGACGTCCTTGCCGATGATTTCGGGAATGACGGCCACAGATCCGGGCCAGTCCTTCTCCTTCAGGATCGGATACGCCGTTTCGTACGCGCTGACGTGCCCATCATCAAACTGGAACATCACTTTACCCTTCGTGGATTTTGGGACCTTACGAAGATCGTCGATCAGCACCTGAAAGTCAGTTGCGTCCTGTAACGGTCCGATTTGGAGTCGTATCTCTGTGACTTTGTCCATCACCGGAGTACCATTACTTGCCGTGTAACCGAGATCAAAGCGAACCCAATCACCCAGATCACGAGGAATCCGACGAACAGCGGTGAGCATAGAACTTTCAGCCGGTGCGATGACCTCTGCTCGCACCTTGATGCCATCAGGATCGTTCACCTTCGCTGCCAACGAGAGATCGTGCTTACTCAGATCTAACGTTTTCGGGTAGAAAGACCGCTTAATCCGAGCGATAGGCTCATCTCCGCTCTTTTTTGGTTCGAGAGAAACAGACTGACCTCCTTGAAAGCTGTCCTGCTTGATCGTCGTTACTTTGCCGTAATCGACTTCCCACTGAGAGAGATCATCGAACGCATCAATCGATGTGCCGGGACCCTGAGATCCACCAGTCCCGCCTTTTGAATTAGCAGTGGTCTTGGTTTTCTTTTGAGATTTCGTACTCTTCGTGGGAGCAGGAGTGCCCGTCTTGTTTCCAGGCGTGGGAGACGCTGCATCCTCTCCACCCGAGAGCGACGAACATCCAGCGAATGACGTGACTCCAACAACACCAACGGTAGCGAGAAATGTACGACGAGTTGATTGTTTCCGCATGTGTTATCGAAGCCATTCATTGAATTCGTTAAATCACTTTTGGATTGTCAACCATATCACGTCACGTGATGGCTATTACAACAGATGAGAATCTGATATATACTGCTGATACAGTGACGAACTTTTGACCTGTGAAAAATAATAAGGTCTGAAATATTATATTTAGTATGCCTACAACTGCTTCAATGAGAGCTCCATTGGTAGTCCACCGAACGACACAGCTTCCATTCGTTTATGCTGATTTCGTGAGTCTGACCGCATTCGTCCGAAGCAGTTCATCGATTTCGCTGAAGTCGTTCGGAAGGATTCTCCATCAAGAACCGTCTTCGGTCGCTGGGAAATAAATGAGCAGGTGTCCGCGGTAAATCAGATATACTATCACGACCGCGTTCCGTTGAATTATTTTTGCTGAAAAGTTGTGTGTGAATCGTTCGCTGATACGTGAGGAAATCGAGAGGAATGCGACGTTGGACGCCATTGTACTCGATCGTTGCGTAGAAATCAACAGTCAGCTGTGTCGTTTCGTTACGTTGGAGATGCGTCACCCACCACTCATCCAGCCGAGTATTGTTAATTATCGCTCGTGTCTCGATCGTTCGCGTGCTACCGGGCGGAATGTCAGTTCGCTGATCGACGACATCGCTTCCAACGCGGATGTCGTTCATTCGTATCGTATAGCCTATATTGAGGATCGGAATCGCATTCGGAAGTGGATTAGTAATCGTTGCAGACGCAATAAGCGGTGTCTGTCTGGCAGTAGCCTGTCCCCAATGGGCCGCTGTTCGATTGACGATGAAAAGTGGTTGATCGAATGTACGGAGCGTGCGCGTTTCATTATTCTGTAGCGGTTCGAGTATATTCGTTCTCACTGTTCGCGTTCGTGTCCACGAATTAAGCGGGACTCTCAGATCATCGTGCGTGAGAACCACGTCCGTATTCACTCGCACTGTCGTTGTCTGGTTATTGTTAATGTGTGTTACCCACCACTTTGGGATATCGTCGTTGTTGGCCCACGTCGAAACGGTAACAACGTTCTGTTTCCCCGACGGTTGGATTGACTGCTTCTCACCACGAGCAATTTCGACGGTGTTCAAAGAAACGGAGTACTCAACGTCGACGAAGAGTTCGATTATTCCCAGTATACGCGGGTTTTCGATCGCGAGTTGTGTCACAATCTCAGTCCGATCCTCCGTAACGGTTCCCCACTCAGTGTTGACTGCCGTAATGCGAGGTCGATCAAAGGCAATGACACAGAGAACGACAGTGCTTACCACCAAGAACACGACCACAATAACGAGTAGTGGTTTATTGAGACTGGATTCAAGATCCATTTTACTATCCAAGCGTTTTGTGATACTACTTCATACACCATCTATCTAGTGTGTCTATTATGAAATTTACTCACAGTTGTATACGAGACTACAACTTTCAGATACGTGATTTGGTTCAGCTTCTCTCCTTTGTGATGGGAGGCATTCGGTTTACCTGCTTTCGCAACGTAATATCCGCTGAAGCATCTTTATTGATGACGCGCTCGATGAGTAAGACGCTATGTCCGATACGATGCGTGCAGTAGAAGTCCCTGAACCTGGTGCATCGTTTGAACTGGTCGAGCTAGCAGTTCCAGCCCCCGACACAACAGAAGTTCGTGTCGAGATCGACGCCTGTGGCGTTTGTCATAGCGATGCGTACGCGAAGACCGGTGGCTATCCCGGTCTCTCCTATCCACGAATCCCGGGCCACGAAATTGTCGGACGGGTGGATGCAGTCGGATCGGACGTTGAAATGTGGACAGAAGGTGACCGTGTTGGTGCGGGCTGGCACGCAGGCCATTGTTTTGTCTGTGAAGCCTGCAGGCGCGGTGAGTTCCAGCAGTGTGAAAACGAAGAAATTCACGGCGTAACAATCGATGGCGGGTATGCTGAATACGCTACAATCAACGCAGAGGTACTCGCTCGGGTACCCAGTGAACTCGATGCAGTAGATGCTGCACCCCTTCTATGTGCTGGCGTAACAACGTATAACGCCCTCCGGCACACAGACGCTCGGGCGGGGGATCTCGTCGCAGTGCAGGGGATTGGTGGTCTCGGTCATCTCGGTGTGCAGTATGCATGTCAGGCAGGATTCGAAACGGTTGCAATCTCACGTGGAACTGATAAAAAAGAGTACGCGTTCGAATTGGGCGCCGATCATTTCGTTGATACCGAAGCAGAAGACGCCGCAAACGCACTCTCAGAGTTGGGTGGTGCGACAGCAATCCTCGCAACAGCGCCGAACGCAGCCGCTATCTCGTCAATTGTTCCTGGCTTGGGGATGGACGGTGAAGTTGTTGTCGTGGGGGTTCCTGACGAGCCAATCGAAGTGTCTGGAGCAACATTGGTTGGAACACGTGGATCTGTTCGCGGCTGGGCGTCTGGACACGCCCGTGACTCTCAGGATGCGTTGGAGTTCAGCGCGCTTCGCGATATCACGCCCGAAGTGGAAGTATATGACCTGACAGAGGTCTCTGATGCGTACAACCGGATGATGGAGAATGAGGTCCGGTTCCGAGCGGTGCTCGAACCGTAATTCGAGAAATTTTCTCGATTCAAGAGCCAGTACGCTCAAACGGCAGAACAAGCATTTTTCCGAATCCGCAAAACCCATCTGAGTAGGGTTGTCCGTGATTCATTCACTACCCGTACCAGTTTCCGTACTATTGCTGGATGTACTGTCACTGTCATTTCCGACGATGAGCACACCCTTCATCCCAACCGATTTATGCGGTGTGCAGTAGTAGAAGTACATTCCTGTCGTTTTGAATTCATGTTCGAACGTGGCCGTTTCCTCTGGTTCCCCGCTTTCGAACTGCCCATCCCTATCGACAACATTGTGATATCCACTGCCGATCCACTTCCACGTGACCGTCGTTTCTGGATCGATACGGACTGCTGCTGGGGCGAACACGTGTTCGTTACTCTCGGGACCGACTTCGATAGTGACAGCAGCTTCTCCCGTCATGTCCGTGATCGAATCGTAATTGTCTGACTCAGCGAGCCAGCCATCGACGCTACTTGCACTTTTATCGTCTGCGTTTGCGTTTTCGCTCATTCCACCAATACATCCTGCTAGCAAACCGAGAGTGGTGAGACCACCCACCGCACGTAGGAAATTTCGCCGATCTGTCGCAAAATAACACGATTTCTCGGGTTGTGATCTGGATGACGCCAGCTTCTGGTTTCGGTTTGTCTCTGTCTCAGCCATACGTTGTTTCGCTCCATTTGTTCGATTGAAGGAGCGCAGTATAATCAGAGGAGCAGAGTCGCTATCGGAGCAGTTCTGGGAAATAGTTATATATGGCGACGTGATCAGCGTCGCCTCTTTTGCATGCTAGCATACACAGCTGATCACGCTACCACTAATTCCGTGTCTCTCACTACTATCACAGCATCACCACGCCTGATTTTGAAACAGACATCAATTTAGTCGAACCGGATCGATTAAGGATGCACACAGTCTATCGGTTGAACGAGAACATTTCGAACGGGTAGAGTATCAAAATGTCAATTAAAATCTCATCTCACTCAAAGACTATTTCTCGGCTGCTCTCCCATCTCCTCAAAGATCTAGTACGAACGCAGACGTACCGCAATCTTTGTTATCTCGTAGTTATGTTTCCGCTTGGAATCTGTTACTTCACCCTACTCACAACCGGATTTCTACTGGGGCTGCCACTCGTATCCATCTTCGTTGGGATCCCTATTCTCGTCGGATTACTCGTCGTGGTGGTTGCGTTGGCAGCGTTCGAACGAATGATCCTTCGGACGTTGTTAGCTGTCGATATCCACCCGACTCCGGCTGAGAAGACCCGAGGACTCTGGTCCCGAACGAAGCAGCTTGTGACTCGTCTGCAAACGTGGACGGCGGTGGTGTATCTGCTGAGTGAGTTCGCGTACGGTAGTGTCGCGTTTGGGGTGGTGGGGTCGCTGTTGGCGACGACAGTCAGCTTCTTGCTAGCACCTCTGTACTACGAGAGTACTTCTGTCGTCGTGTTTGGACCGATTCCACGTACTGATATTACCCTTCAGCTTTTGTTCGGTTGGGACTCCCTCCTCGTTGGTCTCACAACGACATTCGCGCTCGGAGCGTGGCAGATTGAAACACTCACCAGCGCACTCCTCATTTCTGCGCTTGGATTCGTCCTCCTGCTGGTGTCGGCCAAATGCATCAATATAGTCATATGGGTATGGAGTCACTATGCACGCATCATGCTAACGACCCCTCGCTATTGATTAACCAACACGTGGAATCCGTATCCTCGTTCGTACACTATATATTGCAATTATTTAGATCCGGAAAATTATAATATTCAGAGAAATAACATCGGACTCAGAGCGCAAGCGTAAAACGACAGTTCTACTCTTTGAACGATTTTCCGAAACCGAGTGAGTATCATAAACCACCACGATTAAACTAGTTATAAGCTAGTTAATTTATACCACCTGTGGATAAAAAGTAGTGCGCGAGGAGATAGTACGTCATGGATAAATTATCAACTCAAAGCTGTACAGCATTGGTATCAACACTGTTCTCGACGGCTACTCTCTTCATTATCGAGATAACCGACGATAGACTAACAATCGATCAGTCGTGGTCGGGGGGATAGATAACCGATGAGTGACACCACTCCGCACAAGCGATTGTTGGTGCTAACCTTCGGAACATTCGTCATGGGAACGGGTAATCTCGTCTTCACGGGGGTGCTCGGTGAACTTGCGGGAGATCTTGGCGTCTCGGAAGGAAGTGCTGGCTTGCTCGTAACGATCTACGCTGTTGTTGTCATCGTCGGTTCACCGATACTCGTCTCGCTCACTGGAACCGTCGCTCGGAAACGTCTCCTCCTCGGGACAGTTCTGTTATACGGTGTTACAAACGCAGTTGCCGCTATTCTTCCCACGTTCGAATTACTCGTGTTCGATCGGGCAATCATTGCTGTTGGGGCAGCGATCTTTGTTCCTGTTGCCGTTTCAGTCGCCGCCGCGCTCGCACCAGCCGGAAAGAAAGGTCAGGCAATTGGACTTGTCGTTGCAGGCTCAGCAGGATCATTCGTCGTGGGACTTCCACTGGGGACGCTTATTGGTGGATACGGTGGGTGGCGCGCAACCTTTGCCTTTGTCGGTAGCATCGCTCTTCTCGCATTCATCGGATTGTGGGTGTTCTTACCATCAGTTGAGGCTACAGACTCAACTGTCGGACTTCAAGCATTACAGGTTATCAGGCGACCAGCAGTCATCGTGAATATTGGATTGATCACGACAGCGTTCACAAGTGTGTTTGTCGGTGTCACATTCATCGGGCCGTTGCTGCGTAACATCACAGGATTCGGCAACACTGGTGTTAGCTTACTACAGCTTCTTCTCGGCGTCGGGGGCATCGGGGGAGCCACTGTTGGCGGCTATGGATCAGATCACTGGAATACAACGAAAATGCTGCTTGGCATCTTCGTCGGTGTGATTCTCGGCATTTTCCCATTCTGGTTGCTGGCTCCGGTTGCTGGATCGATCGGAGCGATTGTGGGTGCAATAGCAGCACTCATGATTGGCGCAAGCGCAGTGTTCGCACTGATTCCGACCCAACAGAACCGCCTGCTTCAGGCCGCACCAGAGTCACGAGAAGTTGTCTTGGCACTTACGCTCTCAGGACAGTTTTTAGGGATCGCGCTCGGGTCGGCGATCGGAAGTGTAACGCTCACTGTTCTTGACTCGTACGCCAGTCTTGGTTTAGTCGGTGCGCTGATCGGTGTCGGAGGACTGGGGGCCGTTTCGTATCTGTATGTGACAGGAGATCGAATGGTGATGCCACGCTCAAGTGACGCATGAAGGGCAGTAGTTTCCGGTAGCGTTCAACAAACTGATTAGACATTCTCAATCTCGACGGTAATTGTGTGAGATAAATCAGGCGTGTATCATTTATATTCTGTCCCACCTCAGTGCTACAGTGTATATCGCTATATCGAATTTAATCAGTTTGGGTAGATGGTGCAATGAAAATGATTTCATGGGCCAGAATCGATTAGAGATCCAAATCACAGTTAGCCGTCTTTAGTGTTATCTCACATTCTGTGTACAAGTATATGTCGAATACTTGCTATTTTTGAGAATGGCAGTTGGAACGATCACAGAAACCATCCTATCCGCGCGAAAACCTGGATGACAACAATGAATCCAGTCTACGTCGAAAGGTCTGGGTCGGGTGGTCGTTTGCGGTTCACGCGGCCCTCTGGCTTCTCCCAATCTTCCTGTCGACCCAGCGCAGTCAGATCAAGGAAGTAGTACGAGCCTCCGACCATTTCGGCACCACGGCCGTACGTGGAGTAGGTGTGAAAGACGCTGTCGCCATCACGTAAAAAGCAGCTATGTCCGTGGCGTTCGATGGGTTGCTCGCCCTCGACGTAGTATGACGTCCCTGCTTTCTCGTGGTCGGATGTGGTTCGATAGTTATACTCGATAGGAGCAGCGGACTCATCCAGAGTGACATGAAAGTCGTAGTTGAAGTCGCTATCGTACGATGAGTACCAGGGAAACGTCCATCCTTTGCGCTGTTTGAATAGTTCTAGTTTGGTTAGCGGCGCGCGGGAAACATACGCCAATGTCGTGTCGCGGGAGTGTAAGTGCTCGAGAAGCCCCTCCGAAACTTCGTCAGCTCCGGACGAGCAGCTTGAACAGCCCTCATCCCAATTTGGATCGAACATGAAATGATAAATGATGAGCTGACGACGGCCCTCGAATAGATCGAGGAGGCTAGCCTCGCCAGCCGTGCCCTCAAAGACGTAATCTGACTCAATCTCGACCATCGGAAGCTGACGGCGTGCGGTGTTCAGTTCATCCCGTGCTTTGGTAAGTTCCTTTTCTTTGGCCAGCAACTCCTCACGGGCGACTCGCCACTCATCTCGTGAGACGACATCTGGAAGATTCACCGGTCTCTCCTCATTTGGTTTGTTTCGATTAATGGCATGGTAACGTTTTGCAGTTGTAGGACAGGAGCGACCCACTACATTCGTGGCCCCGAGACGGTATATAGAACTGCTAAGCGAGGCGAAAGTGAATGTACTGGCAACGATACTATCTACTCTGTGAGCAGTGTCCTTGCAGAGCAATAAATAACACCTATTAATCATATCATGGGAGCTATCAGGATATAGAAGGTAATGGGCATTAGCTGATACATCTGTCAGACACTCTCAAAAATGTATATTATTTGATAATTGTAGCTATATATTAAGGTTGGTGTTTTACACGTATTACATTAGTAACAGTCAAAGAAGTGCTATTAACGAGTATTTCATCAAGTTCTATGGAGTGGATTCGTTGGTTTGCGCTGGTAAATAGCATTTTATTGGGATATTTGATCTCTGATGTGTTGACAACCATATGTCGCTTTGTTAAGCATACCTGATTTTAATTATACCAACTAAATGATGTTCCACAGTCGAATGCTAACTCAGTTATGGTCGATCGAGTGTTATACGAGTTGATTGGTCGGAATCTATACTTTGCGCGGTAGTAGTTGTAGAATAACGACTTATTTCACTAAGATATTATATATGTTCGTATAATACATCACCGTCAGGTCTGTTCGCATACGGAAGGTCAAGAGTGCTCTCCCAAGATCGGTCACACTCACGCTCTCGTGTTAGAACTGTTGTCAAACAGCCTCGGTCCGGTTGGTGATCACGAGAGTTAGACCAGCGATCCTCCCAATCAGTTCCCAGCGTCGATCGCGGCCACGGTGGCCTGCCCGAACAGTCTGCTTGAGATTGCATACAACAGTCCCGAGTTCTTCGCGTTGGGAACACAGCTAGTTTGGGACCCGATGTTTGAGGTCAACCGCCTCTAAGAGATCATCATTCATATCCATATTCGTCTCCAGCTCGACGTGGAGTGAATCCAACATCGTATCGACGAGCTGTTGGCGCTCCGCGGGCGTCGGATACGATACGGTCGTCGCATACGCGGGCGTACCAATTTCGAGTGACCAACACTGGTTTGGGTAGGCAGTCCGCATGTGGTAGGGCTGATCGTGGTAGGCCAGTCGAATCGCGTACACAGAGAGACCCTCGTAACCGTCGTGGATGACCTCAATGACGTCTCGTTGTGGATGACCGAGAGATGGATTCGGACGCTGAACATTGTTGTAGTGACCGTCTGCTAGGTTTCGACCCATTCCCGACGGTCCTAACCACCAGAGAATGGCACCATCGAGATGGTAGGGAATCGAACTAACGTTCTTGAATTTGAGATACTGATACCAGTAGCCGTCGTTGAGAACGTGCATTTTGATCTCAGCTACCATCGGTGCAGTGGCGGTAAAACCGTCACCATCGAGAGACTCACCAGTCACCGGATGAACCTTCTGACTCGCCGCATCGAGAACGGGGTTTGTGTCGCTGTAAAGCACATCGTCTGGAAGCGGAGCAGCACTTCCCCACTCCTCGTTCATTGGCTGGTCGTGAACTCGATCGCGAATAGCGACCTCCTCGGGACTGTATGTGCGGGCATCGGTCGGCCACTGATTCTGCGTGAACTGTGCCGGATTGTTGTTTGCAGTGACGGGACCCGCAGTCTCATCCCAAACACTCTGGGGTTGATTGTGAAGAGACAGTTGTTCTGTTTCGTCGGGAACCAACGCAAGCCGTGGAAGGAGCTTGACGGTTGCGTGAGCCGGGAAATCAGCGGCCGCAAGAGTCTGGACAAATGGCAAGGCTTGCGTGCCCAACTCACCGAGTGTGAGCGTACCATCCTCAACTTTATTCCGAACTGCCTCGATATTGTAGTCGAACCGCTCTGCCTTCTCGGAATCTGTCATTCCTGCTACGGAGCTTGATGAACTCTGTCCCGGAAGGTAATCGAGGAAGTCACGCGGGACATAGTATGGGTCGTTGTACTGAGGACACAGCTCGGCAATCGTCGTCTCTGCCGTTATTGTCGACGGCAGCTGATCGTCAGCTGCTGGCGTCGTTTCGAGAGATCCTGTCGACTGCTGTCCCACGACTTTGCCTGCTAGTCCAAGGGTTCCGAATGCGATACTACTTTTCAGTATGGCCCTTCGTTTGACCATACGAACCAATTATTTTACTAAACCTTAAATTTTATTTCTAGATATGAATATTATATTACTTTTCTGTATATGCAAATAGTGGGACTAAGACCGACTCGGCTGTTTGGATTCGATGTCTTGGGTTGGCCGATTTCGCCCGCGTGGTCGTTCTCAGATTTGATTCTGAGCGAGGTATGCTATGGAATCTCGAGACTGAGTCGTTCGGTTCGAACGACCGGAACCAACGACTCCAGACTGATCAGGAGACAGTGATGGTCACCTCGTCAGTGGTCGTGTCTCCGTCGTTAGCGGTGGCCGTCACCGCGACCGTGTAAGTGCCTGCGGCCGCGTAGGCGTGTTCGTTCCACCAGCCCCTCGCGGTCGTGCCGTCCCCGAACGTCCAGTCAAGAGCTGTGATCCACCGCTCATCGCCGGAAGTGTCCGCGACTTGGAACGTGATCCGCTCGCCAACGGTCGCAGTCGTCGTGCTCGGCTCTACCTCCGCGAGCACGTCTCCTGCACCATCCCCTGTGGAAGTTGTCGCTGTAACGGTACTCGTGTTCGATGCGTTCCCTGCGCCATCAACCGCAGAGACGCCGATCTCGTAGCTCGTCTCCGCAGCAAGTGAGTCGACGGTTGCTGTAGTGGTCCCAGCAGAGACGGTCTGGTCCTGCAAGCCATCGACCGACACTGCGTAATGAGCCAGCCCGCTTCCGCCAGAATCAGTGGACCCGTCCCAGCTCACACTAACTGAAGAGCTTGTTGTGCCCGTCACCGAGAGATTAGGGGGTCGGCTCGGAGCCGTCGTGTCATCACCGCCATTCCCGCCGTTACCGAGCTTGTTGTACACGACATCGAAGTACGAAGATGCCGAATACGAGGTCGCACCACAGTCGTCGCCCCAGTAAGGAGACGACATATTCATCGGATCGCCAGAGCCATCACCGTTCCATGCCCATCCGATCACCGGCCAGCCCAAGGATTTAGCGTGGTCGACAATCGCGGACCAGTCGGCCCCACTGGGACTCGATGCCCAGTTTCCGAACTCTCCAACCATACAGGGATACCCCGTCTCGTCCACCACATCCAGATGGGACGGCTGTAGCGCCTCGTTGACCTCTTGATTCCATCCGCTCGGGTACACGTGTACCGAGCAAATGATGTTGTCATCGTCGATCTGTGATGTAGCGTCGGCAAGTCGGTGTGTCTCCTGTCCCCAGCCGGGGGCGTCACAGACAATTGGACCGGAGTAGTTCGTCCCCGACCGAACTGTACTGAGTGCATCGTTGTACGCCGACGCGTACTGGCTAGCCGTGACGCTGTGATCACCCCACTCGTTCATCATATTAATGGTGAACGGCGAGTCTTGTGAGAGGTAGCTATAGTGATCGACCCACCAGTCGGCCGCGGTCTGCAGTGCAGACGCGTTGGACGAGCCGTTATCCGGATAGTGATGGTAGCTTGCGATCACTTCGTATCCGTGACTGTTGGCCTCGTCGATCCATCGCTTTGCGTCGTCTCTCGTCGTGCTGATCTCGTTGAACGAGAACGGCTCAATTTCGATCCGTACCGTCTGGATATCCGGATACTGGTTCATGAGACCCCAGCCCAAATTCTGGTCACCGCGACAGAAATACGAGGGCTGGAGATTGACCCCATCACCGAACGAGGCCGCTGCCCCGCTCGTCGGACTGCTGCCGAAAAGCCCGAGTGCCATACCGCCACCCACTGCTCGTAAAACAGTCCGACGTCTGAACGACAAACTCGAACGAACTGCGGTACTGTCACGAGTCGATTTCGAATGAACAGTACCGAACGATTCGTCTTCGCTTCTGATGTTGTCGTTCGATTGCTGCTTGAATGTATCGTCTGGTGTCATTGTTCTGTTGGACGTGTGGTTACTTGGCTATTCGAGTCTGAGTTCTTGGATGGAGAGAGTGCTGCTTCCGGCTCCCCAGAAGTTCAGTCGCAGCGACAGCGAGGAGGCAGAGCGATCGACGCCCGCCGACTCCAGATCGACGGTGAGATCAGAGTAACTCGTGCCGATGCTGTCGCTTGTCACCGCAGCAAGTGACGTGCTCACGCCGCCCATCTCGAACTGAATGCCGCTTTCCTCGCCGCCAGATGCGCCTTTCACGGTGAGAACGAGCGTCGTGTAATCGCTGATGTCCTGGTTGATCTGTTCTTGCATCCACCCGCCGTTGTTGTACTCGAGAACGAGGGCGTCCCCAGAGACTGCCCCACCGCCGTTCTGGAACGAGCCGCCGCCACACCACTGGCCCAGATCGTTCGTGTTCGACGACCACGCGGGTGAGCCGTCGTAGTCGTTGATCACTAGCCCGCCACCCGGCGTGTCAGTTGGTGTGTCGGTGGGTGTGTCTGTCGGTGTTGCTGTTGGCGTCTCGGCTCCGTCGCTGCTCCCGCTCGTGTACGTCGAGCCGTTGATAGTGACATTGAACGTGTTGTAGGTGGTCTGTCCCACGGCACCACTCCAGTACTCGTTTCCGAGTTCGATACCCGAAAGCCACAGGTCGCCTCGGATTCCCTCGTTCGTACTGAGATACTCGATGATCTCTGCCATGTCGATCTTGCCGCCATCGTGACCACCCTGAATCCGGAAGATGTAGAACTTGGCGCTCGTTCCACCGGAGTTATAGACGGTCCAGAGATCAACCGTGTTGCCAAAGCGGTCGGTCCAGGCACCGGGAACCTGCACACCTCCGTGATCGTGGCCACCACCCCAATCGAGCAACAGCATGATCTCGTACTGGTGTGTTTCGGTCTGCTGGTCAGGGGGCTGTTCCATCAACCACCACTCTTCGGCCCAGTCCCACTCGCCGCCAGAGATATTGCTGTCGGCATCAACCTCCATCACAAACTCATCAACGTCTTGGCGCTGGAGAGGGAACTCGGCGACGCCCGTGTCGTCACCCCACGGTCGCGTTCCGATGAACACCTCTGGATAGTTGATCCCGCCGCCTGCGTTCGATGCGTCGAAGTCGTACCCATAGCTTCCGTCGTCGTTGAGCCAGATACACTGATCGGCACCTGCCATCCCCCACTGGTTGTCCATCAGCGTGAACCCGTTCCCGACGTCGATCTTGCCGTAATCAGTGTTGCACTTTTCCTCGACTTTCGCGGCCATCGCCGAACTTCCGAAACCGAGTGCGAGACTGCCGACCCCGATGGCGGCACCCGCCTTCAGGAAATCCCGGCGTGAAGCACCACCGAATACGTCGACAAATCGATTGCTCGATCGCTGTTTACTGGTAGCGCTGTTCGTCTCTCGGTCCTCTGTCGAGCCGGTATCGTGTGTGTCTTCTGTCATTGTCTGTATTCTACGTCCATCGGTCGGAGGGTGTCAAGCGCTCCCTCCATCGGTCGGGAGATCGTTGTTTCGGTTCTCATAGAGCAGATCCTTCACGAGTCCACCGTGGGTCTCGTTGTTGCGGAGCAGTTCCCAATCGTCGCGCGTCTGCCTGTTGAAGAACTGGGGCACCCACCGGAAGTCGAAGGCCCATGGAATGGGATGGATCGGGTAGTTGTCGAAGAGATCCAGAAACATCTGGCCCTCCACAGCCGTTGTACCAGACAAGTAGGGTGCTCGACCGGTCTTGTATCCCCATTCAGTCAGGAAGACGGGCACGTCTTGGGACGGTGCGCCGAACGAGTCAGCGAACGGCTTGAGATTGTCTTGGCCGTACACGTGGCCTGTATACGCGAGATTATCTCCATCGAACTCGTTTCGAGGGGCTTGAGCGGTCCACTGGGACCACCGTGGCGATCCGATGAGTACGAGGTTCTGTGGCGCGTGCTGGCGGATCGTATCGACCCACGGCTGAGCGTTCTGCTTCCACTGATTCCACGCGTCCAGCGCCGCCTGCGAATCCGAGGCCGGGTCCACGTCGTCGGGATACGGCTCGGTCGGCTCGTTGTACACCTCGAATAGGACGTGCGAGTCGTTGGCGAACTCGGGAGCAACAGTGTTCCAGAACAGTTGGACCTCATTGTCGATAGCGTCGCTCGTGAACCAGAGATTCTCGTCGTACTGGCCGCGGTGACGGTGATAATCGACGATGCAGTAGACACCCCGATCACGGCAGTGGTCAACTGCGGGGCGAAGATGATTCGTCACGTAGCTATCGAGTTGACTCTGGGTGAACGCCGGTGCGGGAGGCGCCGCGCCGGGCGAGTGGCCACCGATATCGACTGGTTGTGCAGGCAACCGAATCACCCGAGCGTACCAGCCGTTCGGATCGTCGGTCCCAGGGGGAGCGTTCCCGTTCGTGGCCCAATCGATATACTCCGCAGCTGTGTAGGAGTAGTAGTTGTCCGCGTTCAGACGGCTCACGTCGGGGATGTTTACCCCACGGAGAATCACCTTATTTCCGCTTGGATCTCGGATAAGATTCCTGTCCCGATGGAGCCACGGCGTCGGAATTCCAGCCGCTTCTGCGTGGCCAATCGTGAAGGCCCCGAGCACTGCACCGGCACCGACAGCCTGTAGGAAGACGCGCCGGCTCGTGTTCCGTACAATCCGCTGGTCACGGGCTGTGGATTCGTCTCCTTCTGGCAGTGTGTCGGTTCGTTCTGCGTTCATGTCGTGTGTCATGTCGATCGGATCTGTTTTGTTATCGTGGGTGTGATTCGGGATCGATACATCACGTCGATAGAGCGGATGCCTGATGGAGACATCATTCAGGTATCATCTCAGCTCTGTTCGAGCCAGAGCTCCTCGATTTCGATAGCGCTGTTGCCCCCGTTGTAGAACTGGAGATCGAGCTGACCGGGTGATGCACGGTCCACGCCTGCGGCTTCGAGATCAACCGAGACGATCGTCGGCGTCGTCTCGATCGTGTTGTCGGTCACTTGAGGGAGCATCTGCTGGACGCCACCGAATGAGAGCTGAATATCTCTGTGTTCGCCGCCGTTGTCGCCGACGACCTTCATCCGGAGCGCCGAGTAGTTCGAGATGTCTTGGGCCACCTTGGTGCCGTACCAGCCGCTGGCGTTGTAGTCGATGCGCAGTGTGCCATCAGTCACACCGATGCTCTCAAAGCCACCCGAACCCGTCCAGTTGCCGAGGTCGTTCGAGGTTGGCCACGCTGGCGATCCATCGAAGTCGTTGATCAGCAAGTCATCTGGACCCGCCCCAGCCAGATCGGTCGTCACCGACAGCGTCGATTGTGTGGACTCGTTGCCCGCACGGTCGACCGCCGACACACCGAATTCGTAGGTGGTGTCCGAGTCCAATCCGGTCAGAATCGCCTCCGTTGTTCCTGCTTCGATTTCTGTTTCTTTGGTACCGTCCATGTAGACGTTGTAGTGACCAAGTCCAGCTGTCTCTGCATCCCCCGCATCGGTCGAGGCGTCCCACGAGATTGTCACCGATCGGTAGGTGTTCGATGGCGAGGAGAGATTTGCTGGCACCGACGGTGCCGTTGAATCCTCGAAAACGTCCGTCGTCGCTTGCGCAGTTACCGTCGAGGATTCGTTACGCGCGCGGTCAACCGCCGATACGCCGATCGTGTACGTCGTATCAGCAGTGAGTTCTGAGATCGTAGTGCTTGTTGTCCCCTTCGGGGCCTCTGTGCGCTTCGTCCCATCGAGAGTGATGTTGTAGTGGCTCAATCCGGCGTCGCCGTTATCCGTCACGGCTGACCACGAGATGTCGACGGTGACCTCGGTCACACCATCGACAGTGAGACCAGACGGCACCGGCGGCAGCTGTTCGTCGTAGGGGACAGTTGGTGGGTTGTCATTACGGAGACTGTTCAGCGTGTTCTTGATGTCATCACCCATCTGCCCGTCGCCGCTGAGCACAGACCACTCACAGGGGAGATTCGGACACTCCGTCGGAACGTCTTCTTCGTACGGATTTCCGATGTTGTCCTCCCAGCTGATATCAGTGAACGGCATGTCGAACATTGCTGGCAACCAGACCGGGTCGCCAACCCACGCAGTCCAGTGGATCGCATCGCTCTGTTCGAGCCAGTCGAGAAACGCCGAACCAAACGTATCCGTACCGCCGATCCACCGCCCAGCACCCTCTTGCCAGCCGAACTCCGTGACAAACAGAGGATACTCTTCGTACACCTGCGCGACGCCCTCGCCATTCACTGTGGCATCGTCCCAGCAGTGACAGCTGGATTGGCTCACTTGATGGCCTGGATAGACGTGGTAGGTATAGGCGAGATTACTGCCATCAAATGGTTCGACGAGCGCACCCTCGGGACTCTGGGTCCAGCTCGGTGACCCGATCAGGACGAGGTTGTCCGGTGCGTGTGAGCGGATCAGGTCGACCCACGGCTGGGCCGTGGATTTCCAGTCGCGCCAGACATCCGCCCAGTTGGACTTTTGCGTCGGATCACCCCACATACCGGGTTCCTGTGGTTCGTTGTACAGTTCGTACATGACGTGTGGCTGATCGGCATACCGTGGTGCGACCGTATCCCAGAACAGTTCGACCTCGTCGTGGAGCGACGTGTTCGTCCACTGGATATCGCGGTGACGGTGATAGTCAACGATGGCGTACGCCCCTCGCGCTAAGCAGTGCTCGATCAGCGGATCGAGGTGATCTGTGAGGTAGCTTTCGAGTTGGCTTTGAGTGAACGCCACCGGTGATGGCCCCTCTCCGGGTGGATGTTCGCCAATATCGACTGGCTGAACTGGTATTCGAATCGCCCGCGAATGCCAGTTCTGGCTGGTGTCGGTCAGCATAGTGACGACCTGCTCGGCTGTCTTTCCGCGTGCCTGCGACGTTACGTTGATTCGCTTTGGATCCGCAATGTTGACGCCGCGCAGTGAAACCGTTGCGCCGTCGGGATCTTTGATCAGGTTACCGTCGACGTGCAGCGGTGGCGTCGGGATCACCGCTGCTCCAGCTGTACCGACAACGCCTGTGCCAATACCAGTCGCAAATGCACCAGCCGCAACCGTGGACTTCAGGACATCGCGCCGGGATAGCGTGTCGATCGTTCGGTTGCTATGCGATCCAGTGTTGCTTTCGTTCGTTTGATTGTCGTGTGACATTATTCGTCGAATTGACCAATGAAATGATTTGATCTCAGCGCTGGAGACGCCAGCACTGAGGCCGACTATCGACAACGTGATTGTCGATTACTCGTGTAGGGATCGTACTGCTATTCGAGTCTGAGTTCTTGGATGGAGAGAGTACTGCTTCCGGCTCCCCAGAAGTTCAGTCGGAGCGACAACGAGGAGGCAGAGCGATCGACGCCCGCCGACTCCAGATCAACTGCCACGTCCGCAGCGCTCGTGCCGATGCTGTCGGTGGTGACGTTCGAAAGTGACGTGCTCACGCCGCCCATCTCGAACTGAATGCCGCTTTCCTCGCCGCCAGATGCGCCTTTCGCGGTGAGAACGAGCGTCGTGTAATCGCTGATGTCCTGGTTGATCTGTTCTTGTATCCATCCGCCGTTGTTGTACTCGAGAACGAGGGCGTCCCCAGAGACTGCCCCACCGCCGTTCTGGAACGAGCCACCGCCACACCATTGGCCCAGATCGTTCGTGTTTGACGACCACGCGGGCGAGCCGTCGTAGTCGTTGATCACCAACCCGCCTGTCGATCCGCCATCCGTCGCCGCCGTCGTCGTCACCGCACCGGAGGTGTTCCCCGCGCCATCGACCGCGGTGACACCGATCTCGTAGCTCGTCTCCGAAGCGAGCGAATCGACCGTCGTCGAGGTGGTGCCAGCGGAGACGGTCTGGTTCTGGCTTCCGTCGACCGACACCGCATAATGAGCCAGCCCGCTCCCACCGGAATCAGTGGAGCCGTCCCAGCTCACAGTGACTGAGGAACTGGTCGTCTCCGTCACCGAGAGATTTGAGGGCGCTGTCGGTGCGGTCGTATCGCCACCACCACCGCCACTACCGGGAACGCCATCGTTGCGAAGATTCGACAGCGTGGTCTTGATGGTATCGCCCATAAATCCGCTTCCTGTGTTGAGAGACCACTCACAGGGCACGTTTGGACAGTCCTCGGGGACGGTCCCGTTGTACGGATCTCCAACTGAGTCGTCTGCATTATCGGCAAACGGGCGATCGAACATGACTGGCTGCCAGACGGGATCGGCAACCCATGCGGTCCAGTGGATCGCATCGCTCTGTCCGAGCCAATCGAGGAACGCATTGCCGAACGTATCCGTGCCGCCGATGTACCGTCCAGCGTTCTGTTCCCAACCGAATTCAGTGACGAACAGTGGAGCCTGTTCATACACCTGCGCGACGCCTTCGCCATTCACTGTGGCGTCATCCCAGCAGTGACAGCTCTCAGCACTCACATTGTGACCCGGATAGACGTGGTAGGTGTAGGCGATATCACTGCCAGAGAACTCCTCAACGAGCGCACCTTCCGGGCTCTGGGACCAACTGGGCGATCCCATGAGGATCAGGTTATCAGCATGAGATCGGATCGTATCAACCCATGGCTGAGCCATATCCAGCCAGAGTCGCCAAATATCGGCTACCCACTCGGTGGTCGTTGGATCATTCCACATCCCCGGCTCCTGTGGCTCGTTGTACACCTCGTATAAGACGTGAGACTGATCGGCGTAGCGCGGGGCGACGATGTCCCAAAACATGTTGACTTCGTCTTGGAGGGCCGTGTTGACGGGGCCCGACTGTCCCTCTGCCCACTGAACGTCTCTGTGTCGATGATAGTCGATGATACAGTAGACGCCACGCTCGGCACATCGCTGGACCGCCGCGTCGAGATGGTCGTTCAAGTAACTCTCCAGTTGGCTCTGATCGAACGCCGGTATCGGTGGTCCCGAACCGGGTTCGTACTCACCGATGTCGACGGGTTGAACCGGTAGCCGGATCATTCGTGGATACCAACCGTTACTCTCGTTGGTGAGCATGTCGATGACCTGAACGGCAGTCATCCCACGTGCGGGTGCGGTGACGTCGATTCGCTTTGGATCCGCAATGTTGACACCGCGAAGCGTAACCGTGTTGCCGTCTGGATCCTTGATCAAGTTGCCGTCCCGGTGGAGCCACGGCGTCGGAATGCCTGCCGCTGCAGCGTCGTTGACCGCAACTGAACTGAAGCCCGAAGCAAGTCCCCCTGCCGCTACGGCCGCTCGCAGGAAATTCCGCCGCGATGTTGACCAGTTTTGGACCTTCGATCGGATCCGTGTCGATTCATTCGTTCTGTTCCGTTCTGTGTTTCCACTCATGGTAAGATATGGTATAGGCCTCCATTGCTTGGGTACACACTGTTACGTGGTACATCACCATACAATAAACTCTATACTAATAATATTTTCTACTAGTGTAAAGATTATAAAATATCTAGTGAATTAAATACAAAATGAGGATTAGGGGTGCTTCGTGCTGCTCGTAAGGAGGGATGATCGGTAGCAAGCATCTGAATGGATTGGAAGCTGGAGATCGCCAGCTTCCAGCGCTTTTGGACGCTGTTTCAGTATCGAGTGGTTGCGTGACGTCCCAGTCTTGACTCGTCCGATCAACCCCACAGTCGAGAGTTGCGAGCTCAACATGCCGTACGTGATTACAGCGACTACTCTGTGATACTGTGAGCGATCGTTTCGAATCACTCTGGTATACACGATGATGTGGTACGTCAATACACACTATACTCGCGTATAATAATAGTTACGTTTAGTAACAAAATTATGTACCTCCGAGTTTGATCTCTGATCGGTGTATACCACTTCATTCCAGACGACACTGTGGTACGCGATCGAAAGCCGAGACGCAAAGGAGAGCCATAGAAACAAACGTCGATTCCTCAGAGAGTAATGCGGCTGTGAGCGGCGTTCGTACTGTTTGAGTGTCTTACTCTTTGCTCTCCGGCATCGGCGAGAGCGCTCCCGATTCGACCATCTGTTCGATTGGGTTGTCGTCGAGATCGAGTGGGAGATCGATTCGCTTTCGGCGACGAACAGATTCGTATCCAGCAAAGAGAATTTCGGCAGTGTTGAGGCCGATACGACCACAAAGCTGTGATTCGTCATCGTGTTGGAGGGCGCTGATGATATCACTGACAGCTCGGTCGTGAAGATGAGAGCCGAATCGGTCACCATCTTGCGGAGTGCCGTGGATTGTCTCGCCACCGACATCGATACTCTCTCGTGTCCCATCGTGTTCGAGTTCGAGCATCGGACCGCCGTCGACATCGATTCGGATCGTCCCGGCAGTCCCGCGCAAAAGGAGCGCAGCACCGACCAACGACGAACCCGCCCCGGTCGAGAGCGTCCCATAGACACCGTTGTCGTACTGCCACTGAGCCCACATCTGATTCTCTTGGTGTGCTCCGAATCTGACGTCTTCCTCTCGATAGTCCAGCTGTGCGATAACCCAATCGGCAGGGCGATCGCCGTTGAACATCACGGCAAGATCGACCATGTGAGCACCAGTGTCGAAGAAATCACCCCACCCAATTTCCACGCGCTGGAGTGAGCCGATGGTCCCCTCATCGAGAAGTCGCTTTGCCTCCGTGAAGGGTCGGCCGAACCGACGCTGTCGGTTGAACGTGAGCTGTGTATTGTGTCTCCAACACGACTGGACCATCCGTTCGGCACTTTTCCACGTGTGGCCCATCGGTTTCTCGCAGTGAACGGCCTCAACGGCATTACTCCGGGCGCAGTCGACGACAATATCCTCGTGAATCGCTGGCGGAACGGTTACGCTGACAAGATCTGGTTCGGCCTCAGTGAACATCGTTTCGTAATCCTCGTAGATCTGGTCCGTATTGAGGCTGAACTCGTCAGCGAACGCCTCGGCGTTCTCACGGACGATATCCGCGCAAGCGACGAGGCGACACTGTTCATTGTTCCGGTACGCTTCTGCGTGTCGGTATCCCATAGCGAATCCATCAACGGTTGGATTCTTTGGATCCGGACCCGTTCCAATAATTGCAACTGTGTACTGACTCATCCGCTAATAGTTACATTGAACGACCACCTAGATAGTGATTTCGTTCGACGATTAGGTTCGGCGTACGACAGTTCCAACGAAGTCGTGCATTCGATGGTTGTCGGTTGTGCGTGAGCGAACCACGTGCCGTGTCGATGCTGATCAGTCAAACACTGGCCACGGCTGGAGGGTGACGTGTCGACGAGTGGTACCGGTTTCATCGAAGTAGGAGTCGACTCCGCGTCGAGCCGTGGTTATTTAATACCAGGGATGAACGTTCATCTGTGAGCACAACAGCAATACAGTTGTACACACTTCGCAACATCGATGAATCACTCCCGTCACTGCTCGACAGAGTGGGTGAGACGAGTTTTGACGGCGTCGAGTTCGCCCATCGATTCGCAGATGCTGATACGACGGCAGTCGCAGACGCTCTTGATCGGACTAATCTCGAAGCGGTATCCGCACACGTCGGTATCGAAGCACTGGAATCGGACCTCGAAGGCACAATCGAAGCATACGCTGAGGTCGGTTGTGACACGCTTGTCGTTCCATGGCTCGACCAAGAGCTCTTTGCTGATGTCGACGCTGTGACAGAGACTGCAACTCGGTTGACGAACCTCGCTGAACAGGTGGCTGATTCCGGCAGAACGCTCCATTATCACAATCACGATCACGAACTCGTCGCTGTCGAGGGGCAGACCGCTCTCGACGAACTCGTACAACAGAGCAGCGACGCACTCGGGATTGAGGTCGATACTGGGTGGGTCGAAGCGGGTGGGAGTGATCCAGTGGCGTTCATCGAGACGTACGCTGACCGCATCGATTTGGTCCATATCACGGACTGTGATGCCGCAACCGCAACACCGGTCGAAGTTGGGACTGGTGATGTCGACATCGAACAATGTCTCGACGCAGCCCGTACCAATGATGTGACAGCATTCGTGTACGAACACGATGAACCGAATGACCCGCTCGAATCGCTGGAACACGGCGCAACAGTGCTTGATCGCTGACGACGGTCGCAACAACCGTCAGGTACCGCTACTGGGTCGTCAGTGGGTGCCGGTTCGAATGTAGTCGGATAAATATCAAATTGAAGGTGTTACTGTGTCTCATCCCAGATATTGATTACAGTTTGTGACTAATCCGCAGCAATCGCTGGTGCCGAAAGCGCAATGGCAAAATGGACTGTAACGATGGCAGCTCCGTCGTGAATGATACGATTCGAGCTGTCACTGAACCGATTTGCCGTAGTAATTGCTGTCTCGATTCTCCTCGATCATGTTCTATAATGGCAAATCCTATCTGATTCGTCTTCAGTACAGTTGACAGAGCGCCACAGTTCTCTCGATTACATAACAGTTGGGAACTCTATTGAACAAGCAATTCTGCTCCGTGTAAACTAAGGTCGCATCGATTCACAACACTGTCTCGATCGAGATGATAGCATCGTTCATTACACGGTTCAATCGCCCCTGCAGTGTGGACAGGGTCTACGAAAGCCCTACCGTCATCGAGTTGCTGGCAACTCGAATATCTGCGAGTAGATCCGAATCTGTCAAAGACGGCGACACGCTGGCTTATAATAATGTCACACCAGACATCCATCGTTTCCATATAGTAAACACACCGGGAGTGAGATTGCCACTGTTTGGCGTTACAGGAGTACTAGTGTAATGCTGCGAGTGAGCACTGTCAAGATCTGGGAACTCAGTTGCTGGGGTTTTTCACCATGTCGTACAGTCGGGTTACCCGTTCACGAGAAAGACGACCACGTCTCGGGGACAGTGTGAAGAGTTAGAATTCAGCTTCTGATATCGATGATGAGTGCCCAACTGAGACGACGCGAACAAATCAACACGCTTCTCAGGAGATTCAGTTAGGTTCATCTCATGTTGCTCTCGCGTCCGAAGGATGGTATAATATCGATGATCGTTCTATATTATCAACACAGATTTCGAGTATATTCGCTACAACGGAGTTGTTTGACCATATCAAATGAAATGTGCTCAATCGGGAGTTGGCTTCAGTTTCGGCACTACTCATTCTGATCTCGAAGATACTGTAATGGAAGGATCTCTCGTGCTTTGTCGGGGAATGGTATGGGTCACCACCACCGGCGATCGACTCATAGTAGATAGAAGCCACAACTTTGAGATAATACTCCGTGAGAAGTCGAAGCGAACTATGGAGTTCGTTGCTTGAACGAACACGGAATACCGCAATCATCCAGGCCATCGACGATAACAGGATTAATCTAAGTGGTGGCAAATGTGAGGGCTAAACAATCGCCGCCAGCGGTTTTTCAACTCGCTTCGGTTGGACAATCGCTGATCAAGGCCTAGGTTAGCCACATTGGTATCCTTTCTTACATACGTCTCAGGAGAATGTCACCACAACACTTATTACGGAGTACTCCCCGCAGTCAGAGTGGAACATGGTAGAGAAAGCCACGAGCCATAGAGATATACTCAATCGTCGCCAATTTGTCGGATTAGTTGGAGTTTCGGGGGCTGCCGCCCTTGCAGGCTGTACATTCGGCAACAATGGTGGTGACGGGGGAGGTGGAGAGAACGGTCGGCACACGAGCTATACCAACATCATCCCGAAGAACATGCAGTGGAATCCGAGCAATCCATCGAAGCTCGCCGAAATTTCGGGACAGGTGCTGTTCGATGCCTTTGCGAAGTACAACTTCGCCACGAGCGAGTTCAAACCATACGCGATTTCAGATTGGGAATACGGTGGAAACACGTTCAAGATGACGATTCGTGACGGGCTGACGTGGGCAAACGGTGACGATGTCACATCCGCCGACGTCGCCACACAGCTCCGAATCGGATTGCATACGGGAGAAACCTACGCTGATTACACTGATTCGATCGAGACACCCGACGACAAAACCGTCGTGATGAAGTTCAACTCGACGATCAACAAGAAGATCGTCCAGTTCCAGATACTCAGTGGTCGATTCGTCAGGCAAAAAAAGAGCGTATTCGGCGAGTATCTCGAGAAGATCAAGAAAAACAAGAAAGAAGGTATCAGGGAACTGCAGGAGTTTGCGTGGCAAGAGCCGATTGCCAGCGGCCCGTTCGAATTCGACAGCGCTGGACAACAGCAATTACTCCTCACGCTGCGAGATGATCATCCAGACTCGAAAAAGATCAACTTCGGCGAATACGTCTTCGTCTACAAGGACGGGAATGAGGCGGTTCAACAGGCACTACAGAACCAAACCATCGACTCGGCATTTTCCTTGTTCATGCCGACGCGCATCGTTGAGGAGCTACCGGACTCTGTTAAACAAATTCAGCTTCCAGGAAACTGGGGGTATGGGTTGGTTCCGAACCACTCGCACCGTCACGCTGGAGACCGAGCCGTGCGGCAGGCGATTCAGTACGTTATCAACCGGAAGCAGGTGATGAACAACGTCTCCGCGGATTCGAAGCAGGTTCCTGAAATCCCGATTGGGATCGCTTCGTCCAATCAAAAGCAGTGGTTGGGCGATGCAATGAGTTCCTTCGAAACGTATGGAGTTGACAGCTCCCAGACTAAAAAAGCCGCTGCAGTCCTCAAAGAAGCCGGATACTCGAAACAGGGTGGTACCTGGACGGACAAGGATGGTACCGCTGTTAAACTTCCAATTCTTGTTCCATCAGATTGGACCGACTGGAACACCGCAACACAGACGATTGTCGATCAGCTCACATCGTTTGGCTTCGAGGCGACTGTCGACGGGCGGAGCTTTGGAAACCTGCAGGGCAACATATGGCCGAACGGCGACTACGCGATTTCGGCTGGTGGCTGGCTCGATGGCGCACCACAAGGGGCTTATCCGTACTTTTCACTCCATCATCAGCTCGTTAAGAACTTCCGTGGGTTCACATACAATTACCCAGCGGCCGACCAATCTCGGGGTGGGAGTCGAAACGACGTGACCGTTCCGTCTCGTACCGGTTCAGGCACGATGACAGTCAATCCATCCAAGCGTCTCAACGAGATGGCCACAAACACAGAGGAAGCAAAAATCAAAGAGATCGTCGTTGAACAGGCGTGGGTCACCAATCAGGACCTTCCGATGATCCCCGTTCTCGAAAAGCTCGAGCAGACGTTCCTCACTGCCGGCGACAAATGGGATATCCCCAAGCCAGACGCCGACGTTGCACAGGTTCGGTGGGCCAACACGTGGCTTCCACGTATGGGTGAAATGAAGTACACTGGAAACTAACCGAAGCACTTACCGAAACTCATATTACCAATCAGCTTTATTCCGATAGATATGAACATGCAAAACATATTTACAGAGTACCTATGAGTAACTATTACGTTCAACGTACAATACGGGCTGTATTAACCATATGGGTTGTGATCACAGTTACATTTGGGATGATTCGGTTGCTTCCCGGTGGCCCACTAGTGCAGCTTCGTGCAAAATTAATCCGTCAGGGAATCTCATCCTCTCGGATAAATGCGATGCTCGAGACGTATCAGAACGTTCGTCCTGATCAGCCAATTTATATTCAATACTACGATTACATCACATCGCTTCTAACGGGCGATCTCGGTAAATCGTTCTCAGATTCGCGTACCGTTACAGCGATCATTGCTGATGCGCTCCCGTGGACGGTGTTCATCATGGTAACAGCAACGATTTTAATTTTCGTCATTGCTGTCGTCTGGGGTGCGCTGATGGCGTACAACGAAGGGAGTACGTTCGATCTGTTCTCTAGCAGTGCGTCAATTCTCTTTGCGTCGGTTCCGTTTTACGTACTGGCGATTGCACTCGTCGTCGTCTTTGGATATCAGTTGGAGCTGCTTCCAACCGGATATCGAAAGAGTCCAGGAGTTGAGCCTGGATTATCACTCACGTTTGTCATGGATGCGCTCTATCATGCGCTCTTACCGATCGTATCGATGGTCGTTACCGGAGCTGGCTTACAGGCACTTGCAATGCGCGGGAACAGTATTCAGGTGCTCGGCGCGGACTTCGTTCGCGTTGCTCGACTCCGCGGACTCTCCGACCGACGGATTTCCGTGCGCTATGTTGCTCGGAACGCGATCCTCCCGATGTACACTGGTTTTCTAACGCTCATCGGGTTCAATCTCGGAGGGTCAATCATCCTCGAACAAGTGTTCCACTACACAGGTATTGGGTTCTACATGTTTCAGGCCCTCGAAAACCGCGACTATCCACTGATGATGGGTATCTTCCTCGTAATCACAGTTGCACTGGTACTGGCGGTATACATTGCTGACCTGACGTACGGACTAATCGACCCTCGTGTCAAATCGGGTGATGCAAGTGAAGCCTACTGATTCCAGTTCCGAGTCTGCGTCCGAATCAATTGTCACCGACGGATCTGGTTCAAAGACCAGTTCATTCTCGTTCGAAACTAGTAGTTCGAACATTGAGGTCACGTGGAACGAGCGACTACGGGACTTCTATGAGGAATTCATCTATAAACCTGGACTCGTCGCGTGGGACGACCGTCGAACGCGCATCGGAGCAGCCATTATGTTCGTCTACGTGTCGATGGGTGTCATCGCGTGGCTTGGAGCGTGGCTGGGATTTTATCCCGAGCCAACAACGAACCAAGCAGAGCGTGGACTGCAGCCGTTTCAGACGTTGGATGCACCGCTTGGAACGACACAGTCGGGCGAAGACGTTCTCGCAATGGCGATCCACGCCACCCCAGAGATGCTCATTATGGTCACGGCCGGTGGCATCTTCGCAACGGGAGTCGCGGTTCTCACCGGGACGCTTGCGGGCTACAAAGGCGGAAGCGTCGATCGTGCGGTGACTTCGTTCTCGGATGTAGCAATGTCGATCCCCGGACTCCCGCTCATCATGGTTCTCGCGGTTGTGTTCAGACCGAGAAATCCCATACTCATTGGTATACTGCTCACGATCAACTACTGGGCAGGACTTGGCCGATCGATCCGTTCGCAGGTACTTACGCTCCGTGAAGAACCCTACGTAGAGGCCTCCCGAACAATGGGCGTGAGTACGCGACGAATTTTGACAAAGGATATTATTCCGAATCTAATGCCGTTCGTACTGGTCAATTTCGCTAATGCGGCTCGCTATGTGGTCTTCGCATCGGTCGGACTCTACTATCTCGGAATTCTCCCCAGTTCGGTCGAAAATTGGGGACTTCAGCTGGAAAACGCATACACACAGGCCGGCGCACTCGTCGGTACTGGCGCGTTGTATCAGCTATTGGTTCCGATGGTTTCTATCATGGGAATCGCGCTCAGTCTCATCCTCCTCGCGCAGGGACTCGATCGAGTGTTCAACCCGCGCGTTCGGACCCGCCTCGCTGGTGAGTCTGAATCGGTTCGGAGCGAAGAAACTGAAGAATCTTCGAAGACGGAGATGATGCCCTAATGGCTGTTGAACAAACCCACGAAGATCTACCAGAAGCGACGGATCCGATCATCAGTATACACGAGGCGTCTGTTACGTACGATGACGGTCAATCGTACGTTCTCGACGGTGTCAGCCTCGATATTGAACGCAATGAGATCGTCGGTGTGGTTGGCGAGAGCGGTTCCGGGAAGTCGATGTTCGCGGAGTCGATGCTCGATGCGGTGCCTGATCCCGGCGTTCTTTCCGGTGAGATTCTGTATCATCCGGATGCTGAGACGACGATTGACATCCTCAACCTCACGAAAGATGAACTCCGCAAGCTACGCTGGGAAGACATCTCGATGGTGTTTCAGGGGGCGATGAGCTCGTTCAACCCTACAATGTCGATTAAGGAACACTTCATAGAGACGGTAGAGACCCACGACGCAGACGTCTCCGAGGGGATAGACCGGGCACGCGAACTACTCAAAGATCTCTATCTCGATCCGGATCGCGTGCTGAACTCCTATCCACACGAGCTGAGCGGTGGGATGCAACAGCGCGCACTCATTGCGCTGTCTCTCGTTCTCGATCCCGATGTCTTAGTGATGGACGAGCCGACTGCCGCCCTCGATCTCCTGATGCAACAGTCCATCCTGATACTGTTACGGGAGCTCCAGACAAAGTACGACCTCACCATGGTGTTTATCACCCACGATCTCCCGCTCGTAGCCACGCTGGCAGACCGGCTCGCGGTGATGTACGCCTTCAATTTGATCGAGGTCGCCCCAGCCGAGGAACTCATTGAACATCCAGCCCACCCGTACACGCGGGCACTACTCAACTCGACACCGAATCTGAATGCACCGCTCGAAGAGATGCGTCCCATCGAGGGACAGAGTCCAGCCCCCATCAATGTGCCGGATAGCTGCGCGTACCATCCGCGTTGTCCGCTTGCGACCGAGAAGTGCAGAGAGGACAAGCCACCGTTCGAGATGACTGAGAATGAACATACTGCCGCCTGCTTCCATCAAGAGGAAGCACAAGAAGTGATCGAGTTGAACTACGAGGAGCTACTACAGCATGACTCGGAAATCAGAGGAGGTGACGATTGGTGAGCGACGATAGCCCCCTCCTCTCTCTCGAGAACGTCGAGGTTCACTTCGAGAATGATTCTGGCCTGCTCGATATCGGTGAGGAGACCCAAACCGTCCGCGCTGTCGATGGTGTATCGTTAGAAATAGAGGAGAACGATGTCATCTCGTTGGTCGGTGAGAGCGGTTGTGGGAAAACCACTCTCGGTAAAACAGCCATTGGTCTCCAGCGACCAACCGCTGGTCGTGTCATGTACCGCGGACACGACATCTGGGACATCCGTGACGGCAACACTGCTGACATCGCGTGGAGTGATATCCGTCGATCGCTACAAATTATCCACCAAGATCCCGGAAGTTCACTGAATCCCAATCGCCGAATCGTATCTATCCTCTCCGAGCCACTACGTCAGGTCAGCCCTGACCTGAGCGCCGGAGAGCGCCGCGAACGCATCTACTCGCTGCTCGAACGAGTTGGTATGAATCCAGCTCCTGATTTCGCTGAACGCTACCCACACCAGCTCTCGGGCGGTGAACAACAGCGCGTTGTGCTCAGTCGGGCGCTGTTGATGAATCCGGATGTGATCCTCGCTGACGAGGCCATTAGCGCGCTCGACGTTTCACTCCGCGTCGAGATGATGGATCTCATGCTCGAACTTCAGGACGTGTTCGACACTTCCTACGTGTTCATCTCACACGATCTCTCCAACGCACGATACTTCACACAACACGGTGGTGGGAAGATCGGCGTGATGTACTTGGGGGAAATCGCCGAACTCGGTCCTGCCGAACAGCTCATTCATTCACCACAACACCCCTATACCACGGTGCTTCGCTGGGCGACACCGAACCTCGCACAAAAGGAGGCAACTGTCGAAACGATGCCAATGCGGACGATCGACATTCCCGATCCGGTGAATCCACCCAGTGGCTGCCGGTTCCACACGCGCTGTCCGGAAGCACGAGAGCACTGTCGTACGGTGAGCCCCGACACCGTTGTTTCCGACAACGCGAGAGTGCACTGCTTCCGTGCGCAACCAGATAGCGAATACTGGGACAGCGAGCCGCTCGATGGTGCCAATCGTGGTGCCGACTTCACAGAATCCACCGAGGCATCGAGTACAGACTGAAACTATTGCAGTCTAATTGACACATATTAGACCAATTTTATGCAAAATTGTAGATATAATTGTGGAATGTTGATTGTGTAGTTTTTAGACTATATGTCACATAGACATTAAAATATCTCGAATGAATCGTTAAAGCGTTCGAAAGACGCGTTCAACGTGAAGTAGTCAAATAATGTCATCAAACCATAGAAAGGATAGACATATATGTAATGTATCAGGCCAATTATATCTACGCTTTCATATACATCTACTAACCAATATGCTTCGAACGTGTTCTTGGTCGAAAGCTGTATGGTCGTCGCATCGGACAGACGGTCATGAGCATGGACGCGCGACTCGATATCGGGATCGTTGGTCTCGGACCGCATGGATTAAATCGGGCAGAGATTCTAACCAATTTCGACCAGAGAGTGTACGGATCAGACGCCAGTCCAGAAGCACGACACGAATTCGAACAACGCTTCCGGAGCGACCATTTCGAAACACCAACAGCTCTCTTCGAGCAGGATCCCGACGCGGTTGTCATCACAACACCGAACAAATTCCACGAGCCGGTTGCAACGGCGGCGATGGAGCGCGGTATCGACGTGTTCATTGAAAAACCGTTGGCACACACGCTCGACGATGCCGAGCAGATCGCAACCACCGCTGAGGAGACTGGGCGAATCTGTATGGTCGGTTATCAGAGTCGATTCCTGAACGTCTGTAAGATCCTCAAGTGGTATATCGATCAGGGGTATTTTGGAGAGATCAGACACGTTCAGTCGGCATACATGCGTCGACGCGGAGTTCCAAGTCGTGGATCGTGGTACACTTCGAAAGAGATCGCTGGTGGTGGTGCACTGATCGATATCGGGATACACGTTATCGATCTTCTGTTGTACTTCCTTGATGAACCGACAGTACTCGATATCACCTCAACGACCCGCAGCGATTTCGGAAATCGGGAATCATACACGTATATTGATATGTGGGGTAACGACGACGACGCAAATATCTTCGATGTCGAGGATTCTGTGTCGGCATTCATGGAGTTTGAGAACGAAACTACTGGGACGATGGAAGTGGCGTGGGCAGTCAATGCAGAATCAGTCCACGCGTATCATATTCACGGAACAGACGCCGGTGCACTGCTTGACATTACGGATTTACTGAACACAGACAACGCTGTTCATCAATCCCTCCAGCTCTATGAAGCACGGAACGGCGGCGCAGATCACTATCTCGACAGCTCTGTCACGACGAACCGGAATGATCCGTACCGAGAACAGATGGAGACGTTCATCACTGCTGTTGCCAACGACGAACCACTGTCAATCAACACAGCCGAGCAAGCACTTGCGGTTCAGCGCGTTGTGGACCGCATCTATGCAGACAATGCGTGAATCGCTGAACGATTGAACGAGACAGAACCTGTGTCGAGGGTTCTTGTATCAGCGCGATACAGGAACCTGTATGAAGCAAGATAAGGGAAATCGCAAAACGATACAATCGGTCGAAAACGCCCTTCGAATCCTTGAAGAGTTACGACGCTGCGAGCATGCAGGTGTAACAGAGCTCAGTCACGCAGTTGGTCTCTCAAAGGGTACCGTCTATCACTATCTTGCAACCCTCCGAGAGCAGAATTTTGTTGAAAAGCGTGATAATAAGTACCAACTTGGACTTCGTCCGCTGACATATGGTGGTGCCGCCCGGGAACGAGAGCATCTCTTCCAAATTGCCAAGGAAGGAGTCGACAGACTGGCGAGAACAACTGGCGAGACGGTGCGGCTCGTCGTTGAGCGGCAGGGAAATGGTATTACACTCTATCAAGCGACCCGCCACAACCGTGATTCGGTCCGGACACATCTCGGGACACAAGAAGAGCTCCATAGCACCGCCGCCGGGAAAGCGATGCTCTCGGTGATGGACGACGAACGCGTCGATACGATTCTCGAATACAACGTCTCCGAACAAACCGACACGGCAACATTCGATGTGGGTGAACTTCGTTCCGAGCTCGAGGAGATACGGTCACGCGGGATTGCGTTCGACGACGAAGAACAGTTTGATGGTGTTCGGTGCGTTGCGACGGCGCTCGCCACAGAAGTCGACAATCTACTTGGTGCGATTAGCGTGAACGGCCCTGTAGAGAGCATCGACGACGAGACATTCTACAAGGACATTCCACAGGAAATTCGTAACATCGCAGGAGTCATCGAAATTAATACGGCATACCTTAATTGGATTGAATAACTCTCTGCGAAGGTGTTGTCACCCGGCGAGGAGTACGTCGACGTTTAGGGCAGAGGGATCTCGATTCTATATCGTTTGGCAATACTCCTCGACAACGAGATACCAACGTATCGTGTCTAGACCATATACTCAGCTCGACAGAAATAAATAGATATATTACAAAAAATCTTCCATTCATAGCTATCTAACCCTCGGTTTAATCTCAAGTCGATTGAGAGTCTAAGCTATTCAAATGGGGATATTAGTACGGATAATCGACGCTGTGTGCATCTCTCTAATTAGTCCACACTGACACCCGGAGAACGGATTGAATGGACCAACCACGAATAGTATGCAACATTCAGTTACTAATAGCAATTAAGTCGAGATATACAGCATGCACGAGTTACTACAACCTCAATTTCGTTAACATCTACAATTCATCCCCCTGTGGTATTCACGGTAGAGCTCATTGTTCAGGTACAATAATCAATGTGTAAATGACGACGTTCGGTGGTGTGTTCCTCTCGTCGAAATTGAACCGTCTGACGGAATCTGGCATTGTAAGATTCATACAACGTCCCAATAATATGAATCGCATCGCATGTCCATTACGATTGTACACTCGTAACGATTAGTTTTCTTGGAGAGTGTCCAGTGCTACCGTTGTGACCCACCTATTACCCATTGAAATTTCCATTGGTATGAATCATACGGTTTTACCATCAATTTCTTAGACAGTGAATTAATAGCGGTTGGTGGAGAATATAGCTATAGATCAAAGGTATGGATGCCAACTAACCAACAATAGTATAGTAACACCCACATATTTATCCATTAATCAAACGGGGCGAAAACAGTTCACGTATCACGTCTGTAATTGGCGAAGTGGATACATTTCACCCCTGTTTAGACAATTATCTAATAATATGGGCGCAGACCACGATAGACAAAGTATTCGCCGTGTAGAACGTTCATCAGCACGAGAACAAGAAATGCCGTGAGGGACTGATCTAAATCGTATCCGATCGAACCTCTGTTGTCGATACATCTTCATACATAACAAACATAAGTGATACTATGGAACGAACCACGCTGCAGCAAGCGTTAGAACACGCCGACCTCACGAGTGCGCAAGCAGATGCATATCTCACACTCCTCAAGCATGGTCGACTGTCAGCGACAGACGTAGCGAACCGATCGACGGTCTCTACATCACAGGTGTACAGCACCCTTCGATCGCTCGAAAGCATGGGTTTCGTCGATACCATCGAGCAAGACACACTGCATGCAGAACCCCGCGAACCGACCGAGATCTTTGCACATCTGCGTGATCGTAGTACGTTACTTACTGACGCCGCAGATGAGTTGGTAGAGCGGTGGGAACAACCGGCGGTAAACAGTTACCGTGTCAGTGTTGTCAAGAATTCCGATACGGTTATCGAGCGCGTTCGAAATCGCCTCTCGGAGACATCACACGGTGTCGAGATGGCGCTTACTATTGACCAGCTCGAATCACTCGCACCAGATCTTCGAGCTACGATCGAACGCGGTGTGTTCGTCCGTGTATCCGTCTATGAAGGACACAAAGTAGGGAAACGCTGCCACGAAGCTGGCCTCCTCGATCAATCACTCGAACTTCGTGTCGTAACAATTCCCGGTCCATTTCTTGCGGTGCTTGATCGACACCACACGTATTTTATGCCAAACTCGCGTGCACCAGAAACCTACGGCATTCTCATTAACGATGAAATACTCTCTCTAATCAACCACTGGTACTTCCAGACGTGTCTGTGGTCGATGTACGAGCCAATTGAGTCGACCAGGAGAGTATCTCCCACGTATATCAGCTTAGAGGAGTTCATTCGAGACGTTGCACCACTCTATCACGACGGAGCAACGGTCACTGTTCAAATTGATGCGATTGACATCGAAACAGAACGTGAACGGACTGTTACGGGGACCATCTCAGGACTCTTCTATCCTGGCCTCCTCGATGGCGTCAGCCAGCCGTCGCTCGAAGAGCTTTCGACGTATTCGACCGTTTTCTTGGACACCGGACAGGATCGACTCGCTGTTGGGAGTTGGGGCGCTGTCTTTGAAGATATCGAGGCACAAAAAATCATTCTCAAAGACGTTCGACTCGACGAACGATAGCTACGCATCGCTTAGGTCGTTTTTCCGACCCCAATGTATTTGTATCCTAAGCTGTCAGTTACAGAGGCGTATAACAGTGGAAAATAAAAGTAGTGAAAGCATCCATGAATGAAAAAAGCAAGCAGTCAATCGAAGCGTTCCTACAGACGAGTCGGCGGCGGTTTCTACAGCTGACTGGATCTGTGGCACTCACAGCAAGTAGCGCGAAATCAGCGACAACTCAGGGACAATCAGAGCGTGTCGAATCGATTCTGTCTGGTCTCTCGATTGAAGAGAAAGTCGGTCAGATGCTCCAAGTGAACGTAGAGAGTCTCGACCCCGCCGAGGTCGGACATCTATTCACAGATCTTCACGTTGGATCCGTACTGACAGGTGGGGCCAATCCTCCGACGTTCGATCCAAACGAACTACGGCGAAACATTGATGATCTACAGCGGTTTGCGATAGCAAACACCGATCACGGAATCCCTTTTGCGTTCGGGATTGATGCGGTTCACGGAAACGTGTCTGTCGATGGTGCAACCGCGTACCCGCACAATCTCGGCCTCGGTGCGACGCGCAATCCAGACCTCGCCTCGAAGATTGGGCGTGAGACCGGTAAATCGGTGCGGGCGATTGGTGCTCACTGGAATTTCGCACCGGATGCAGACCTTCAACGAGATCCTCGGTGGGGTCGATACTACGAAGGTTTCAGTGAGGATCCGTTCTTGACGTCAGAGATGGTTTCATCGATGGTGAAAGGGATCCAAGAGATGCGAAACGGCATCCGGGTCGGTGCGACGACCAAGCATTTTGCCGGCTATTCCCAACCGATGAACGGCAACGATCGAAGTCCAGCCCTAATTCCACTACGTGAACTTCGACAGAAGGTCTTTCCTCCGTTCAAATCAGGGATCGATGCCGGGAGCGC
Organism: Halocatena marina; assembly: GCF_025913575.1. Taxonomy (NCBI): domain Archaea; kingdom Methanobacteriati; phylum Methanobacteriota; class Halobacteria; order Halobacteriales; family Natronomonadaceae; genus Halocatena; species Halocatena marina. The sequence goes on along the minus strand of NZ_CP109785.1, from coordinate 1,075,076 downwards.
ATCGATCATGGTGAACAGCGGGTCAGTCAACGGAGTTCCTGCCCATGCCTCCAAAGAACTTCTGACAGACATTCTCCGTGATCAGTGGGGGTATGAGGGTGTCGTTATCTCCGATTGGGATGACTTCGAACGAATGGTGAACATGCACGAATACGTCCCAACGTTCCGCGATGCCGTTCGTGAGGGTGTTACTGCGGGCGTCGATGTGTATATGGAGCCAGACAATCCCGAACGATTCGTCAGTACGCTTCTCGATTTGATCCGTACCGGCGAGATACCGATGGCACGGATTGATGAAGCGGTTCGTCGCGTCCTCCGACTCAAAGAGCGGCTTGGACTGTTTGCGCGGCCATTCCATTCAAAGTCCGAGCAGGCTGTCGGTAGCAACCGCGAACTCAGCGAGCAGGCGGCTACCGAATCGATGACACTGCTCAAGAACGAGGGTGTGCTTCCTCTCCCACAGGATGTGAATTCTCTGTTGGTGACCGGCCCAAGCGCAGACAGCGTCCGAAACCAGATGGGCGGATGGACGCTCGGTTGGCAGGGGCTTTCGAAGGGAATCGACGCTGAACCAGCAGCCACGACGGTTCTCGACGGGATTCGGGATGCCGTTCGATCGAGAGCTACGGTTACCCATATCCCGACTGCACACACGTTCAAACCGTACGGAGACGATATCTGGGAGTTCACAAACGAAGATGAGATCCGATCAGCTGCCGAAGCGTCGGATGCGGTGGTTCTCGTTCTCGGAGAAGGCCCGTACTCGGAAGGATTTGGAAACGTGAATACGATAGCACTCCCGGACGCACAACAGCGACTCGTGGACACAGTAGCCGAGACGGATACGAATGCCGTTGGCGTTCTCATCGCTGGTCGACCACGGGGGACGAAGACGGTGATCGATCAGTTGGACGCCGTTCTTATGGCCTATCAGCCCGGCACGGCGGCCGGCTCCGCCGTTGCGAATGTGATCTTCGGTGAGACGAATCCGTCCGGAAAGCTACCGTTCACGTGGCCACAATCCACTGGCCAACTTGTGAACGTGCACAACCAACGTCCACCGCGAGCCCCGAGCACCTCTGAAAGCCACGAGCCGCTCTATCCGTTCGGATACGGACTCAGTTATACGGAGTTCGAGTATTCGAATCTTCGACTCGCGCCGGGGAAGCTCCCGAGCCACTCCGAACGGGGATCACTCACAGTCACGGTAACCGTCACGAACACCGGTGGCCGTGACGGAACAGCGGTCGTCCACGTATTCAATACGAACGGATATGGCTCGGTTATTCGTCCCGATAGACGCCTCATGGGATTCGAGCGTGTCTCACTCGAAGCGGGCCAGAGCAAGCGCGTGACAATCGAAGCATCACTCTCAACCCTCCTCACCGTTCCCGGCGACATCACAGGCGAGAAAAGGGGACTCGTGCTGGAAGAAGGGAAGTACGAGATTACCGTTGGTAATCTAACCGAGACGATTACCGTTGGAACGTCAGGCTACACCGACTGGACCCCCGATTCAGAAACTGGTGAATAAGCGATTGTAATTGCCGCTAGCAGTCAGTAAAAACCGCAGAAAAGAGGGACGCCTAACAGTAGGTGTGCGTCTGTGTACTGGACATGTACTGACTACCAGCGCCGCTGTCCCAGACGAACCTGACGTCGATACTACCGCCGTCACCAGCGTTGCTTCGAGTGTGCGTATGAACGTTGTCGCCGTCTGTATCGTCCATCCGGTAGCCAACCCACTCTTTGCTACCGTCGCCGTTTGCGTCCTCGTAGAACTGAATGTCTACCCATCCTGCCGTATTGCTGGGTTCAAACTCCCAGACTGTTTCGTTGGTGCTCGTGCTATCAGAGGTGGTCAACGACCAGCCATCGCCTGTGGTTCCCGAATAGTTAGACGTACAATCGCCGCCGCCTCCGCCGTTCGAACCACCAGCCAGACCGCTGGTGACCGAACCAGTAGAGGTCTTCTGAGCGTTGGCTGGCACGTCCATTGAGAACCCATCAGAGAACGTCACTGTCGTCGTTGAATCGGTCGGGTTGTACGCGATGTAGGTCTTCGAACCGCCGTTGTCGAAGACAGCGAACATCGAAACGTCAGCCACGATCGAGGTGTCGACGGTACCGAGCGCGTCCATATTGTGCACCCAGTGGTAGGTGAACGGCGTCGAAGAACCGCCACCACCCGAATCGTCGAGCGGGAGTTCGGCTTCCATGAGGGAAACTGCGTTCGCAGCGTCGTGCAGTGACCGATAGCCCCACGCGGCGGTTTTCCAGCCGCCCAGAAAGTCCGTGTCTGGGGCACCAACACCCGATTTACACGTCGTTTCCAGCTCTCGTGTGCGCGTCATGTCGTTCCAGTTTTCACGAGCGTAGGTCTGATCCCAACCGAGATACAGCGAATGCCCGTTGATGGGAAGCCAGTTGATCCCGAAGATTTCGACCGTATCGAGGGGACCCCAAAAGACGTGATGGTCGTATCCAGTTGACCAGACAATCGAGGCGTAATTGAAGTCTGGCGCACCCCATGGCGGTGCGTTGGCGTCGTTGCAGGCGTCACCCGAGGACGTGGTGTCGCCCCACGTTGCAGGGAATGAATCGTGGTTCGGATCGAACCAGTAGTCCCAGATTGCGTTGACTTCGTGAGTGTAGGCAGCGATCGCAGCGTCTCGCATGGCTGTGTTGTCGGTCATCTCGGCCCACTTGATCATCCCAGCGTAGGCGTTGACTGCCTCGGAAGACGATTCTTGGTTGTTCCCATCTGCAGCGGCATCGTCCCCGCCTGCGAACGAATGACCACCGTACGGATCGAAGTTCCGCATGAATGGGAACGCATCTTTCGGAGACTCTTTCGGTAGCGTTCCCGATGGGGTGGCTCCACTTGCGTGCTCCCAGTTGGCGTACTCACGCACGAGCAGGTCCACCATAGCGCCGTATTCCGAAACCCACTGCTCGTCCATGCGAGCGATCTCTGCCGCCGCGTTCACGAAGTAGCCGTAGTGAAAGTGGTGGTCGTTCAAGATCGAAGCAGAACCAAAGCCGTCCGGAAAGCCGATCAATGAACCAACCGTATCGTGGTAGTAGAACAGCTCTTCTTCTTCGGCTGTGTTGTGGCTCGTGTCTTTGGCTGTCAGCCAAGCGCCCAACCGATCCTTGATGCCGTTGAGGAAGAAATCGCGTGCTGCGGTGTCACCGACCTGCTGGGTGATCGGAATCACCTGCCAGTTTCGGTTGTAATCCTTGCCAGTCCAGTAGGTGTTCGTATTACTCCCGGTCCCATTCTGCCAGAGTGCGTTGGATTCCAGCCGGTCGACGTACCCGGCGAGTGTTCCCGTGTCGTAGGTTCCTTCGTCGTTTAAGAAGGGAAGAATTCCCGGGTAGGTCATCTCCGTCTCGAACGATGCTCCCGCGAGCAGCTTCAGCGTCCCTCGAGGAGAAAAGTACGAATAGTCTGTCAGCGGAGCACTGGAATGCTTCCATTGGTGCGGGAACAGACACGTGAGCGTCTCATTATCACCGGCAGTGCTCTCTGCTTTCTCCTCGGTTTGGAATGAGAATGTCGATCGGACCGAAGAGACGACATTTCCGTTCGAGTCTGTGTCGGTATACGTCCAGTCGACCGATGTTCCGCGAACGAAGTTGTAGGCGTACGTCTCGAAAAGGTCAAGGACCGACGTGCTGGCCTCTGGCAGAAGTGCTACGGTGAGATAGCCTTGGCCATTGAGCGACGACGTCAGCGTCGAGGTCCCGGTTCCAGACCAACTAGTGTTGGCCGGTGCGAAAATACCGTAGTGTTTGGTGTAATTATCCGCTGTGATACCATCAACAGACACACCAAGGACGTTTCCTCGGTCAGCCCAAACGGAGACGTTCGCGTCGTCTGCCAGCACCACGTTCGAGGGCCTACTATCCTTGGTTTCGAAGGTCAGACTGGCGTTGCCACCGCCGTACTCGACGAAAAACAACGGACAGCCACGCGCCATCGTTACATCCATTGCTGCGCCGGTTCCTTCACCCCATGTTGTTCGTACGTGCCAGTCGCCCCAGTCATCAGCAGCCGATTGCGCGTAGCTGCTCTGATTGGTGTTTCCGATCGTCAGCTGTGGCGTGTTTAGGTAGTCCATTTTGAGAAATCCCTGATCAGCGGGATTCCCAAACCAGTCAGTCGGGTACTGCACCGTTAGCCCACGTGCATTTGTGTCTGCGTAGTAGGGGAGGCCGACGACGGCTCCCTGACCGTGCGGGTCACCGTTGGTTCCCAAGGCAATTGTTGTCCACCAGTCATTCGTTGGAATCGGTCCTGACGCGTTCGCTGTGGTGTACACCTCGCTTGTCGACGGTGGGTTCGCGTAATCAGCCGTTATGTTACTGTCGTCTGGCATCTCGGTCGCGTAGCTCCCATTCCCGACCGGAGTGACGCTCGAATCCGGGATGGTCCCAGTAGCACGGGTCCCGAGTGCCGCGAGTGCTGTCATGCCAGCTAGCCCTCTTACGTAGTTCCTGCGCGATACCCTCCACCGTTCTGAATCTGTGTTCTCTGACGTCATGTTTAGTGTGGCAGTTTCGCCACAGTGTTGCCTGTAGGTCATATACAACCTCGTGCGTGCTCGCTGACCGGACGATCCCATCACCGAGGTTGATCCCACGACGTGATCATCCTTTCAATGGAACACACTGGTTTGTATTCTCTGTTAGACCTATAAAATGTTCAAATCTAAATGATTAAAAATTTTATCCCTGATGGAAATTCATGATGTATGGATTCGTTTGGGGTGATGCGTCCTCTGAGGTGCTGGGAACAACGAGGGATTTCGGTATCTGTGGTCAGAGTCTTCACACCAATCTTACTCAGCAACCCGACAGAACGACATCCCAAACGACACGATAGCAATCAGGCAAAATATCACAGACTGGTTAAGTTCGATCGGAGATCATGAACGTTCTCCGAGACAGTTGTCGCTTCGAATCCTCCGTGCACGATCAAGGTGTCCACGGTGTTAGTGATGGAAAACGATTATCCAATTAATGAGCAGATTATAATGATGTAAATATCCAAATTTCCCTATTTTTCATCGAGGCTATCAGAGAGAGGAGTCAGCTCTGTCCAGATTCGCAGTGATTGTTTAATGTCTCGTAGTTGTCTCTTAGGACTTCAATTGGCTGCATTCTCGGGGGTATGCCGATGAAAATACAGACCACTGTCTTCGGACAGAGTGTTATAGCTCCGTGTTCGCATTACGTGTGGAATTGTCGGTGCTCTACTACACAAGGCTCTCTGAGAAAGATCGCCAGCGTTTGTATTTCTCATCAGATCTAATCACTCGAAAATGGGAGAACGTGAGACAGGCGACTCCGTTACAGTCACTGCGTCTCACTGGATGGAGTACCGTAGCGCTGAGGTATTGTACATCTCCTTAGAAATAATGGGCCATGAACACGATGGCCTCGAAGCGACCGAGTTCTGATTCGAGAGGCCACTCACCACAGAGCAAGACCGATGTGCCTCAATTTACAGTAACGATTTCAGGACGTAGGGAAGGTGCTTCCAATGCCACCAGCCTGTTCGTCGTGGCTTATCAGTGTCGCCTGCCGGTGTCGGAACCTCCCCAATGCGAGCTCCCGCTTCGTGCGCTTCGAGGACAAGCGTTCCGCAAGTACATTCACCGGGGAGCGTTAACTGCTCGGCGAGTTCCTGGCGCAGGGCGCGAAATCCCGACCCTGAATCGGTGACATCGACTCTCAGCCTCACGAGCCAACTAAACAGCCGCTCGGATGGACGTGGATACCCCTCGCGTTTGCCGAACATGAGATCTTTTTGCCCACTTGCTATGGGAGCGACGAGAGGCTCGATATCGACAGGACGGTGCTCACCATCGGCGTCCATCGTAACAAGAATGTCACCGTCAGCTGCTCGTAATCCTCGTTGGAGTGTTTCTAGATAGCCGTAATTCTGCTCGTTCGTTATGACACTGGCACCGTGCTCAGCAGCGATCGCTGCGGTATCGTCTATCGAACAATCATCGATCACGAGCACCTCGTAGTCGTACATGTCGGTTATCGTGCGAATGACCGAGCTGATCCGCGCTGCTTCATTGTAAGCGGGAATAATAACCGTCACTGTCGATGAACTCATATCATGAAAGTCTTCATCAACAGGACATAGTAGTACTGGCTACAGCTGTTGTGAGTAGATACATTTGCTCTTTGGAATCGTAGTTTCGGAGTGATTCACCACTGATAGCGACCGCCGAAGCATCTCTCCATCTTGGCTGCTGGCTGGTTGTTCGTGTTTGAACGCTAGTGACAGCGCTTTCGACCGGTGAACAGCGCGTGTATACATTCACATTTTCACAGCTATGTGCCTACAGGAATATGGTAGATGTCTATATTTACCGTATTGCTGATGTATACTAGCAATCATTGACAATTTGATCACGAATCTCTCCGCTTATTTCAACGGTGCGAGCAACCAGGCCAACAACAAGGTCGGCGCTTTCCATCTATAAGCTCATCACGCGTTCGCTTGATCCGGCGTTCTCTCGTCTCAGTTTTCTTAGCGTCTTCGACCCAGCAGATAAACTCGTTGCGTGCAAGTGGTGTAATATCCTCCCAAGCTTCCACCGCCGCTTTCGCAGACGTCAGGGATTTTCGTAAATCCTCTGGAACTTCGTGCACCACTCCATTAGAAATTTCTTTTTTATTCATATAGTTATTGCTTGCGCGAACTTAGTTTTCTACTCTCAGGTCTGAAATACCAGGATACCACTGTCACAATTAGCAACACCAACGCAGGAAGTGCTTCATATATCGGTTGACTTACCATGATGTGTGAAATGGCAGCTCCCGACATAACAAAGAAAAAGCCTGCATAAGCCCACTCCTTCAGTAGTGGGTATTTGGGAACAAGCACGGCTACAACTCCCAAAATCTTCCAGACGCCAAGAATAGGCATTAGAAACAACGGATAGCCCAATTGAGTGAATATCTCAACATAGCCAATTTGCAGTAGTTGTTGGACACCACCTGCCAGCATTCCAAACGCTAGAAATCCGGTGGTGACCCAGTAAATAATCTTATTTCTTTTATGACCATCCTTTTTGATGTTGTTTGTGGTTGTTTTTCCTGTTGCGGTGGTCTCAGGCATTGGTTCTGCTTCACCGATAGTATCTGTCGTCATGCTTCATCGTGCTCCTGATAGTTGCTTAACCATCTGTTTGAATATACGGAACTATGAGTATTTAACCATTTCGTTGAATATACCCAGGAGCCATTAGAAATCGTCTCAGAGCACCTATCTCGAAAGATCAGCAAAGGAATTCGTAGATTTTCGTCCCTGCCGCCGCAGCAACCCCTGATACATCTTGCCGATATGCTGTCCAGTTCACTGCTCGTATCAATAACGAGGAGACGAATATCCAGCACCTCGTTGACCAACGAGAGAAGTACGACACGGTTTGGATAGAACCCTCTTTTGAACCGCAGCAACGTGGATCAGTCCGTAAAGTGCGATCGGCCGACAGAGACAGTCTGATCTCCGAGTGCGAACGATTCGACCAACCTCTGAATGATACGTGAATGAGGGACCACCCGTTTGAAAACTGTCGCAGAGCCACGAACCAACCACGTCGGGACGTACTCTCCGTACGTCAGCCAAAACGCGAAGTTGTCCGCTGCACGCCGTTGGAGTGAGATGACTCGTTCAACGCTTGGACGCCGTCGCGCTTCGAATTCGTCAAGAACCTGACCAGACAGGTTTCCCGAAGACTCGGAGAGGGCTCTGACGAGGACGTCGTGAGCGACGACAGCATCCTCAACAGCGAGAGGATTTCCTTGTGCTCCCACTGGGCTTGCAACGTGGGCAGCGTCGCCAAGCAACAAGAGACCGTCCTGGGTCCACGTATCCGCGAGTCCTGGTGCGATATTCAAGAGCGTAGTGTCGCGGAAACCATCCAAATGGGTAGTAACAGCCTCGGCAACCTCCGGGTCGATCGCTGCTACCCGATTCCGAAACGCACTGAAGCCCGCATCCTTGATTGCAGGCCATTCATCATTCCGAACCAAGTAGCCGATCTGAAGCTCACCACCATCCAGTCCGAAATACATGAGAATGCCGTCACGGTCGATTCGTCCCTCTGCGCTGGCATCAACCGCCCCTCGCGGAAGTTTGAACCAGACGAGGTCAATCGGCGACTCGAACAGACCGGGGGCAATGTCAGCAGTAGAGCGGACAGTCGAGTATCGACCATCGGCACCCACCACGACACGCGCCTCGAATGTGACCTCCTGGTCGGTTGTACGGTCGTGTGCCCGAACACCGTTACCGCTGCTCGATCCGTCCCGTTCGATATCCGTAACGGTCGTTGCAGGATAAAAGGAAAATCCATCGTACGTCATAGCGTGGTCGACGAGGCACTCGAGCAGTGCCGGCTGCTCCATCATCAGCGCATAGGGATAGTCCGTTTCGAGTAGATCGAAATCAAGCACCGGGACGTTTTTACCGTAGAGCGATAACGCCCCCTCGGTGACAGTCTCGTGGGCAAGAGCGAGAATGTCGTCAAGGAGGTCCATCTCGTCGAATAACCGAATGACGCCCGGATTCCAGCCAAATCCCCTGTATTCTCGCTCAAAAGTCGCAGCCCGTTCGATAAGGGCAACGTCCACGCCGCTCCGAGCAAGGAGGTACGCGAGAACAGCGCCTCCGGGACCGCAACCGACGATAACGACATCAGAACGCTCGGTTCTATCAGACATACCTCACCTTCGCTCGATGGATAGTTATAGTTCCTCTCAAAGAAGGACCAACTGTTCGACAGGCGGAGCAGATCGAGCGCTTCGGGCTTGACATCGAGACGGTTCACGAATCGTCCGAATCTCAAGAATGCAGATCTCGATTCCTGACGAGAGATTCACCCTGATGATTCGTCATCTCTGCCAGTGCTGAATATGGAAACCGAATTCGGCACAGTGACGTTGCATGGTTCATAGCGGAGTGACCGAACAAACTTCTCAAGTGGGATGCGTATCGAGGAGCCGATTGCTGACACGGGGTTCGGGAACCCCAGTATCTATTGACATGGCGGTAGACACAGCACACGATGCAAGTCGCAGTGATCGGTGCAAACGGTGGTATCGGCCGCGAGTTACTCCCCCGACTCGCGGATGCTGGGCACGACCCGATCGGAGTCGTGCGGGACAAATCACAGTTTGAAGCCATCCGCGAACGTGGCGGAGAGCCACGGTTAGGCGACCTTGAGGGAGCGTTCACGGGCACACTCCGGGGCGCCGATGCCGTCGTATTCGCTGCTGGCTCCGGTGGTGCCACCGGCTGGGACAAGACGCTCCTGATCGACCTCTGGGGAGCACGACGGAGCGTTGATGCGTGTGTCGAGCGGGCAATCAACCGATTCGTTATGATCAGTGCGTACAAAGCGAGTGATCCGATAGCCGAGCCAGAGGCGATACGTCCATATCGGGTGGCCAAGCGGTGCGCTGACGACTATACCGAGAGGTCACCGCTTGATACCACTATTCTTCGGCCGACGACGCTCACCGACGACGAGGGAGTGGGATGTGTTTCAGTAGCCTACGAATACCGCGATGAGGATAGAGAAGCAATTTCACGCGCCGACGTCGCCCAGACGGTCGTCGCCTGTCTTGAAAACGAAGAAACAATCGGCGAAACGATCAGACTCTTCGGCGGCAACACACCAATCGAGAATGCGATCCGGTCTAATGACTGAATGTGTCAGTTTCTATCCTGGCCGCTCTGGAGTTCGTCTGGTCAGCTGTCCAGCATACTACATATGCACCCGCTACGACGCCGTGGGAGTGCTAAACTAGAACATCGATCAACTGCAACCGAAATCCGACAGACAGCCACGCTCGTGGTCCCAGCGACGAACAGCGCTATCTACCGTTCTTAGTGACGTTCGAGTACACTGACGAAGCATTCCAACACGATGTAGGATCACTCAACTGTCTGTCCGAACGTCACCGTTGAAGGGCTTAGAACCCTCGTGCAATGGCGACTGAGTAGCGACGGGAGCGAACCGTCTTGCTCACCGGGACTATCGTCCCAAACACTTATCACAGATCCTGCTGGAGCATCTCCTGTTGGGGGATCACTAATTCCATGATATCGAACCTCGTTCATCGGATCCTCCCCCTTCAGACGACAGGATTCGACTAATCCGTGCAGGCAGCACCACCACATCACTATCTTCTCGTTTTCAGTTTGGTGCGATGTTCCAGAACCAACACAGCTTCACGCTGGCTCCGCCATACTGAAACAACAGTCGCGGACAGCTGTATCGATCAGCCGTCTTCCGTGCAGGACGGAGCCCACTCTGGGGACGACTCGAGTACGAAACGAGCAGCCGGAATATGATAGCTAGTGGGTGATCGGTCATGGTAGGCACTGTCATATCACTCCAAACACCGCCACGCCCGGTTCGCTACCTGAATAGTCGGAGATCTCCGCGGCCGCTGTCGTGTCTCACAAACAATGATATGTCTCGATGTAGACTCGATCGCTGTCCTACACCACAATCTTGCTCGTCAACGAAGTTAGACGGGCAAGAGACTATCATATGCAATAACGACACGATTCTTGCTATGAAACCTACTCGCAACAAATTAGATACATGGAAATCCAGCACGACTCCAGACGTGCTGGGGACTGATGGGGAATGGGTGCCGTTGTGTCTACTTAGCGAGCGTCGTCGACAAGGGTTTCGAGTTCCGTCGCGCGGTCCTCATCGGTGACAAACCGTGAGAAGACCCACGACAACTGGGTTGTGATCGTATCGCGCCCAGCCTCAGTCAGTGCATACTCGTTCGTCCGTCGATCACGTGCGCTCTTTTCGACGAGGCCCAACTCAACGAGATCATCGAGATTCGGATAGAGCCGCCCGTGATTGATTTCCTGATCATAGTAAGCTTCTAGCTCTCGCTTGATCGCCAGCCCGTAGCGGGCTTCTTCTGCGAGAACTGCGAGTATCTGTCGTTGGAAGGCAGATAGCTCTGGTGCAACACCTAATTCAGATGTGTCCGACACTGTTGTCGACATACTATTTGATAATGGTAGTGTTGCACTTAATACACCCTAACCATCATATGGCTATTTGTTCTATCTGGTGAGCAATGGAGATAGTTAGATGCTAAAATCATCAATTTGTGACCAAACTAATCAGGGCATGAGCATCGATTTATCTCAGTACGTGTTAGAAACTATTCGCCGAAACGCGAACTCTGGCGCTCCGCGTGGGCGCTACCGGCCGTTACTGAACCAGTGTAACATTCAAACACGTCTTCTCGATAATCGAATCGAGCGTCGTATCGCTTCAAGCCATATCGACAACTTTGATCCAGTTTTGACTGTCAAAACAACCGTTGTGGACGGTCAGGAGGTCGTCCGGACCAGCTCCGAGCTGAGGAGACATCCGGTGTTTGTCCAGCTGGCGTCCCAACAATTGTCTATACGAACTTCCTTGGCGCGTGTAGCATATTCGGTGGCTCCATTATCTTCCCGAGTGATCTACCAGTGAACAAGGACAACACCGGGCACCACACCTGCATCGAACCAGAGGAACCCGTTGGCGAGCAGTGTGGTGTCTATCGATTGACTCTCGATAAATGAGTTATTCGTCCTTGTGCTCCGTGAGTGCCTGCATTGTCTTGTCTTCGTGAACGAGCGGTGCATATACCTCATCGTCGAGAACAAGACGCGGAACGGCTCGAATGGGAATCGAACGGACTCGATTCATTGTTGCCGTGATACGGTCGGCGTACAGTTCGCTTTCCATCCTTTCGCGTAAGGCTGTCTCGTCATCCACATTTGCGGCGTCTGCTATCTCCAGCACGCGCTCAGGTGAGTACCATCCTGCCCGAGAAACCTGATTCGCATAGAAATACTCGAAATATGTCCAGAACGCCTCTGGATCGTGCTCCCAGATTGCGAATCCAGCACGGGCTACCCGCACCTCATCAAAGCCATGAAATGGTTCTCCATTCTCATAGACAACCGGCTGAAACTCAATTCGGAAATCGCCGGGAACAACGAACTGTTGGACGATATCAGGAAGCTGGTTTATTACGAAGGCTTTGGTATACGGACACTTCCATCCTCCATAGAACACTACCTCGTTTGGCGCATCGGCCGATCCAAGTGTCGGGTACGACTGCATGGCGGCCTCGTCTGGCGCTGCTGCAACATCGATGCCCAACGACGGATCGTCGGCTTCGAACGTCTGTTCTTTGGTGGCAGTTTGGGCATGAACTTGCTTTCTAATCCCGATAAGACTACTCACCAGCGCTGTACTCGACAATCTAAGTACCTGACGACGAGTTCGTTTGACACACATACTATTTGTTTAGATAATTTTATATAATTTTGATTGACTTATTCCACACATATCTGAGTGATATATTCTCCTTTTAGCGAATAGAATATAGGTAACTATAAATATGTAATGTTTTCGATTTTCTGTATACAGCACTCTATGATCATTATGAGTCCAGATTAGATAGCAATAAGAAGATTATACCGCACTATCTAAATCTATTTGACTATTCTCATAAAACACTGAGGAAATATCATAAGATTGTATAGTTTGTAATCTACTATGTTTATGATATATCAAAACAGACAAATTTATCAGATTGTGTATGTCAGAAAACACTACCCACACCGATTCCTACCGGACTTCGGCTCTTGATACTATCATCCAACATGCCACCGCCGGGGACTGAGCATTCCTCAGTCAATTACTGATGGTATCTGAGATTTCTCTCGGCGAATCGAATACGAGGAGATCCAGCACGACTCCAGACGTGCTGGGGGCTGATGGGAAATGGGTGCCGTTGTGTCTACCTAGCGAGCGTCGTCGACGAGGGTTTCGAGTTCCGTCGCGCGGTCCTCATCGGTGACGAACCGTGAGAAGACCCACGACAGTTGCGTGGCAATCGTGTCGCGCCCAGCCTCAGTCAGTGCATACTCGTTCGTCCGTTTATCACGTGCGCTTTTTTCGACGAGGCCCAACTCAACGAGAGTACTAAGATTTTGGTAGAGCCGCCCATGGTTGGTTTCCTGATCGTAGTAGGCGTCTAGTTCGCGCTTGATCGCCAGCCCATAGCGGGGCTTCTTTGCTAGAATTGTAAGGATATGCTGTTGGAACGCGGATAATTCTGGTGCAATACCGAATTCAGATGTGTCCGACACTGTTGTCGACATACTATTTGATAATGATAGTGTTGCACTTAATACACCCTAACCATCATATGGCTATTTGCTCCATCTCGTGAGCAATCGATGTAACCAAATGCTAAAATTAGCAAGACATGATCGAGACAATCAGGTCACGACCAGGGATTTGTTCTGGTATACACTGGAAAGCGATTGCTGAGGCATCCTCGCTGCTGTGTTGAATCTCTGTTAGTCACTCAGAGGATACCGATCTAATAGAAGACAATTGGCAATATTATTATACTTTTAATACCACATCGGTGGGAGGAATATGGTCAGGTCACGAACTATACCCTGAGTGCATCTGACGTCGGTGCTTCACTGGTGATATACTCGCCTTTTGGATACACCAGTCTATGGCTTAACGGTTGGATGGATTTGCCACAATATATATCGGATTACCCCATCTGTATTCATTCAACGACGGTCGGGTTATCAGCGATCTTGTGTCAACCGTTGGCGACCGTCGTTGAGTGAGCGATACCCTCTCTGATGGGTATCTACCATCCTATTCCTATACGTGTGGTGACTACTGGAGTTTACATACTAGTCGGTGTTTTATAGAAAACCGCCAATTGTAAAATATCATCCAATTATGCTGGCTTTCTGTTGATAGAACTGCACAATAAAACAGACATAACCAAAAAGCTCTTTGTTAGTAGGTTTGAATGTCAACTATCATGTTACAAACAACTAGTAAACTATTCTTCGTATCACTATCTATAATTTGTATTATTATATCGGTTGGCTTGTTTTCTCTTGGTGCTGTTTCGATACCTGTGGATACCGTCTCAGAGAAGGATATCACGACAACTTCAAATACGAGTGCGGGGGGAACGAAAGGTGGACTGACTGTCTATTTGTGCTTCAACATCGGTACGATCGATGTTGGCTGTGATGACGACTCTGGTGATGACCCCGGCGAAGGTGATGGTCCCCCGACAATAACGCCTGCCCCAACAGCAACGCCGACAGCCACACCAACAGCGACCCCGCGTGAAACACGAGTGCCTCCGGAGGACACGCCATCACGAACCCACTCGTCGCCACCACAGCCACGAGTATCACCATCCTCTACGACGACAGTGACCTCCACCATCGCAAAAACAGAGCACCTACCAAACACACCCAGCTCAGTGAACAGTTCCGCCACAACTACTCACTCAGCTCCGACGCAGACAACAGCTGATCGAGGTCCAACACACGCAGAAACTGATTCAACGACACGTCCACCCACTACGTCCAACGTCCAATCCACAGATGATTCGATCGCTACGAACAGCGGAGGACACCACAACGATACGCATACACCAGTTGCCAAAGCAGCCGATGATCAGTCGATGTTATTTGGACGTATTGTAGGCGGATTCGAGCCGGGATTGATCGGTCTTGGCGTTATGGGTATAGTGCTTGCAGGACTGGTTGGATTCGGGGTATCGAATTCGGCAATTGGGCTTTCGTGGATGCAATCGCAGTTCGTTCACGTGGGAGGCGTCAATGTATTTGATAGAGGATTTGAGATCATCGGCCAGCTGTGGTGGGTCTGTCTCGGTGCGCGACGATCGAATCCCCAGCGACTCCTCGAAAACGATGCTCGCCGTGCACTGTACGAGACACTCACTGTGACGCCCGGTCAGACACTCACAGCCGTGGCTCAGGAGACAGAGTATCCACGGATGACTATCGAACGCCACGCGCGAATACTTGTTAACGCGGAGATTCTCGCTCACGAAACCCAACAGGAGAGTCGACACTATTATCCCATGGTCGACGACACACTGACCGCTGACGTTCAAACCGTGATAGCTGCCGAAGAAGACGGAACAAAGGCTGACATTCTCAACGCGATCCGCGAAATCGACGATAAACCAACCACCACAACGGCAATCGCAGAGACGCTCACGCACGATATTTCAACAGTTAGACACCACCTCAACCGCCTCGAAGCGGATGGTCTCATCGAGCGTGCACGTCGGGGAGAAAAGACGGCTATTTCATTCAGTGAAGACTATGCTGACATCATCAATCGGCTTATAACGTACTAAGGTAGCGGACAGTCTATCGTTTGGTACGGTTCGTATTCGACCTTAGTGGTCATCCATTCGTGGTGGATCCACACTGAACGATCCTTCGGCTGGGCATCTATTGGCGTCAAGCCACATGCAGTCTCGGTTGTATCGAGCAGGCTTTACTCTGCTCTGCAGTCATATTCCCGATAAAATGGGCGTCTACGGGTCCCGAAACACCACGTGACAGCGGCTACGACCGCAACTGTACGCAAGGTATCCGTGACGGCTTTTCAACTAGATGATTATTCGATATCGGCTTGTTCAGTGACCGCTGTGAGATTTGTCGTTCGGTCGAGCTGAGTGAGCAGCGGACACTCAGCTCGATATCGCGGACGGATTGATCAACATCGCTGTGTTGCTCTGCTGAGAGTTCGTCCGTTCAGCAAACACCGTGAATTCTCGTCGTTCAACAAGGTATGAAATGCGTGGCGGGATACCGATCTCTACGGTCAACGGGGCAAAACGAGGCAGTAACAGAACAGACAGTTGTAAGGAGTGGATAGTGGTTATTAAATAATCAGAAAGACAAAGCGCGATAGAGCGGAAGACTGGAACATATGTCTGTTAGCAATAGAGATTCGTTGGATTTGTACGTCGTTCGCAACGAGGTCGATCCGGAGTGTGCGTATCACTGCGACGCGTTGACAGCGCGGTTCCCCACTGCCGAGGCGGTCGATTTTGTCGCGGGCGAACGTATCTCTCTCGACGAGGCAGACGGCGTCATCTTAACTGGCAGCACGGCGGCAGTTTATGAGTCTGACAGCCGTCCGTGGATCACTGAACAGGAGGAACTCGTCCGCGAACTTGTTGATCGAGACATTCCAACGCTCGGCGTCTGTTTTGGCCACCAAGTAATCAATTCGGCGCTCGGTAGCACCGTCGAAAAGGTCGAAACCACGGCGACACTCGTTGGGGCGAACTTAGCCGACGATCCGCTGTTCGACGGAGTCGATCCAGTTGTCGTTTCGCTACACAGCGACGTCGTGACAGAGCCGGGGGAGAACATGGAAATTATCGCGTCAGCCGATCACGCTCGCGTGTTTGGGACTCGCCACCGGACTGCACCACTATGGACGATACAGTTCCATCCAGAGATTACAGCCACACACCGGGACGACCTCATCGACGACTTCGGATGGCAATCGGAGCAGTTCTCGTTCGATGACGTCGCTACCGGACAGCTCTTTGAAAACTTCAAGCGTATTGTTCGAAGAACACACGGGTACTGAGACGTGCTGTACTTGCAGTGACCCGCAATCCAACCATTATTGCTTTCGTAAGGCTTTGTATCTCATCGCACCCGAGGTACTGATCTGCACTAGGTGCAGCCGATCGCTCTCGGTGTTGGGCCATCACAGGCGTGTGGATTCTCGTACTCACTGCGTTGGTGATTTCTTTTCGATGATCGTGATTTCGCATAATATGAAGTACAACACGTCGACAACCCCGACAACAAATGCTCCAATCCCTAGACCGGCAAACCACACGATAAGTGCGAGAGACTCAACCAGCGTTACCGCTAGAACCGGACCTAAACTATCTTCGAGATGCAACCTGGGGATTCCTGCGACTCCGACTGCAACAGTCAGCAGTGTAGTCACGAGCAGCCCATCGTTGCGATAGGCATGAACCATTGCCACACCAACGACAATAGCGATCGCCGCTAAGACGGCGAGGAAAGGGGGGTTCACCAGCACTAACTGGTATGGTGTATCCGACCAAACAAGCGTGGAAACTAGCTCCAATAAGAATGGAAAATCGCCGAGAACGGTGCGACTCACAAAGGTACGCGCCACGCCACAGTGTTTGTGAGCGGCAAAATCGTGGAACAATCAATCGCCGATATACATTCAACTGTTGCTATCGGTGACCGAACGTCGAGCAACGCAATCACGGACAAATCGAGCCATCAATCGTCGTCCTCTGTTGTATTCGTTTCCTCGAAGGGCCAGGTGCCGGCATTTCGCATCCCCGCTTCGTAGTCTTGCTCAATCGTCGCTGCACGAATCTCCGAGACAGGTTTGTGTGGAATCTCTCGATCTGCTCGTGCGAGTTCGAGGATACCCGCAGTGAAAACAACAGACAGATCACGGAGGTCCCGTACATCGAGTTTGTCGAGCGTGTCGCCGTGCGTGTGCCCCCAGCCACGCCCGCTGTCATCTGCAACCGAACGGCCTTGTGCACCCGGAACGCCGCGTTGGACAAACGGCCAATGGTCGCTGTGTGGGCGAATATCTGACGATATTTCGACAGGGACACCGAATTCGTCCTGCACCGCTGTGAATGCTTCACCGATAGCGTCGTATCCATGTGTGTAGATATCAGCAGTGCGGGAGTAACCAGCGCCGTCTAAATTGATGATGCATTTTACGCGCGCGAGGTCGTGCGTTTCGGTCCACTCGTACGCTCCGTAGAGACCGACCTCCTCAGCACCAAAGACGAGACAGCGAACGCGGGTCTCGATATCGTCGGCGATCTGCATGAGGAGACGACCAATTTCGGTGACAAGCACTGTCCCAACACCGTTATCATTGGCTCCTTCACCGATATCGTGGGCATCGATGTGAGCGGTGACAAGCACCTCTTCGTCGGTTTCAGGGCCAACTACCGCCTCGATATTTCGGGTCGTCGTCCGTTCGTTTCGACAATCAATCGCCAGCCGAGCGCGAGTCTCACTGTCCTCACAGTAGCGGACGAGTCGCTTCCCGACCTCCTTCGAGACGCCAATAGCTGGAATGTCACCAGGTCCATCCTCGTTGCCGACACTCCCAGTCGGTGGGAGGTTCCCGTCAAGGTGATTACGAAAGAGGAATCCAGCCGCACCACCGCGAACAGCTGCTCCGTACTTCTCTCCGCGATGAATCCATCGTCCGTACCCGTCTGGGGTGAGACTTGAGGCGAGCACGAGCTTCCCCGCTACGTCAGTCGTTTGAAAGTCTTCGGGGAGACCGTGTCCGATATCGATGATTTCGGCGGTCACATCGCCACTCGGTGTTCCAGGTAGCGCGACCGTCTCGTGTTGTGCATCGAATGCGTGTGTTCGCTCATGTTCGACAGTGAGCGAACTCGATCCACGCCACCAGCCGGGGATCTCGAATTCAGTTATCGAAGCATCACGCAGGCCATACGAGTCGAACGCGTCTTTCACCAGCTGTGCGCCTTCTGCTTCACCCTCCTGTCCAGCCATTCTATTGTCGAGGTCGACAAGATCACAGAGAAGATTCCAAAGATGAGAACTCGTGTATGCATCGCCAACAATTGCCGTGGGTAATGTGTCCATTGTTCGTAGTGAACTAGACAAGGAGAGTAAGTATAATGTAGATTTGGTTTAGCGAGGGTTTCACGAAGGCGGAACGAACTTCACCAGTTCCGAGCGAATGGCGGATATGGATGGCTTCGGAGACAGCCTCAACGCCGCTGAATGGGTGACATCACGGCTCGAATCGGAGGATGTTAGCCACGCAGAAGTTGGTTGTGTAATGAAAGAAAGCACAGAGGGAAGAGTAACGCTCGCTGAACTCGAACCTGGAACAGAACACTCACAGAACGCTGTTTGGTGGCGTGTGTTCGTTGAGGGAAGTGCAGACTATCGGTTTACGACTTCACTTGAAGAATCACACCTCGCTGATCTCGTAGGACGATCGATTCAATCGGCACGTCTTCTCGACCAGCACACTCCGGCACGGTACGACCAGGGAACGACCCATCAAGCGATGCATCCGGGATGGTCTGTTGGCGGATCGCTCGACAACCAGAGTCCGAGTGAGAAGCTCGAGATCGTTCAATCGGCGTTCGAAGATGCAATGGACGGTCTCTCCCTCGAACGAGCACGGGCATCGTATCACGATACTCGCATTCAATCGGCGTTGCTGACGACGACTGGAACGACCGTCCGCTCGACGCTTGAGCGCGCGTCGGTAGAGATAGTTGTTGACCCGACTAACGCGCCGAAGATGCAGCGCCATTTCGGGAGCACAGCCGGAATGTCGTTTCTCGATACGCTCGAAAAACAGTTTGAGGAAGTGGCATCACACGCGCGAAGAAATGGCGAGGCAAGATGTCTTCGAACGCCGCCCGACATCGATAGTCCGACTGAAATCGTGTTCGGTCCGCGTGCTGCAGCAGAACTATTCCACGAAGTTTGCCATTATCTGGAGATCGATATGAAGTATTTCGGGTCGAGTCCGTTCGCAGTCGGTGACCGAATCGGACCGCGTTCGCTTCAGATCGAAGACGGTGTCTGTGCTGGCTCGTGGACAGCGCGGGCGTTCGACGCTGAAGGGAGAACGACAACCCCTGTAACGCTCGTGTCTGAAGGAATCGTTCGGAACCATCTCCACGACACCGCGTCGGCTATTGAGGAGGAGACGGTCCCGGCGGGAACGGTTGTCCCGAGTCTCGGATACGAACGTCCGCCGCGGATTCACTCTCGGCACCTCTCCGTTACAGCGGGAGACACATCACGCACGTCGCTCCGTACGGGAGCAGCGGTGCGGATAGAGTCGGTTGAGTCAGCACGGCTACTCAACGATGCAACAGAGACAAAGCGCCAGAGCTCGATGCCCCCGAGCGTTCAGTATGCGAAAGATATCGCCGAGACTACCCCTTCGGAGTTCTCGGACGAAGCCACGAACCAGACCCTTGCGTTCCCGATTCAGATTGGGTATACAATCGACGGGGCAGAACGAGCACAGCCATTTACCGATGGGACTGTCATTGTCTCTCTGTCCGACATACAGTCCATTTCGATGCTCGGCAGCCGACGCGAGACAGTAACTGGTACGTGTACAAAGCATCGTTCGACGGTCCCATACGCAATCACAGCGCCGGCGATTCGACTTACTGCCCGTCTTTCCCCGGAATAGCTGATGTTACGAGTTCATTTTTAGTTATATACCTAACATGGATATAATAGTGTGATAGTATAACACTTATTCCCTACAATTTATTACCGTTCAGTTGAACCCTGTGTACAGATGCTAATTGATAACAATGATGTTGATAGACGTGAATTTTTAAAGCTTACCACAGCAACTGGGCTTGGTGGATTGGCGAGTCTCGCTGGATGCAGTAGTTTAGAAAGTAGTAGCGGAGGTGCAGAAAACGCGGGGAGTGAGCTTCCACAGTACAAGTATCTGAATAATCCTGCCAATTACAACCCTGCTCGCCACGACGCGATCAATCTCGTCGGTGAACAACTCAACAATCTGGGCCTCAATGTGAAAGTACAGGTGTTCGAATGGGGGACGCTGTACACGAAGATCACTCAGGAGCACGACTTTTCATTCGCCACCTGGTCTCGCGGGCTCGGTATCGATCCGGGCGTCCGGATGCCCGAGCAGTTCCACTCCTCGAACGTTACGGCCGATCAAGGAAATTTCACTGGCTACGCGAACAAGGATCTCGATCCAACGTTGATGGAGCAGCTACAGGAAAAAGACGAGCAAAAGCGGATCCAGATGCTCCACGATATCCAGACGACACTCGGCAAAGACGTTCCGATGCACCCCATCGTCCAGATGCCCAACATCGTGGCGTACAACAACAATCAGGTCAGTGGGTGGACCGACCACATCGTCGGCTACTATCATTTCGAGCCGATGACGAACGTGGAGGTGAAAAACGACAAAAAGGAGCTACGAGGCTCGTGGGCTGAGACACTTGGGACGATGAACGTCCTCGGTTACAAGAATGAGACGAAGCTCATTCACCAGTTCGAGATGCTGTACGATAAGCTCGTTCGCATCAACTCGAAGTTAGAAGCCGATCCGAAGCTCAGTCTGGCGACCAAATGGGAGCGCCCGGACGATACGACGGTCAAGTACAAGCTCCGGGAGGACCACAAGTGGCACGACGGTGAAGCCGTCACGCCCGAGGACGTGAAGTTCACCCTCGATTACGTCAAGAAGAATAAGATTCCACTCTATTCCACACAGTGGGAGCTATATGACTCAGTATCGGTAGATGGTCAGTGGATTACGGTGACGTTCAAAGATCCAATCGGACCGGTCCACAAGTTGTTTTCCAACCAGATTCCGATCCTGCCAAAGCACAAGTGGAACAGCCGAAGCAATCCAGCGAAGGCATCGGTCAAAAAGCCAGTCGGAAGTGGCCCGCTCCAGTTTGATTACTGGGACAAAGGCAGTGAGCTGAGTCTGAAGAAGTACGGCGATCACTGGCGACCGGTCAAATTCAACCGTCGGATTTGGCGCATCATCCCCGAAAGTTCGACAGTTTGGTCACTCCTGAAAAAAGGGAAGCTAAACTACCTGCCATACACCCGTATCGGCAAACAGCTCAAAGATAACAAGGGCAAGAGTAACATCGGCGTCCAATCGACGCCCGGTGATGGATGGTGGCACTTTAGCCAAAATCTCCGAAAGAAGGGCCTCGACGACAGAGCGGTCCGACAGGCAGCTGTCCACGCGATTCCGAAGGCGGCCATCAACAAGCAAATTCTGTACGGATTCGCTAAAGAAGGCTGGAATCTCATCGGTGAATCGTTCGGTAAGTACAGCAATCCGGACGTGAAGAAATATCAGAAACAAAACGGCGTGGAGGCCGGTAAGAAACGCCTCGAAGATGCTGGATACGTCATCGACAACGACGGAACCGTTCACTTCCCCGAACAGTCGTCCAAGTAGGCCACTCACGCTCACACATCAATGGGAAAATCAGATTTCTTCATCAGACGTGCTCTACAGTTGGGTGTGACGCTCTGGGCCGTCGCGACCGCGTTGTTCATGCTGTTTCGGCTCATGCCCGGAAATCCGACGGCATACGTCATCTCGCCCGGAATGACACCGGAGGTAAGACAACAGCTCGTCGAAAGCTATGGACTGAACGATCCGCTGTGGGTGCAGTATCTCCGTTACATCGAAAACCTTCTGACGCTCGATCTCGGTCGCTCGTTCAAAACGAACGAACAAGTCGTCGACGTGCTCATAACGTATCTCCCGAATACACTCGTCCTGATGTTGACTGCGTTTATCGTCGCCTATTTTATCGGCATCACGCTCGGCGTGTTCACCGGGTGGTATCGGGGCAGCCGATTCGAGAAATCCGCTGTTGTAACTGCGCTCGTCGGTCGAAGCGTTCCCAGCTTCTGGGTTGGGCTTCTTGTGCTCTGGGTGTTCGGTACGAACCTCGGAATCATTCCAATGAGTGGGATGACGAGTCTCGGCTCCGGATCGACCGGGTTCTGGGAGATGGTGTTCTCTCTCGATTTCCTCCATCACCTCGTTGCTCCGGTCGTCGTCCTTGCGTTCTACTACATGGGATATCCGCTGCTCATCATGCGAAACAGCATGCTGGAGACCCTATCGGAGGACTTCATCGATATCTGTCGAGCAAAAGGCCTGACCGAACGAACGATCATGTTTAAACACGCGGCCCGCAACGCGTTTCTCCCTGTGCTGACCGCAGCAGCCATTGCGGTCGGTTACGCTGTCGGTGGGAGCGTTCTCATCGAGACGGTGTTCGGATGGCCGGGAATCGGGCGTGAAATGATCCGGGCTGTGCTCAGGCGAGACTATCCGGTTGCGCAGGGGACGTTTCTCGTTCTCGCGTTGTCGGTTATCCTGATGAACTTCGTCGCTGATCTCCTCTACGGCGTTCTCGATCCACGGGTGACCTATGACTGAGATGAGCCAAGAACAAGATCGGTCGATCTTCGCAGACATTGAAGGAGAAGAGGACGACCCCGAACAGTTCAGTGCGTGGCGACGGAATCTCCGACTGTGGCGCGAGACCATCACAGAGCAGTTCCGAATGCTGATCGACGATTCGTTGGTCTTGCTCGCGATGCTCACACTCGCCTTTTTCGGCTTCGTTGCACTCGCTGCACCGTATATTGCCCCTCATCCACCAACCGAACGGGTGTTCACCGGCGGTGCGCTCATCGCAAAGTGGATCAAACCGACGTTCCTCGGCGGCGATGGAAGCTTCCTCCTCGGAACAACCGCACAGGGATACGATATCTTCAGTCAGTTGGTGTACGGCGCACGTCCTGCTCTCGTTGTCGGGATTGTCGCTGCGTTGATGACGGTCGGTCTCGGAACGCTCGTTGGTCTCACGGCGGGATACTACGGTGGCTACGTTGATGACATCCTCATGCGTCTCGTTGATTTCGTCTACGGTCTCCCGCTTCTCCCGACGGTCATCGTGCTCGTGACGGTTCTCGGGCCAGGACTTGAAAACATCATCTTCGCGTTCGTCCTCCTCCAGTGGCGGACATCAGCGCGTGTTATTCGGGCGCTCGTGCTATCGTTGCGCGAGCGCTCGTTCGTCAAGGCTGCAAAGGTGTCCGGTGCGAGCAACTGGCGAATCATCTCACGACACATCGCACCAAACGTTCTCCCGATGGCGTTTCTCTACGGCGCGTTCGCCATCGCGTGGGCGATACTGACCGAAGCAGGAGTGTCGTTTCTCGGTCTCGGTGATCCGAGTAGCGTCTCGTGGGGCGTGATGCTCCAGAGCGCTCGGGTCTACAGCGCAATGACCGAAGGCGCATGGTGGTGGTTCGTACCACCAGGGATCTGCATCGCGCTCGTAGTCATCAGTGGCTTTCTCATCGGTCGTGGCTACGAAGAGATCGTCAATCCAGAACTACAGATACAAAGATGAACACAGACAAGCATTCGCACGAACACCGAGAACATCGACAGATAACGGGGGATTGCTAGCGTGGCCCTTCTCGAAATCGAAGATCTCGAAGTGTATTATGAGAGTGAAGACGGCCCAATCAAGGCGGTTGATGGCGTTAGCTTCGACATCGACGCCGGAGAAACCGTCGGTATCGTCGGTGAATCCGGCTGTGGAAAGAGTACGCTTGCGAAGGCACTCATCGGAATTCTCCCGCGCAATGGATACGTAAACGATGGGACTGTTCGGTTCGACGGCGACACTCTTACTGCGATGTCGGAGCGGCGTCAGCGCGAGCTTCGGTGGGACGAGATCTCCCTCATCGCACAGTCAGCGATGAATGCCCTCGATCCGGTCTACACCATCCGCGAACAGATTCAGGAGGCGATCGACGCCCACTACCCGAAGATGGGGCGGACAGAGAGCCAGCAGAAAATCGATGAGGCCTTCGATCTCGTCGGTCTCGACCGTGAGCGCCAGACGGACTACCCTCACCAGTTTTCTGGTGGGATGCGACAACGCGCGATGATCGCAATGTCACTTGTCCTCGAACCATCGCTTATCCTCGCAGACGAACCGACGACGGCGCTCGATGTCATCATGCAAGATCAGATTCTGAAACGGGTCAACGAAATTCAACGCGAGAGCGACACCGCGATGATGGTCATCACCCACGATGTCGCTGTCGTCGCAGAAACCTGCGATCGTATCGTTGTCATGTACGCTGGTGAAATCGCCGAGGAGGGGCCTGCATCGGACATTTTCGGCAAGCCGTACCATCCGTACACTCTCGGATTGAAAAGTGCGTTTCCGGACATCCGTCGATCGGAGCAGGATCTCGTGAGCATCGGTGGGCATCCACCAGATCTGAGTAACCCACCGAGTGGCTGTCGGTTCGCAGAACGGTGTCCGCTGGCGACCGACGTGTGTCGGGAGACAGTGCCGCCCATTCGTGAACACGGTGGTCTCAGTTCGAGGTGTCATCACACAGACCGAATCGACTCGGAGCTACGCCCGGTTTCCGATAAGGCACGAACGTGGCAGAACGTGGCGGAGGGAGCCAATGAGTGATGATACTGACCCTCTCGTTCGCGTAGAAGGGCTCGAAAAGCACTTCCCAGTTCGAAGTGGTCTCGTGAATAGTTTTCTGAACAGCATCCGGGGTGAAAAAGAAGATGTGGTTCACGCGATCGATGGTGTCAGCTTCGAACTCCGAGAAGGGGAGACATTCGGTATTGCCGGTGAGTCCGGGTGCGGTAAGACGACGACCGGGATGTGCCTGACGAAGCTGTACGAACCGACTGGTGGCAGTATCTACTACGACGGCAGAGAGATCACCAATGGGAATGGATCGTCTTCCAAGGATCTACAGTATTTCAGACAGAATGCGCAGATGATCTTTCAAGATCCGTTCGAGAGTCTAAATCCCCGGATGACGGTGTACGACACCGTGGTCGAGCCGCTTCGCATTCATGGTATCTCTAATCAACGAGCACGCGTTCGGCGAGCCTTGGAGTTCGCAGAGCTGGTACCAGCGGACTCATACTTTGATCGATATCCACACGAACTCTCGGGCGGGCAGCGCCAGCGCCTCGCCATTGCCCGAGCGTTGGTCATCGATCCCGACTTCATCGTAGCAGACGAACCCGTGTCGATGCTTGATGTGAGTCTCCGAGCAGGGGTCCTCTCCTTGCTAGAGCGAATGACTGAAGAATTCGGTCTGTCAGTCGTCTACATCAGTCACGACCTTTCGCTCCTCCGTCATATGTGTGATCGGCTCGCGATCATGTACATGGGAAAGATTGTCGAACAAGGACCGATCGAGGAGATACTCACGGAGCCAAAGCATCCCTACACTCGTGCGCTCATCGACGCTGTCCCAGTTCCTGACCCGACAGCGGATCGTACACGGGTCGAACTGCAGGGCGAGGTTGGTGATGCGATCCACATCCCGACCGGGTGCCGGTTCAAAAATCGCTGTGAAAAGTACATCGGTGATGTGTGTGATACCGTCGTGCCGCCACTCGAACAGAAATCAGACATCGAAGACAGACGGGAAGTGGCGTGTCACTTGTACGAGAGCGCGAACGGATTCGACCCGTACGCTAGGGTGGAGTCAATCGAACACGAGAGTGGTGCCAGTGACAGCGAGGACGACACTGCAGTAGGATCTTCCGCCGACTGAGCGTTTTTTAGTATACGGACAGTACACGATTCGGTACGAGAGCAACGCTATCGTCGTCGTTTTTGTTCGTTTGCTTCGGCCTCAGCTTCTAGTCGTTCTGCCCGAATCTCGTCTTTCCGCTTCGTTCGCCATTCCCAGATACCTGCCGCGATAATCACGATTCCACCGACTGCACCGCGCAGTGGTGATCCTGTGAGCGCGAAACTGACGAACACACCGATGGCAAAGAGTACTGAAATACCGAGTGTCATCTTCGCCCATCCCTGCTGTGGCTTCCGGAAGCGCATAATTGGTGCTTGTAGAGGAGCGATGTGAACATTACGGGGACCGATATCCGATTGGGGTGACGCTGTCGAGCGTAGATGAATAGTTTCAGCACTAGGGGAGATGCAGAACGTCCACCGGACCAACCGCGATAGTAGTCCGAAATGCTACAATAACCGGCGTCAGCGAGGCCTCAAGTACTGGGCGCCCGTTCCATCATGCATGGTGAACAATTCCATTCGTGTCGATTCACGGTCTGAGAGCGTTATACGCGTGTTCCACTTGATCGCAGGATGGAAATGGAACGGGGACATCGAGCTTCGGTCGATCTTTGCGGCTTGTGACACAGAGATCCAGTCAGAAACATGATGATCAAAGTGAATGTCCTGGATAAGATCTCGGGAAGACAATGAGTCTACCGGATATAGACCGTCAAGTGCTCGTGCTCGCGCTCGCTCGCATGGTTGATGCTGTCGGGAACTCGTTTCTTATTGTGGTTTTGCCGCTGTATATCGCTAGTGAAGCGATCACGCCCGGCACGCTCAGTGTGAGTGATGCGCTGCTTACGGGACTCGTGTTATCGATGTTTGGGCTGTTTAACAGCGTTGTCCAACCATTTGCCGGGCGAGCATCCGATCGTGCGGGCAAGCGGAAGATTTTCGTTCTGATTGGGTTGGCGATCCTTACGGTGACCAACGGGGCATTCGCGTTCGTCGGTAGCGAACTGTCGCTGCTCGCTATTCGCATCGCACAGGGCATCGGTGTTGCCTTTACCATTCCTGCAACGCTTGCACTCGTCAACGAGCTCTCGACGACCGCCACACGCGGGGGATCGATGGGCGTCTTCAACACGTTCCGGCTCCTCGGCTTCGGGGCCGGGCCGATTGCCGCCGGTGCAGTCGTCAGCACCGGACCGTACAGGCTCGCAATTGCCGATGTGGCTGTCCAACTGAGTGGTTTCGACGCCGCCTTCTTCATCGCGGCGATCACGGCACTCGGTGGATTCCTGCTCGTAACGCTGTTCGTAAGCGATCCCGAGAGCACGCACGCTGACGCGGGTGATGACCTCACTGTCTCAGTGTTAGCCGACGCAGGTGATGAGCAACTGCTCGATTCGGTGTTCACTCTCGGTGTCGCTACGCTGGTGATGGCGATCAGCATCGCACTCATTTCAACGATCCAGCCAGCAGTCAATACGAGACTTGATCAGGGTCCGACGTTGTTTGGGATCGAATTCGGTGTCTTCGTCCTCGTGCAGGTCGTGTTACAAGTTCCGATTGGAAGTGCGAGCGACCGGCACGGTCGGAAACCGTTCATTGTCTGGGGACTCGCTCTCTTGGTGCTGGCCACGTTCGTACAGGGATTGGTGGTCGCCCCGTGGCAGATGATCGCCGCACGCGCAGTCCAAGGTATTGCCGCGGCGTTCGTGTTTGCACCCGCGCTTGCGCTGGCTGGCGATCTGGCGACCGATGGTCAATCTGGAACGACACTCGCGGTGTTGACAATGGCTTTCGGACTGGGCACAGCGCTTGGGCCGCTCTCGTCGGGATTCCTGATCCAGTATGGCTTTCTCACACCATTCGCGTTCGGGGCCGCACTCGCGGCCGTCGGTGCGATCCTCGTCGCCACACAAGTCGAAGAAACAGTAACCTCCGGTTCTACAGCCACGACGAACGTCAGCGACACGGGGGAAATTCCTGAGGATTAGTCCATCAAACAGTGAGGCTAACAGTGTGAGCAGACAGTTTCCGAGTGATGCTGTTTGTTCAGAGACAGTACGCAGGCAGCAGATGAGAAAGTGACGGACGACGCACGATACCTCCTCTCACCGCTCGAACTCGAACTGGAGCACGTTCGTGATGACCTTCATCTCGGCTTTTTGAAGGTGCTCGGATGCGGTATTGGGTGCACAGTCAAGTCGGGCGGCTACGTCCTTGTGAGTCGCTTGTCGTGGTTGCTCGTAGTATCCAAGATCGAACGCGGCCAACAGCGCCGCTCGTTGGCGATCGCTCAATCCGGAGACGGGCGTCAGCATGGTGCAGCCTACGAAGAGTACTGCGAACGCGTTCCGAGATGGATTCCACAGCTACGTTCGACAAATGATGGATCGCTCGATTAGTGGCTGATGTCACTCGCCGTGTGGTGAACTGGAATTCGGAGATCCGAGTCAGAACACGACGCGTTTGTGTCGAGAGTTGCGTTTCAGATCTACAATCTGTGTCGCTGAACGACAGATACCAACGTCCGTTAACGAATGCTGTCATCACAGACACTGAGAGGCCTGCGAATCCCGTGGTAATGGTATAGAGCCAGTGTGTCGTTCGGGGAAATGAGTAAGATGATAGAGGATGTAGTATCAGCCAATGTGCCAGTACTGTAATTACGCCTATCAGGATGGCTGGGCACAGTTGCTGGAGTACGATGACGTGTATCAGAACGCGTTTTCAGATCAGACGACAGCACAATCGACGCATGGATTCCACGAGTCATGGGACGAACTCAGCGAAGAACTTGAGCTGTAAGCGATCACAGCGGGAATGGATCTGCTGACCGATCCGTGGTCTCTCCGGTGTCAATCAGGCAGCCATCGAGTTCTCTCCGGATCTGCTCTTCGTTCATCTCTCGGCCGATAAACACGAGGCGAGTCTTGCGGTCGTCAGATCTCCACTTACCAATCGGACCAGCCTGAACTGCAGGACCGGCCTGACTGACACCAATCACTTCCTCGTGACCAGCCACGTTGCAGACACCTTTCGCACGAACGACCGAATCAGTCCAGTCTCGCAGCCAGTCTGCTAAGTGTTCGGGAACAAATGGCCGCTCCTCTCGATAGACAAATGATGAGACACCATGACTCTCGGCGGCACTTTGTCTCGCGGCGCTGGGCTGTCCGCGACTCTCCTCGCTGTGATCGTGTGACCCTTCTGTGAGATGCTGTTTCCATCCCTGTGAGCGCTTCGTTCTCGTAAAGTCGAATAGTTCGGTCCCAAGGACGCTAGCAGGGTCCACCTCGCAGTAGCTGGTCCGGATCCGCTCGGCGCGTGGCTGTAGCATCTCGACGACGGTTTCGATCTCATCAAGAACATCGTCGGGAACCATGTCACACTTATTGAGAATGATGATATTACAGAATTCGATCTGTTCGACGAGAACGTTAGCCATTGGACGGTCATCCGGCTTACTGTCTGTAGGTAACGTTTCACCCGCATCGAACTCCTTCCAGAATCCGTAGGTGTCGAGAACGGTGACCACCGTGTCCAATTGGAACCAATCCTCAGGATCCACGTCAGTACTGTCGGCACCGTCCGTGAAAACCTTCGCAACAGGGAGCGGCTCCGAGATTCCGGATGACTCGACCAACAGGTAATCAAACTCCCGTGTCTCAGCGAGATGCTGTGCTTCAGATAGTAGATCGTCCTGCAGCCGACAGCAGATACACCCGTTCGACAGATCAACGATGCCCTCTTTGTCACTTTCGCGCGCGATGAGGTCGGCATCTATGTTTATTTCACCCATATCATTGACAATAATGGCGATGTCGAATCCCTTTGGATCCGATAGAATGTGGTTTACGAGAGTTGTTTTTCCTGCACCGAGATAGCCGCTGACGATTGTGACCGGAACTCTCCCATTCATACCACGTGTATTCGTGTCCGAGAACTAGTAAAGGATGCGTCCATCTACTGTTCGTTTATCGTGTCTTACAATGATTTCAGCTGTGTACTCTGTATAATCTCAACCATGGGATAAATATTTCTCATTGCTTTGATCCTGAATGTAACTGTAGAATCGTCAGAAGTGTCTTTTAGCTCCGCGGTGGCATAGGAATGCGAATGACGACAGACGATGAGCGATCGAACAAACGAGTGTGATTCGTCGAAAATGCGATCGCTACTGATGGAATTATTGATGACGTGATGATCGCATCATCGGCTGTTTGTTACAATGATAATAGTTAACAATAGTCGATAGCCTATCGGTTGTACGGCCCTCCGAAGAATCAACGGATATGTCCGATAAATCCTACAATCCACAAATCACGCTTTCGTTGTCGCGTGAGCAACACTGGACGCTCCATCACGTCCTCCTCGATCAGATCGAGCACGAATCAATGGCCGAAGAACCAACGAGAGTCGATCCACCATCGATCGAGGTGTACCAATCGTTCGAGACGCTCGATACCGGTAAGACCGTCTTCACCATTGCCCAACTCAAAGCGATGCAAACGATCCTTGCCGAATATCATCACTCTACGATGTGGTGGGAGATCGAACGCTCACAGCTCGAAGAGCTTCTCTACTGCATTTCTGATCGTATCGAACAGCATCAGACAGCTCCTCCCGCTGACTGATGCACTGTGGAAAAACCAATTCGTTGCACAATCACTCTTCGTCTCTTCAGCTATGAACGATCTGCCAATAAGTTGAATGTCGAAATCGATCGTCCCTCCGGCTGCTGTCGAATTTGATCGAAATCGCTTAGTTGATTGGATCAGACAGCGTGTAATAATCCGATTCTCGTTGTACGAGAGACATATCTTCCAGTGTCCCCAGCACCGGTAGGAGTTTCAATAGAGGGATATCGAGTGCTGCTCGCAGTTCTTTGGCCGTCGCCGAACCACATTCACGTAGGTACAAGTACACCAACTTCGATGTCTCCGTCGAGAGTGTCTCGAACGTTTCCATGTACACACCATATTCACGACGATTACTAAATCTTACTACGACAATCAACGATGCTAGAGAGAAATTGGCACGAAGTAGGAAAGGTTCACTTATATAATGTTGTAATAAAATAGTGTGGGTGACTACTGAGTTCCGTTTCATGTTCGTAGATCCACTCTGTACAAAGACAAGAGATAAATCTCGAGGGATTCATTTCCGACTGAAATCATATCGTATATTACTCAAACATTATCCATGATTAACTTAATTTGCACCACCTAAATCACCATTCAGACATCACATTAATAATCATTGTTCTATCATATCTACATTCGTATTAAGATCGAATTTGAAATAGTTCGATAGTACTTGCGTCCTCAGAGCACCGATCGCCGAGGAAGCCGGTGTCGACCTTGAGAACGCCGTCCCACATGAGGTGTGAGGATGGTGATGGACAATCCGAAATCGGGTGAATCGGTATTGCCTCATGTGGTTTATGCAGTCTGCGTATGCGCCCCTCGGTTGGATGGCGCTCGTAGCCGAGGGGTGTGGCAGGCGGCAGAAGGTTGGACCACTAACCCCATAGAGTTTCCCACCCCGCCACCGCCGATGTTCCGTAGACAATCATCATATATTAAACCCCTCAACAATCATTCAGATGATGTTAATCCATTCTGGATTCTAGTAAAATACCAGTATTGATATTTTCCATTGTGAACAGATATTACACTGTCTGTGGGCTGTCCAAGTTGAATGATCACACGATTAGAAGAACTGCCAAGACAGCGTTGTTGTCACATCAGTATCTTGCACGCCCGACGAACAACAATTCACAATTGAGCTGCTTGTACCCCGGTCCCAATGGCATCATCCCAACCCTCGTGAGACTGTACCTCCTGGAGGCTTGTTGGGCGTTCTGGATCGGGAGCTGGGTCACCAAGCGATCGATGCCACCACTTCACATCATGCCACGCACCATGTTTGTGGCCGACGTTCTTGTAGACGCCAATCGGCTGATAGCCCATCGATTCGTGGAAGCCAACACTGGCCGGGGTTGGAAGCGTAATTCCCGCGTATACGTTGAAAAAGCCTTGCAATGTGAGCAGTTCAAACAACGACTCGTAGAGTCCCCGAGCGATACCTGATCGATGATGATCGGGACGAACGTACACAGAACTGTCGACAGACCACTGGTAGGCATCCCGTGTGCGGTGTTTGCCTGCGTAGGCGTATCCAATAACCTCGCCATCGAGCTCTCCGACAAGCCATGGATAATCCTTGAGGGTGCTGCGAATCCGGTGACGAACCTCCTCAACAGATGGTGGCTCTCGCTCGAACGAAATGACTGTATCGCGGACGTAGGGCGCATAAATCTCCTGAATAGGTCCTGCATCATCCTCCGTCGCAAGTCTGATTGTAAAAGCCATGGCTGTACAACCCGTTCAATATATTAAAAATTTCTCTATATCGCAGATTTTGAACGCGAACATTCTATTTTTACCCATGTACTACATTCTATGTACAGTAGATCTAGAATAATAAGACAGTTGTCTACTCTTCTCAGTCTACCCCGAATATATTCATCATCGTCCGAATATTTGGGAATAGCCAACAATTAACACAATTAGTGCCGTAGCCCACAGATGAGGATCACAATCCTCGGAGGTGACGATGGATTATGAAACGAGAAACTACTGAACAAGGAGAGGATGAGCGAGCTCGAACGACAAAGACTGACTCACAAGCCGATTCACAGGGCGATTCTGGATCGATCCCAGAAATCGCGCGCGGGCCGTCAATTCCAGCAAAGGGATATCTGGTCAATGAAATTCGAGGAGGGCTGTATTATGTGACCGACGGAACGTTTCAGATGTTGTTTTTAGACACCAATGATGGTGTCATCGTTATCGACGCACCACCGACCATTGGACGAGATATCACGAAGGCAATCGCGGAGGTGACAGACGATCCGATAACGCACGTCATCTACAGTCATTCACACGCGGATCACATTGGAGCAGCGAGCCTGTATCCGGAAACGGCCGAATACGTCGCCAACGAGCGAACGGCAGAACTGCTCTCCCGGGTCGACGATCCAACGCGTCCCGCGCCGACAACAACGTTCGAAAAGAATCACACGGTAGCAGTTGGAGAGCACGTTCTAGAACTGGCACACAAAGGAACTAACCATAGTTCAGACAACACATTCGTTTTCGCCCCCGTTCAGGAGACACTCATGTTTGTTGATGTCGTGTACCCGGGATGGGTACCGTTTCATCGACTGGGCTACGTCACGGATATCTTCGGATTCATAGAGGCTCACGATCAGATTCTAGAGTACGAATTCGAAACGTTCGTTGGAGGCCACCTCACCCGACTCGGAACGCGTGAAGATGTGAAAACCCAACGCGAATATATCAACGACCTCAAAGATGCGTCGAAAAATGCGATTGAAATGGTGGAACTGGATCCGATAGCAAAGCGGGTAGGAACGGATAATTCGTATACATTCTTTTTGGCCTTCGAGAAATCGCTCGTCGAAACGGCTGCTGATACTGTCCGGGAAAAATGGACTGGTCGTCTTGGTGGCGTCGACTCGTTCGTCGAAAGTCATTGCTCAGTAATGATCGCAAGTCTTCGGGTTGAATACGGCATCTTGGGACCGTTTGGACTCAAGGGAAATTGGAAAGAATAACTACAGCTAGCTCTGTAATAATTAGAAAAACCGCACGATGTTGGAGTACTCACAACCAGGTTGGAGGCGCGGAGAGGGTGTACATCAACCTAGTTACATCAGATTATTCACAGTGATCACAAGACAGACAAACAACGCAATGCTGTCAAACTCTCTATCGACGCAGAGTCACCATTTGGATTTCTCGCGTCGTATCTCGACTGAAACAACAGACAGAGCCCCATCCTCTTGAGTGTGTTGTGCAACTTATGTCATTTATCTATCATCTTAAATTGTGGGAAAATTTCAGAAAGAAGAAACGTTCGCTCTGGTTCGGTTGCAGGTGTGACGAGTCTCCTCCGCTCTCCAGTGTTACCGGGACGAGTCACGGACGATACGAACACACTCTTCGACAATGACTCGCAGATACAGGTGATCCAACGAGAGGTTCATCAGAGATATCACGAGGTTTTTCTTTTGCAGCATAACACTCGAAGAGACTCGAAATAATGTCTCTATGAATTACTTTCTGTAAAACGGTAGCCCAGACTCGTCTTGTGCTTGTAAAAAAGCATCGTTGGCAACAGCAATTAATATCGTTGTACATACACTATATTGGAGAAACCAATTAAGCGAGAACGGCAGCAGTATCGGTCCCGTTGTTACAGAGATGAAGTCCGGGGTTCATCAATGCTACAGACGTAAAGAGACACGATGAATGAATCGTTCACAAAGCATTTATTGAAAAATCGCACAAACGGAGACTACCCCACATATAGCGCTGGATTAATATTTAGTAGAGAATATTAATATATTCGAAATAAAATAGAATGGTCAATTTAGAATAACCTTTTTCAAACTGATAATACATATCTGAGTAAATTATTGTCGTTAGTGGTTAGGACTGCATTACTTTGCAGTGGTCGTAATTCGTCTCTTCACGCCTCTCAGCTTAACACATTACGTCACTCATTCTACACTGTTCCATGTGAAAATGATGTGTGTGGTAAAAGACTGACTCGTAAATCAGTGAAGAACTCGGCGTTCTTAGCTTCAAAACCTCACGTGAACGAGATAATTCGATCACGACACCGGTATAAACACCTGTGAAATATAGCGATCATACTCAATATGCTCTATTTGCATGTTTTTGTAGAGGTGTGTATAGAAGAATTACAGCCGTACCACCGTAATGGGATATATCATGAAAGTATACAATTGATAAATCTATGCTACCGAATGAAGAACGCAATACTGCACCGTGATAACGCCAGACTACTCCCAGAACATATATCTCATATGGTGGTTATTTTGATCGAGCGAGTGGTTACTGGCACATGCCCAATCGGACAGTCAGCACCTGCGTATCTAATCATTCACCCGTCGTAGCACCGAAGGAAGCTCAACAAAGAAGCAGACACAAAAATTCGAGCATCGTTTCTCCACCGGATGAGATCTCCGTCTTTCGTAGGAATCCCAAACAGGAGAACAGCGCGCATTCGTCGGGGACACATTTACAGTAGCCGAATTCAAGACGTCACCTATGCACAGCTATTTGAGAAACCAACAGAAAGCGATACTAGTGACATCGAATCGTTATTCTCGAGATGTTCGTCTGCCAACGTCCTCTATCTAATGCAGACACATCAAATTACGTTACGGATATTTGTTACTGTGGCTGTCGGAATTCACTGGTGCGACTCATTCAGACGTGCTTTGGAGAACAGTAAATAGACAATACACAACTGGCTCGGATAACGCATCAAGGGGTGTCGATCGAAGACAGTGAGCCGTATTCTATTTGAACAGTTGCAGTGAGCCAAGAGAGTGCTCTTACGGTGTAGCTGATAGATAATTCGACACAGAGATCGATAGTCGATTCAGAATATCGTAAGCCAGATCCCTCTCCGTACCACAGTAGGACACCGATAGATACGAGTGGGGACACTCTCCGAGATAAACGTATAAGAGTTTGATCAGAAAGAGTTATACCGATACATACCAACACGCACCGTGAGTCGAGTTATCAATAGAAAATTCGGTGACGATAGTTACCGAGTCAACATCGACCCCGTATGAAATGACACCGGACCTCGACGAATCAAGCGAAGAACACCTTCGAAACAAAGGCTGTAGTCACAAATCAGTACACAGACGTATGATAGCACACAGTAATAAATCGATCAAGAACAAGGACCCAAACTATGACTGACTCCGATGAGACAACAGGCGAGATGTCCGATGGGCTCCAAGTAGAACTCTTTCATCCGGACTCGGACCGGGAGCCCGGAGATACCAACAAGGAGTTGATGGGAGGATGGTTCGACATCCATCCGATCGTCTTTCCCGTCGCGCTGATTATCATCACGTTATTTGTAGCAGTCACTGTCCTCATGGGCAATCAAGCATCGTCTGCCTACGAGCGGTTGTTTAACACCGTTAACGACACCTTTGGGTGGTTCTATATCTTAGCAGTGAACATTTTCATCGTCACTATCGTGTATTTTGCCGTCGGCAAGTACGGCAACATCAGGATCGGTGGTGTCGAGGCTGAAAAAGAATTCAGTGATTTTGCGTGGATGGCCATGCTATTCAGTGCTGGAATGGGCATCGGGCTCATGTTTTACAGCGTTACCGAACCGATGGGTTACTTTCAGAGTCCACCGGCATTCTTCGGCGATGTTCCACAGGAGTCGGGGACAGCAGGAACCGTTGCGCTGGCTCAAACCTTTTTCCACTGGGGATTCTCCCCGTGGGCCATCTACGGGTTGGTCGGGCTCGGATTGGCGTTCTTCTCGTTCAACCGTGGGCTGCCACTAACGTTCCGCTCAGTCTTTTGGCCTTTATTGGGCGAACGGATCTACGGTTGGCCGGGCCATATCATCGATCTTGTAACAGTGTTTGCAACGCTGTTCGGGCTCGCTACCTCGCTCGGTCTCGGGGTTGCGCAGGTCAACACCGGTCTCGCGTACGTAGCCGGTGATGCCGTTCTCGGGATCGCCACCCTTCCGACTGGTGTTGGACCGCAGATATTCCTCATCGCGGTGATTACCGCGATCGCCACCGCATCGGTGGCAGCCGGTCTCGAAGGTGGTGTCAAGCGTCTGAGTACGCTGAACCTTTATCTCATGTTCGCGTTGCTCGGATTCTTGCTCCTCGTCGGTCCACGTCTCTTCGTCATGGGTGGAATGGTTGAGGCAGTCGGCTCTTATACGAACAACTTCCTCGGACTGAGTCTCTTTACCGGTACTCTTGCTGATGGTGGAAGCACCATCGGAACAACCATTTTCTACTGGGGCTGGTGGATCGCGTGGTCGCCATTCGTCGGAATGTTCATCGCGCGCATC
Organism: Halocatena marina; assembly: GCF_025913575.1. Taxonomy (NCBI): domain Archaea; kingdom Methanobacteriati; phylum Methanobacteriota; class Halobacteria; order Halobacteriales; family Natronomonadaceae; genus Halocatena; species Halocatena marina. The sequence goes on along the minus strand of NZ_CP109785.1, from coordinate 1,037,984 downwards.
TCGAAGGGACGGACCGTCAGAGAATTCGTTCTCGGCGTGCTGTTCCTCCCATCCCTGTTCTCATTCCTCTGGCTGTCGACGTTCGGAGGATCGGCGCTTTACCTCCAACTGCACGGTGCTGGGGGTGTCATCTCGGCGATGGATGGACCGAATGGCGGTACCATCGCCATGTTCGCAATGTTGAATCAGTTCCCACTCGGTGCTGTGTCGGGCATTCTCGCGACGTTGCTCGTTGTAACCTTCTTCGTTACGTCTTCTGACTCGGGCTCACTGGTCATCGATCATCTGACATCGGGCGGCAAACACGATGTCCCGAGAGCACAACGAATCTTCTGGGCAATCATCGAAGGAACTGTTGCGGCACTACTACTGTATGGTGGCGGACTCGGTGCGCTCCAGACGGCTGCCGTCACGACTGGCCTACCATTCGCCGCTGTTCTCCTGTTGATGTGCTATACGGTCTACCTTGGTCTCGATAACGAGTACCAGATCCTCGAATCAGAAGCGTTCAGAGAGCAGATACAGGAAATTAGCGATCGCGACGACATGGTCGTAACGTCATCTGGTGGAGACATGGTGACAAACGTCACGGAGGGTGGTGATACAGCCTCCAACGACTAACTCTCTGTCAGTCGTAGCATCGTTTCGTTCATCGTTCTCGAGGACACATTGGATCGGAGTCATTCAACAATTACTTTGGAGTAAACATTTACAGCGCAGCTAGTCATGCTCAGTGATCCAACACACATCAAGTTCTTATTCGGTTCGTCCTAATATTCTTCAACGCATGTATGAAATACTATAGTTTTCTGGTAGATACGCCGAATACAACAGGAGATGGGGGAGCCTAATGAACGTACTCGCACTGGTTCTGGCGATCGCAGCCCTCCTGCTGATGCTGGCTGGAGCGCTGTTCATGGCATCGAGCGAGTTTGGAATAGCCGGAGCCTTGTTTTTGAGCGCAAGCATTGTGATTTATCTTCGCGAAAAACGGATATAGAGCGTCTCCTGTCTCCTCGCTCGCCATCGCTCAAACGACGATTAGTATACATTTTGCCACCAGCATACGGTCTATCGAGTTGTATAGCAAACAATCTTGTTCCCCACTACTCCATTCCATAGATTCTGGGCCGGATTTATCCGTTCTACGCATCACTTCGGAATGGGCATTCAGCGAGATCGTCGAAGGGATCACTACCGGATTACTGATCTGAACTATGCGGACGTGATTCGGACTCGGCCATTTTGGTCGAAATGACCGGAACAGTCGACGTCCGAACTACTTTTTCAGTGACAGTTCCAAGCAGCGCACCAAATCGCCCCTGATATCCAGTACCCATCACGATCACGTCGACAGCCTCTTCGTCGGCGTATTTGACGACCTCTTCGTGAACTGCACCGCTTCTGGTCGTGGCAATGCATTCGACATCGGATTCGTCCGCCATCTCACAAATCTTACTGGTGACGTTCTGACCGTACTGCTTGTACTCTTCACGGACCTGTTCTTCGTCGTCCCTGATTGAAAGAGCTCGGGGAGCCCCCGGGAGATCCATGACGTACAGCGCGTGTATTGTCGCATCGAGTGCTGCCGCAAGTTCGATGCCGTGTTTGGCTGCTTTTTTTGCCTCGTCGCTTCCATCGGCTGGGATGAGGATGTGGTCGTACATCTGTTGATGATCCTCTGTCCACGGCGTTCAGTACTGGCAGACCATAGCTTTTTGGATGGCTGCTGGCAGTCACCAAACGACCACGATACTTGATTTCGCTAGTGGAAGCACCACGCGTCTCCGTTATAGACGCGATCTCGACCTCACGGTGGTTTCTAGCACTCCGATCAATCTGTTCACCGCTGTTCAATGTAGAAGACGACGCTCGTCACGCTAACCGGGCATCGTGGTTACTGCTTTGCGTTGATAGCCGAATAAATCAATTCTATTTGATTTAATTGTTTAAAAGTATTCACTCAGACATTCCACGACCAACAAATCGATGGTCACTCTTCCAACCAATATTAGAACTATTATGTGAATAACACAACTTGAAGTTTCTAACTCACACAAAACTACGAGATCAGTCTATCGGGGTCCCTCCAATGATTCTGTGGATAGCGCCCAACACCGGGAGACGCATTCTATCTTTAGCGCCACCACAGAATGTTTTTTGATGGCACGTATGATAGTAATAGAATGTACAATCTATCGGCACTCGCAATTAAAGAAATGAAATGACTGGTGACATAACTATCCTGCATGTCGACGACGAAGCGGCGTACGCAGATCTACAGAAGATGTATCTCGAAAAGATAATCGAAGCGTCACTTTCGACGATCATCACCACGGATCCAACAGAGGTCACAGAGATCATCGAGCGATCTAGTGTGGACTGTATCGTCTGTGATTACGACATGCCAGATATCGACGGACTCGATGTCCTTGCGACTGTCCGTGAAGAGTATCCCATTCTCCCTTTTATTCTCCTCACCGGGAAAGGAAACGAGAAAGTCGCAAGTGAAGCCATCCGGATGGGAGTCACCGACTATGTCCAGAAACCTTCCGGTTCAAAACAGTACAAGATGCTAGGCAGTCGTATCTGCAACGCTGTTGTGCGGTTTCGCTCCTCACGGAGAGATCGCAAGGAGATGAGACGGTTTCAGAATCTCCTCGATCGCGTCGCTGATCCATTACTCACTCTCGACACTGATCTCTGTATCACCTACCTCAACGAGGGAGCAGAACAGTTCCTCGATGGCTCTTCAGAGTCGCTCCTCGGAGCGGCGGTTGTGGATCATCTGCCAAAAAAATCTGCGCTCGAAGCAGAATTACGCCGAGCTCTGGATGAAGAAACGATGATCGTTGCCGAAGGAAAATTTAAATCCAGCAGTGTTGAACACAGTATTCGGATCTATCCAGACGAGGATCACTTATTAGTGCTGATCCTCAGGCCAGACAACGAAGGATCATCTTCAGTCACATAGGAGAAAAGCAGGAAGTCCAAGGACCTGTTTAACTCAGTCGGAGCGTTTATCTCGACACCATCGGACGTTCAGATTACCAGTCATAAAATGGCCACATTGTTTCAGCCTCGAATTCTCGTTCTCGGAGTCGCGACTATCATGCTCATGATCATCGGAGGCGTTTCGTGGAGACTACGTCCAAAGCGTGGTGCGCGCTCGTTGGCAGCACTGATGGGAGCCGCTACGATCTGGGCAATTGGCTCGATTCACACACAATTGGCCATGACGTACACAGGGAACCTGTTAGCGACGAATATCGGATATCTCGGAATCAGTCTCGTCCCAGTCGCTTGGATCGTTCTTTCACTAGAGTACGCTGGTAAAGAAGCTTGGATAACGCGAGAAACCGTAGCGGCCCTTCTCGCGATTCCAATAACGACCCAGTTCGTCATCTGGACGAATAGCGTTCACGAGCTGTTCTGGCGAATCGAGGGACTGCTGATTGTCGATTCAACTCAGTTGTTGAGTATTTCGTCGTATGGACCGTGGTTTTGGGTACACACGGTCCACTCGTATCTCCTGTTGGGAGCCGGAACCATCATTTTTCTTCGCTCAATCGCTGTCTCACAGCAAATTTATCGCCGTCAGGTGGCGATGATGGTCGCAGCAGTCGTCATTCCGTGGGCTGGAAATGCGATTAAGATTTCCCAAGCGTTCTCGATGGTTATGGATCCGACGCCGTTCCTCTTCGTGATTTCAGGGGGGCTGTTCATCGCGGCACTCTTTCGATTTCGGTTGTTGGACCTCGTGCCGATCGCACGGGACACCATCATCGACGAGATGCACGACGGAATTATCGTTCTCGATTCCGACAATTACATCGTCGATATCAACTCCGCCACCGAGTCGTTGCTTGGAATTGATCCTGAGGTAGTCGTTGGGCTCTCTGCCACGGAAGTATTCAATTCGTGTTACGTCGATCGCTATCGGGACGTGTACGAAGGGTCTGAGAATATTGTCGTCGACATCGACGGCAAGCAACGCGTTCTCAATCTACGGATTTCACCACTACAGAGCCACACTGGCGAACGCCGGGGGCGGGTCGTGATCATTCGAGATACCACGATCGAAGAAGAACAGCGCCGGCGACTGAAACAGCAGAACGACCAGCTGAAGCGACAGAACGATCACCTCGAACAGTTCGCTAGTATTGTTTCACACGATCTTCAGGGCCCATTGAGTATTGCACAAGGCTATTTGGGATTGGTTCACGATGAGTGTGAAAGCGAACACGTTGATCGGATTTCGACGGCACACGACGAGATGGAGGCACTCATCGATGATCTCCTCACCCTTGCGCGCGAAGGGCAGATGGTTGGCGAAACAGAAGTTGTTCCGCTCGACACCGTGGTGAATGCGACACTCTCGGCCGATCATGATGAAATGACGGTCGAGATCGAATCGGAGGCCTACACGGTGAAAGCGGATCCGGGACGACTCCAGCAACTGTTCGAGAACCTATTCAAAAACGCAGTCGAGCACGCTGGTCCCGATGTCACCATTCGAGTCGGCCCGTTGGAAGAAGAGACGGGTTTTTACATCGAAGACGATGGTCCCGGTATTCCACCATCCGTACGCGAGCACGTGTTCGAATCGGGCTACACCCGATCCTCCTCTGGTACTGGACTCGGTCTCGCTATCGTCAAATCGATCGCCAACGCCCACGGAGGTGACGTGTCGGTTACAGACAGCGAAAATGGAGGTGCGCGGTTCGAAATTGTGATCGACGACGAACCCTCACGAGCTTCGGAGAGCTTCCACGAGTAGACGTCATAGCACAAAAACCACTCCAATACGATTGAGAATTCATATCTGAACACAGCATCGAAATTGAAAATTTCTATATTAATTACGAGTTCGTCGAATGCGAAGGGGCTGTTGTATGGCTTTGCCATCCCACCCTCGTGTGTACTGTTCAGTCGTCATACCAAACGTAGGTATCGGCACGACGTTCGAAATCCCGAAACGCTTCGTTTGCCCACTGCAACGCAGCCTCAGCATCGTTTTCGACAAGACAACGGGGAAGATTCATTCCGTCGTGACCGACAAGTGCGAGCTGTTCCTCGAACAGGAACAGCCCGAATGGAATATCATCAGGAGAGACACCGACGATTAGCCGCTCACTTTCGATGGCCGCTCGGTACTCGCTTGCGAACTCCGATTGCACCATCTCCAACGTCTCGGCAGGGACGATCAGATCGAGGTGAATCCCGCGTTCGACGACCGCTTCATGGAAAGCATCGACGAGGCGCGGCAGGATCACCGGCGTCGCCACCCGTAGGTACGTTGCGTCCTGTACGAGTTCAAGTAGTCGCTCGACAGGTGCGTGTGGATTCGTCGAGGAAACGGCTGTCACATTCGAATGTTGGAAGGTCGAAATATCCAGATCGAGCGTTGAGCGGGGAACAACTTCGAGAAACGGGAGTAGATCTGTCGAGACAGCGATCCGATGCAGACAGTTGGTGACATCCTCACAGACGTACGTACCGAATGTTGTGACGGAGTAGCTCGTTCCGACCGACTGTATCAGTTCTGTCTCCTCTAGCCGCGTGAGGTTGTGTTTGACCGTCGTGCGTGGGATGTCTAGATCTGAGCTAATATCCGAGACACCAGCTGGCTCGTCATCAAGATACTGCAGTATCGGGAGACGGTGTCGCGAGCCGGATAGCACCGAGATAATTTCTAACACCTCGTCCATTTGTGTACGCAATACCTCACCAGAGATCCACATATAGCTGTCCCAGCGAAAGAGTAGAATGGATCTAATGGGAATCGATTTGCTGTCTCCTCAAACGTGTGAATATACGTCTAACGATGACAATCACGTCGAGGAAGGTCCGATCATCACCGAAACAATCGCTAAATAAGATTAAGCCCGTTCATATCGCTTTTTCAAGAGGGTTAATCCACAGATGTCCGATGATACACCGGCGGGTGCGAGCCTCACCGATGCGGACGAACTAATTGATTTACTGTCACGGAGACAGGATATTCTCCGATCACTCATCGACGCTCCGAAGGAACGACACATTCTCGTCGACCGCCTTGATGCGTCCAAATCGACTGTCTACAAAGGCGTCACTCAGCTCCGGGAACTAGGACTCATCGAGTTAACTCGAGAAGAGCTCCAACCGACGCTGTTCGGGATTGTAGCCCTCCGGCAGTACGACGAACTGGCACGAATCGCCGATCTCGGGGATCTACTTTCACGTCTCCCCCGCAACGCAATCGATCCCTCGGCACTCGTCGGGGCTGAAATCGTCACACCAGACAACCACGCGGTCGATCGCCATTTCACCCGCGTAGAAACAATATTACAGGAAGCCACCGTCGTCCACGGATTCTCGCCAGCAGTCTCACCGCGATACATATCGATTCTTCACCAGCGAATTGTCGATGATGGGCTCATGGCAGAGCTACTCCTCACCGAAGAGATCATGACGCACCTACATCAGGAGTATCCAACTGCATTCGATGGCATCCGTACTGCGAGTGACACTTCGCTTTGGCAGACGAACACTGAGTTCCCGTTTACGCTCCTTCTTGTCGCTTCTTCGAGCGCCAGCGAGATCTGTATTGAACTCGATGAGGAGGGACACACAAGTGGCCTTGTAATCAATGACACCGCAGAGAGCATCCGGTGGGCAAAAGCGAAATTCGACCACTACAAACGACGGTCCGATCGAGTCTCTACCTGATCGCTGATTAAGAGAGCCATCATTCGATATGGTTTCAACACTACTAACGAACAGTTTGAGGTCCGGACTATTCCATCAATCGCGGAATTTCCCGGTGGATACACTGACAACACCACGTACTCCACGTATGATGGATTAAGAATGCCTTCGAACGTATTCCCACGATACTATGAAGACTGTGAGATTGGCCAGACAACAGCGTTGGGTAGCTACACAGTAACAGAGGAGGAGATCACCGAATTCGCCACGAAATACGACCCACAACCATTCCATACTGACGAGAGCGCGGCCAAAGATTCCATGTTCGGAGGGATCATCGCAAGCGGCTGGCAGACGGCCGCAATCTGTATGCGACTGTTCGTCGATGGCGCACTCAAGGACATGGCGAGTGCCGGTGGACGCGGTGTCGACGAACTTCGATGGTATGCACCAATCCGACCTGGTGACGTGCTGTCTGTTCAAATAGAGATCATAGAGACGCTTCCACTCGAAGGCAACCCAGAACTGGGTGAAGTGCACGTAAAGATCACAGGAGTTAACCAGAACGATGAGCTCATAATTTCACTGACTCTACTGGGTATGATCGAACGACGCAAATCAATTCGATCGAAGGGAGTCGAACGATCGCAGGAAGAAGAATAAGAAACGAATTCCGAACAGCTGATCACATGCGGCGGTCAGTCGCTGCGAATGACGTGGCAGTTCCGACAGCGTGCCTCGTAGGATTCTTCAGCTCCCACCATGATCGTCGGGTCGTCGTAGTGAGCGGGTTCACCGTCGATGAGCCGCTGGTTGCGTGAGGCAGGTTCACCACACTGTGTGCAAATGGCCTGAAGCTTATCGACGTATTCAGCGAGTGCCATGAGCTGTGAGAGTGGTTCGAACGGTTCGGCACGGAACGTTTGATCGGTGCCACTGATAACAACTCGATGGCCGGTATCCGCAAGGCGCTTGCAGACCGGGACGAGTTCCGTAGAGAAGAAATTTGCTTCATCGATGGCAACGACCGTCTCACCGTCGAGCGATGTGGTGATCTGTTGAGGATGATCTTCATCGACGACCGTGGCCTTCCACGTCGCTCCTGTGTGGGTCCCAATGGCAGTCTCGCCGTAGCGGTCATCGAGAGCTGGTGTAAAGACAGCGACCGACTGGCCCGCGATCTCGGCGCGACGGAGTCGTCGCAGGAGTTCCTCGGTCTTTCCCGAGAACATACAGCCGGTGATGACCTCCACCCAGCCGCTGTTCGTAATAACTTGCATAGCGAGCGACCGGTATGCAGTGACAAAAATCTGTTGTTACTGATCGAAATGAAGGCACGTTTGTCCCAAGATCCGGCAACGAGAGACAACCACTACAGTAATTTGATAGTGAGAGACTAGCGACACTGTAGCGAACGTATACCACGATGAACCCGAGAATGACTCTCGTTCGATCGAGTCAGAAGAATGAGATTCTAAGAACATGTACGTTCGACTATTGGTCTGTGCCCCGGTCACCTGTTTCGGATCTCGTTGAGAGCGATGATGACGTAGACGGCCCCAAGGAGGCGCGTGAATGGATAGATCCACGGTTTCCATTCACAAGCCTCCGCGTCAGTGTAGGCAATTTCGGTTGTGTAGTCGATGAGGTCTCTCGGGTAGAGCAGGGCAGGCAGTCCAATGACGCCGAGCAGCGTCTTGAACGCCGACTGAGATCTACCACAACAGCATGCAAGTAACAGATAGACGATTCCCTCAAGTCGTGCAGCGGGGATGACCCACTGTTTTGTCTCACAGTCATCAGGGTTTTCGAGTGCAAGTTGTTCTGTGGCATCGATGAGTCGTTCCGGTGAAAGAATCTCGATCACACCGATCGCTACGAATGTTTTCTGAAGCATAATCGTATCTAGGTCAAAGATACAGAAAAAGATGACTAGCGGCATACTCAACTGCTTCGTCGACGATTACGGGTGATCGGATGTATCACCGTTCTTGGTGCGTGTTTTGTCGCTAGTCTGGTGAGCTATTCATGGAATTATGACCCACAATCAACAGCGATCGATGGATTAACTATTCGAATTTCGTGAATGTGATTCGATCCAGCAGCACGATTCTGAAAATCCGTCTCGAGAGAGAGAGATTCCCGATCGATCAAATCAGACGCTGTCAGCGCTCGTATCCGATGACACATCCGATTCGAGCGCATTATCGGAGGAAGCACTCGCGTCATCTTCCTGCTCTCGAAGCTGGTTGTAGGCTGTTGCAAGCGCCGCAAGCGCAAAAATCGATCCAACAGGTCCACTAGCAGCACTACCGAGAGCACCACCGAACTGTGCAGGGTCAAGACCGATTACAGCACCCAGGAGACCACCAACGAGTCCAGCGATAGCCCCAAGAATGCCTCCAATGATTCCCCAGAGGATTACGACAATAATCCCGAGACCAAAGAGATTGAAACGGTGGCCACTAGTCAGCTCCCAACTCTTCTGAAACCCAGTGATGAAGCTTTCATTTTCTGCAGCGACGTAAACGGACCAGAACGTCAGAGCGACGAGCAGAAAGATTCCAGGAATCACAAACAACAAGGTTCCAATAAAGACGGCGATTAAGAAGACAATTGCTCCAACAATGTAATTGAGTAGCGGCCATCCAATGTCGTCGCTGAAGTATTCGCGTGGAAGTTCTTCAGTCTCGTCGCTCACGAACAGCCGAATGGCCCCAATAGATACGATGATGTTTACGAGACCGAACACAAGAGAAACGAGAGCAACAAGGATTGGGGTTTGTCTCGCACCAATCGAAATGAGACTATTGAAGAGAGCGAATACGATCAAAATTCCGATGAGCATGAGCCCATTCCGGCTCACTGTTCGTCTCAATCCTTCTGATATCACACCAGTAATGTTTACAGACATACCAAATGGTGAGATGTTTCGTAATCGTATAACGGTATCGGAAATAAAAGTGCTCTAAATGTCTATCGATGAATATGGCCGTCTCTATGGCTGTAATTCCGTCACTATATAATTCGTGAAAAATGTACCTTTTCAAATAATTCAAATCACACCCTAGTTCTCTTTAGAATCAAGAATGGAATATAACAAACTTGCAGGATTCGAACGAATTCCAGCCGTCTACTCTTAATCACCGCGTGATTCAATCTTCGTTCTTCAGTCTTCAGAAAGTTTAATGATTTTCGTCTCTATTCGGAAAAGCCAGAGCAATAACGATATTTATCCATATGATCGTATATATCATACAGAGAGTTCACCTCATCGTTAAATAGTTAGTGTGAGATCATCACGAAGAATGTCACTCGGTACTATTCATAACTAGTTACTCACTACAAACAAATCGTTATCGCTATTGTGGACCGAGGCATTTCACCTCGCGTGCCTCTTATAGACTGTTCTCATCGAATCGAAACCGGGATGCCGGTCTATCCCGGGAGTGACTCCGTCTCAGTCCAACCGTCTGCGACTGTCGAGCGTGATGGTGCTCACGTCACCAACCTCCAGATGGAGACCCACGCAGGGACTCATATCGACGTTCCCAGCCACATGATTGCAGACGGTCGAACCCTCGATGCGTTCGATGTCTCTTTGTTTACATTTGACGCATTGATTGTCGATTGCACCGGGAAAGCTTCCCGCGAGCCAATCACCGTTGCAGACCTTCCAGAACCCAGCGACAACGACCTACTCGTCCTTCATACGGGATGGAGCAAACACTGGGGAACTGACGCGTACCGGGATCATCCGTACCTCGATAAAGACGCTGCTACGTGGTGTGCTGACCACGGCTACAGTGTCGGTATTGACTGTTTCAGCCCCGATCCAACGCCGAGCGTAGACAAAACCCGTGAGAGCGACAGCGAGCCTGATGGCTATCCAGCACACGATGCTCTCTTCGCTACCGACCGCCGGATTGTCGAAAATCTCACTAATCTCACCGCGCTCGCTCGTGAGTTCGAACTTCTCGCGTTTCCACTGGCTATTCCTGACGGCGATGGGAGTCCAGTCCGTGCCGTCGCACGCTGTGACTGATTCGATCAGATGAGCCATCGCTATCAACGCTCGACATCTATCCATTCGAGATTGACATTTCGAACCAGAGAGTTAATACCGATATCGTGGAATAGTCTGAATGATGACCTATCCAGTAAAGTCAATCGTCTGGAATAGGACGGAGCGGCGACTTCGGTTGCCATGGCGACTACTCGCTGCCATAGTTGTGTTCGGAATCCTCACATTCGGGACACAACTTTTGATTCAACCGTTCTTACTCCCTGTCTTCGTTGGTTTACATCTTGAACCATTCGGACGAGTCGGCCGTCTACTACTCCTTCAGTTTGTGCAACTCTTCCAATTTTTTATATTTGCTTACGTCGTTGGTCGGTTTGTCGATCGACGTATGTTCTCGGATTTTGGTTTCCATCTCTCGCGTGCGTGGTGGCTCGATCTCGGATTCGGTCTCGTTCTCGGTTGGTTGCTCATGACGTCGATATTCGTGGTTGAGCTCGCGGCTGGCTGGATTCGAATAACCGGCTACTTTCAAACCATATCAGAAATCCCCTTTGCCAGTGCCTTCCTCGTTTCGGCGCTTCTCTTTGTCTTCGTTGGGATTAGCGAGGAACTGCTACTACGCGGTTACCTGTTGACGAATCTCGCTGAAGGATTCCGCTGGTTTCGGTGGATAACCCCAAAAGTGGCTGTTGGGGCTGCTGTGATCAGTTCTTCGGCTATCTTTGGTATCGGTCACATTGCCAATCCGAATGCGACACCGACGAGCACGTTTGTGATCACACTCGGGGGAATCATGCTCGCGTCTGGCTACGTGCTGACAGGCGAACTGGGAATACCGATCGGACTGCATATCTCGTGGAATTTCTTCCAAACAACCGTCTATGGATTCTCTGTCAGTGGATTGCAACTCCCCGTGACGGTTATTGCGACCGAACAGGCTGGTCCTCAACTGTTGACTGGTGGAGCGTTCGGACCGGAAGCGGGACTCATTGGAGTCGGTGCAATTTGTATTGGAACAATTGCTGTTGTGCAGTGGGTTACATTCCGCGAGGGAAGTATTTCCCTGTGTTCACAGGTTTGGACGCCAGAAATCCGATAATCGGCTTGTATATTTGTGCAAAACCCGTACCGTGCAGTGTATTTTCGACGTTCCAAATGAAGTTACATTATGTACAGACTAATTTTTTAGTGAAAGGCTGAATACCGTAATAACCTCATATACATCCTCTAATAACCCCATAACAATCTCTGAAGTCATTAATTCATACTTGGGAGCCATGGAATATATTAAGCAAGTATTAGACAAAGACATAACACGCCGAACAGTTTTAGCAGGGCTTGGGACAACTGCGATAGGATCCCAAACTGCGAGTGCAGTACCGACGTTCTCCACTGAGCGTCGGAGTTCCACCCAAGATCGGCTTGAAAAAGCCTACGAGCTACGGAAAGAGATCGCTCATGAAGTGTTGGCCCCGAGTAAAGGACTTCCAGAACAGACCCCAAACGGCGATCACAAACGGTACGATAAGAAAATCGCAGACTTCACGAAAGGACTTCCTCACAACCGGTTAGGGGAGGTCGATCTCGACGCGTATGCCGCTCTCCAGCACGCACTTAAGACGGGGCGACCACAGGATTTCAAACAAATTCCTCTCGGCAAAGGAGAGCAAAAACTCGTCGAACCACAAGCGGCATACGCTTACGAACTGGTTGGGATTGACTCTCATCAGGGAACAGCGCCACCAGCGCCCTCGTTTGCGAGCGCTCGGAGTGCAGCTGAAGTTGCTGAGCTGTATTGGATGGCTCTTTGTCGTGACGTTCCGTTTTACCAATACGAAGAAAACGAGCTCATAGCGGCTGCGGCTGAAGATTTGTCCACCTTCTCTGATTACGATGGACCAACAAAAAACGGAGCAGTCACATCAGATGTCATTTTCCGGGGGGTCCCAGCCGGAAACAGAACCGGACCGTACCTTTCGCAGTTTCTCTGCCAACCCATTCCCCACGGTGCCCTCGAAATCGCACAGAAAGTCAAATCAGCCTCGCCGGGACTAGATTACCTCACCGAGTATGATGAATGGCTCGCGAGCCAGCGGGGGGCGGATCCTAAAAGAGAGCAAACATATCAGGAAACGCGCCGCTACATCCATAACGGACGTGCGCTTGCAACGTACGTTCACAATGATTTGCCAAATCAGGCGTATGAAGCCGCAGCAGCGATGTTAAACGCCGCATCGATTCTGGTTGGCAATGGCGTCTCACTGGACCCGAACATACCATACGATGAGGACGATCCGGTCACACCCTTGCTCAACTTCGGATTTTGGGACGCACTCGACGCCACAAATAGCTGCTTCGACGTTGCACAGAGTGCTGCGTGGTATCAAAAATGGATCGTCCACAAACGCCTCCGTCCCGAAGCATTCGGTGGACGTGTCCACAACCACTGTACTGGAAATGCGTCCTATCCGATCCACGAGGAACTGCTCGATTCACCGGTGCTCGATCGGATATACGATACGTACTGTAATTATTTGCTACCACAGGCATACCCAGAGGGGTGTCCTCTGCATCCGTCCTACGTGGCTGGCCACTCGACTGTTGCAGGCGCTTCCGTGACGATTCTGAAAGCGTACTTCGATGAATCACACACATTCAAAGAGCCGATGCGCCCGTCTGCAGACGGAACCGAACTGCTCTCTGACGTGAACGAAGAACTGACTGTGCGGGGTGAGCTCAATAAACTCGCAGCGAACATAGCGAATGCCCGAAACTGGGCCGGTATCCATTATCGAAGTGATAAAACGTACGGACTCAAACTCGGCGAACAGGTCGCAATCAGCCTTCTCAACGGGCGAGGAAAACTATCGAACCTTCGTGATTCATTCGACGGGTTTACACTCACAACATTTGATGGCGAAACAATAACGATCACACCGTGACGGTTGTCGATTCGAAGATTAATACACGAATCGATCAGGAACGCACTCTTTCGTTTGATTGCGTCGCCGACCCACTGAGCCAACACAGAAAGCACTGCACCGGCAGCTACTGCGAAATTTGTGGCTGGTTTCACAGACCACAACCTCCGTTGATGTTCGTCTCGGTTTTTGAAACGAGCGCGTTAGAACGCAGCCACAGAGTGCCTCAGCGTTTTGGCACACCGTTTTCGTGTCGTGGGAGGAAAGAGCGACCACCGGGATCGACTTGCAGCTCGTCGTCCTCAACGACCACTCTACCATCGACGATCGTGTGTGTCGGAAGGCCTGTGAGTTCTTGTCCGTGGAACGTAGAATAGCGAGGCTCCATCGTGTGATAGAACGAGTCGTCGACAACGCGGCTTTTATCGAGATCGACGATAACCATATCCGCGTCAGATCCCTCGACAAGCGCGCCTTTGCGCGGATAGAGACCCCACCGCTTTGCGTTGTTCTCTGCACAGACCTCTACGACGCGTTCCATGCTCAGTCGGTTCTTGTTGACTCCTTCGCTCATCATCACAGGAAGGAAATATTCGATACCGTTGTTGTCCCCCGGAATCGCATCCCAGATATCGCCGTATTTTCCTTCACCTTTCTCCTTGAACTCGATTTTGTGCGGGCAGTGATCGGTGCCAAGATAATCGACGACACCGTTACGCAGTCCTTCCCAGAGGCGTTCTTTGCTTTGCTCGGTTCGCAGCGGTGGAGAAATCTTACCCCAAACGCCGAGGTCGTCTGTATTCGTGTGGGCAAGAAACGCCGGGAGCGTCTCGGCGTGGAGATTGACACCCTGCTCCTGAAAGCGCTCACAGATATCGACACCCTCGGCGGTGCTCATGTGAACGATGTACGCTCGAGAGTCGGTGTATTCGGTTAGCTGACCAATCTGCTCGATCTGCATTGCCTCACAGATGTTCGGTGCTGCTTCGGTCCACGCTTCGAGATCGTTTCGCTCCGCTTCCTGAAGCTCTTGACGACGTTCGTACGCGAGATCCTCATTCTCTGCATGGAACATGACGACTCCGTTCGTGACATCAGAGACGGTATCGAGCACTCGATACACCCGCCCGGCGTCCGAGTGGTCGATGCCAAGCTCTGGCGATGCGTGTTTATACCAGTTAAAGAACACCTTGAACGATCGAATACCCGCATCGACGAGCCCTTCAATCTCTTCGACGTGGTGGTCTTGATGGACGATTGCGTGATACGCAAAATCGATGTAGGAGTTCTCGCTTCCGACGTCCCGGAAGAACTCCATATCTGGAAGGTATGGTTCCCGCTGGAGTAGGAAGTTGACAACAGTCGTCACTCCGCCGTGGACTGCGCCCCGCGTCTCGGTTTCGAAGTCGTGAGCAAGTCCTTCGTGATAGTCCTCGAATTCGTATCGTGAGAGACCCCAGTGGACGTGTGGATCGATGAAGCCCGGAATGAGATAGTTCCCGGCAGCGTCGATCTCTCGCTCTGCATCGGGGAGTGATTCGTCAGTTCCAACGCCAGTGATCACTCCGTCGCGCGCAGCGACGCCTCCAAACTGGGTGCCACTCGGCGTAACGACTCGTGCGTTAACTACACGCAGATCTGCTTGGTCCGCCATACAGCAGTACTCCACCTAATCATACTTAATAGTACCAGTTGAGCTGGCATAGTAGTGAATCATATTTTCTATGAATGTTCTGACACACCCTCATGGAGTGCGTCGTTGATTGCCGCGTAGGTCGATTCGGCGTCAACGGGATAGTACTGAAGCGGCTTTGGCCGACCGGCGACAGAGATCGTCAAGCGATTGCGCTTCCGGTAGGTGAGATAGAGACTCCCGAGTCCAATCGTCGCAAATACGAGTCCTCCGACGACGTTCCGTGACGTTGCCCACAGACCAAATCCAACGAGTGTAACGCTCATAACCACCAGAAACAGATCGATATCTTGAGCGGTAACCTCAGCAATATCATCGAGCGGGACGGAGAGTGGCTCTTCTGACTCGCGGACAATGACAAGTGCATCATCGTCGATACCGAGCCAGCCTCCAGAACGGAGGTCGGTATGATACTCAAGTTGGTCCCGCCGCGTCGTCACTGGCATACAAAGAAGAGATGAACCGAATGTACCTCATTGTTGCGGGGAGGCGTTTGCCCAACACCCAAACAGTTTCGAGCGACGAGAGTCAGTCTGCTCCTGTCGGGGTGGTCTCATCATCGCTGCTGCGCCATCGCTGCAAGAACGATTGGAACTCGCTGTCGTCTTCGGTGATCTTCTCCCATTCGGCGAGACCACGTTCCTCACGGGTACCATCGATAGTGTTGTCGAGGAAGAACGCAACAATGCCACCGACGGCCATTCCAGTCGATCCGATAACGAAGAGTGTGGTTGCGATGACGTCTGATCCGAGAATTGGTCCGATGAGTGCAACCTGACTCAGTCCTTGTTGGAACACGGTCGATGCGCCAGCGTCGACACCCTGACCGATATTACTCATGTATGCCGGAACAGCGAGTCCAGAGAAGAGAGCAAATCCGATGATGAATACGTTGCGATTGTTGTCGAGGTCAACGTACTTCAACTGTGAGAGACCGACAGCCGCAATTTGACCGAACATGACGATGTACAGTCCGCCAATAATGGGGGCAGGGATGGTCGCAAACAGTTGTCCAACCGGGCCCAGGTAGCCAACAATGATCATGACGATGGCTCCAATCTGAACGACATAGCGCGAGGCAACGCCCGTGATACCGATCGCACCGACGTTCTCGGTGTACGAGGTGGAACCGTTTCCTGTTCCCATGACACCAGCGAGGGTGTTTCCGATTCCTTCCATTCCGATGCCGTAATCGATCCTCCGGGGACTCGGTGCGCCGCGACCGGCCATGCGCGCAACGGAGTGATAATCACCGAACGACTCGATCACGGAGGCCAGCATTCCTGCGATCATACCGATGGCAAACGCCAATTCGAACCGGGGAACTCCCCATTGGAAGGGATACACCGGCTGGATGAGCGACGCAGACAGCACTGATCCAAGATCGACGAAGCTCGTCGAATCAGCCGAGAAAACGCCACCCACCGAAAGGACTGTAGCGATAATCCACGCAGCAGAGATGCCGAGGAGAACCGGGAACAGTCGAAACGCACGCGAGTACTGATCGAGATACTGCGAGAACAGGATGATAAGCGCCAGCGTCAGCCCGAGAAGCCACCAGTTCTGTCCCGTTCCGGGGGCACTGAAGTTTGGATCTACGATCTGTGGCGCGTTGAACAGCGAGAGTCCGATGAGCGCAATAACCGGGGCAATGACGACTGGACCCATGTGCTGTTTTATCCATCCCATGACGCCAGTGTATCCGATTACGATCTCCGTGAGGCCAGCGACAATAACTGCCCCCTGTAAATAGAGGAGCATTGTCTGCCAGTCAGCGCCCTGTGTTCCAAGGACGCCGATGATTGCGAGAGCCGGTGCGAGCATCGAGAACGTTCCGCCCTGTACGATTGGGTATCGATTACCGAGGATCGTCTGACCGAGCGTTGCGATTCCCGAAACAATAAAGAACGTACCAATGAGGCGCCCGACCTGTTCCGGAGCAGCCTCCAACATTCCCAATGCACCCGCGAGTGCAAGCGGGATCGCTACCGTCGCGCCAATCATCGTCAGGTAATGCTGGAAACCGAGGAATATCGATTCTGCCAGCGGTGGCTTGTCCTCAATACCATACTCGACGAACTCTGACTCCTCTATCGGACCGATTGCATCATCATCCGAAGAATCCGTGTCTACTGTGTCATCCTCATTGTGTTGTCCATTATCATCCATTCTTATCTCCTCTGAAAGTATGCGTCCTGTCGTGCCGTGATATGTGTGACGGTGACAACCACGCCTACCACCACAGTAGGAGAACGACGAGATAAACGTACCGCAAATTTTGTGTTCCAAATAACGTTCATTAAACGAGACGGAGGGGAACCTTTTTGCCGGTTGTCAGGCTGCATGCTGTATGAGCACGGAGTCGAGCTATGGTGTTCGTGCCGAACTGAACGTACCTGTCGAGATGCGCGATGGAACGCGACTCGCAACAGACATCTATCGACCGGCTGATCGAGAGACTGGCGAGCCGATCGATACACCGAAGCCGGCACTGTTAGACCGGACGCCCTACAACAAGCGTGGCAGACTGGAGCGACACGGGGAGTGGTACGCCAAACGAGGATACGTCGTCGCAATTCAGGACTGTCGCGGTCGCTTCGAGAGCGAGGGGGAGTATTATATTTTCATAGACGAAGCCGAGGACGGCTACGACACGGTCGAATGGCTCGCTGACCGCGATTACTGTGATGGACAGGTCGGTACCTTCGGTACCTCCTACGGAGCGTGGGTCCAGAGCGCACTCGCAACGCAGGATCCGCCCCATCTCGAAGCGATGTTCATCAATCAGGGAGCTGCTAATGGTCGACACGCAACGTTTAGACACAACGGTGCGTTCGAACTCAGGTGGCTCTGTTGGGCGTTGACGCTCGGGGGTGGATTCGCCAAACGCGCGCTCGAGAATGAAGATATCCAACAGCTCCTCGCCAATGTCGATGTCCGCGACGTGCTCGCGGACAGTCCCATCCGCCCCGGCCAATCGCCACTTCGTCACATCCCGAACTACGAGGAGTGGGTGTTCGATATCATGACCAGCGGTTCGGCAAGCGACGAACTCTGGCAGTCCGCTGGTATCAATTTCGAGCGATACTACGACGAACTGGCCGACGTTCCGACCGTCTACAGCGGAGCGTGGTACGACTCGTACACCAAGGCGACCTGTGACAACTTTGACTCTCTCTCTGGTCGAAAGAGCGCCGATCAGTTCCTTCTGATGGGGCCGTGGACTCACGGATGGAACTCGTACCCGCTCCCGTCGTGGAACAAATCGTACTCCGGCGAGGTGGCATTCGGGGAGAAAGCAGTACGCGATTATCAAGAGACTCGACTCCGCTTTTTCGATCACTACCTGAAAGGGAAAGGGACGTGGAGCGACCAGCCGACAGTTCAGTATTTCCGAATGGGAACCGGTGATGGCCGACAGACTGGCAACAACCAACTCTTCCACGGCGGGGAGTGGGACGCTGCCGACGAGTGGCCTCCAAGCGATGTCGAGTACACGACGTACTACGCACACCACGACGGAACGCTATCGACCGACAAGCCGTCCGAGAGCGGAGGCACGACGAGCTACGAGTTCGATCCGAAAAATCCAGTGCCGACGATCGGTGGCAACTGCTCGTCGTACATTACGTACGAGCCGCGTGAAGAGAATCTCCTCGAATATCCGCTGTCAGAACGGAAACTCTTCGACATCACTGGACGGGGCGGATACGACCAACGCACTCGGGAGGACACATTTGGTGCAAACGAGCCCTACGGCCCACTAGAGCAGCGCGACGATGTGCTCGTCTTTCGGACACCACCGCTAACGGATCGTGTGGAGATCACCGGACCCATCCGAGTCAGCGTATACGGTGCGACGGACGCACCGGACACGGATTTCACGGCTAAACTGATCGACGAATATCCACCAAATCAGGCGTTCCCGAACGGGTTTGCGCTCAACCTCTCTGACACGATTTGTCGTGCCCGTTATCGCGGCTACCGTGATGAGCCGGATTTCATCACCCCTGGCGAAGTGTACGAATTCTACATGGAGCCGTATCCAACTGCGAACGTGTTCGAACCCGGCCACCGCATCCGACTCGACATCTCCTCGTCAAACTTCCCCCGATTCGACGTGAACCACAATACGGGAGGCCCACTCTACGGAGACAGAGAGTATCGTGCTGCGACCAATACGGTCCACCACAACGCCGATCATCCGACCCAGATCGAACTCCCAGTGCGAGAAGTCTGAGCAACGACTGAAACGGTCCGCAGAATCGAATTATTCGCTTTCGCAGTAGTTGGCGTCGCTGTCGACAGTGTGGCTCGCAACAAGGCCGCGCCCCTCGAAGAGGGAGAAGAAGAGGACGTGAAGAATTGCCCCAGCGAGAAGACCGTTGAGTGAGCTCATTCCGGGTAACAGTTGTGGGACAGCAACACCGGGGAGAAGCGAGCCAGCCGTAACCATAGCGATACCACACCCGAAGAGATAGGCGGTGACGGCACTCGTTCGGAGATTCGTGAACTCGACATCCTCCATTCGAGGAATCTTCATCCGCCAACAGAACAAGAAATCAGCGATGATAACCCCACCAAGGGGCGGAATGTACTGTCCGAGGAGCGACAAATAAGGAATGAGTGCATCAGCGACACCGAGGAGTGCGAGAGCAATACCGATGATGCCTCCCGCGAGCACGAACGGTCGTTTCCGTTCGTATTCGAACGCTTCGCTGCCCGCAACTCCGAACGCGTATGCAGCGTTGTCGTTGGTCGTCCAAATGTTGAGTACGAGCGCCACGAGTCCAACCCCTGCAAGCCCCTGTGCAGCAAGGACTTCGTAAAGATCACCAGCCGGCGTAACGCTGTACGCTGCACCGCCGACCGCACCGCTGACGAACAGAAATCCATTTCCGAGCAAGAAAGCAATGAGACCAGCCCAGAATGCGACCCGTTTGTTCGCCGCGAATCGCGCCCAGTTGGGTGCCTGTGTTCCACCACTGATGAAGGTGCCAATGACGACGGTAACAGCCGCGCCGAAGGTCATCTCTGTCGATCCACCAGCGAATAGACCGTCGATTCCACCGGAGTCTTGTACAGCAATCCCCATTGAGAGCAACCCGATGCACACGAGTGCTGGGACGGCGATCATCGAGAGGAGTTCCATGCCGTCGTAACCGACGTACGCAGTCGCAAGATGGAGTGTTCCCCATACGAGCGTAAGGAAAGCAACCCACTGCGGTGCGTTGACACCGAAGAACTTCGCGGTCGGGATGGCGACCATCGGAATCGTCACCCCGAACCACCCGATTTGTGTTCCACCAAGCAACAGATCCGCCCACTTCGCACCGCGCCGACCGAACGTATAGCGTGCAAGCAGTACCGTCGTCAACCCCGCTTTTGCCGCGATTGCACAAAGGACCGCGACGTAGACAGCGAGAATGGCGTAGCCGACACCCATCGCGGCGAGTGTCGTCGAAAGACCCAGTGCAGCCCCTACGTCGGCGCCAGCCCAGAGCGTTCCGGCGAAAAAGACGAATCCTAACAGCACCGCCGAAATACTCAGAAGACTTTTGCGTTCGCTTCTTGGAACGTGATCAACTGGCCAGTCCGGATCCGCCAATCCCTCGTCACCGAAGACGAGTTGACGAATGAGGCCCTTGGTACTTGAACTCATGATGTAGAAAGTACACATTTTGCGTGTGACATAAATCTACCGGAGGCCCCAGCAGTACCACTAAATGGGTTGCCCAACTGCGTGAGATATGGCACGCTATCTCGTTACAGACGCGGTTCGGCTAAACGGTGACCGGATCGATGTGGCGATCGAGAACGGGCGTATTGCGTCGGTTCGGCCCGCGGGAACGGCCGATACCAGCGCCTACGCAGCTGATCGACGCCACGATGCGGGAGGACGTCTCGTCACTCCGTCACTGACCGAGCCACACATCCATCTCGATGCGACGCTCACCGCTGGCACTCCGTCGTGGAACGAATCAGGAACACTCTCCGAGGGGATCGCAGTTTGGGCCGATCGCAAGGAGTCGCTCACCATCGACGGCGTGAAAGCGCGCGCAGAACGGACGGTCGAGTGGCTGGCAAGCCATGGCATCACCCGTGTCCGTACCCACGCAGACACCACCGAGGAGACGCTGACCGGCGTCGAGGCGCTGTTAGAACTGCGCGAGGAGGTATCTGACGTAGTTGATCTTCAGGTAGTCGCCTTCCCACAGGACGGACTCCTCACGCGTGAGGAACACGAAGATCTGTTCCGAGACGCTGTCGAAATGGGCGTCGATGTCATCGGTGCAATCCCGCACAACGAGTACACCCGCGAGGATGGCGTTACCTCTGTTGAGATAGCCGTCGAAGCCGCCGAACGCTACGATCTGCCGCTCGATCTTCACATCGACGAGACCGACGATCCGCAGTCTCGCTTCACAGAGGTGCTCGCTAGCGAGGCACTCAAGCGCGACATCGGTGACCGAACGACCGCCAGTCATGCGACGGCTATGCACTCGTACTCGAACGCGTACGCCGACAAACTCATCTCGCTGCTGGCCGAGAGCGGTGTGAGCGTCCTCACTAATCCGCCGGACAACGCAGTGTTGCAGGGACGACACGACGATTACCCACGACGTCGGGGACACACTCGCATCGATCAGTTGCGGGACGCCGGGGTGACCGTTGGAATCGGTCACGACTCGGTCATGGACCCGTGGTATCACTACGGCGTTGGTGATCAACTCGATGCTGCGTACGTCTTGCTCCACTACGCTCATATGAGTGGCCATGCCGATGTCTCCTCACTCTGGGAAATGCTAACTGCTGCGAACGCCGAAATAGTCGGTGTTGATGATTATGGAGTAACACCGGGCTGTGAAGGGTCACTGGTCGTCTACGACGCTCTCGATCCGTTCGATGCGCTCCGTCGACGTGCTCCCCGAACACTCGTTCTCAACCGTGGGCGACCTATCTCTCGTACTGATCCCGCAACGACGACGGTCATCCGTGAGAGCGGCGATCGAACTGTCAATTTTACGCGTGAATGATAATCAGTATCGTCCCATCTGGTACATCAATACCACCCAACTGGATCAGTCGATCCAGCAATTTACGGCAACACTTATATCCGCGGTGAAACTATCGTGACGTTGTGTCCGCATGAGTAACGCTATCAATTGGACTGGGGTATTTCGTTCGGAAAGCAGTAGAGGGAGAAGCCGATGAAGCCCGCTCCCTTCCAGTATCACCGGCCCACTACTATCGAGGAAACGACAACACTCCTCGAGACGCACCGGCACGACGCCGAGTTGATGGCGGGTAATCAATCACTTGGCATCATCATGGCAAACCGGCTCGCGACGCCGAATCATATTATCGATATTAATGATCTCGAAGAGATCGAGTACATCGACGTAACTGAGTCGTCAGTCGAGATCGGATCTTTGGTGCGCCACCGAACGATCGAGAATTCGGCCGAACTCAAAGCGACGTTGCCGCTGTTTCCGCAAGCAGCGGAGCAAATCGCCGGGCCGAGCGTCCGCAACCGTGGAACGCTCGGGGGGAGCATCGGTGAAGCTGACCCAGCAGGTAACTATCCAACGGTTCTCACAGCGCTCGATGGCGACCTTCACGTCACCTCTGTTGACGGCAGCAGAACCGTTCCAGCCACGGAGTATTTCATTGCGTATATGTTCACTGACCTCGGCGAAGATGAACTCATCACCGGTGTCTCCATTGGACGAGACCCGTTTCCAGCCGACAGAACGGGGATGGCGTTTCTCGAACAGAAAGCAGCCGCCCAGACGTGGCCGACGATTAGCGCGGCAACTGCGATTCGAGTCGACAATCCGAAAGCGTCCGAGCCGGTCGTCGAAGAAGCTCGTGTTGCACTGGCGAACGCCGCAGACATTCCGCTCCGTGTCACAGAAGCTGAAGCGTCTATTCAAGGCGAGCCGCTGACCGATGAGAGTTTATCAGCTGCTGCTGGCGCCGCTATCGACGCCGCCCAACCAGAGGGTGAGATGCACGCTGATGCGGAGTACAAACGAGAACTGGCCGGCGAGTACACTCGACGCTCGCTCGAAACGTCCTACGAACGTGCCACTACTACTCAAACTGACCAATGATGGAATTCGAAGGTGAATTTACGTCGAACCATTCGCGCGAAGAGCTTTGGAACTATTTCACAGACCCCGATATTCTGACGGCCTGTGCCCCTGGGTGTGACGAAATCGTAATGGAGTCACCCTCAGAACTTGCGGCAGTCATCTCCGTTGGTGTTGGCAGCGTTAAGCCGACATTCGATGTCGACATGGTCGTCACACAGGCGGATGAGCCGGAAACGCTGAGAATGGAGGTTGGTGGTAATGCTACTCGTAACTCCTTCGACGCTGTTGCAGAGATGAATCTCCACAGCAATGGCGACGATACGACCACAGCGCACTGGAGTGCGCAAACGAACGTATCGGGTCTCATCGCAAGCATGGGACAGCGCGCACTCGGCAGCGTCTCGACGCGCCTCGTGAACAATTTCTTCGAGGATCTCGAAGCAAAGGCTGATGAGGGTGTTTCTGCGGAGTCACAGCTCCAAGCCAAGGAAGGAGCCGAAGCGTCGATAGACGACTAACGCAGCCAGCAATCGTGACGAAGCGCACAGAATAGAATCAAATATAACGAACCTGATTACTGATCGTTCGTTGCTTCAGCTTCACGGATGCGCCGTCGGAGACGGTTCGGCGTCATCGGGATACGGTCGGCAACGACATCGAGCGGTTCGAGGGCCTGATTGATCGAAGAGGCAATGCTAGCAGGAGCATCGATCATTCCCCCTTCGCCGGTTCCTTTTGCGCCTGTCGCAGTGAACGGTGATGGTGTCTCGGAGTGTTGCATCTCGATGTTGGGGACGTTCTTAATCGAGGGGAGGAGGTAATCGAAGAACGTCACTGCCTGTGGCTGTCCTGATTCATCGTAGCCAAACTCTTCCATGAGCGCAGCGCCGATTCCCTGTGCAATCCCACCGTGGGCTTGTCCCTCTACAATGACAGGATTCAGCTGGGTGCCACAGTCACGGAGCGTGTAGAACTTCAGAATATCCACTTCGCCGGTCTTTGTATCGACTTCGACGATTGGTGCGTTGACCGCGAACGCTGCCGTCGGATAAACTGGGTATTTCGCTGTCAGTGCCGTATCGAACGCCTCGCGTGTTGTCGCTGGATGGTCGTAGTCGTACCTCGCACGGGTGAGTCGCTCGCCCTCGCTGCGATTCGCAACGTCGATAGCAACGAGATCAGAGAGCGCAAGGCGTTCGTTGGTGTCGATTCGTTCGACAGCACCGTCACGATAGCTGACCGTATCGAGATCGAGATCCCACTCCTCGGCCGCTAGCTGACAAAGGTTCGACTGCATCCTCTCACCGAGTCCCTGTGTTGCACCAGAGAGCATCACCGCCATTCGTGAGGCAGCGCTGCCGTATACCGTCGGAGCAGCGCCACTGTCGAGGTACTCAACCTCGATATCACTCGGGAGGATCTCCAGTTCGTCGGCGAGTAACTGTGTGACAAGCGTCTGATGGCCCTGCCCCGAGGAGTCAGCCGCGAGAAACGCTCGAACGGTGCCATCTTCGGTGATTTCCGCGCGTAGATGCTCTGGTAGTTCATTCACTGCATCGCGGTCGCGCGTTGCCAGCGCCTCCCGGTCGCTTCGCTGACGGTCAGTCCAGTCGGAGCCACTCACACCCGGTTCGATGTGAAGCGTGTAGCTGACACCTCTGTAACGCCCGTCTGCACGCTGTGCTTCGATGGTCTCGGGATCGAGTAGGCCACCATCAACGCGCTCAGTTGCTTCGACGTGGTCGCGGAGATGATTGAGTGCCGCTGGGTAATCTCCCGAGTCGTAGATGTTGTGCGATGGGATCTCGTACGGCATCGCATCTGGCTCGATAAGATTCTGCTGTCGGAACGAGACGGGATCGATGCCAAGCTCACGAGCCGCTTCATCGACGATCATCTCGATCGCGTACAGATGCGGTGGAACGCCGAAGCCACGGTAGGCCGTCTGGGATGTCTTGTTCGTCATCACCAGATCGTAGCGATAGCGAACGTCCTGAATATCGTATGAGTCTGTGAGTACAGAGAGTGGCTTGAGTGTCTGATTCACTGGATACCGCGGCCACGCGCCGAAATCATCGACGAATTGTACGTCGAGCCCACGAATGGTCCCGTCGTCGTCACACGCCAGCCGAACCGAATACTCGCGCTGGGTCGAATGCATGTCCCCTCCTTGCAGGTTCTCGACGCGGTCTTCGACGAACTTCACCGGTCGTCCGTCGAGCTGCTGACTGGCCATTGCTGCCAAGCTGCAGTATCGGTGGATAGCAATCTTCGTTCCGAAACTTCCACCGACATCTGCAGGCACGTCGAGCACGACTCGCTCTGGGGGGTACCCGAGTGTCTCATATACGGTGTCATCAACCAGCGTGTGCAGTTGGATGTTGCAGTCGATGTGGAACGAATCGGCATCAGGGTCGTACTCGGCAACGACGCCCGCTGTCTCCAGTGGGACTCCCGAGATGCGCCCCCACGAGTACTCCCGTTCGATGACGGTGTCGGCCTCAGAGAATGCCTCATCAACAGCACCGAAGACGAACTCCTCACCGTCGGGAACGTTCGTTCCAATATCGTCGTGGATGATCGTTTCGTCTTCGAGAGCGTCCAAGGGATCGACGACAGGATCGAGCGTTTCATACGCCACGTCGATCTCGTCGATGATGTCTTCGGCAACGTACCGATCAGTTGCAACGACGGCTGCCACAGGCTCACCGACGAATCGTACCGTATCGACCGCGAGTGACCATTCTTCGAATCCCTTTAATCCACAGGGCATTGGATGGTACTCGGCCTGCAGGTCCTCGCTGGTGAGGACGAGTTCACAATCCGGGTGATTCTCAGCAGCGCTCGTATCGATCGATTCGATTCTCGCGTGAGCGTGTGTCGTCCGCAATAGCGCCATGTGGAGGCAGTCCTCTGGCGTGATGTCGTGGATGTACTGGGCCTCTCCAGTGAGGATGCGACGGTCCTCGATCCGTTCGAGTCCGGTGCCAGTGAACGTCTCTCCTTCGTCGCCCGCATCCGGATGTGACTCGGGACGAGCATCAGTTCCTGTTCCCGACATCAGTCCTCATCCTCTTGTGTGTATTCGGCTGCTCGATGGACGGCGTCGTAGATGTTCTGATAACCGGTGCAGCGACAGATGTTGTCAGCCAGTCCCGCTTGGATCGCTTCGTCCGTCGGATGATCAGTTTCTTTGAGCAGGCTTCGCGTCGCCATCACGAATCCACTCGTGCAGAAGCCACACTGGAGGGCGTGTTCTTCGTGAAACGCCTGCTGAACTGGACCGAGTTCACCGTCATCGGCGAGTCCTTCGACAGTGAGGAGGTCACTTCCGTCGGCCTGAACCGCATAGACGAGACAGCTCTTTACGACCGCATCATCCATACTGACAGTACACGCACCACAGACACCGTGTTCACAGCCGACGCGGACACTGCGGAGGTCACGATAGTTTCGGAGGAAATCCGAAAGCTTCAGACGCGGTTCGACTTCTGCGGAGACTGTTTCGCCGTTTACCGTCAGCGAAATCTCTCGTACTGGTCGTTCCGAATCACTCTCGGACGTTTCTATGCTCATGCGTATTCCGAGTGAGGGTGTTTACCATGATAAAAGTTTCCGCAGGCTTCGGGAGATGGTGGTCCCAACCGAGTCAACAAACAGATTCAGTCTGACTGATTGGTGCGACCAATTGCTCCTACTTCGAATAGTCGTTCAATAGCCGCCTCCTCGTAGCCGAGTTCACGGAACACGTCTCGCGTGTGTTCTCCCAGACGGGGTGGTGGGGATCGGAAACCACTCGTTGCGTGTTGGAAGTTGAGTGGATGTTCGATAGCAGGAATTTCACGTTCGCCGTCTGAAAGGGTCGTCATAACGTCCCGTGCTTCGGTTTGTTCGTTGTACAGTGCGTCTTCTACGCCTTGCACAGGCGCGGCCGGAACGCCGGCCTCGACAAAGATTTCCAGCCACTCGTTGGTCGTCCACTTGGTCAGTGTCTGTTCGATTTCGTCTTCTAGAATTGCCATCGATTCGACGCGGTCAGCATTCGTAACGAACCGCTCGTCCTCGATTAGATCCTCGCGTTCGATGGCCATACAGAACGCTCGCCAGAGCTTTCGGTTGAGACAAGCAACGTTGATGTGTCCGTCTGCTGTCTGGAACATTTGGTACGGTGCGAGTACTGGATCCTTCGTTCCCATTCGTTGTGGACGATCGTCGGCGAACACCTTCCCCGCTTGTTTGGTGAGCCACGGTACGGTTGCATCGAGCATCCCGAGGTCGATGTAATCTCCTTCACCAGTCTGTCTGCGCTGGTACAGTGCCGAGACGATGCCAAACGCAGCCCACATTCCGGTTACGAGATCGGTCATTGGAAGACCAACTTTCGCCGGCTGACCATCTGGCTCACCGGTCACATCCATGATACCGCTTAGACCTTGCACCAGCAGGTCGTATCCCGGTCGCTGTCGCCACGGCCCCGACTGTCCGAATGCAGAGATATCGCAATAGACGATATCCTCGTTCTCAGCCACGATACGGTCGTAGTCGACTCCGAGTCGTTCAGCAGTCCCTGGTCGAAAGTTCTGGATGAACACGTCGGCTTCGGCAGCAAGATCATACAGTGCCGCGAGTGCCTCTTCCGATTTCAAGTTCAATTCAACGCTTCGCTTATCGTAGTTCACTGTCCAATAGTATGGTGATTCGCCATCAACAAACGGCGGTCCGGACTGACGAATGTCATCACCGGTTCCGGGACGCTCGATCTTTATTACGTCAGCTCCCTGATTGGCCAGCATCAGCGAGCAAAAACCACCAGTCACAAATGTTGAGAGATCAAGGATGCGCACACCATCGAGTATGTATCCACCGCGTTCCATAGAAATATCTCGTGCGCCGTGACGTAAAAAATGTTACCCCATCGCATGATACAGCCGCTGTATGACGTGATAATGACATAGCATGCTACAGAAATCAGGCAGACACGGTCGTGTTATCTGACACACGACGGCGGGACGGTTGCTCACCGCACCCGAACATCCGGGCAGTTTTGGACTGTCATTAGATGCCGATATCTCTACTACGACACGCCCACGTCATCCGATCGCCGGGCAAGTCACTACCGCACGTTGCTATGCGCTCCCCACTGATGGCATCCACACTCTGGATAGATGCACCAGTGAGCTACTCTCGAACGGGGACCGATCCGTTTGACTTGAGCCAAGCGTTCGGATTTTCAAGGTCGTAGACGAGGATACAGTTTCTCCCAGTTTCGATGCTAGCGTACTGGCCGGAGTGATCTGTGTCCAAGTCCGATGTAGCGTCAGTCATTGGGTCGTTGTGTGTAACCGTTAGTTGTCGGAGCGTGCGACTCGAGATCATCCACGGAGGATGCTTGGAACGTTACGATTGTCGTTCCGGGATCGAAACCACATCCGTCGTTCTCTCGAATACTCCGATGTACCTACCAACGGGCACAGTACTATAACCATTTCGCATAATAGAATTTTCATTACATAATTTAATTGTTATTTATGGTAGGAGTTAATCAGACGGGTTGTATGACCGCAATAGCAGATTATTGGTATGCGACAGCGAGAAGGTCTATGAGCTGAGAAGAGAACAGCAGGTCACAGATCCCGTCCACCAGGATGGACAACCGTCGTTACTGAGTGGGAGTTGAATGTACCAAAGCGGAAACGAAGTCCCAGTCCAAAAGGAGATTAGGCTTCCTTGAATGCGACACAGCGACAGACACTGCTCTCGCCACCGCGGAAGCGCCATGGGAACGTTCCGATCTGGACGCGTTCGTTGAGTAGTTCTTCGGGAACCTCCGCATTCTCCACGTGGACGATACCCTCGGGGAACAGGTCGGTGTGCATCAACTGATATCCCTCTGGCGGGAAGATTTCATCAAGGTCGTCGACACCGAGGTGGTCGGCTGCCTCTTCAGCGAGCTCTGGTCGAACATCGCGGACGACCGTGTTCATTGGGTGGTCTGCGCTCCCACAATCGAGGATGAGATAGTTGAGGTTCTTCTCAAGACACCAGTCGGCGAACTCTTGGTTTGGTCCTGGATGTGTACAGAAGAATCGGTGCGGGTCAGCGTCCTCACGGTGCCACGCGTACTCCTGAAAGCCGGTATGGATGAAGAGGATATCACCCTCTCGAACGTCAACGACATCCTCGATCATCTCGCTCGTGTAGATGTCGTAATCACCGACAACATCAGAGATGTCTGCGATGACGGCATCGCCGACGAGTTCGTCCAGCGGCATACTCTCGATGTCACGGCCGCTTCCAACGAAGTGCTTCTCGCCGTCCAGGTGGGTCCCTGTATGGTTCATGAACTCGATCTTCTGTCCGTTCACCTTTTCGGTGTCGAGACTCTTCTCGTACCATACTTTGGGGTTGTCGTACGTCGGCCAAGCCGGGGTGTCCTGAGACCACGGCTGCGTCAGGTCGTACATTTCATAGCCGTCCAACATGCACTTCACCACTCGAAGTCAATATACAAAAACCCGTTCGTTTACTGGTAGGCGATATTAAGTTCTAGCTCGTTGGTCACGCCGAGGAGGAGCGACGGGAGGTCGTTCTCGAATCGCTCGCCTTCCATTCGGTTGAGCGGACCAGAGATGCTCAATCCACCAATTACCTCATCGTTCGGCCCGGTCACCGGTGCACCGATAGCCCGGAGTCCCTCGATGACGCCTTGGTCGTTGATACTGTAACCTCGCTCGCGCGCTTTGTGCAATTCCTCATCGAGAGTTTCTCGATCGGCGATTGTTTTCGGGGTGAGTCGAACCAGACCGTGTCGGGAAACGATTTCGTCGACGGCATCAGAGCCCACCTTAGAGAGAATAGCAAGCCCCGCCGCACTAGCGTGGATCGGGACTCGCTTTCCAGGATAGGTGTCGGCCTCAACTGCGTGTTGTCCCGATTGTTGGAAGACGTACACGGCTCGCCCGTGTTCTTCGACCATGAACTGAACTCGCTCATCGGTCTGTTCGGCCAGCGCCTCTACCTTCTCTCTGATGAGTTGATACTCTGTGTGCCGTCGCCGCGTAAACTCGCCGAAGTCGAGAAATCGAAGACTCAATCGATAGCTCCCGTCGTCGCTGACAACGTACTCGCGGCTTTCGAGCGTCTTGAGGTGTCTGTGGGCTGTGCTTTTCGTGAATCCAAGATCGGTTGCAATCGTCGAAAGACTAGATTTCCCGTTTTCTCGGAGATACTCCAGTGTATCAAACGCCTTGTCAACCGAGGCGATCGTTCCGTTGTATTCGGTCATACTCACCTGTATGATGTACACCCATTTAATGTCCCGTATTACGGGATAGTGTGTGTGCGTGTTTGATCATGATCGCTGTCGAGGAGCCATCTACTGAGAAGGAATATTGAAATCTTCCGATTTCATAATACGGGATATGAATTTGGCTCGAGATCACAAATTGGTTCTTCCGAACGATTGTCGCGACAGTCGTTCGAATGATTTGTTAGAGTAGTATCCCATAGCTCACCAACTCAGACTGTGATACTGGCTGCGATTCGGAAGCGCGATGGACAGAGTAACAGAGTGCCAGATCTCCAGTCATCCCACCATGTGGAATTCAAACGTCATCGCAGCGTTGATCTTTAAAGTCATGGTTACAGTAGTACGGTTGTAATGCAAATTCGGCTCGCAGCGGACGGACGGAGAAGAGCGAGTGAAATATAGCCATTCGTAGAGATCCGGTTGCTCACTGGCCATCCCATCATACGGGATGGGAACAATAGACTCCGTTTCGTCGTCCTATCGGCACTGATGAATACTCAAGTGTGATTGGTGACGACGATGGGTGACGTACAGTTACGGGTACGTGTAGCACACTGTCTTGGCGATAACACACAATGTTTTACTAGTACAATTCACTAATGCGTTACCCACCATGATCAATTGGTACAGTGCTTATCTCGTATAGACTGAGACAGTAAAAGTAGATTCTTATTTGGCTATTGTACTATATCCAGATATAATCCAAGAAATCGTATTCCACCATCTTTCTAAACTTCCCGTACCAATAGTGAGATTGATCTGATAAATATCATCTATCCATACGATTACTACAGTTAGACGTCTGGAAAAATTCAAAATGAATTGTATAACACTAGCATAGTGGTTAGATCAGTGGTTATTGCTCGGTGTTCTGCAAAAATGAGTTCAACGGTAATACTGTATAGTGCATGGTGTACGGGAGCCTCCGAAGAGGAATAAACACAGTCCAGAAATTAAAAATAGATGATATATTACACAGATTGTTCATTATATACGAGTCTTTACTTTTGATCTTGAGGGATCACACAATAGGCCATGAATGATATTGATCCTTTCAAAATCCGTTACCAGGCTCCGAACTATTTGTGATTGCGAGAAGCGACGCAGAATGATTCACGTCATCACTGAGAGAAACACCGAGATGCGTCCAGAAAAGTGAACGATTCCGTCTACAGAGAATCTACACTCAAAGCTGTGTAATGACTGCTTCAGTAGTAGCTGGCTCAGTGGTGTATAGCCGCACAACGCTACGTAGTCGCACAAGCAACGTTGTGACAGGACGGACCCGACGATAGTCGAGCACGACCGACACGCGAGATACTACTCCAGATGTTGCAGCCATCGTATAGATGTAGGTATAGATAGCTGCATAGATATATAATAATATATAACAATAATATAAAAAATTAAAATGTTTATCTTCGGTATTTTACCTGTGACACGAACGAACCAGTCACTTGTTATAGTAACACTCCTCGCCGTTGTGATTTCGGCGGGCGCGCTCGGGGCTGCTGCTCCCGCCGAGACGACGAGCACATCGCTCACAGCGACAGTTACGGACGTCGCTGACGGTGATACAGTTGACATCGAATACGAGAACGGGACCACCGACACAGTTCGAATGCTGGGAGTCGACACACCCGAGGTGTACGGTGAAAACGACCCCACAGAGTTCGAAGGTGTACCAGACACTGAGGCAGGCAGCCAGTGTTTGCACGAGGCTGGTGAAAGCGCGAGCGCCTACACGAAGGACGCATTACAGCAGGGAGAACAGATCACGCTTGAACTTGATTCGCAGTCCGACGGGCGCGGAGACTACGGACGGCTGCTTGCGTACGTCCACGACGACGGGCGCAATCTCAACTATGACCTCGTCCAAACAGGTCATGCACGCGTTTACGACAGTACCTTCTCACAGAGTGACCGCTTCTACGCAGCTGAATCCGACGCCCAAGCAGCCGAGCGCGGTCTCTGGCACTGCCGCAATCCGAGCGGCAGTGGTGGGTTATCTATCGCACAGATTAACGCTGACGCCGCTGGCAACGACAACGACAACCTCAACGACGAGTACGTCGTCTTCGAGAATACTGGATCGAGCACGCTCGATCTCTCCGGATGGACGGTTTCCGATGAGGCCGGCCATACGTATACGTTCCCGAGTGGCGCATCACTCGCCGCTGGTGAGACCGTCACACTTCATACGGGGAGTGGCTCTGACACAACCAGTGATCGCTATTGGGGAGCATCTGGAGCAATCTGGAACAACGGTGGCGACACCGTCTCAGTCAACGACGATTCAGGGACACTTGTGACGAGTGAGACCTACTAAGAGATCTCACCAAACCCAATTGCTGCCGGAAGACGTACCGCACGCTGGAAGCACGGCATCAAATCGGGATTGAATACTCCCGAACATCTTTTATATACCCAGTAATTGGAATTCCTGTTGGAAGATCGGGCGACGATCTGTCGGTTGGCTTGATAGTAGCCCGTCACCAACATCTTCGCCCTCTATCGACCATTTCGGACCCGGGCGCTGAGCCCTTCCGAGGAGTATCGTTTTGTTGGTTGTTGTGTCTTCGACAGCCAGTCGTCGGTTCCTCACTTCGTGCTGATCAACACCACTCCGATTCTATCGGTACATAATACTCCCATACAGAGAGTGACAGTATTTTGACCCTAAATTCCATGCTCTGAACTATACTTCGGACATGGTACACAACACATTCGACTATCTAACTCGAATGAAAAAGAATAATCTACAGAAATAGACTGAATCAGTACTTGAACACTAGATGAAACAGAGGTGTACTAGCACATATTACAGAAGATTCTTATCAAACGAGGAAGTTCGCTACGTGTATGAACTGTATGAAACTACAGAATACTAAAGATATACTAGAATATCAATTGTTAAAACGCGAAAGAATTAACGATATGCAAAGTTTAGAGATCAATAACACCATTATCACAAAAAGAGATCTCATATCCACATCAATCTCTTCTGCTGGTCGGTCACTCGATATAACGTTGGGAGCGACTCATCAGCACGTGTCCATGCCAACACCGGCAGTCGATGGACAAAAAGAGGGCAACTAACAGTGTCGTCTACACATTCTATGACCACCGGGCTATTAGCGGCCCGTAACGGTACGTCTCTTTCACCCGCTGATCGCTGCGATGAGGGTATTTCACTCATCGAAGACATGATGACGAAAGCGGATGCTGACGGTATCGTTGTGAATCTCAGTGGTGGGATCGATTCCTCGACAACGGCTGCTCTCGCTGTCGAAGCGGTCGGAGCTACCGATGTCCACGGACTGTGCATGCCGACGCTTGCTAGCACAGACGAGAATATGCAAGACGCACAGATGGTTGCAGACAATCTGGGAATCGCATATGACACGATCGAAATCCAGCCGATCCTCGATATGTTCGAGGATAGTCTCGCTCCCAGAATTTCACCACACGGAGATCGGACGGCGATCGGAAACGTCGCGGCTCGACTGCGAATGGCGTGTGCCTACTACGCCGCTAACACGACGTCCTCTCTCGTTGTCGGCACCAGTAATCGGACCGAACGCCTGCTTGGGTATTTCACAAAGTATGGTGATGGGGGGACAGACCTTCTCCCGCTCGGTGATTGCTATAAGACCGATGTCCGTCGACTCGCGCGGCTTGTAGGAGTGCCAACCGCAATTATTGAAAAGCCTCCCACTGGCGGGCTTTGGGCTGGCCAGACCGACAAGAACGAGTTGGGCGCATCTTATCAGGTCCTTGATCCAGTGTTCCATCAGTTAGTCGACACACAACGAGACGTCACTACTATCGCAGCAGCACTCCATCTCGAACCAGCCGACATCCGACAGTATATGAATCGGAGTGTTCAGACTGCACACAAGCGGGCTCCCCCGACAGCTCTGTCTCGCCGCTCAATCACTCAGATGATGACCAGAGCCAGCAATACCGCTACGACAGCATCGGTTATAACAGGAAAAAGGACGCATTCACAGATTCGTGAGAGACTGACGACGTTCATCGAGAACGCAGTCGACGACGCCGATGCTGAGGGAGTGGTGATCAACATGAGTGGCGGCATCGATTCAAGCGTCGTTGCGATGCTCGCTGTCGAGGCACTCGGGCCAGATCGCGTATACGGGATCATCCTTCCGTGTGGAAAAGCGACGGAAGCCGCGACGTTCGACGCAGTGGGACTCGCTGAAACGCTTGGTATTGATCATACGATGATGCAGCTCCATCCCGTGGTGAAACTCGTCGAAGAGACACTTCCATCGAATCTCACAGAAGCGGCGACGACCCGCACCCACGGAAATTTGGTGGCTCGCCTCCGGATGCTGTGTGCGTACTATGCGGCCAATACGATGTCACGACTAGTGCTCGGTACGACCACTCGGAGCGAGTGGTTGCTGGGTTATTTCACAAAGTATGGCGATGGAGGAGTAGATCTCCAACCGTTGATCGGCCTCTATAAGACAGATGTACGACAGTTAGCCCGAAAGATGGGTGTACCGACGGAAATCTGTGAGAAAACACCCACGGCTGGCGTCCGTGCTAACCAGTCCGATGAAACCGATTTTGGAATGACGTACGATGTCCTCGACAAGCTGCTCTGGTGTCTCGTGGATGCCAACGCTGATGTCGAATACGCCGCTGAAGAATGCGGGCTTGATGTTGAGAGAGTCAAGCAGTATGCGCACACACATATCCAGACACATCACAAGCGGCGATATCCTCCGTCACCAGCAATGCAGAAAATGGACACCTCTCCTGCGTGTTTCCACGAACTCGAGATGAAATTCGAATGATGGGATCATATTGGGATGACCCGAGCACGGAGATTACTCGCGGTGTGAGAAGCGATAGCTCTGTACTACAACTCGTGTCTCACTACCGCACCGTCAGCAGATTCCATCACAAAACTTCGTTATGAGCTGGTTAGGCATTCGTGTTCGAGCATTCGTTCAGCGGCCACTGTTGCGCCGAATGGTACGGCCAGTCGTAGCATTCGCGGGAATTGTGATCGCGGGACTAGCTGGGTTTAGTATACTCAGTGAGATTCGCATCGTAGAAGCGCTGTTTTGGTTGATAGATCCCACCAGTATCGAACTTCATTTCCAGAGTCACGATGGACCAGCAACGCTCGTTAAAGGCTACGCCGTTGTGATTTTCTCTGGATTAGTCGTTGCCGGTCTTTGGATCGGCGAGACGCTGTTTTCGGCGATGTTCGGTGGACAAATACGAGCGGAGTTACAACATATGCAAATTGAACAAACCATTAGTGAACTTGAGAACCACATCATCATCTGTGGCTATGGAACATTCGGTAAAACCATCGCCGCTCGCCTCTGTGAAAGAGATCGTACAGTAGTCATCATTGAAAAACAAGAGACACAGTACCAGCGGGCAATCGACGATGGCCTCCTTGCAGTTAATGGAGATGCCCGCAGCGAAGAGATACTCACCGATGCTACCGTCAAGCGGGCATCGACAGTCATCGGCGCTATCGATGACACTAATGCGAACATTCAGATTGCTATCGTAGCTAGCCAGCTAGCTACAACAGTCACCCTCATCGTTCGAGCCGAGGATCGTCAGGACGAGGTACTTGCTCGCCGGGTTGGTGCCGACGAAGTCATCATTCCAGAAGTCGTGAGTGGAGAGCAAGTATGTACGAGTCTGTGATCGGTCACACCTGACAACTCAGACGGATCGTGATAGAGATGTCATAACTTAGTACTCGAGCTCAAAGCGAGATTGGTAAGACGAGCGATTGAAGGATCCGATAGAAATCGACAGTCTGAGTTGTACTGCCATCACCCAAATGGATCTCCAATCGAGTAGCTGCGTGGAAAATAGCACGTATTGCATTCTCGATCAGATTGTGAAACCACACAAATATGGCAGATCATTTTCCTATACTCCAGTATTTATCGAGGACATCGATCGATATCAGTATAGTATAAGGAATTAGTGGATGTATACCCAATATCGTTAAGTGTCGCCATCGTACCTCTATGAGTATGATCGACGTTCCAGTCTCCTCTGTTATGACCAAACCGACACCGAGCGTACCGCCAGAGACTTCGATTGTCGAGGCAGCATCGCGGCTTCGACAGCCCAACACACCAGCGTTAGTCGTCTGCAATACAGAGAAGACCATCATCGGAGTCGTGACCGAGTCAGATATCGTCGCTGTCGTTGCTGAATGCGGTGGCGACCGATCAATCGAATCATTCATGTCTCGTCCTGTTATGACGACGACTCCGTCCACACCAGTTAGACGCGCCGCTGATCAGATGCGCGAAGCGGGAATAACGCTCCTCGTCGTTGTCGACGACGATACGACCTACAAAGGACTTGTCACTCGTGACTCCATCGCTCCTTATCTCTCTCGCCACCGACTTGAGATCACGTGGAAAGGTAAACCACTCTCACTCAACAGGAGGGACACTCCAACGATCGAATAATCGATACTTGACTAGCCTGCTCAGTGGGTGTTCTCACGAACTATTGTCGAAGAGAAAGTTAAACTTAAAATCAAGTCACATAGCCATCTCATCTAGATGAGAGACAGCAATACGAACAGTCCACTTTGCGTCTGTCACAGCGATGACAGTGACGAGAGTATCAGTTTTGCGGATAAGAACAGTTTCGCTGAGAGCGTGATAGCGAACCTCATCACCTTCAAGACAGTGACCGTAGATCTCTATTGCGTCGTCCCAAGCAAGCGCTGGATCGCTCCCAGGTGTGGCTGATCGTTGAAACCAGCGTTCGAGTGCGTGTTCGCTAACGGTTATTTTTTGTATTCCAGACGTTTTGCTCATGTGTAATTACACCCCAATGGCGGACTATCGATAGTAGCGTTGTACGGATCATACACAATCTATCGAAGTCGGCGGGCTGTTTCCTTGATTACCCGTTGTGGGAGGATGTATGTGCGTTCTCCACCCATCGGTGCCGTTTTTTTGACGATGACGATCTCATCATCGATGTACTGTTTCGAGACGTCTGTAACTGCCTTTGCCTCGAATTTTGATCGACCAACGCCGTGCTTGTCTTTGTTAAAGTCTTGGACGAGAGTCCACTCCTCTTCATTCAGTGGTGGACATTCTGATGTGCTCATGAACTGCCCTCCGGACTGTACATCTCGCCGATATGAGTTGAGGAATAACTGATTGACATTCTTGAATCGCCATTTATTGTATAACCTGACATTTTGGTAGTGGTTATGGATGCTTGTTTCCACAGGCGAAACAACGGCTCATCTCAGTTTCAGCGTCCCAGAAGAACGTTCCTTCCTGGCAGGACTGACACAGTACAACACTGGCCGATCGATCTTGGTTGGTATTCACAGACATTACGATTAACGAATGTACAGTAGATTGGATAAAATTTTCCTATAAGTTGTTGTATAGGGCTACTAGATCCTAGAACACTCCTTTTTAATAGGATATAGTGGTCAAATACAGTGAAACAGGGAGTAGATGTTGACAATCGACGATAGGGGCTCATTTCTGTGTGTGATCTCTGGCTGAGAAAGTGGTAAAGCACGGCCACAGGAGGGAGACAGTACGATATCTGGACACAATCGAAGATAGACACGACACGAGGTATGACTAATGTCATCGTTGGTTTGTACGTGCGAATAACCAGAAAGCGCAATATGAAATTTCGCCAGTGTTCATCACACGGAATTCCGACGAAATGGTCCCTTTTCTGTTTCACTCACAACCGTGCCCGATCACACTAATCAGAAGACACAGCGGTGGTCTCATTCATTCCGTCTGATTCAACATAGCTGTTTTCCAATAACAGTAACGAATGAATAATGGCTCAAAATCGGAATCACAACGATTAATTCGAAGAGTGACACACGATCGTGTTCATGCCGCCTGATGAGAGCCCTACCGTCGAAAACGCATACAACAAATTGGCGCAGACGTACCAGACGCAAGAAGAGGACCCGTACTGCGCAGACTTGGAATTTCCTGCAATGACAGAACTCATTCCAAATCCAGCGAGAAAACGAGTCCTTGATGCAGGTTGTGGATGTGGCCGGTACGCAGAGTGGTTGATTGAGAGGGAAGCAGATGTTCTCGCCGCTGATAAGAGTATCAAGATGCTCGAACAGGCGAAACGACGAATCGGCGACCGAGCAGAAGTTCGGAGAGCCGATATCACAGAGCCGCTCGAGTTCGCAGCCGACAGTGAGTTCGATGGTATCATTTGTGGCCTCTCTCTTCATTACGTTGAAGATTGGCGACAGGCTTTCACAGAGTTTGCTCGCATCCTCCAACCGGGTGGATTCCTCGTATTTTCGGCACACCATCCGGTTGATGAGTATATCGCGTT
Organism: Halocatena marina; assembly: GCF_025913575.1. Classification (NCBI taxonomy): domain Archaea; kingdom Methanobacteriati; phylum Methanobacteriota; class Halobacteria; order Halobacteriales; family Natronomonadaceae; genus Halocatena; species Halocatena marina. The sequence continues at coordinate 998,875 of NZ_CP109785.1, read as the reverse complement.
CGAGGCAGAGAACTACTTCGAAACTGAACAAAAACGTATGACGTGGTCTGCCTCTGGTGAAGAAATCGATGTTCCGTTCTACCGTCGGCCATTTGCTGATGTCATCAATCCACTCATCGAAACTGGATTCCGACTGGATGAACTAGTTGAGCCGAGACCAAAAGAGACATTCAAAGATAGAAAGCCAGAGTCTTACGAGAAACGAATGAAACAACCGACATTCTTGTGTATCCGAGCGTCGAGCTCCGAATCGTGACCGAGTGGGGAGACAAACCAAGTGAGACGTTTCTGAGTTCACACTCCGATTTCTGCTGTGAAGGCTTGCTCAACGTTCGTCCCCGTGTGTCCGAACGATTCGTCCATCTATTCGATGGCTGTCCCAGCGGGAGAATGTCAAACTAACAGGTGTTTGATAAGGCCGATCTTCCCTCTCATTCGCTCCCATCGATGAGTTGTGAAGGCGTGATAATGTCCATATCTTTCTTTTCGACGTGATCAACGATCTGTTCGAGTGCGCTCGTTGGAATCGCATCGTCACCACTACCGAGAACGTGATAGGAGATAACGACCAATTGATTGAGTTCGTCGGCAACGTCGAGGACATGTTGAGCTCCCTGAACATCAGAACCCTGAACACGGGAAATGAAGCTCGGATTGCTCGGGTGCTGTGCGTTGTTGGGACATCCACCGAACAGATAGCCCGTCTCGAAGATTTCATCAATGAGATTGAGCGTCGTTTGATTTACGCGGCTGTATGGAGCAACAAAATGGCGTGCCCCATTTTTGAATCCCTTCACGCTGAGATACTGCTGTGCTTGCTGGAGAATTCGACGCTGTTTTGGCTCCGAACGCTTCGGAAGCAGTTCACTCGCGTGACCGATCATATCCCAGCCTTCGTTACCCATCTCTTGCATCATTTGATCAGTCACACGATCGTTACCGTTGACGGCATCAGGAACGACTGCAATCGAACCGGGCCATCCTTTCTCGTCTAGAATCGGGTAGGCCTCTTCGTAGGCAGTAATGTGACCATCGTCGAACTGGAACATCACTTTGCCCTTCGTGGCCTTTGGGATTTTACGGAGATCATCGATTAGTACCTGAAATTGATTGTCAATTGGTCCAATCTGAAGACGAATCTCAGAGACACTGTCCATGGTCGGCTCGCCCGTCTTACCGGTGTATCCAAGATCGAAGCGAACCCATCCGTCCAGTTCAAGGGGAATATAGCGGGTCGACGTGAGCATGGAACTTTTCGCAGGGGCGATGATCTCTGCAGAGATCTTGATATCCTCGGGCTTGTTCACCTTCACCGCGAGCGAGAGATCGTGTTTGCTGAGATCCAGTGTATCTGGATAGAACGACTTGAAAATCTTGGCAACGGGTTGTTTCGCTGACGTCCCGGGCTCGACGACGAGCGACTGCGTTCCTTGAAACACATCGTGTGTCGTCGTTTTGTACTTGCCGTCGTTAATTCCCCACCGGGAGTCGACATCACCTTCAAAATCATCAACCACTGTCCCCCGGGAATACGGTTCATTCGTAGCGTTCTTGGTCCCGTTTTTCCCATCTATATCTGGCGACGTCGTTCCACTACCATTCATCTGGGAGTTCATCGGTGCATTTCCTAGCCCGGGGATGCTCGAACAACCGGCAAGCGGGGATATTCCTGTGACTCCTATCGCTGTGAGAAATTTTCGACGTGTTGATTGTTCCTTCATGCGTTGTTATAATCTCCAAATAGAATCCGATATACGTTTTGCGCATGATACGAATCATTTATTACTATTCAAATTATATTTCCTGACCAAGGATATTAAATTCTGCAATTTTTAGTTCGTAGATACAACCTGCAGTTGTGAGAATGGTATTACAAGATCTATCTGACGTGCAGTGGTACGTACAGAGATTAGATAGCAGGATCTAATTTATTCGTACATAGATACTATCCCACAGCACAGCGGATACGACATCGAAACGGACTAATAGTCAACTAACATCATGTAATGATTACTATACAAAACCACCCACCATTCGGTGAGTGAACCGTTCACATCGATGTTTGACGATCCCATACAATTTTACGATAGCTGTCCATTAGCAGTACCGTGGCCTGTCAGAGTGAACGGAGTTGGTGATACTAGTCACCTTCCAAACGCTCTGGTGGGCCACTCGCCGCAGGGCTGGCTCAATCCCACTGCCATGGTACTGCTGTGAGAGCGAGACATCCCAGCCCTCGGTGATGTGTCTATCCATAGATGCTTATTCAGACCTATAGATTGATACAATAGTTACTATATTATTCTACGCTCGGGTTCCACGGGTGTTCGGTAAGATCCGAAAGGGAGTCGAGAGTGTATTCAGGAACACAATCAGAATCAACACACAGATCGGTACCGTTCGAGAGCCACACCGCTTTGAGTCCGGCTGCCTGCGCACCGGCCACGTCCGAAGCGAGTGAGTTACCGACGTGAACAGTCGAGTCTGGCGTGGCATCGAGCGCTGAGAGCGCCCGATGGAATGGTTCGGGATCGGGCTTTGCAGGCGCATCGTATCCCGCGTGGATCACGACTTCGAACGCATCCGCGACCCCGATTTCGTCGAGTTTCTTAGCTTGCGTGTCGGGGGGTCCGTTCGTCACGACACCCAATCGGTGATCGTGAGACAGAGATGTGACCGCCTCGCGCGATCCTGGCAACGGACGAACGTTTCGGTGATTACGTTCGGTGGCGTAGGCGCTGGCAACAGCGCGACCGAGTTCAGGATCACGACCGTGTTCCTCGGCAATGCCAGCAAAGCACTCAGCACGGAGAACCTCGACGGAATCGGTTGTCTCGATGAACGTATCGTATTGAGCGTAGTACTCATCAACCTCGAAAAACGGCTCTATTCCCTCGCGATCGAATGCGAGTGCGAGCAGTTCCGCTCCCGAACGGCGGTACTCACAGAGCGTATCATCGATATCAAAAAGAACGGTGTCTACCAATTCAGCCATCGTTTGAAGGAACAACACGCACGAATAATAAGAGTCATTCTGGAGGAAACATTCATTCTGTCATCACTGTCCACCCCTCGTTGCTAGCAAACGACTCACAGCTTCACTCTTTCTTGGTTTCCAGCCAACGGAATCTTCACAGCGAGTCGCATTTTACAGAGCCATTCAGTTTCGCAACGCTTCCTGGGCAGCGATTGCAACTGACTCGGACAGTAACTCAGTCAGTGCCGAATCTATAAGTGCATTGCCAGCAAGCACCACGTCGTGACTGACTTGCTCGATCGAATGGCGAACAACGGCCACACAGAACTCAAGGCGTTTCGTGACGAGGCGACCGGACTCAAGGGGTTTGTTGGAATTCATGATACAACACTCGGTCCTGCCGGTGGCGGGACCCGCAGATACGCGTTCGAATCCGAGGCCGACGCCATCGAGGACGTACTCAGGCTCTCGCGGGCGATGACCTACAAATACGCCCTCGCAGGTGTGAACATGGGCGGGGCGAAGGCAATCATCTGGATCGACGAAGACGAGCATTCGGAAGAGCTCTATCGATCGTACGGTCGAATAGTTGATAGCTTCGATGGACGGTTCGTCACTGGCGGGGATATCGGAACAGACGTTCGGGAGCTTCGCTGGATTGGTATGGAAACCGACTACGTCGTTGGCTTGCCCGAACAATTCGATCATCCGTCGGGATATCATGGCGGCGGCCTCGGGGTGATCAGAGCGATGGAGGCGTGTTCTGATCTCGTGTACGATGATCGATCACTCGGTGATCTGCACGTTGTCGTACAGGGTGTCGGAGAGATGGGCACCAGTATCGTCCGATACCTCAATGATGAGGGTGCCGACGTCACAGTCGCCGATCCTGATACGGCATCAATCGATCGACTCGTTGATCACTACGGAGTCAACACGGTTACTCCCAAGAACGTCTACGACGTCGATTGTGATATTTTCGCGCCCTCAGCACTGGGATTCGTTTTGAACGATGAGACGATTCCAAGATTACAGTGTGATATCATTTGTGGGGCAGCAAACAACCAGCTGGAGGACGAGAAGCGCCACGGTTCGAAACTTCACAATCGTGGAATCCTGTACGCCCCCGACTATCTCGCCAACGCAGGACGAACGATCGACGACACAGACCTACTCCGAACAGGTGGGTACAATCACGAGCGTGCTCGGGAGATGGTTAATCGAATCTACGATCGAATGCTCACGATCGGCCGTCGTTCGCGGACAGAGGATCGACCGACTGGCGAAATCGCCGATGAAATCGCCGAAGCGCGGATCGAGGCGCTGCGGGAAATGCGGTCTCCTGTGACGGAAACACGCGTCCCTCAGTGGTAGACCCGGCGTTGTGATTGTGTGGTAGAAGCCATTCCGTTTTCTGACCATCAGCAATCAGTCGGAGGCTCCTCCGTTGTAGATTCGTATAACTGAAGGCAACCATCAACACTACCGTGCCCCACGGAATGAATACGGATCAGTAAGTGTATTCTCCCATTCTTGCTCCTACGATCGGGATACTGTCGTCTCAGCGAATACTCGCGGAGCACGTTTCCGGACGTTCCGAGAGACTTCCGCTTCCGCTTACTGTTCTGATTCTGTCTCGTTCATCATCTCATCATCCGTCAGTGACTCGTTCCCCATCGAATCAGTCTCGTTCATCATCTCGTCGTCCGTCATTGACTCATTCCCCATCGAATCCGTTTTTGTGGAATCGTCATCCATCGAATCGTCGTCCATCATGGTCGTTTCTTCACTACTATCTCCGCCACCGGGACTCGTACATCCTGCAAGCACACCGACTGCGAGAGCTACAGCCGTGGTCATGAACGTCCGCCGTCCTCTGTCACCGACGCGTGTCATATTTCTCACTGGATGTGGGCATAGATGTTGATTTTGGGAATTCTCTCTAGTATTGGTCTCAACTCTCGCTCAATTTCGTTGTGTTCGCTTTGTGGATGCCAGTATTCGACGATCCACTACGGACCGTACTGACTACCGAATTCGGCAATACTCGTTAATTATTCGAGAGTTATCCTGCCTGTGATGATAGTGGTCCAACACGAGTGCAGAGATGATAACTGAAGAAAACCAGTGCAAGAATTGAAAAAGTGACAAAGACTTTTATTGAGGCAATTTCCCATGGGGATATGATGGTGACAGAGTCTCCGACGTAGAGGATATTAACGACCTGATCACCCAACTGTAGTGAGATGACAATTCCAACACAAGAAGCCATCCCAGTTGCGAACGACCGGCCAAAAGGACGAGTGAGGGTCCGATCGATTGCGTTGCGATACACCAAGACGCCGACGATTGATCCGACAGTAAGGCCGATGACTAACGCGTGTTGAACCTGCACACCCATAGTGACAGTCTGAATTCATCTATTATAGCCTTTCTGATCTTGGTTGTGATTGATAATATTTCGACTGACATTGTGACCGTATTTCGAAAAAGCCATCAAATGAACATCGAACCAACTTACCAATCTCAATAATCGTTCGGGTATATCACACAGAGGAATTCGAAATTTGAATTCTCTCACACTGGAGCAGCACCGCCTCGATCACCGGCTATCAAACAGATCGGTATCGTCAGTACGGACAGTTCAGTATCTAGATCGATACTCATTTTATCGAGAGCGAAAACGAGGGAGCGTGCGTGGACGCGACACCTCGTTCTCCAACTGACGGCGTGTTCAGAGAGACGGTTCCGCGCTCGGGAAGTCAGCCCGAGAGAACAACGATCGGGATCGAGATCGTATCCTGTTTTCCAACAGCGATACCAGTCAACGAAACATCGTCCTGTTCGGCATCGGGGAATGAGAGAACGAAATCCAAATCGTTCACGATTTCTGGAACCCACAGCGTACAGCTGCCATCTTCGCCGACTGGAAGCTCACTCACGCTGTACGATGGATGTGTTGCACTGATTGCCATCTGTGGCAGTGCATCGTCACTCGTCGCACTCAGTGTAACTGTGAGTCGACGCCACCGCGGTGTCGTGTGCTCGTCAATCCGGTCTTCAGCTGATTCGTCTCCTGAATTATTGGCTGGATACGTCGAAGTTGTTCCTTTGAGACCGTCTGTTTCTTCGTCTATGTCTGGATCAAGGTAGGAGCTATCCATAGTGGTAGCTTCTAGTTACTCCCACGAATTGGTATCGATATCTCGCTAGCAAAATATCTGCTGTTTGTCCTATTGATAAGAGTTTCAATCAATTGAATAGTCATCTACGAGGAGCCTGAGAGACAAGACGGGGGAACGCCCGATTGAATTGGTGAGATAGAGCGAATTACTCCATTCAAAAAGACACATTCCAGAGACCAGCTACGATATGTACGTCTACAGTCGCCCCGTTGTCGACCGGGTAACGAAACGCTGGATGATCCACGCTTCAGCCTGTTGGAGTCGGTACTGGAGCGTCGATAAGGGAACCTCCAGCGTTGCGGCGAGATCAGTGAGTGAAATATTGCGTGGCGTCTGATAGTAGCCGTATTCAACAGCAGCTTCGACAGCAGTACGCTGTTCATGAGGTAGATCGGCAATCTCGATTGCTTCGTCAATCCAGTAAGAAGGCTCGCCAACTTGCCGAAATTCGAGCTCCAGTCCCGTACGGAGTTCTTCGTTGAGTGCCTCGTAGAGTTCAGTGGCAGGAGCATCATCACACATGAGCAACCGCCATTCGTACTGATTCTCGTGCCGTTCTGCATCACAGATCAGCCCGTCACCGAGATAGCAGGTTGCGAGGTGTGGGATCGACCAGCAGTCGCTTCCAGCAGGACGATACGTGTAGACCAGTTGCCTTGTTGGCTTTCTGGTGAGGATTTCGTACTCCCAATTTGTGTGACAGTGTCGCTCTCCGATACACTCGTTGCAGTGTACGGAATTAGTGAATGTTTCGCTCAATTGATCGAGAGCAGCCTCGGAACCAGTAATCCGATCGAGTCGCCACAATCCATCGACAGATACGTGACACGTAGTTGTCTGTGCTCGCGTATCCGGATGTTCGATGAATACGTCCATAACGGGATCGACACCAGATTCGTATGTGATGGTAACGATGAATTCACGCACGATTTTCTCTTGGTGTACACCGAACAAATCCGTTCCGTGTGAGCATTACACATACAATGGTTGACTGATGGGAAAACTCGTGGTTTGAGTGTCCGGTCCTTCTGTCAGTACAATCCTCTACCGGCACATCAACCATTCACCTATCCAGTTTGGATACTCGTAGAAAGGAGAGCCGTTGGTGTCTGCCCACAGTTCAATTCGGTGGTCACCGAACGATCATCCAATACGTGCTGTCTCGAACTTTCGTCCATGAGCAAAGAGACAGCAGCGATTGAAAATCGGACTGAAGATATGGATCGGACAATCCTCGTCCCTATCGATGATTCAGAACAGTCACGAGAAGCAGTCGCTGTTGCAGCGACTGACTTCAACGATGCTGAGCTCATCGTTGTTCGTATACTCAAGCCATTCGTTGTCATGTCAGTCACCGAATCAGCGGTTTGGGACGACGAATTCATGAATCGTCGGAAACGGGAGGCAGAGCAACTCCTTGAGGACTATCGGGAACTCGCAACCGAATATGGAGCCGATGTACGAACCGAACTTGTACGAGGGGCACCGATACGATCAATTATCAGTATTAGTGACGAATTCGACGTTGACCACATCGTCATGGGCTGTACCAAAAAGCGGAGTATTAGCCGATTGTTTCTGAGATTATTCACTAATAGGACACTGGGATTCACACCAGTGTCAGCATCAGTGACGGTTGTCTGTCCGACTAATTAACAGCCACTACTCGCACGATGTTACTCAGAGACCCGCGTCGAGATGACTGAAAGTGACGGGCGTAATTAGCCTCGACATTCGTGTTCAAACGTTCCGCTCTCGGCCCGTATTCGCTGAGTGTGCTCTGTCACGGCATGCAGAACAGAGACAGCGATCATTCCCCCCGCCACGACAGTCTGGCACAATTATATCAATACTGGTCAGTACGAAATTTAAACTTACTTCACGGTGTTTAGGCAACCATGTGGAGACGAAGAATGAGTCGAACGATTCGTGTAGGACCGTCGGTCGAGAGTCGGATTGCATCTCACAAATGATCAGAATATGACTGCTCTTACACCACTTCCACTGGCTGTTGTGATGGTCGCAGGGCCACAGATTCTGAGTGCTATCTTCCTTGCTACGAGCGAGGATTGGCGCTGGAACTCTGCCGCATTCGTCTTCGGCGCCTGCCTCTCTATTAGCCTCATTGTCACGATCGCGTTTCTGTTCGGAAGTGGGACTCCCCGCCAAGGAGGCTCACGCAGGACACTCCATCTCATCGTATTCGTTCTTCTCCTCTTTGCAATGGTGCACGTTTATCTCAAGCGAGAGCAGTCAGAACCACCGAAATGGATGGGGAAGCTGGCGTCAGCGAATCCTCGGTTCTCATTCAGACTTGGCTTCTTACTGTTGGGCTTTTTCCCAACTGACCTCTTCACCTCAGTCGCTGTTGGGACCTTTCTCTCGGCGAACAGTGCACCGCTGACAGATTCTGCAGGGTTTATTTTCCTGACAGTTTTATTTCTCGCGCTCCCATCGCTCATGCTGGTCCTGTTCGGTGAACGGGCAGAGGCGCTTCTCCCGAAGATTCGTACCTGGATGAACACGAATTCGTGGATTGTCAACGAAGTCGTGATCTTGTTCTTCATCGCCATGACAATCAACAACATCATAGGATAGAATAACATTCATTTTCAGACAATATTGGTCAGTTAGCACAGGTCTACGAAAACTGTCTGCAGACGCCAGAGAACGATGTTTCGAGTTCTACTACTCTAATCACTGTCTGAATCAAGCCATCAGGACGACAATTCTGACTTACTCACTGGAGACCGAACTCCACCCAAAGCGGGTCGTGATCCGAGATATATTACGAAAGTGAACATTTGCTCAGATCACGGCCCGGGAGATGCCCGAAAGTATCAAGACAAGATCCTTCACGAGACCTCATCTGAGTAGGTAAGACACCACACAACGATAGCGTGCAGTGCTATAACGGAATTATTCTACTCTCACTACCGAAACACCACTACTCGTCTGGGTCACGAATGGAGCGAATTACTGACCGATAATCAAGTAGTTCCATTCAGAAACATCCACGTATTCAGACATACAGCATTCACAATCTGTTCTTGTTTGAACACGATCATAACACCGCCGCTGCGTCTTGTGGTTGTTTATATATCAGGCACCAGTACAGGTAGTCATATGCTTGAAGAGAAGATGGACCAGGTCGAAGAAGAGCGTCCTGCTCCACTCGGTATTAAGCTCGGAAGTACCCGAACAATCGTCGCTGAATCGCAGGAAGAAGGTGTTAAAACGCATGATACACTTACTTGTCTGGCAACGTATGAAGACGTTCTAACTGGCGATCAACGTATTATCTACGGTGAAGAAGCAGCGTATGAGTATCCTGACGAAGTTCAATTCATGCTGCGAACCGGGTTGCCAGAGGATGAAACACAAGCGGAGGCAACTGCGATGTTTTTCGACAGCGTCGTCAAAGCGACAAACACACCATCCGACAGCGTCGTCGTGTACGCCATTCCAGCGATCAACAATGAGCGTGGGCTTTCGAACTTGGCTGAGGTTCTCGAAGAGAGCGGTGTCGGCGAACACCTGATCCGGAGTTATCCAGAGTCACTCTGTGGCTCGGTGCCGGTGTTCGGGGACGAGTTGGATGCAATCGGGCGTATTTTTATTGCTATCAATTTTGGATCGACGAATCTCGGAGCCTGTGTGTATCGGCGGGGCGAGCAACTCTCACGGTTTGCGACTGGTGCAATCGCAGGCAACGAGGTTGACCGCTGGATCGCCAACTACGTCGAAGAGGAAACACAGGGTCGGGTGAACATCGACCAGACGACCGCACGAGAGTACAAAGAGCAGCATGGCGATTTCAACAATTTCGAGCCATTCACAGATATTATCCAGCAACCAGGAGGTGGCACGCACGAATACACTATCGAGCGCAGCGTAATGGATGCGCTCGACCGGTACGTCGACGATGCAATCGACGAGATCGCTAACACCTTCCTGCCACAGCTGGCGAACGACTATATGAAGGTCTATAAACACACACTCCAAGAGCCGATCGTTCTGACTGGTGGCATGGCGTGCATCCCTGGTCTCGTTGAAACCTTTGAGGAACGCCTCAGCAAGGAACTCGAACACGACATCGTTGTAAAAGCACCAGACGATCCCGTCACGGCAGCAGCACGCGGTGCCCACCGCATTGCTGAGCGGTTCGTCGAAGAGGGAAGGTACTGATCTGCTCTCTCTGCTCCCAAAGACCACCACAATCAGACAGCAACTATCGTTCCGCAGTGATTGAGATTGCAGTGCTGTCGTAGTGAATTCACTCGTTATTCCCCAACGTGTCTCTGTCCAGAGGCATCGGTGTTCGATATCCCTTCTACGATGCGTTCGTATGAAAGAGATGGAACTGTCTCGCTCACCCACTCGGCCAGTGCATTGAGCCGTTCAATCGAGTACCGATCAACGCAGTCCTCACGTGGGAGCTGGGCCGCTATCTTAGATCGATTGGTACTGAGACATTGGGCATCGAGGAACCGAACTATCTCTGGTGATAACTTATGAAGTTTCTCGAAGAACATCTTTTGTGGCGTGATACATTGAAGATGATACTCAAAGTTGCGACGAATGCGTGTTTCGTCATTTCTCTTCCGGCGTCGCAACGTCTCGTCGGTGGCAGTGAGTAGAAAATAGCGATCCGGAAACCCAACAGACTTCTCTTTCAGCTTTTCACGGTAGAAGCGACAAATGGAGTCAAGCGGGGCGAATTCATCGATTGTGGCGTGTGTATTCGTTTGGTGGTGAGCAATCCAATTGTACCAGATGGGTTGGAAAACGTCACCATCCAAGATCACGAGCTCGTGGTCCGTTTCGCGGTCGACAGCGAGTTGCCAGCGGTCGCACTGGCGTTCGAAGTACCACGTTGTTGCGTCTTCTTCTGACGTATCGAAGAGTGTGTTTACCTCAGGAACACGATAGGCATCAAATTCGGTACAAAGGGCTTTGGCGGTCGTCGTTTTCCCGACCGCACTCGCTCCTTCGAGTGAAATAATCGTCACTAGCTCGGGTTTCGGTATGGTGGATGAAAAATAGCCCGTGGTTCACCGACGGTGTGAACGAATCGCCGTGTTGGCTACCATCGTACTGAAACAGTCGCTTACGAGATCACCGGCAGTGAGAACGTTTTGCGCTCCCTCAGAGTCAGGGTACGTCACTGCGACGATGGAGCTGAGCTGATGAGTGCGTGTGTCGGAGTCGTTCTCGACTCAAGTCTGTCATTCCGGCGTGTTGCGTATTGTCCTTCTCGACTCATCGTTGGAGACAGCAACGGAGTTCTGGTCCGTTCTCACGTTTCTACCAGACGTGCGGGAATATCCGATAGGGTGTTCGGTTTGTGTACGCACGATACGCGTCTTCGAACTGCTCTCGAAGCGCTTGCTCTTCGACGTTGATTCGGTAGCCGTAGGCACAGCCGATACAGAGCACCATCACACCGATGCTTGCCCAATTAGCGAGGATGACCGATATTCCGACGAACGTAATGATCGCTCCGGTGTACGAAGGATGACGAACCCACTGATATGGTCCGGTTTCGATGATCGTCTGATCGGACTGCGTCAGTATTTTGTTCGTGAAATATCGATCGAGGGTCCACACGGCGTACTGGCGAATCGTGCCGCCAACGAGTATGAGCGCAATTCCGACGGCGAAAACGGCTGGTGGATACCACGAGATTGACAGCGAAGGGACGAGATACACGAATCCGACACTAGCAACGATCCCACCCGTTACCGCGACAGAAATGACGAGCAGGGAACGCCCACCGTGAGATTCTGCCTCTGTTGGGGATCCACGACGTATCGTACGGAAGAGATCGGGTCCGTAGACGATTGCGATCGTTATCCAAAAGACGATCATGTATGGACGGTGACCGAGGACCGATAATGACGACATAATTGGAGTGTGATCAGGAGAGTAAAAAACCACATGTCTGCCTTCATCTCTCACAGAACGACACGAACAGAATAATGAGCGAGATACCGACCCACGTGATCGGCCACGAAGTATTTAATTAGATGACGTATCCTCTGGCATATCAGTTCGAGGCTGGTGAGCAAATCGAATGATGAAGAAAATCGGAGCAGTCGTTATGATCGCACTCGTAGTACTTGCTGGATGTTCTGGAACTCCCTCATCATCGGATCGAACACCGACGACGTCCGTTGGTGAAGAGACACAACCACAATCGACAGAGAGTGGCGAAACTGAGACAGAATCACCATCGAAGACGCTGTCGACAGAGACTCAGATCAGTAGTACAGAGACAACAGCAACAACAGCAACAACGACAACGGCCGGTGCCGAGCCAACAGACGCACCAGTTGATGGTAGCAATCACACCGTAACTGTCTACGACGTGATGGACGGTGGCGATGTGATCATCGTTGCATTCGGCAACGGCAGTCAGCGGTCGGTCAAACTACACGGTGTCGAAGCACCCGAAACCTCGACATCGGAAATCACTCCAGACGCGTTCGACATGCCAGCGACCGATCAGGCACGAAACTGGCTCTATCGATGGGGGCACAACGCACGCGAGTATGGAGAAGAACAACTCGACGATGAGCAAGTGAAGATCGTCGTTCACGGACACACTGCAACGGGGACACCGACGGTATCTCTCTACTACGGAAACGCTCAGACCACGTTGTACAATACAAAGCTGCTCGAGAATGGATATGCGCGTGCCACTGACACAGCACATCCCCTGAGTGATGAGTTTATAGACACTGAAACAGCCGCCCGCGAAGATACCAACGGACTCTGGTCCTTCAACGAGAGTCAAGACGATTTGTCTCACAGATAGACGTCAATCTGGCAAGTCGGTTCACACACGATACTCGATTCGATCGGCGTGATCATGTCGGAACGTGTATTTCACGAAATGTTTGCTCACACGATCTCAGTGCAGCCCCACGAGCGCAGAAACGATTGAGACGGTTCGCTGTTGCTCAGTCGAAACTGGAGATGAGAGAGAAGCAACTGTTTATCTGGCAAAATACCGAGCCGGGAGGAGACAGTCTGTTCAGACCAGCAGACTCTGTCTGACGCGGATTTTTATAATAACACCATGTAGTGACTACCATGATGAGTGTCGAGCGTTCTTCACAGCGGTGTGAGCTGCATGCCGCTGCCGATCTGCTCGCAACTCTTGATGAGCGTCTGATCGAACACCTCACTGTCGACGATTCTCGTACGTTCGTGCTCTATAACGAGGCTATTCTCGACCTCACAGTGAGTGACGGAGACCTCTGTGCGGCTCGTTCGTTTACTATCGGCTTGCAGGGGTTCGCTCAGCGTGTGAGTGACCCTGATCCAGAGTCGGTCATTACAGCGCTCTGTCGTGACTTGACTGCGTCGATCGACACGAAACAACGCTAGTTCTCAATCGAAGCTCGTTTTCTTCAAGTTAAGTGGCTCAATCCACGATGGTATGCCGTTACTATGTATCACTATTTGGGCAGTATACAGCCATTAATTAGTATAATAAGCGTGGTTACAGTTCGAAGCATCCACATACCAATTATAGTCCCGTTATAGGTTACCTACGATGAGCTTACTTCCACTCCGTGAAGAACCACGATCGACCCCGACCGACCCATGCATTCTCGAGTTCGACGATGAGGTCGCTGATGAGGTATTCGAGGCGCTTACGGCCTCCACGACCCGAACAGTATTGGCGACCATCTACGATCACCCGTCGACATCGACGGATATCCGCGACGAAATCGATACCTCCCTCCAGAACGTCCATTATCACCTCCAAAAACTCGAGGAAGCCGGTCTCATCGAACCGGCTGGCATCGGCTACTCCGAAAAGGGCACCGAAATGGCGGTGTACGCCCCGGCCAACGAGGCGGTTGCCCTCGTCGCGGGCCAAGACGCGCATCATCACCACCTCAGCGAGTTCTTCTCCTAATCCGAACGAGAGCGATTCTCTCGATCGTTGGATGATACTGCACGTCGTTTCGACGGATAGTGCGACCAACTGAGTAAGAGAATCAACGAATCGCCACCGCCATAGTACCAACATCGAGAGCGTACAATCGGAACAGATGGCCGCGTGGTAGAATGCACTTGGTTACGGTCGCTAGTGACAGCTACCAATCGTACGGACTAGTGTAACTGATTCATTCATAAAATAACATTACATACAATACTCATGGTGAGTATGGCCTTGGCGACATTTAACTAACATTCCTACTAGTATTTTGATTGTGAGCCATCAGCTGCTACCAGCTGCTGATATCGGGTGCTACAGAGGTACACCGCATAGAAATACTAAAAACAAATAGTGCTGTGATTTTATTGTATATCACATCATCTGATCTGAAATGCATAACATAATTATAAAATCATGGATTAGTAGAGAATACCATCAGTTATTCAATAACATTACTGCAGGAAGTACATGACAGAGAGGTAGTGGACGCCACGTTGTTGTAACGGACGGATCGACACCAACTCTGTGACAATCTCATCACGAACGAAAGTGATGAACTCGCGCGCGAACACATTGGCCACAGAATACGACCCGAGTGTCGCTCCCATTTTTCAGAGCACAGGGGATACAGCTGTCGTCGTCAGTAATCGAACTGTCTGTGGTCTCGTATCGGTCGAATCCCATAGACTAGAGATGGATATCGCGTACAATGCAGATGTTGCACGGAACAGGTGCACAACTCACGTGTGGTATGTCACGTGGCGTCGGGAGGGTTTGGAATCACATCGAGTTGTTGCATCATGCTGAGAGCGTCGAAGATGACCCACCGTTCGGCTACCAAACCGTCTTCAACACGGTGAATAACCATCACCGGGACCTCAATCGTGTTGCCAGTTGCTTCAATATCATTAAACTCACCCTCATGGATGCCGTGAATCGTCGCCCGAAGAACCACACGGTTATCTTCAGCAATTAACTCTTCGATGACGACCTCAAGATCTGAAAACGCGTCGCGGAGCGGTTTGTACACCCGGTTTCTGAATCCGTCCGGACCGTGAATTTCACCTAGCGTCGGATTGTGCTCGACAAAGTCGGCAGCGAAAACCTCCTCAATTGCTGTATCGACACCTTCAGTCATGATCTCGTTCGGAATCCTGCGCACCACCGCTTTGTTGTCGTTCGCAGAGTTGGATGCGGATGTCATTGTCCACCACCACCGTTGTTATACGATCCGCTTTGGCATAAAATCTCACTGATGAACTGTGACTGATACAGCAGCATACCGGATCCTACCCTATTAATTCACTCTGAATAGTTTTGGATAAAATAGAAGGCAACAACTGACGAAGATAGATCGTTCATATTTTCCACTCAACAAAAACATGTTTACATATACACTGTGTGTAGTAAGTATGGTATCGAAAACAGCGCTGGAACATATGTTATACGATATCACACATCCCGATGGTTTTTAACATACATGCCGCAATAGGTAAACACGGCCATGAGTATCGAGGCCCCCAGCGCTCAGTTTCACGTTCCACTCGGTTGTGAGGACGAATTGAGCACGCAGATAAGTACAGCAATGGTGAGCGTGCTCGACACAACACCCACTGCACTGCCGCCGTTATACAACGCGATCGATCCCGAAGCGCTTGAGACGATTTTCTCGCCTCACCGCTCGGAGTCGTGGGGGACATACGATTGTCCCACGACGCTGGCGTTCGAATGGTGTGAACGCGGGGTGTGGATTAAGTACGCAGGGAATGCAGCTACCGCTTCCCGCGAACGCACGCTGACAATCACCACTGATGCACCGTCGCCGAGCGCCATTGATCCCGAGTTGCCAACCGATAAGACCGTGGCGTGTAACAAGGACGTACCGATCGATGTTGTCGGTACGTCTGTATTCTTATCGATCGCGGATGTCGTGGACGACGATCTACCAGACATTTGTGATCGGTTAACGAATCGTCTCACGCCCGACGCACTCACCGCACTATTCCAACCACAACAGGACGGAACCGCCCGTGCAACTGGATCGCTCTCGTTCGTCTTCGAGGGATACGCAGTGACGGTCACAAGTGCGGGTCGGATTTCGATCGCCACAGACGATGGACAGCTCGCGTTACACAGTGAGAGTACTCCTAGTGACAACACCGTTCCGGCGTTGGTCGACGACGCAGCGTGGTCACTCACAGAGGATAGACCCAAACCGTCTCGTTAGTCATGGGTCACACGACTAATCGAGCGTCGATGGATCGCGCTATCACTCACCTCAATTAGTTTGGGCGCACCACAACAGCTCTCACCAGGTGACAGACGCCGCAAGATTGTAGCATTATGTTCCCTCAGTCAAGGGTATGAAACGCAGGAGATCCGCGAAGTAGATACATTTCGGGTCCTCGAACCGAATAAGAGCAGAACAACACGGAGAGTAGGATACAATTACTCGACATTAGTGAGTTAGTAGTAGCCCATTAACCACCATCATACGAACATCTGTTACTCGAAGTGTCCACATACCAATTACAGTGGCGTTATAGGTATCTGCAATGAGTTTACTTCCACTCCGTGAAGAACCACAATCGACCCCGACCGACCCATGCATTCTCGAGTTCGACGATGAGGTCGCTGATGAGGTATTCGAGGCGCTTACGGCCTCCACGACCCGAACAGTATTGGCGACCATCTACGATCACCCGTCGACGTCGACGGATATCCGCGACGAAATCGATACCTCCCTCCAGAACGTCCATTATCACCTCCAAAAACTCGAGGAAGCCGGTCTCATCGAACCGGCTAGCATCGGTTACTCCGAGAAGGGCACCGAAATGGCGGTGTACGCCCCAGCCCACGAGGCGGTTGCCCTCGTCGCGGGCCAAGACGCGCATCATCACCACCTCAGCGAGTTCTTCTCCTAATCCGAACGTAACTCAGTCCGCTCAATGCGAGACATGTTTCATATGTAGATACCAGCGTTTGGCTACATCATCCGCGATTTATTCGACGGTCGTAGTTTCTCTGTAACTCGGCGTATAATCGTGAAATTCTGCGGTAGGTGCCGATCTGAATGACAATCGCCTCGGATCGGACGACTGGTCGGCGTTACCGCCGCATCTATTACAGTAATACGTCTGTAACGGTGAGCATCGAAGTTACATCTCCAGATGCGTCTTTCGATCGGCATCATGCAGATTGGTAGAACAAAAATTAGATAGATTCGTGAGAGACAAACCGTCCCGCGCACCCATAAATATTGAATTAATGAAGTAGATTTGAAGAAATGAACATTCCGCAGAAGCAAAGATGGTAACAAAATAGTTTCTGGATTGTATTTGAGTACGCATCGTCGAAACCGTAGTTACGAACATCGATGGGTGATGATAGTGCACTCGAATCGGACTGCCGAATGATACTATGAGCCCAGTTACGAGTGAAAGAGAGTGTCGATTTGTAACAGCAAAACAGGCCCATTCGACGAACGTAGTGGTTTCGAATACAATTTCGGAAAATGATGTGGGCATCTACTGTAACTGTATAGTGATTCTTTGTTGATAGTAACTCTCATAGATCAACAGATGAAACTGTATATGTAATTCCTCGAATCAAGATGAAATCCCACATTTCATTTCTCCTGACGACGATACGCAAATTGATGAACGTCCTCGTAACGGGAGCGACCGGATTTGTGGGAAATTCACTCGTCCCAGCGCTCGTATCAGCAGGACACACTGTCACGGCCATGACCAGAGACGCCTCGTCGTACGATCCACCAGACGGCGTCTCAGTGACCGAATGCGATCTCCTCAGTCCGGAGACACTCGAAGATAGCTTCCAGAGCGTCGATGTCGCCTACTACCTCGTTCACTCACTCCAGACAGGCGAAGCATTCGCTCGACGAGATCGGGAAGCGGCTCAAAACTTCGTCCGAGCGGCGAGCAAAGCAGGAATCGAGCGCGTCATCTACCTCGGCGGGCTCGGAGAAACAGGAGGTGAACTCTCCGAGCACCTTCGCTCACGACGTGAGGTTGAATCGATTCTCGACTCGAATGAGTACGAACTGACAACACTCAGAGCAGCGATCATCATCGGTCGAGGAAGTACGAGTTTCACCATGATTAGACAGCTTGCCGAACGGCTTCCAGTCATGGTCACACCGAAATGGGTTCGAACAGAGTGTCAACCGATTGCACTCCAAGACGCGATCGCGTATCTCGTCGGTGTCCTCGACGTACCCGAAACAGCCGATGAAACCTTCGAGATCGGTGGGCCAGATGTGCTTACGTATCAGCAGATGTTGAATCAGACTGCATCCCACCTTGGAACAGATCCACTCATCATTCCGGTTCCAGTGCTGTCGCCCGCACTATCGGTCTACTGGGTCGACCTCGTGACCACCGTCCCACAGAGCGTCGCTCACCCGCTTATCTACGGTCTCAAGAATTCTGTCGTCGTAACTGATGATCGTATTCGTGATCTGGTGCCGATCACGCTGACACCGTTCGATCAGGCGATCGAAGACGTACTGAGTGAGTAACAACATCAAACCAGAACACATCGCTCAGTTGTGCTCGTTTAGAATCGCACGCGCAGCTCGTCTACCGCTCTGAAGCGCGGATTGGATAGACGACCATCCAGTGTAGTCACCAGCCAAGTAGACCGATCCGTCCGGTGCAGCTACGTTCGGAACTGTGGCGTGGATACCAGGCGGTTGGTCGAACTGGGCAAACTGGACGTGATCAGTGTGAACAACAGTGAGATCGTCAAACCGATACTCCGGAAACCACGATTCGAGCGCCGTGCGACTCTGAGTGGCCAACTCGTCTGGGTCTATGCCTACGTCTGCGTCTGTGTCGGGGGGTCGAAGAAACGTTGCACAGAGTAACTGCTGGTCCGCAGGCGCGTACTCCGGAGCGACGGCCGACAGCGGGGCAATATGGTTCGGTTCGCCATCGTGAGCATTAAGGAGGAGACGTTTGCCCATCGCAAGCGCTTCTGATTGGGGAAGGGCGTAATACTGCGTGGTGCACCCTCGACTGTCTGTTGGGATAGACGCGACGTCGGTGAGTGCACGCGCTGTTATGGGATCAGTTGCGACGATTGCGCTGTCGCCGTGTATCGTCTCTTCTCCGAGATCAATTGTCACGTCAGCGGATGGCACATCGCTGTCAACGGTAGACTCGACGGCTACGACTTCAGTGTCTGTTTCGATTTGGACGCCAGCAGTCCGAGCGCCAGCAGCGATCTGTGCCGGGAGTGCTCCCATCCCTTCCGCAGGAACCGCAATACGACCCTCACTCAGCATTTTGAACGTGTACTCGAAGACCGCAGCTGCCGTCGAGAGCGACCGATCGAGGGTAATCCCTCCGTAGAAGGGAGCCGCGAACGAATCGACGAATGTCCGTGAGAACCCGCGATTGATGAGATACGTTTCGACAGACACCTCTGGACCGGGGAAAATCGTCTCCGGATCTCGATTGCGGAGCTCACGCTGGAGTATGAGCACTCGGAGTTTATCGGCCAAACTGATCTCGTCGTTGAGCAACGTCTCGATCGCCGTGTGAGGGTCTCGAAACGGATCTGACAGCACCGATCTGTTCGAGGGACGAGCAATTGTCGCACCCGGTGTGAAATACCGAAGCTCCAACGCATCGAAATCCAACTCTCGACGGGCAGCCGGGTATGCAGTAAACAGCACCTGAAAGCCACGATCGAGAGTGAAACCCTCTCGCCGCTGAGTGCGGACGCGTCCACCGATTTCACCACGTCGCTCGAACAGCCGAACATCGAGTCCGGCCACAGCGAGACGACGGGCAGCAACAAGCCCTGCCAATCCAGCCCCGACGACGAGAACAGTCATGACGAGAGATTGGGCAGAGACACACAAAAGATGCAGGAGTTTGTTGATTCATACGCTATCAAGACTTGCGAGTCCAAAGACAACGAACCCCGGTGTGTGCGGCGCTTACTGACTCCGTCACCCGTTCATCGAGCGTTTGCTTCAAATTTCGGATCTTGAAAATTATTAGAAGAGACGTCGAACGTCGGGGGATAGATCGAACTATCCATCAATCAAAGAGTTCCGCGATAAGTTTCCCTTCTGCCGCACGGAGATGCTGGTGGAACGTCGAGCGCGCGATACCCATCGTCTCGGCCAACTCGTCACTAGAGATAGGGCGTTTCCTCTCGTAGAACCCACTCACATATGCTGTCTGGAGCGCCGTCAGCTGACGCTCCGTAAGCGTGTCTTTGAGCTGTTCGATGAATTCCTGCTTTGTCTCCGGGGGTCGTTCTTGCTCTCGGTATCTGGTGAGTTCAGTGTTTGGATACTGCTCTTTGAGCATTGCAACGATGGCTCGTGCATCGGCTTCCGTGGGAAGCTCGACCGACACGTGTCCGGTTCCATTGGTGGCTCTCATTGAACGTGTCTTTGCCCCTCGCTCTGCAAGTGTTGTAATGATCGAATTCTTTCTGACGGTGAATTCGAAAAGATTCCCGCCGTCGTGTGCGCTGACAAGCGTCACGTCGTCAACATCTGGATACTGCTCGATGCTCTTCTCGATCAATGCCAGATCGATATCAGCCGTAAAGAACATGAGCATCGACCGGTCCGTTCGATAGATCGATCCGTTGTACTCGACATCGGAGCTGTGTCGAGCGGAGAGGTCGACGAAAAAGAGATCCCGCATCTCGAAGTCAAGTTCGACCACGCTATCTGCTACAATGATCCGCTCGCGTTCAAGGGCATTAATCGCGGTTGCTGTTGCGCGTCCCAGTGCTTCCAAGACGACCGCCTCGCGCTCGTTCAGTGCGTCTTCTTCAGTCGTACAGACGATGAGGACGCCGTACAGCGTCTCGCGGTAGACGAGTGGAATTGTGGCCACCGCCTTGCAGTCAGCATCACCCACAGTTGAAGGTACATTTTCGACGATCACGGCGAGGTCGTTTGGATCATCAATCACTTGAGCGCACTCGGTTTCGTACGTCTCGACGATAGGGGATATGTCGGCCGAGTCGGTTGTGAGATCGATGTCGAGAACTGCATTGTCGGGAGACCACGCTCCCGCTTGCGCAGTTGCCACGATAGTGTCGTGCGAAAGATCAGGCACACCAATCCAGCAGAATTCGTACGGATCCTCGGCCGCAATGCGCTCACAGACCGCGCTCTCGACATCCGCGCGGCTCACCGCCTGAACGAGATCGCTGTGGACGTCCTGAAGAAGTCCCTCAATTCGAGTTAATAGGTGTTCGAGTCGTTGTTGTTCGCGTTTTAGTTCGAGCTCCGCCTCTTTGCGCGCCGTCACGTCGGTCTGGAAGCCGACGAAGTTGGTGGTCTCGCTGGTCTCATTGCGGACCGGCGCGATATCGACTTCATTCCAGAACGTTTCGCCGTTCTTTCGGTAGTTCACGAGTTCGACAGACACCGACTCTTCTCGATCGATGGCCTCACGCATGGCCGCGACTGCGCCCGGATCTGATTCGTCCCCCTGCAGAAATCTGCAGTTTCGACCGATCGTTTCCTCTTTTGTGTATCCGGTGAGCTTCTCAAACGCGTCGTTGATGTAGATGAGAGGATTGTCTGGCTGTTCTGCGTCTGAAATCGTAATACCGACTGGTGCCTCCTCTATTGCTCGTTCCTTGAGTTGAAACTTCTCTCGCACGCCGATCGCTTCGATCGATAACTGTAGACCGTTGTCTCTTGGTCCAGCGGCGACCGCAGACCGAACGCGTTCGACGAGATATGTGGGAGAGTCCTCACCCGCGAACGGGACGAACTCGGAGACATTGGCCGCGATCGCTCGGCTAGCGAGAACTCCGTCATCTGGACCGAGGAGGACGACCGGAAGATCAGGATAACGTTCACGAACCGTTTCGAGAACAGCGATACCGTCGACGCCTGTTCCGTGACGGACCACGACACAATCAGCACTGATGACGTGATCGAGAGTTTTTTCGTGACTGAATCCGACAGCGGAAAAATCCGGCTGTCGTTCGAGCACCCGATAGAACTCGTCATCCTCGGCCGAATCAGCTGCGTAGAGAAGCCGGATCGGCGGGTCGAGATTCCGGTTCATGTGAACCATTCGTCACCGATACGTATACCCACGTTGCCACGAGTTCTGATTTGTGATTGCTCTTCACTTGACCTGTTGGCCAACACGACCGAATGAGCAACGAAACGGATGGAGCATTAACACCGATTGCAACACTGGTTTATGCTTTCGGCGGTGTCAGAACGTTGGTTTCCGCACGCGTGCACAGTCGAGGACTTACGAGAGTCGTGATAGATTGTGTTCCGTCCGAAGCGTTTGCTGCGATCTCCGATCGAGTCCGGATGTGACATCCCGCGTCGTAGATGTCAGGAGATAACATAAAGTAGGATCCCCTTATGCGTACAAGCGTCGTGTGCGAAAACAATCATACTGGTCTGGTTCAACGGGACGATCGAAAGCATTTCCCAGCGAGTAGGGCTGGTATTGATAAGATAACCGTCGCAGACGATACTGATCCAAAAAAGCAAACTATCGAGCAGCAGTCAGCTGACACGATTTCTGAGACTGGTTCAGATCACAGTACGGGTGACAGTGGATGGAATACCAGCCCCGAAGGCTGGAGTTCGACCACCGACCCAGTTGCGTGGTTGATTCTCTTCCGAAGGATCGGAACTCTCTGCGCTGAGATCTGTAGCTGGCGGTCTCTAAGCAGTTGTCTCAACGAGAGCCGGTATCACCCAGAGAATCGACTGGAATGCATTGACCGACGAACGACCACACGCTTCGATCAACGATGACAGACAAAACGACAATGATAGATAAGACGACAGAGACACAGACACGGAGACGTACCGTACTGCGAACTGCAGGAGTACTAGCAACAACGCCGCTCCTCGGGCGTATTGCAGGAGTGGGTCGTGCCGAACCGGATACCATCACCCACCCGCGGATCGTCGGCTACTATCCTTCGTGGGCTGGGGACTACACTCCTTCAGACGTTCCGTATGATAAGCTCACTCACCTGCAGTACGCGTTCCTCGAACCGCAGTCAGATGGCACAGTTGTCGTGGGCAGCGCTGCAGAAGAAGACCTTCTCAGCGAACTCCAGACCTATGACAACGAGGACACGGTATTCGTTCTGTCGATCAGTTCAGGTTGGTACTCAGGGACGTTTTCCGATGCTGCCTCCACGCCCGAGCGACGCCAGCGATTCGCGAAAACGGCCATCGATATAATGGAGAAATACAATTTCGATGGCCTTGATTTGGACTGGGAGTTCCCAGACGGAACGGTTCGGGCCGAGGACCCACACAACTTCACACTCCTGTTAGAAGAGTGTCGCAAGCAACTCGATTCGAGAATCGGCTCGTGGACCAGCCTGAGTATCGCAGGATCACAGAATTACAACACGATCGATCAGGCGTACGAAGTCGATATCATTAGTGACTATCTAGATTATGTCAACGTGATGACTTACGATTTCAACGGTGGATGGAGTAACGACACCAATTTCAACGCCCCGTTGTACGCGGCATCGGACGATCCGGACGGTAACACCACGTTCAATGCCAACTACGCGATGGAGCACTGGGCGAGCAAATCGATAGCGACGGACAAGCTCGTCGTGGGAATGCCATTCTATGGTCGCTCGTTCTCCGGAGTGGCTCCAGCCAACGATGGCTTGTACAATTCGTTCGATTCGGAAACAGCAGAAACGTATCAGACCATCGAAGAAACGATCAAGCCACAATCCGATTACGAATACCACTGGCATCCCGACGCAGCGGTACCGTGGTTGTATTCCGCTGCGGATCAAACGTTCATCTCCTACGACGATGCAGACTCGATTGCGAATAAAGCGGAATACGCGCGGGAATCTGATTTTGGTGGAGCGATGTGTTGGGAACTCTCCCAAGATCCCAGCAACACGCTCATCGACGAAATACATAGTGTATTTGATAGCTGAACCACACGAGACATGAACAGCTGAATCGAGGCTGTCGATGTGTTTTTTGTCACCAGACGTAACGTCGAGAAAGTACAGGTGTTGTCTCTTCGAAATGGTATTTATTACTCTTTTCCCGTTGTATCAAATTTCTCCATATGCCGTGGTATTATCACTATGTAGGCGTCTAAACGTCTAAGATGGACGTTTCTGCTCATTTCGGTGTCTTTCACGGATCGGTCAACGATTACGACAGACACGACCGCACTACCATCGTTGTGGGACGAGTACGATCTGTATTCGCCCGTTTTCTAATTAGTAGATTGTCTACTTCATCGAAGGGATGGATCTCATAATAACTGGAGTATATGCAATTATTTCTGACTAGACACGCAAGTTTCAGCAGTACACCAATTCCGCCATACACTCTTGCCCATGAACAGTTGTTATGGTTGTATTCCTCGTAGAGCAGTCAATATTCATGAATATTGACTATATATAATATGTCTAGTATATACTGCTAGTAATTTTTTACATTAGAGAGTGTACAGTGTGTATGTTATTCGGAAACACGAAACATGAAAGGGCAGCAAATGAATCGGTTGAACACGAAAAAAGCACGAGCCGTCGTCAGGTTCTGAAGGCGACGACATCGGTTGCAGTTGGAATTTTCTCGGGAGGCGTGACGATCGGAACAGCGAAGGCTGGTGGTTGCACTAGCTTTCTCGATGCTCCAGACGATTTCCCGTACATCTGGTATACAAGCGTTAGTGGTTCGTTTCCGTCTGGGGATCCGACCGAGATCCTCATCTTTGTCCACGGCTGGCAGGAAAAGCTCAGCGGAGGTGGTCGAGATCAGGCGTATACGTGCAAGCGTGCCGTGCGCGACAGTGGGTATCCTCATCCCGTCGTCGGTTTCGGCTACGACTCGAACAATCCGTGGTGGTGGTCAGCGAAAGACGATGCCGAGGAAGCTGGTCACAGCTTTGCCGATTGGCTGACGGGCTACGTCGACAGCCATAGGACGTACGTTCGATTGGTCGCTCACTCGCTTGGCGCGCGGGTGTCGCTGACAGCGTTGAACGATTTGGCGAGTCGAGGACGGTCAGTCGGGACGCTCGATCTGCTTGGTGGCGCAGTCGATGCAGACGAAATAGGCGATCAATGGTCGACCGGCATCCAGAACGGTGCAGATCATGTAAACAACTGGCATTCAGACAATGACAGTGTTCTCGACAGCTTCTATTGGGCTGGTGAAGCAGAAGAAGCGGTTGGTGAAGAAGGTGCCCAGGGACCCCATCCACCGAGCACCTACAGCGATCACGACGTTACGGATACGATCGATGCCCACTGTGAGTACATACTGCCGGAACGGGGTTGTCTGCCACAGGTCGTTGATACCTTTTGAGGTACGTGTCTTTCAAAGATGTCGCTACTTCGAACTAACGGACATAGATCGTTACGTAAATGTCCGTCCCAGGAATCCAAACCGTACGCCACACCGGCTGGCGGACATCGCGCGTGCAGACTCGGATCACCACATACGTTCCGACGCCGAACACGAACAGTATCGCTGCAAGTAATGGATCGTTGAGGGCCCACATGAGAGCGAGCACGAAGAGCATCAATCCATATCCCGCTGCAACGCCACGCCATGTCGTCCGCCCGTCGAAATACGGCCGCTCGCTGGCGCGGTCGTGTAACGTTAATCGAGATCTCATACAAGTCAAGATATACACTCCACCGAAATAAGTATAATCTGAATTATATTTCTGTAAAGAGATATACTGAAACTGAGTTCAGTAGCAAAATGAGAATGGGGGTCGGACGAGTCAGAGCACTTCCTAGAGGATTTTCGCACCGGAATATCGTTCGAACCATTCGATTAAGAAAGTACAGCTCGTACCGAAACGTGGAGAACTATGAACGTTCAGGCAATCGACCACGTGAATCTTCGGATCCCCGAAGACCGAATAGACGATGCGATCGAGTTCTACAGTGTCATTCTCGGGTTCGAAATGGAGAACCGAGTGCTGTTCGAGAGTGGTGAGAAATCGTTCTTTTCGTTCAGATTGACCGATACGAGCGTGGTGCACGTTCGACCAGTAGATAACTTCAAACAACCCAATGGCCACAGCTACGACCACGTCGCGCTTCTCGTCAGCGAGTCGGTCAAAGACGTGAAGCGACAGCTCATCAATGCCGGCGTCGAGATCGAGAGAGAACTCGAACCGCTCGGTGCAACGGGCGTCGCCCCAGCAGTCTACGTGAAAGATCCCTTTGGATATCTCATCGAAATAAAGGAAACCAACTAATTGCATTGGACGATTAGCTAGTACCATCGTCAGTTGGTGTGACGATGGTGAGAAACCGGCGCTGATAGAGGGGACGTATCGTCGCTGAAAACGCAAAATCCCGCGGCACGCAACTCAGAAAATATGTGGCTCCACTGGCATCGACGTGACCTACGAGTGAGGGACAACAAAGGACTCGCGGCTCGGGCAGACGAAACAATACAGCCGATCTTCGTCTTCGACCCAGACGTACTGAGACATGGCTCGCCCGCGCGCGTGGCATTTCTCCTTGATGCGTTGGACGCCCTTCGTGATTGGTACCGCGACTGTGGAAGTGACCTCGTTATCGCAAAAGGCCGTCCGTGGGAGGTACTTCCGGAACTTGTCGAGAAATACGATGCAGAGGGAATCACGTGGAATCACGACTACTCGGGGCTCGCCCATCGACGAGACGAGGATGTCGTCGAGTCGCTCAAGGACAGTGAGATCGCGTACGAACGGTTTCATGACGCTGTACACCACGAACCGGGAGCGATACGAACGAACGACGGCAAACCGTATTCGGTGTTTTCGTACTTCTGGAAGAAGTGGACAGAACGTGAGAAAGAGGCCCCCTTTTCGACACCCACCGCGGAGGTGTTCGCCGATGCGGAGGGAGAAACGCTGCCCAGTCTCGACGATCTCGGATTCGACGAGCCGGAAGCCCAGTTACCAGCAGCAGGGATGGAGCCAGCACGCGATCGGCTCGATACGTTCTGCAACGACAGCATCTATCGATACGACGAGATACGCGAGTACCCAGCCAGCAAGGGAACGTCGCGGCTGTCACAGGATCTGAAGTACGGTACTCTCGGTGTTCGTGAGGCGTACGCACAAACTGAGGAGGCACTCGATGCGGCCGACACCGACGCCAAACGCGAATCCGTCGAGTCGTACCAGCGACAGTTGGCGTGGCGCGAATTTTACACGCAGGTCTTGTACTTCAACCCGAACCTCGTCACAGAGAACTACAAGGACTACAGGAATGAGATACAGTGGCGTTCGGACGCTGACGAACTCAATGCGTGGAAAGACGGTGAAACGGGCTATCCGATCGTCGATGCAGGCATGCGGCAACTCAGAACGGAGGCGTTCATGCACAATCGCACGAGAATGATCGTCGGTTCATTTCTCACAAAGGACCTCATGCACGATTGGCGAGAGGGGTACGACTGGTTTCGAGAGCGACTCGTCGACCACGAAACAGCAAACGATAACGGGAACTGGCAGTGGATCGGATCGACAGGGACAGACGCACAACCGTACTTCAGAGTATTCAATCCGATGACACAGGGTGAATCGTACGATCCTGATGCCGAATATATCAAAGCGTACGTCCCGGAACTCCGCGGTGTTGACTCTCGCAATATCCATCGCTGGCACGAACTTGATGACGATGAGCGCGAATCGATTGCTCCCGATTATCCTGCCCCGATCGTTGACCATAGCGACCGTCGAGAACAAGCAGTAGCGATGTTCGAATCAGCGCGCGGCAAGGACTGAGACAACTGGAGAAACGGCATATCGAAGCCAAGTGCGGCTGAGAACCTGTCGGCCCGCTACTGCACTGGCTCCGATCGGCGTTCCTACTCGGAGTAGCGAGTATCGCACACCTTTTTTAGCCACCCCGAGCGTGCCATTCGATATGGCACTCGAACGGACGAGGGCGACAGAGCCGATACTCGCCGACACATCCGTTGTTGTCGTCGGTGGCGGATTCGGCGGTCTCTCTGCTGCGTGTTATCTCGCGCAGGCTGGCGCAGATGTCGAACTCGTCGAGAAAAACGAGCAGTTGGGCGGTCGTGCGTCGCTGTTAGAAACCGATGGATTTCGGTTCGATATGGGACCATCGTGGTATCTCATGCCTGATGTTTTCGAACGGTTTTTCGACCAGTTCGACCGGGACGTTACTGAGTACTACACCCTTGACCAACTCGATCCACATTACAGGATCTTCTTCAAAGACGGCGATCAGGTCGATATCACACCGGACCGAGAGCAGGTGATCGAAACGTTCGAATCCTACGAACAGGGAGCAGGAGACGCTCTTCGGGAGTATCTCGAAACGAGTGAACAACACTACTCGGTTGCGATGGAGAACTTCGTCTATGAGGATCGCCCACGCTTGCGTGATTGGGTCGACCGTGACGTGATGAGTGCTGCGCCGATCGGATTTCAGTTGCTCGGAACGATGGACGACTACGTCGCTGGCTACTTCGACCATCCGAAGCTCCAACAGATCATGCAGTATACGCTCGTCTTTCTCGGTGGTGCCCCCAAGAACACGCCCGCACTCTACAACATGATGTCTCACGTCGATTTCAACATGGGCGTTTGGTATCCAGAGGGCGGTATTGCCGGTGTCGTCGATGCCATCTCAGATCTCGCTTCAGAGCTCGGTGTCACGACAACGCTTGCCACCGAAATCAGTGAAATAACCCGTCAGCGCGACAGTTTTCGGCTCGAAGCCGTTGACGGGGAACGCTTTCATCCGGACATCGTTGTCAGCGATGCCGACTACGCCCACACTGAACAGGATCTTCTGTCATCCCCAGAACGTCAGTACGACGCTGAGTACTGGGATGAACGAACCTACGCACCGTCTGCCTTTCTCATGTACCTCGGTGTCGAGGGTGATGTCGAACCACTTGCACACCATACGCTCGTCCTGCCGACCGACTGGGACTATCACTTCGAGCAGATATTCGACGACCCCGCGTGGCCCGACGATCCCGCGTACTATCTCTGTGTCCCATCGAAGACCGACGACACAGTCGCTCCCGATGGACACAGCGCGCTGTTCGTGCTCGTTCCCGTCGCGGCTGGACTACGGGATACGGCCGATATTCGAGAAGAATACCGTGATTTCGTGCTCAGAGATATCGCAACGAACACAGGTGTCGATCTGCACGACCGCATCGTCTGCGAAGAGATATTTTCCATCGAAGACTTCGCCTCAGCGTACAACAGCTGGAACGGGACAGCCCTCGGGCTAGCGCACACACTCCGCCAGACGGCGCTCTTTCGACCACCTCATCGCTCGGATGCGGTCGACGGGCTGTACTTTGCAGGCGGATACACGACACCGGGAATCGGAATGCCGATGTGTCTTATCAGCGGAGAACACGCTGCAAACGCAGTTATTGAGGAC
Organism: Halocatena marina; assembly: GCF_025913575.1. Classification (NCBI taxonomy): domain Archaea; kingdom Methanobacteriati; phylum Methanobacteriota; class Halobacteria; order Halobacteriales; family Natronomonadaceae; genus Halocatena; species Halocatena marina. Next base: position 969,330 of record NZ_CP109785.1, on the reverse strand, counting down.
TCAATAGACTAATGCGCGTTTCCAAGTTGCTCAGTGGTATCGGTTCGTCGCTTCTTTCGGAATCGACGCGTCTGGGGTATCTCCTCCGACTTTCCCGACCCCGCTTTTGGTTCTACCTCGCCGGGCCGGTCATTGTCGGTGTCGTGTACGCCGTTGACGCTGTGAGCGGGCTGTTCCAACCGATCGCACTCGCACTCTTTTTCTACTTCCTTGTGCCGGCCAACGTGTTTCTCTACGGCGTCAACGACATTTTCGACACCAACGTTGATGTGCACAATGAAAAAAAGACGGAGCATGAGGTTCGCTACGAGGGCAGTCAGTTCGTCGTCGCTGTCGTGTTTGCATGCGGTCTCCTCGGCTCTGTATTCGTGCCGTTCCTGCCGAGAGAGGCTCTTGTGTCGTTGGTCGGATTCTTCGCTCTCGCTGTTGAATATAGTGCGCCACCGTTCCGATTCAAAACGACGCCTGGACTCGATTCGATATCCAACGGACTGTACATCCTCCCGGGGATTACCGCGTACGCAGCCATCGAAGGGGCGTATCCACCGATTGCGGCGATCATTGGCGGCTGGTTCTGGACGATGGGGATGCACACGTTCTCGGCGATTCCAGATATCGAACCCGATCGTCAAGCAGGTATTAAGACGACCGCGACCGTGCTCGGCGAGCGATGGACATACATCTACTGTGCAGCCTGCTGGCTGGCAGCACTCGCGGCGTTCGCCGTTGTGCACCCGTTTTTCGGAGCGATCCTCCTCGTGTATCCGCTGCTCGTGTTTGCCATTGTCCGTTCAGCGATAGACGTGAATGAGGCGTACTGGTGGTACCCAGCGATCAACACACTTGCAGGGATGGTGTTCACGCTCGGTGGACTGTGGTTGCTCCTTGGAGGAAATCATGGCTGACATAACGTTTGACCGTCAACGCGCCGAGCAAGCCTTCGACGAGTTTGTTCGTGAGAACCGCGTTCTCTTTGCTATTGTCTTTCCTCTCGTCGGAGCGATCCTCCTCCTCGCAAGTACGGAATCGATGCTACCGCCTGTGTTGTCGTTCAATCCGCTTCTCGTGCTCGTCGGCGTTGTAGCGATGCGGTTACCGCTTATCGCGGGGCTTGTGACACTCGTCAATAGAAAAGCTGCGAGTGCGCTGGTGATCCTCACTGCTTACGCGTACAGTATCGAGTATATCGGCGTGAGCACTGGCGTACCCTACGGCTCGTTCTCGTATAGCGTCGGTCTCGGACCACTGTTGTTCGAGAAGATTCCACTCGGGCTGCCGATCTTTTTCCTCCCGCTCGTCGTGAATAGTTATTTGCTGTGTCTGCTGTTGTTCGGTGAACGCGCAGAACGTGGGCTGTTCCGACGTTCGGTCGCCATCATTACAGTCGTCTTGATGGATCTCGTCCTTGATCCGGGCGCTGTTGGCCTCGGTTTCTGGACGTATGGCGGCGGTCAGTACTACGGTGTCCCACTTTCGAACTACTTCGGCTGGCTCGTCTCAGCGACGATTGCAGTGACGATTTTCGACTGGGGTTTCGAGCTGGCGGACATCAGAAAACGACTGCAACAGTGTGAGTTCATGCTCGATACCCTCGTTAGCTTCGTCATTCTTTGGGGGATCGTCAACATCTACTTCGGGAATCTCGTTCCCGTTGTACTCGCGGGGCTACTCGGACTCGGTCTGATGAAAGCGGACCGCGTCGACTACACGATTCGAGACGTTAGCCCTCTCTAGCTCACGGAGTGATCGCACGGAGAGCAGACGTCGTTCGTTACACAGTGGAGTTCGCTACAGCCACGCGTTCTGTTGTTCAATTACCATTCAATATCCGATTACATTGCAATTGATACAATAGATGCTAAATCGATAAATCGACGCCACAAACATTGAGAACACGAATAAATAGCAATTTCTTTGTAAACGTTGGTGTCATATCCCACATTTCTGATAACTTTTATCACGCTGTCGACCCTTGCTATAGTAGACAGCCAGTCGCATCGAACGGACTGAGAATGAATCGAGAGACGATCCGATATTCGGACCAGTTGCGGTACAGTGGCGCCAGCGTAGATGCGAACCCACAGACAGAGTCACGCGGTGCACCGAACAGGAGGCCCATCGATATGGTAGACACCACACAACTCAGGCAAAGTAAGACAATTCAGCAGCGAACAGGAGCCACGTTTCACGTCGCAACGCGTCTATTTCCACAGCGCGTTCGCCACGCGACATACGTATTGTACGCGTTTTTTCGGATCGCTGATGAAATTGTCGACGATCCGGATGGAGATCCACCAGCACGACAACGGGCACAACTGGAACGGCTTCGCACAGCGGCACTCGGCGAACGCGAGAGCGACAGGTCAGTCGTAGCGGCATTCTCCGAGCTACGGGAGGAGTACGACATTGCCAGCGAGGATGTAAACGCGTTTATCGATGCGATGGCGACTGATATCACGAAACAGCGATACGAGACATACGCAGACCTCAACGCGTATATGGACGGATCGGCTGCTGCAGTCGGTCGGATGATGACCGCAGTGATGGATCCGGACGACTTCGAGCAGGCGATACCGCATGCAACGGCGCTTGGAGAAGCGTTCCAACTCACGAACTTTCTGCGTGACGTCCGGGAGGATGTCCGTCAGTACGATCGCATTTACCTCCCTCAGGCGACGCTTGAGACACATGGCGTCTCGAACGAGCAGATCGAGTCACTTCGAATGGACGAACGATTCGCAGCCGTCATGCAGACGGAACTCAGCCGGGCCGAGTCGCTCTATGAAGATGGAACGTCGGGAATCAAATATCTCCCACACGATTGTCAATTTGCCGTGCTACTCGCGGCAGTACTCTATGCTGACTACCATCGGCTGATTCGTGCATACGACTACGACGTGCTCTCTCGGACACCACAACTCAGTCGGCGGCGGACCGCGTCGCTGTGTGCGAGAACAGGGTGGCATTGGCTACGGACCAGCGATCCGAAATCGGTTTTCGATGCTGTATCGACACCGCATCCATCGAACCGTTACTCGGTCGGTCGACAGCTACCGAGCAGATAATGACACTCTCCGAAGTGTCGGGTCCTGTTGCTCAATCGGTGCGAAGCGACGGTCAGTACGTCACCGAACTTGGCCCTGATATGCAGCCCTTACCTAATTGAGGTCATTGCTGTCTGGGTGATGTAGTGGTGCTCGATCGTGATGGCTTCAAGGACCTCATCGACAGCAGTTCTGACCATGTTGGAAGTGTCCAGCAATCGCTGTCTACGAGGGGTGTTGGTGTTTGATTTGTTCGGCAGTTATGCCCGGAACCGGAGTGCCACAGTGTCTACACTTCCATGTCGGGTAGATGTCGGCCTGCTCCTTCGTGAGATCCTGCTTAAACTGAAGGGTTGCACCACAGGTACAGCTGTAGGTCACAGGAGACATACGCAAGGATACCCATCACAGCCGGATAAATCACGCGTCATGGGACGTGATGGTTCGCTGTCGTGGTGGCGCTAGCCGTGAAAATGAGACCGACATCATACAGATCACACTGGAGGGCCGACTCGGCGTTCCACGAACCAGAGAGAGCGGCTAGCAATCGCTGTTCTGGTTCGACCGGAGGAGGTTACTCGGCGTCAGCGGGCACATCGAAGTCGTGGAAGTGGTCTCCTTTCTCTTTCGTGAGAATGTTGAGTGCGGCGGCCGCTCCGTCGCCTGCCGAAATAATCGCTTCCCACTCTTCAGCGCGTACCATTGCCCCTGTTGCATAGGCGTCCGCAACTGTGGTTTCCATCGTGACAGACACGTCAACGATCCCATCGTCTGTAAAATCACAGCCGAGGTTCTCAGCAAGATCACGTCGTGCACCAGTCGAAAGCACGACGTAGTCAGCCAGATAGCTGTTTCCGTCGCTTACAACAGTGAAACCATTTTCACCGTTCTCGACACGCGTCACCAGTTCATTTTGCAACCGATCGACGCCGAACTCGTCGACCTGCGTGCGAGCCGTTTCCATGAATGCAGAGCCATCAACGCTCTCGATGCCGAGATAGTTGAACAGATGTGCCTTGTGCAGCCATGTCTCATCTGTGTCGAACACGACGGTATTGAGGCCATTTTTCGCGGTGAACAACGCCGCACTCAGTCCTGCTGGGCCGCCGCCGACGATGGCGACATCAGTTGTATCTGACATTGGTTACGATGGGACGGCAAGCAGTATCATTTCAATGGTGAATATGTTTACGACTATAATACCACGCTATCGAATCGTCTGATCCGCTTCTCGAGAAACGCTGTGAGTCACCCGCCGATCGCATCACTAATTCTATCGATGTACTCGCTTAGCTAGATGAGAATGTGTACTGGGCACAAATTGATCATTGTGACTCTACTCAATTTAGCAAAATAATGACTTTTTGAACCAGTCGTCCAGTGTGACTTCGATTGTCCACGATCGATCCGCACCCGAATGTAACTTCCCATACATACATTACATTCATGCGCTTGCCACAGACTATCTATCACCGATATCACCCAGCACGGTAGTTCTTTGTCACCTCCGAGAGGAAGATGATTCACATCAGTGAGCGAATATATCGTTGCAGTTATCTTCGATCACTGCACGCGGTGTGGCTGTAGTGGAGAAACTAGACGCAAAGATCACAACAGAGAGACACAATCTCGGGGGAGCTGGCACCGCCACCGGAGCCGTGTGAAAAAGAAATCTAGTCAGATGAGGTGTTCGTCCTGATCAACAAGGCCATCGCGTTGCTCGATCGTTTCGGCGTGTTCGGTGCGACCAGTCTCACGCAGACGCGTAGTATACGCCTCAATGTTTCCACGGAGATACGTCGGGCCGCCTTCTCTTATCTCCTCAAACAGCGGATCGACGAGACCGCGGGGCGCATCGGGATTACCACCGTTGCGCCCGACGGACGCTTCTAGTTGGCGTCGGCTGTGCCACTGCTGGAGCAGTGCCATCCCGTCTGCGACCACACCGGGACGCTCATCGACCAGATTCTCGGTCTCGTGCGGATCGTCCGCGAGATTGTAGAGTTCGACTGCCTCAAAGTCCTTCCATCCATCGTGGTACGTCCGGAGAAGGAGCCAGTCATCCCAGCGGACGCCACGCTGACAGGCCCACGCGCCTTGTCCGGTGACGAGGAACGCACGGCCGGTGTCGGCTCCGTCTGTGATGGAGCGTGCGAACGATTGTCCGTCCCACGCAGGAGGTGCGTCGACACCAGCCAGGTCGGCGAGCGTCGGTGCGAAATCCAGGTGGTAATGGAGACTGCTGTCGACGCCAGATTCGACACCCGGTCCACAGACGAGCAGTGGGATCCGACAGGTCGCCTCATCTGCTGCCTGATGATCGCCGTAGACGTTTAGCTCACCCTGACTTTCACCGTGATCCGCTGAAACGACGATTAACGTCTCCTCGAAAACGCCGTTTTCGTCCAGAAGGTCAAAGAGCTTCCCGATATACTCGTCCATATACCGAATTCCCGTGTCGTATGCGTCGATCCACCGCCCAAAGTCCGCACGGGAAGCGATCTCGTCGGGAGTCCGTTCGAGATCGTCTGGCCCGTTTCCGGTCAGATAGCCGTGGTGTAGATCGTGAGCACTGTGTGGCCCGTAGCTCTCGTACTGCTCGGCAATGCGCTCCTCAGTGGGCCACTCCGGAGTGGGATCGTCTTCGAACGGGGTGCCATACTCCAACGGCGTGTCGTATGGAGTGTGTGGATCCCAGAAGTTGACATGGAGATACCAGTCTTCTTCAGTCGCATGCGACTGCAGCCATTCCGCCGCGTGCGGATAGACTTCGTCCGCTCGTTCTCGACCGCTTCGACCAGTGTCGTGCCACTCCTCGAAACCGTCGAGGATGTGCCAAGCGCCGTGACGAGTCGGAAACGGACTCACGAGCGCTGTGCGATAGCCCGCCTGTGAAAGTGTCATCGGGAACGTCCGGTATGTGCCGTCTGTCGACGTCCCACGCTTTTGGCCACGGTGCCGGATGTCGGCGTTGATACCTGAGTGGTTGACAACGCCCGTGTGAATCCCAAATCGGCCTGTGAAGAATGCGGTCCGCGATGGAAGACACGGTGCATCTGAGACGTAGTAGTTTCGAAAGAGGCGTCCTTCACTGGCAACACGGTCGATAGACGGCGACGTTTCGCGGTCATACCCGTAACAGCCGAGATGATCAGGTCGCAGCGAATCACAATCGAGATACAGTATGCGCATGGAAGAACACCAACACGACAGCACTTAACTGTTCACGACCGTCCGATTTAGAGAGAATACCTCTGGTTTCGACAGGGCCGCTGGCAAAAGGACGCGATGGTGAAACGGATCGTGGGACGGTATTGAAACGACCGCTGCAATTAAGAGCGTCGCACGGTTGCTTTTCGGCATGAAACGGTATGAGACGCGGATCGAAGATGGGATACTCTCAGTAGAGAGCGCAAACGGCTGGGAGGTAATCGGTGAACTCTCCGATATCCACGAGTTGGTCGGTGGAGAGACGTATACGATCGAATACGACGATCACGCACAAGTTGTCAGTTGGCTTGACACCGAAGAAGATGGAACGTTCACGTTCGATGTGCGAGACACACTCGATGAGATGTCCTACAACGACGAATTCATCTCTCAGATCGTGGATATAGATCCCGACGCAACAGATGAAGACGGCTACTCTCTCCGAACGTCGGTGTTTGTCGATTTGATGACCGAGATCTGGGATTCGAAAGGGAATCTGGAATAGCGCAGCGTAGCATAGCATAGCACAAACGAATAGCTATCTTGGAAGAGGAGGAGGCTGCGCTGTCTCGTTGCTAATCGGGGTGAATCCGAAGTTGACTGCCGTCGATTCTGTCGAACAAATCGATTCTTGTTGTTTGGATTGTGATGAATCACGATCGCTATGAAATTATCATCCAGTCGTTGAAACAGTACTCATCAACTTAGTTGATTTAGAGACAATGCACCGGCCTTCGTGTTCTTCGATCGAATTGATCGTCCCGCACTAGAATCAGCACTTTCGGCATAAATTGTTAAAAATAAATACCCACATACTACCGATCGACTAGGAATTAGTTCGGTTACTGTCGATAGTGAACGGTCCTGCATATCGATCGAGCGCGGAGCACGGTTCGAACAATCACGGACCAACACACTGGAGTTATGCGGCTTGCGTATTCCAGTAGCATCCACTGGGACGAGACTTAGAATGTGTGTCAGTCAATCCGCGTTGTCCACTCTATCCGCTATGAAGTAATGTACCACGCTGTCTCGAACGCTGGGTTCTCCCTCATCCGTCACTTATCGTGATGTACAACGCTGGTCGAGAGTGCCGGCTAGGACTGTCACAGCCATCAGACAGGGCATCCAGTCTACTGTCTAAATAGAGTGCAAATATTTTTACTGTGATCCGGATTCCAAATCGAGTTTCCAAAGAGCCAGTACGAAACGAGCGATGACAACGCGGAGTCGAGATTCGTCTCAAACAGACACAGCTCTGTCGATTGTCTCATTCCTCAGAATTCTCGTTCGTCTCGTTCGATTCCTTGGCAGCACGTTGTCGCCCTGCGTGGTGACCAAAAATCCACTCAGAGAGGTTGAGCTCTGGTCCGCGTGTCTCATACTCCGGGAACCGGCGTTCGCTCGTTTGTGCGTAATTCACGAGGGCTACGAGAAAGACACCGCCAATCGTGTTACCGAGTAAGACCGGCAGCCAGAAGTCAACGAAGATAGGTATCAAACCAGTGTTGCTGACTAAAACGAGATAGAGCGCATCACACGCAGTCACGACGACGTGATACAGATCAACGGCTGAGATCGTGTAAAACGCGATGTAGATGAGCACGAGACGTGTGATAGTATCACGCGCAGCGTGGTCGAGCCACACAACCCCCGCGACAATCCACCCAGCGAAAATCGCTTTGAAGAACACATCCCACCATCCGAGTTGTATCCCTTTCGTCGCAAATTCGGCACCTGCGTGTGCAGCTTCTGGTGATAACACGCTGGTGTAAGCGAGCACGATTACCCCAACAGTTGCGCCAAGAACGTTGCCGAGCAGTACGATAGTCCATACCTCCAATAAAAGAGGAATGCTGGCCAATCGCGTCAGCACGAGTGTGACTGGTGGAAGCGTATTCTCGGTGTAGAGTTGGTACCGACCGAGAATAATGTAGATGAAGCCGATCGGGTAGAGGATGGCATTGAGTGCAGGTGTATGAAACGCCGCAGTGAACACTGCGTGGGCTAAGAAAGTAAGCGTGATCGCAAAGCCAGCAGCCAAACCACTAAAAAAGAGTTCCCGACCACCAGACTCCATCTCGGAGTCTGCACTTGCGACGATTCGTTGAAAAATCTCGTCTGCCGAGAATCGATCACGAACCGCTTCTCCGGCAGCGGGTGCGCCGCTGCGAGCGCGATCGATCGCTTCTCGAATGTTGTCGTCTGAACTCATCGCAGCACCACTGTTTGATACGATGCACAACAGCGTGGCGAGTGACTATCTGGACGGCTACTTGCCTGCTCCGTCGCCTGAACCATCATCACCGGTGAGTCAGTCATGACTGAGGAGAGATATTGTTTCGAGTAGTGGATGTAGGTCGTGCATTAGTATCGGCTCTTTCTCAGCACCGATTGGTAAGACCGCTGCTTTCAAAGTATCTCTGATCACGATTCCGAATATTAATTACATCTGAAATTTCTGTTGTTCTGTACCGGCAGCTAATTACCGAAGCGTCGTCGACTATTCGCGCTCAACGGGGTTCGGTGTCAGCATCGCACGACAGTTCGCGGGGAAGTCACCACGTTCCAGCATTTCAGTGTATCACTACGCTGCCCTTTCGGAGAAGCTACGGGGATAGTGTCTCGAATGTCCACCCATTCAGGAGCGTTGGACTGGATTACGAAATGCGCTACACGGATCGTCACTCAATTTGATCCAGTAAACTCGATCTGTTTGGTTCGTCGAGATGCGAGGACAGGAGTGTGATTCTCCAGCGAGTGATCAACGGCTCCGATAGAGATGTTGTATCGTACCTTTTCGGGGGAGCATGGCGCGATGAGAACGCTGACCGTTAGACAGTATTGATCAAATCCGAGCGTCGAACGCCGCGTTGATTGCTCTTCTGACCGAGATCCTACTCGTACCTAATCAAGAGGCCGTTTGTATAAATAAACGGCTTGCTGTTACAAGCATACGTTTGTAATGGACCGCAACCGTTGGCACGATACATCGTCCGAGTGGCTTATGGTGTGAGACTGTCGGATATCGACAGTTGCGGGACAATGATCGTGGGACGATTGTAATGTCTGTATATCGAATGGATCCACAAAAGTAATATACTGGAAGACAGTAATTAGATATATGGTTAGTTTACAGAGTCTTGTTAGTGTTGTAGACAATATTTGCCAACAGAAGCCAGTAACGTCGTGGGGAATCGGACAATGACGATCCCGCTGTTCTCTGCTGCCTCCGTCTTCGGTCCTGCGCTCCAAATGGGGGGTGGATCGTTCGCCTCCCTCGCAGTCGTCTTCATCATTCTTGCAATTATAGCGTACGTCGTCGGTGCGCGCGGTATCGCAGGGCTCACAATGAGGATTGCATACATACTCATCCTCATTTTCATTGTGCTAGCGATCGTTTCGCTCATTCTCTAACCCCTCGGTTTCGCTGATCTCGACGAGCCATCGTAGTGAATGCCTGAACAACCGTGCAGAGTGCTTTTTTGAATGAACGTGCTGCAGTAGCCGACATCACTTCAATACGATCGCCAGTGGCTGGAGAACCACTCAAGCGTATCGTGTTAGTCAAAATTGATTACACAGTCAAATTAGCAATAAGCAGGACACCCAAAGCCAATATTCATTATTTTATACTTGTATGGCCGAACGATATTGAACGATCACAACTGGTCTATGAAGTTAGTCGCACTATTCGGCACTACGCAAGCAACACATGTCGACTCGCTCATTCATCAACGATGAATCGCTTGGTCACAAGATAGAATCAAACAGAAGTAACAATGATAGTTTCAGAGTACACTCAGAAGAATAGAAAAGCACACAGAGTGATTCGACTGTTTACGTGAGCCAGTCGTAATCCGATCTCAGGCTGAGCAGTCAGAACAGTCTGATGTGCATTTCAACAATCGACGCTATGTCGTGTTTTACAACCACAATAGCGACAATAGGCCGAATAGCTGGTCGGTGTCATCTTGTTTGTACAGCGCTCAGAGATGCACCATTGCGTTAGATAGTAGCACATGCGTTCGTCTCCGGACGTGACTGAACAAGAAAACAAGTACTATCTTCTCGACTATCACTCCACCTTGTTGAATGATGCCAGCGATAGTCGAGAAAAGATAATGTAATAATATTTATCTTTTTGTCACTGCTGATGTGTATCCTCAAAACGAGTAATTACTTTCATAGTACTATATGTTGATGCTCCTCGAAGATAGAGCGAGCGAGGGTCCCATCCCAAGCGCGGCACTCGACAGCTACCGGTACCGGAGCGACCGAACAATCACGCAGGGTGACCGAGCCAGTCCCATCGGAACCTGATCGTTGTCGGCTGGACCGACGCCTATTTTCGCAACCGTGAGTACAACCGGACTCTTCGATGTTGACGACGACTCCTTTCAGCAAAGTAGTTCAAGGACACGCGAATCGACCGTTACGCTAAGATTCGGAGGCGACATCCGACAACGATACCCTTCGTTTAAGTCGATAACCGGTGAATGGCGGTACAACGATTGCATGGACGCGCGTGCTGTAACTGAACTACCTTTGAAATGCAGACCCGGGTGGTTCCCGTTTCGAAATGGCTGAGGAGAGCGATGTCCGGGAGATCGCTGCGCTCCTCGAAGACGAGTACGCCCATGCGATTCTCCTTCACACGAGCGACCAAGTCATGTCGGCTTCCGAATTGAGCGATGCGTGTGACGCGTCAGTTTCGACCATCTACCGACGCATCGAGCGTCTGCAAGAGTACGATCTCCTCGCTGAGCAGTTGCAGCTCGATCGGGATGGACATCATTATAAAACGTACAGCGCACGTCTCGAACGGATCACGATCGAACTGGTCGATGGCGCGTTCGAACTCGAAGTCACACACCGGCCAAAAGACGCCGCCGATCGGTTCACCGACCTTTTCGAGGGGTTACGATAGCATGTATCCAGTTCTTCAAACCGCAATCGGTGGTTCGCCGTTCATCGTTGTTCTCGTACTTCTCGGGCTGTTCACGACCGCAGCGCTCTCGCTCGTGGTTGCGTATCTGGTGTTCCGTGGCTATCTCCGTAACCGGGACCCTGCTCGGCTCTCGCTTGCGATCGGACTGGTGTTACTCACGACCGGACCGATCGTGATCCAACTGGTGTTGACGAACCTGACTCCCGTTTCGATGGTCGGACGATCGGTCGCCGCGAACACGAGTAAACTGCTCGGGCTCGGGGCCATGCTCTATGCGATCTACGGGATTGCACGCTCTCCCCAGACAGGAAGAGACGACGATCGATCGGATCGGGTGAAAAAATGAGCGTACTGCAACTCTCGGAGTTCGGTTCGAACACGGAGCTGCTCATCTTCGCTGTCGCCGCGATCACCGCTGCTGCCGGGCTATTCGTCGCATACCAAGCTGTGCGTGGCTATCAGCGCAACGAGAGCCAGCCGATGCTGTATCTCGCTGTCGGTATTGTCCTCCTGACCGCTGTTCCGTTCATCGCACAGCACGCATTAGCGATACTAACAGCAGCGACCGACGCAGAAATTCTGCTGGTAGTTACCGCCGCACACTTAGGGGGAGTGGCTGCAATACTTTACGCGCTCACGAGAGCGTGAGATCTCATCTACACGGGATGTGCAGTCCGAAAACGATCATCCCGCAGAGCTCACTGGACTTCTCGTCGTTCGAACGATCCTTCTGAGCGCATTACTCAGTGGCGTGTTTGGCTGTTCCGGCGACGAAGCCTCAAAGCTGCGATGATCGCTCACGCTAGTTTCATATAGATATCGTGAGTATCGGTCTGGTAACGACGTTGCTATCGATACAGACCAGTCCCTCTCCTTCTAATCCGACACGTTTCTATTTAAAATGATTAAATAAATATTTTGTCAAATATCTCGTCGTTAGAAATGTGATGTTCGATACAATCACGACAACCACGGCAAAGCACCCAGAACTAACCTGCGATACTGATGGTCACACTATCGGTGGCCCGTAGTTGCTCAGTACGTATCCGTAATCATTCCGTAGACCATACGAGTTCGAATTGAACATTTTGACCTGACACTTTCTACAAATTACTCAAGAAATTCGTCAGGAATTTCATTGTTCCACAAGAGTGATCCATCGACCCGAACAGGGTGGCGTCCATGTTGAAGATCTTCGGTTACTGCTGAATGAGTGGTATTAATAGTGGTCATATGGCCACAATTGAGGTAGTACATATCCGTATTGCCAACGCTCGGAACGTAGAGCATCCCTATTTGGGACCGGATTGATGGATAGCCATAGAGGTCCACAATGACTTCATCGTCCGGTGCGTACGTAATTTCGGTGAGAATTGGTGTATCTTCAGGATTTTGGAAGATCGCCGTGCCGGGATCGCCGACGATTGTATACTGCCGTCCGATAAGAGAATCCTCGCTGATGAGATCAAGGGCACCGCCGAGGCTGAATCCTGTGTTGATCAGTCGTGCAACTGTGCGTCCGATACGGGTTGCGGATACGTTATCCACGTCCGTGAGCGTGCATAGGCCACCGATCGCACCAGCATCGACCAGACCTTTCCCCTGCACATAGGAGCGACAGCCATTGAGTACGAACATCCGAGTACTGACCGTTTCGAGCGTGTGGGTGTCCAGCCATCCATCAGTGCACTGGAGTCCTTTCCCGTCGACGTGACCCACGTAGTGAACGAGATCGTAATCATCGGTGAGCACACCTCGAAGTGCCTGTTTCGATAGTTCTTCGTGCATCGTCACTCCGAACGCGATCTGATCTTGCTGTTCGTACAGTTCAACGACATCCGATTCTGCCTGCATCGCCGTATCGTTACTGACGACGGCCACCTCGTACCCGTCAACTGGGGTCGCGTCGAACCGGCGCTGGAACGCGTCAAGCGTCGGCTTAGCGGCTCGAACCGGATAACCATCGGCGAGCCAGATCTGTGAGATACTATCCGACGCGGGCGGCCTGTAGATGTCAGCTGGGAGGTCGGACGTATCGTCAGACGATCTTGTTTGTCTCTCCCGCGAGATCGGCATCGCACGCGTAAAGTCGCCGTTGGCGACCCGAGCATCCCGGTTTCGACAGAACTCTTCAATCGCTGGTGTAACTGAGGCCGTTGGCCGTGGACTACTCGTTGGGAGACACCGCACCGTTCCGAGGCTCGCAACGACGAACGGGAGAAACGGGAGGTACTTTGGCACCGGTCGTACGTCGGCGGTGAGCGGCCAGCGTGGCACAACCTCCTCAACCACATCGAACGAGATCGAGAAGTAGCTCTGTAGCTGCTCGGCGAGCGGTTGCTCGTAGATTGCAGCAAAATCGATCTCGTCGTATCCGGCATCTTCGAGATGGGTTTCGAAAACCTCACGCTCGCCGAGGGAGAGCGGATAGAGACCCTCTGTCCGAGTAATGCAATCGAGCGTGAAGATGTGTTTGAGGATTTGAGCCACTCCGGACTCCATGCCCGCGCCCCGATCGAGAGAGTAGGTGGCATCGCCAGCAACGAGACGGGGCGTCTCGCCGGGTCGAACGACAGCGTTCAGATAGTACGCAAGCGGTGCGAGCGGATAGAGCGATTCGAGCGTCGGTGGTACCTCGATACGAACGCTTGCCGTCTCGTCAGTCCGTTCGAGACCCGATGGAGCTTGAAACCGTTCGCCGCGTTCGATCAGTGGGGGATGTCCTCGCAGCGTCGGATAGGACCGTTCACAGGTAGTGGTCTTGAGTGCTGATCCGAGACAGGAGAGCGCGCGCATCACGTCGCGGGGTTGGTCGGTCGTCGTCACCGTCCCGGATGGAGATTCGTGGAACGAGCGCACCCCAATCCGCACCGATTCGGCGGTCGAACAGTCGATCACACGACCTCGATCCTCGTCAGGAATGATCTCTATTTCACCCTGAACGGAGAGATACACCTTCAGTCCGAGCGAGCAGAGATCGACAGAGTAGCTCCCGTACGGAAGATCCGCAGTTTCGCGGTTCGTGATATCGGTGTTGAAGGTGTTCTCCCGATTTCGCACCATGATCGGATTGAGCTGATGCGTCCAGAAGACGGTTGGAGAGAGCTCGTAAGCCGTATCGACAGGGAAAAGAAATGAGTCAGTCGAACAGCGTGTCGGGTGACAGACGGAGCTGGTTGACAGCCGGGCGCTCACACCCTGAATATCATCAATCAGAGCAAGAGCAGGATGTTCTCCGGACTGTGATTCGACGCGCACAGCCGTGGTATGGGATGAAGTACACATGTTAGAGTGGGATCCAGTCAGTCGAGCGGTCCGTATCAAGCAGGTGCCAGCGATGTTCGGGGATGTGGGGTCGAGATTCTCGGAGTTCGAGGTGGATATCGATGACAGGAGCCAGTGCGTCGAGTGTTTCGGGATCAACCGAGCCAGGAAGATGAAAGTGCCCCATTCCGTTCGCGGCTAAAATGTCAGCACGCACTGCTTCGACGAACGCACGCGTTGCCGAACGACCATCGGAGACAACGATTGCATCGAGCGTTGCGACACCGACTCGAAGTTCGCCAGGCTCCGTTTGTTCGTTCCGAATAGCAGCTCCGATCGGATCACAGAGCGTTGCGCCGAGTCCAGTCATCGAAGGGTCATCCGACTGAGATGACGATGACTGCGACCGTGACTTACCCGCAACCCTCGTCGTGTCCTGTACGGTTTCGGTGTAGTCGAGCACAGTCACATCCGAGTGTGACTGTGTGATACCGTCCGGAAAGTACTGGGACGTTTCCGAGGGGGTCGCATCGATGAGGGTCAGTATGCGCCGTCGAGGTTCGTCGACAGCACCGAACAGCTGGCGGGATTGGGCAGCACGAACGTGGACGCTGCTCCGACCTGTTACGAGGATACAGCACCCTCGACGTTTGAGCCGCATGAGTTCGTTACCGAATGGGGACCGTTCCTGGGAGGTCTCTCGGCTCGGTGCATCCGGGCCACGTGTATCTCCCATGATATTCACAGGTTCCGCTGCTGAAATATTAATCCATCGGATAGGGAGTTCATCCTCGAATCAGACTGTTTCGATCGATAGAGAGTGTCTTATGCCGGATTACTCAACGAGTTCGAAAGACACCCACGTCGTCGATTCGAACGCCAGCATCACAGCTCACGTCCGTCCCGTCGAGTAGGTTCACGGGTTCGATGGTTCGATCGAGTGCCACCGTCACCGGGATGGCTCCGAAATTCAGGACGACGATGCGCGTCTCGTTCTGACTCGCACGCTTGTACGCAACGACTCGGTCGGAATCGCCGGTCTCAGTGTTGCATTCGACGGGTTCGACACCGGTTCCACGGAGAGCCGGCTGTTCGGAACGGAGTTCGATGAGCCGACGGTGGAACGCGGTCAGATCGGCGTCACCGTCGTACCATCGCATCGGTCCGCGTTGCTCCGGGACACCGCGTTCCTGCCCGGAGTATATCATCGGCACGCCGGGCAGCGTGAACGTCGCGGCCACGGCGGGTCGCAGGCTACCAGCCTCGCATGCGGTCGCATAGCGTTCCTCGTCGTGGTTTTCGATGTAGCGCATGTGATTCGCCTCGTCGGGATAGCCGTGACGCTGGGACGCACAGAGCGCATCGAACAGGGCAGTTGCTGGTTTCTCACCAGTACCAATATCACGTAGTGTGCTGTACAGATCGGTGTCGTAGTGGAGGTCGAACTCGTTTTCACGGAAGGCAGCGTCACGAGGAACAGTCTCGTCCAACAGTACGAAGTCGGGGTCACGCGCTTTCATGCGCTCGCGGACTTCCTTCCAGAAGCCGTGGGGGACGCCCCATGCCACATCACACCGAAAGCCATCGACGAGTGGTGCCCAGTGATCGATCACGTCGAGCATCCACTCGCGGACAGCAAGAGAATCGTAATTCACGTTCGGAATCCTCGTCCACGTGAAGTAGTGACCGGGAGCATCATCGCCAGCCCACTCGATCTCTGTCGTGTCCTGCGTGGTAGGAATGCGTTCGTAGTGATCGGCGTACGCCGGAACGTCCGCCCGGTGGAGGTGGAAGGCAGGATGATCCCGTGAAGTGTGGTTGATAACGAGATCGAAGATGACCTTGATGTCGGACTCGTGGAGCCGGTCGATCAACGACACGAACTCATCGTGGGTGCCGAGATCCGAAGCCGTCTCGAACAGGTCAGTGATGTGATAGCCATGTTTAGTTGGGCTCTCACAGACCGGGGTGAACCAAACGACATCAATGCCGAGCGATTCGAGATACGGAACGCGGCGTTCGATCGCTTCGAACGTCGTCTCGGCCGTGCCGGCGAACGTGCGAACGAAGATCTCGTAGATGGTGGCCGATTCCACCCACGCTGGTGGATCGGCCGGACGTTCGAACGAGAACTCACCTCCGCCTTTGGGACAGAGCGCGAGCGTATCCGCGATGCCGTGCTGTTCTGCGACGGGGACGGCGTGGATGCGCGTCAGTTCCGAGAGCGAATCGACCGACACACGAAGCGTATCGTCCTGAATGACGACATTCGAAGCCGTGAGGGAAGTACGGTCATCGAGATAAAACTCGACGCTTGGATCGCTCCCTTCCGGTGCAGCCTGTGCTGTCGCGGTAACGACGACATCACTTCCCTCGCGGTGTCCATCGAGACGAACGCGGGGTCGCCCAGCGCCCTCGACAGTGATCTTACTCGTGGCGTATGGGTCGAACTCGTCATCAAGTGCAAAAATAGCCTCGTGTGTCCCCGGTGGGAGCATCGTGTCGAGAACCCACTCGTCCCCGCGCCACTCCGCTCGGTGGGTTCCCATCGTGAAATCATTGAACTGACCGATAACAGCGACATGATCGACGGCAGCACGATCTATATCGACATCCTCAGCGGCCACGCTGAAGCGAGCCTCGCGGCGTGGATCCGGAAACGCGCGTATCGTCTGGGTGTGTGTCCCGTCGGGGGCAGCAAGTTCAACACGGTACACACCTGAAACGTCCGGCGTGAAATGGACAACCGCGCAGTCGCCAGACTGTGTCTGGCTGCTAACCGAGCTTTGCTCGGTGATGTCGCCGGCTGTGCCGGCTGCTTGAGGGGCCTTCGGCCTCTCTCTGTCGCCAGACTGTGTCTGGCTGCCTGAGGAACTCCGTTCCTCTCTGTCCTCGACTGTCACTGTGCTCCCGTCTGGCTTATCGACAACTCGCCACGCGTACGTCCCTGACACGTCAGGAGAGCGCGGTGCCAGTTCGATCGACTCACCGACGTGGAGAAATCGGGGGGGCCCCGGGTGATGCATACACGCACGGTTGCGAGTGTCACCTTTGACCGTTTCGCTTTTGAATGAGTGTGTGAAAAACAATTACACCAAATTTATTATCGCCTGAAGTCGAACGCCTTCTCAATGCAACTACGTGATGCGCTAGACGACTACAAGCGCCATCGAGATGACCGCACGCGATTTCCGGGTGAGCGGCGAACACGAACGGGTCGCTTTTCCGGCTACGATGGGCGTCTCATTCACGTTGACGAGGATGGATCGATCCGGGATTTCAGCTATCCAGTGTTTGGATTGACCGGAATCGCCCGATCTCGGTTCGGTGTTCGGCCTGTCGATTCCAGCGTTGAGGAACTGGAATCTCAGACAGCGTGGTTCGACACACAGAGCAATCGCCAACGGTATCACGAAGACACTGCGCTCGTTGTGACTGATCACGAAACGGAGTACGGCACAGTAACGCAGTACGATCTCACGCTCGAGAATATCCACGTCACCCATTTTGATACGAACGGAGCAGACGCCTCGCTTGCGCTGGTGGCTGTCATCGGATTCGCGCCAGATGGTCGGAACACGCGCATCGGACAACTGCACCACGACGATGCGATCGAGGTGTATCACGCCTCGGAAACCGACTACCTCGCGAGCGCAACCGGTTTCGAGAGGGTTCGTGGGTCTGCCTTCGGTGGCTTCGCGGAGCTTCTCGATGAGACGCCCACTGAATACCCGCGAGCAGAGCCGGAGAAATCGTATGATGAGGATCTGTTGAGCGGCGATAGTCTCTGTGTCATTCCAACGTCTGAGGGAAAAGCGACGGTGACGACGTTGCTGACAACACGGGCGACGAAATCACGAAAAGCGGCGCTCGATACCGTCCGGACGGCCACGGCGTACGACGGTGGTGCGCTCGAACACGCAGCAAAAAAGCAAACCGAGCGATCGGTCAGTTCCGACCTTCCTCACGCAGACGCGATCGCGACCGACCTCCGTGTTCTCTCACTGCTGACTGGCCGGTCGGGTCTGCGCATCGCCGGTCCAGAGTTCGACCCCTACTACGCACATTCGGGCGGGTATGGCTACTCGTGGTTCCGCGACGATGCCGAGATATCGCGGTTTCTCTTCGATGCAGACCGACAGTTCGATCTCGGACTCGGTGATTGGCACACCCGCAGTGGCGCTGCCTACGCAGAGACACAACTCGACGATGGTTCGTGGCCCCACCGCGTCTGGTCGTTCGACACCACGTTGGCTCCCGGATGGGCCAACAGTCGGATAGAAGGTATCGGCAACGAGTATCAAGCCGATCAAACGGCGAGCGTTACGGCGTTCATCGGCCAGTGTACCGATCGGGGTGACGTATTAGAGCGCGCACTCGACGGACTCGACGATGCGCTTGCAGACGACGGCCGACCGGTCACGTGCCAGAACGCGTGGGAGGACATGTCCGGACGCTTTGGGCACACCGCTGCTGTCTTTCTGGAGGCGTACGCGGCGTCGGCCGCGAGCAACACCGCCGATCTCACTGAGCGCGCAACAGAGCGTGCGGACACGGTGTATGAAGCGATAGACGATCTCTGGGTCGACGAGCGCGGTATCTACGCGCTGCGTGAGTATGGTGACGGACACGAAAAGCGGGGCACACTCGATGAACGCTGTGATTCGGCCACGCTTGCCCTCGCAAACGCCCACCGAGCGTACGCCCGAATCGGAGATATAGACGCAGATCGACTCGACCGACTCGTTTCGCACGTCGAACAAGTTATCGACGAACTGTGGCACGATGGAAGCGCTGTCTCCGGGCTTGTCCGGTACGAGGGAGATCGGTGGCGACAGCGCGAGCAGCCACACGAAAAAATATGGACCGTGTCGACAGCGTGGGGCGCCCACGCCGCTGCGTCACTCGCCGCAGTGCTCACAGACCATGGAGACGAGCGCGCAGATCGTCTAGCAGAAACGGCACGGGAGCTTCTCGCGCTCATTCTCCCAAGCGGACCACTCTCACTCGACACCGGGTACCTCCCTGAGCAGGTCTTCGACGACGGCACACCCGACAGCGCGACGCCGCTCGGGTGGCCACACGCGCTGCGAACAGCAACAATCGCCCTGATGGACGAGTACGATCTGCTCGAAGAACAGCCAGTGACGGCAGACGGGTAAGCCTCAGGCTGTCAGGGTGGCTTCCGTTAACAGCGATTCACCACTTGTATCGAACAGGTGAACGTCTGACTCGTCGAACGTCACGTCAATCACATCACCCATCTCTGGCTCGATTCCGGCGTCAACTCGAGCAATGAACTCCGGCCCGAGGTCCAAATACAGATAGTTATCACTCCCGACAGGTTCGACAACCTCGACCGTCGTCTCGATTCCATCCTCGACAACAGTGACGTTCTCGGGACGGATGCCGAGTCTGGCCGTCGATAGGTCTGTCTGAGCGATCTGGTGTGCGGATTCGCCGTTCAGTGTGTACTCGAACTGCTCCTCGCAGATGAGAGAGATTCCGTCCGATACCCGCTCGATACTCACATCGAGCATGTTCATCGACGGCGAGCCGACGAAGCCACCGACGAACTCGTTTTTCGGACGCACGTACACATCCGTTGGTGCGCCGGTTTGCTGGAGGATGCCGTTGTTCATGATCGCAAGACGGTCGCCCATCGTCATCGCCTCCTCCTGGTCGTGGGTCACGTAGATAGCCGTGGTCCCGAGCTCCTCCTGTAAGCGTTGGATCTCGGTGCGCATGGTCGTCCGTAGCTTTGCATCGAGGTTGCTCAGCGGTTCATCGAATAAGAACACGTCTGGCTCACGAACGATCGCACGCCCGAGTGCGACCCGCTGTTTCTGTCCACCAGAGAGTTCCGATGGCCGATCTTCGAGGAGCTCCTCGATCCCCATCATCGCCGCTGTTTCGTCGACTTTCTCGTTTCGCTCGTCCGTATCGAGATCTGTGCTCATCCGCAGACCAAACGCCATGTTTTGCCGGACTGTCTTGTGAGGGTAGAGCGCGTAATTTTGAAACACCATCGCCACATCACGGTGACGCGCGGACGTCTCGGTGACATCCGTATCGCCGATCAGCACCCGTCCAGATGTCGGCTGTTCTAATCCTGCAATCATCCGAAGTGTTGTCGATTTTCCACAGCCTGACGGCCCGACGACCGTGACGAACTCGCCGTCTTCGACCTGCAAAGAAAGGTCCTCAACCGCGACAATGCGCCCACTGTCGAACTCCTTTCGCAATGAATCGAGCGTTACTGTTGCCATCTGCCAAAGGCTACGGATGATAGAATATAGCTCTTGCCCCATTCGATGAATTTGGGAAGTATGATTTCATAGTCTTTCTTCTCATTCGACCTCGTGCGACCGATGCAACCGACGTCAGTCCCAGCACGATCGCAGTCAAGACCGGCCGCTCCACAACGCCCTTACGATGACAATATGACGTGTGATCTCCGAAGGATTTAAGGTGTGAAAAACTGTTTCATCTAATATTCACGCATGACAATGAATCGCAGAGACGTGTTGAAGCACATCGGTGGTGCGAGCGCTATTGCGGCGTTTGCGGGCTGTCTCGACGTACAACAACAGGATTCCGGAACTGACGGTGACGGAGGTGGCACCCAGTCCGGAACGAAAACAGGTGATAACGGCCCTGCCGGGTCGGCGAAAGCGTGGTACTCACTTTCGGAGTCAGAGATTTCGGCGCGAAAAAGCGTTATCGAGGCGTTCAACGGTCAATCCCAACACACGATCAAAGGGGCCGACATCTCTGATTTAGAAAAGAAAACGAACAGCGCGATTCCTGCGGGGCAGGGTCCTCAAATCTTCGAGTGGGCACACGATTGGGTGGGTGACTACGTTCAGCGTGATTTCGTTGTCGACCAGAGCGATCAGCTTGATGTGAACCTCGATGTGTTTACGAGTGCGGCTGCCGAGGCCATTCAGTTCGAGGACAACGTCGTCGGGCTTCCACACGCGGCCGAGACGGTGACGCTGATCTACAACACCGATATCGTGGACAAGCCACCGAAAACGGTCGCCGATATGGTCTCAACGATGAAAGAGCACCACGATCCAGGCAACGACAAGTACGGGTTGAGTTATCCGTTCGACCCGTACTTCACCAGCGCGTGGCTCCAAGCGTTCGGCGGCTACTACTTTGATTCGAGCAAGGATCCGATGCTCGGTGTCAATCGTCCAAAGACCGTTCAGGGTCTCGAATTCGCACTCAAGAACTTCAAACCGTACATGGCCAACGATCCGACGTACGAACCACAAGCCGCCGTTTTCGCCGAGGGTAACGCCGCGTTCGCCATCAATGGCCCGTGGTATCTCTCGACGCTCAACGAGAAAGGTGTGAACTACGAGGTCACGCGCCTCCCGACACCAAACGGCGGGACGGCCACACCCTACACTGGTATCAACATGTGGTATTTCTCGAAAGGCATGGAAAAAGACACTGCTGATGCCGCAGCCGCGCGTTCGTTCGTCGAGTGGTACGTTACGAACGAAGATCATATCCTCACACTCGCAAAGGAACAGGGATCCATCCCGGTTCTCGCAGATCTGGTCGGGAGTGATAAGCTTCCGAACGCTGTCCAGGCGTTCTCACAAACAGTCAAGCAGGGAACACCGATGCCGACTCATCCGAAGATGAACGAGGTCTGGTCGGCGATGGAACCCGCGCTCATCAAAGCGTTCAATGGGGATGCCAATGCGAAGGCAGCGTTGGATCAAGCTGCGAAGACGATCCGTAGTAATTGGAAGTAGTTCCCAGTATGAGTACGCTTTCACGCGCTGCACGCCGAATAGGGGAGGTCCCGTTTCTCGACGAGCGAGACGTTTCCTTGCTGTTCGTTCTGCCAGGACTGTTCGTGTTTGCGGCGTTCATGTTGTTTCCAGTGGTGTATCTCGTCGGGATTTCGTTCACAAACGCTGATCCGACGACTCTCTACGCTGGCGATGGCATTCTCTCGGTCCTCACGTTCGGAGAGGCGAGTATCGTCGGGATCGAGAACTACATCCTCGTTCTCTCCGATCCCATGTTCTGGAACTCGTTCGGTGTCACGTGGCTGTTTGTCGCCACGAGTGTCACGCTGAAGATCGGACTGAGTATCGGTATCGCGCTAGTGTTGACTAATGACCGCGTGCGCGGCAAACGAGTCATGCGGTCGTTCATCATTCTCCCGATGGGACTTCCCGCGATCTTCACGATCACGGTGTGGCGCGGGATCTTCAGTTCCGCTCAGTTCGGTCTCGCCAATCAGCTTCTTGGGACGTTCGGTAGCGAATCCATCTCGTGGTTGTCTCAGCGATGGACGGCCTTTTTCGCGTACAACGTCACGGAGGCGTGGCTCGCCTACCCGTTCATGGTCATCATCACTGTGAGCGCTCTGCAGGATGTCCCTGAAGAACTGCACGAAGCGGCGAAGGTTGACGGTGCGAGCTATTTCGCGCGGTTTCTGCACATCACACTGCCGTCGATCAAACGACCAGTGCTGTTCGCGTCGATTCTGACAGCTGCAGCGTCGTTCCAGCAGTTTCTCATCCCGTATGTGTTCAATCAGGGTGGTCCTGCTCGAGCGAACGAACTAATCGTTGTGTACGGCTACCGTGAGGCGTTCTCGTTCTCGAAATACGGACGCGGTGCGGCAATCAGCCTCATTGCAGTCGTTTTCATCGGCGCGTTCATGTGGCTGAACGTCAAGCGCGGACGGCTCGCCGAGGGTGTCTCAGAATGATGCGCCTTCTTCGAAACGCCGGTCGAGCGGTGAAAACAAACACGGCGGCAATCGCGTATTCGACGATCGATACGGGTCGGAGCGTCAGATACACGATCGCTGCCATCAGGCGGGGTGAGCGTTCGCCCATCGATCCACTGCGGACGCTTATAGCAACGACGGGCGCGCTCGTGTTGGTGTTGGCGCTACTGTTCCCGATCTACTGGATTCTCATGGCCGCACTGTCCAGTTCTGGTGGGTCGATCTATTCCTCGGGAGGACTCACCCTTGTTCCGGACGATCCGACGCTTCAGGCGTTCGTCTGGGTGATCGGAGATCTCATCATCCCGGCGTACACCATCTCGGTGAACATCCCGCTCACTAATCTTGCGGTCGTATTCAACACACCGTCGTTCGTCATACTCGATGCTGCTCACTACGGTGTCGAAAATCCGTCTAACTTCAAACACTTCCTGTGGAACAGCATCACGGTTGCGATCCCGACCGTGATCATCGCCATGTGCCTCGTTGTGCCAGCAGCGTACGCACTCTCGCGCAAGACGTTCATCTTCCGTCGGAAGATACTGTTCTTGTACGTGTTACTGACACAAGTCGGCGGTGGGCTCGGTATCGCGTTGTTGATCGGTTTGTACGCTGTCTACGTGCAGCTCGGCATCAACGACAGCAAGCTTGCACTGTCGGTCTACTACGCGGCGACGGCAGTCCCGTTCAACACGTGGTTGTTGAAGACGTATATGGATGGCATCCCGGTGGCGTACGAAGAGGCAGCAGTCGTTGACGGTGCGCCGCCGTGGCGAATCGTCGTCGAGGTCATTCTACCGCTGTCGGCTGCTGGACTCGCAACGGTGTTCATCTTCACGTTCCTCACTGGATGGACAGAGTTCGTCGTCGCTCAGACGCTGCTCGGCACAGAGAACTATACGCTCCCCGTTGGGCTGTTCTCGCTCGTTAGCGAGTACTCCATCCCGTGGGCGCGCTTTTCGGCATTCGCGCTCACGTTTGCGACACCGATCATGCTCGTGTATTTGGTGGCACAACGCTATATCGAAGGCGGTCTCTCCTTCAGTGGGATGGAAGGATAGCAGTCTGAGATTCAACGCTTTCGATCATCAAACAGTCGTGTCTCTTGGTCTGGATCCGAACTGAATTCAGAGAACAACACACTACGACTACTTATCAATTGAACAGGGTACTTGCTTCGATACGGTCTGTACGTTGAGCGATCCACCTTCCTGAACTGTGATTTTCGTCGAAGAGTGTTGGCAACCAGATTGTGCGGGCGTGACATCGGCCGTCGCCGACGCTCCTGCTTTAGGGATCGTCGCGACGATAGTGTACTGCTCGGGATCGATAAGAGAAATATCGACCGAAGCCTCTGCGTCGAGGTTGTACGTCTCTTTGAGGCGAGTCATATCGGTAGGGCTGCTCTCCTTTGATGAAGGAGACATTCGGATAATGAGCGTTGTCGTCCATGCGGTATCGGTCGGATTCGAGAGCGTTACCCTGTACGACGATCGTGACTGATTGTGAGACGATGCTTCGTCACCGATCGTGAGTTCTCTCCGTTCACCGTTAGCGATCTGTTCGGTGGAATCGTTCGTGTCCGTCGTAGCTGTCGGAGGAGCAGGGGACGCCTTGGTGGATGTGGTGTTTGTTGAATTACGTTCGACAGAACTATCTGATGTCGTATTATTCTTAGATCGAGACAAGCTGGTAGATGACGACTCTTCATCACTCTTCGTCAGAGAGAGACAGCCAGAGAGTGTTGTGACAGCAAAGCTGACTGCTCCGAGAAACGTTCTGCGTCTCATCATACGAGGTTGTTTATTGTGGCGGTTATCATAGCTACCTTTGCGTTAAAGACCTCTTTTATTCCACCCACTCACCTCACTATTAGAATCATACGCGATTCGACAAGGATGGATCTGTTATCTACATACCACTCACTATCAAAAAATGAAAGAGAGTCGAGTGGGATCGTCGACATCGAACACCCGTCTACGAGACGATGGGCAGTTCGGAGTGTGATGAGTGAAATGACAGACGTATTTGTGTAATATCACAAGATGGTATGGCGAGACAAAGCATCTTCAGAGGCAGGATAATCCGCTGACCGCACGCCGTTTTTCATTCAATCTCGAATCCTTCTTCTCGAAGAATCTGCCGCAGTCGGTCTCCATGCTCGCCCTGCAGTTCGATACGATCGTCGGTCACGGTGCCACCGACTGCAAGCGAATGCTTCAGTGTCGATGCAATCTCCGTGAGATCGGCGGACGATGAGTCGAATCCTTCGACGATAGTCACTGCCTTCCCGTAGCGACGAGTGTCGACGCGGATCGAGACGCGCTGTTCAGATCGATCGAGGTCCTCCCCGATTCCGAGATCCTCGGGAAGTCCGGAAATGTCTGTGGGATCGTTACTCACGACACATCTCTATTGGGCGCGATCGTACAAAGCACCTCGGCACATAACCCATCTGTCATTACGAATAGTACACGCTCTAAGCGGCATGAAACACGATATGTGAGATGATACATTGATGTGTGAGTAATCAGAATCGAAGAATGAATGGTCTTCGCGTACGCTTTTCCGTCAGTAGTGGAGCGTCGTCGCTCCGATGAATCGCTGTCAGCCAGTGCTACCGAACCGGTTAGGACGTTCGAGGAAGGTATGATCCATGGCTGAGACACGGTGGGTACGACAGAGCATCCGGATCGGTGTCGTCGAGTTTCGCCGATCGATGCGCACGCTTCGAGGATCGACAGCGCGCTTGTTCTTTCTCGGCGGCGTCTCCATCGTGTGGAGTCTCATGTTGCTCGGATTCTCGGTTCTCTTCGCCAATTCATTGCGATCGATCCCGAGACCGATTTTGCTTCCCAGTTCAATGCGGGGGGCAGTTGGATTGTACTGGTTGTTTGACGTCTTCATGGTCGGTAATCGAGTCATTTCACAACACTCCCGAATCGACAGCGAGGAGGTCGTGCTCACGGCCGTTTCTGCCCGAACAGCGGCAAGTGGTCTCGTCGTTGCCGAGATATTTCGGATCTTAGCGTATCTCGCTGCCCCAACGATCATCATCAGCGGACTGTTCGTATACGCATTCCAAACACCAGCGAGTGTCGTGTTTGTTCCGCTCGCAGTCGTGTTATTTGTGGTGAGCAGCGTCGTTGTCGCGTACGCATGTGGCTTCGCTGGGGCCTTTCTTCTGTCTCGTTCCCGGATCGTCGCCCGCTATAAGACACCAATCGGAATCTCCCTCATTGTCCTGTTCTTCGGCGGATACTCCGTGTTACAGTATGCCCCCACTATTGACATGGGCATTGATAGTGGCGTTCTCGCGTGGCTTCCTATCAGCTGGTACGGCGATCTCGCAGTCGTCGGAACGGCGATCTCGCAGTCGTGGATGCGCGTGGGGGGAGTGCTCATCACCACAGCCATCATCCTGCTTGGGGGCGGCTACGCGATCGAGCGAATCACAAGCGCGTTCTGGTTCGACGCCCCCATAGCTCCGAGCAGCGAGAAGAAATCGACTGCTCGAAAGACACCAATGCATTCGTTCTGGCATCCGTCCGATCTCGATGCGCCAACGCGGAGCGTTGCTCAGGTGATGCTCACCAGAACGTGGCGAAACCCCTCCCGTATCTCGTTCGCGTTACTGCCGATCTTCATCGCTGGCAGTGTGCTCATCAACGCCAGCCAATTCGGTCTGCTGTTCGTCGTGGCACCCCTCATCGCTGCAATCGTCATTCCGTGGACTGCTGGGTTGCTGTTCGGCTTGAATCCGCTTGGGGATGCTGGAGGAGTGCTCCCAACGGTGCTCACGACGCGACTCACAGGAATACAGTTCATTACCGGACTCACAATCCCTGGGCGAGTCATTGGGCTTTCGGCAACAGTCGTTCTAACGCTTGCAACTGGTGTTGTGAGCCCGTATTCGCTGATTGAGCGAGGAGGGCTGCTCCTCCTCGGAATCACGGTGGTATTCCTATCCGTTCGGCTTGCCCCGCTCGTCGGACTGTGGTTTCCTCGATTCAGCGCCATTAGCGTCGGACAGCGTCGCACAGTCGTCCCTCCCAGCATCACCGCAGTGGTGGTTCATTCGCTCGTCACGCTTGGGCTTGCGATCCCAGCAGCCACCGCACTGCTCGCACCAGCTGGTGTCCGGACCGCTCTCCGACTGCTCGTTAGTGGTCTCGTTCCCGTCTTCCTTACGCAACTGGCGGCTGCTGGGATGCCAGTTGCTTCGGGAATCGCGCTGTTCCAATCGTTCGGAGCAACGATCGGGTCGATCCCGACGCAGTGGATCCAACTTGTCGGCTTGGGGGGGCCGGTCGTGATCGCAATCGTCGTCGCAGACCGGTCGGTTCGGTACGCAGCACGCCGATTCGAGACGTATACAATCCAGTAACCGAACACCCACGCTGTGGTAGGTACAGCTCAGTGCACGCTGCGCCCCAGATCATTTTACGCTCGCGCCGATAGAGGACTGTGATATGTCCGATCGAACACGCGCACACGTCTTCGTCTCAGGGAATGTACAGGGAGTGTTCTACCGCGCAACGACACGCGAGAAGGCACAAGAGCAGGGTGTCGATGGTTGGGTGAAGAATCTCGAAGACGGACGTGTAGAGGCCGTCTTTGAGGGGCCGCCGGACGCTGTCGAGGCGATGATCGAGTGGTGTCACACGGGGAGTCCGCAGGCTGACGTGGAACGCGTTGAAACGGAATTCAGTGACCCAAAAGGAGCACAAGAATTTCAGGTACGGCGCTGAGAGGGCGGTCCCGCACGCTTAACCGACGAGCCGACGAACGTTCACCCATGATTTCAATCGAGGAAATGGCCGTAGTCGATGAGAATGCGGCCGCACTCGGTGTCCCACAAAAACAGTTGATGGAATCCAGTGGGAGCGCCGTTGCTCGGACAGTCAAAGAGCTCGCTGAACCGGGCGCACGTATAGCGATCGTCGCGGGACGTGGGAACAATGGTGGCGATAGTTTCGTAACCGCACGGTTTCTCGACAGTGAATACGAGCTGACGATTTTTTTGCTCGGGCGCGAGGAGACGATCAGCACAGCGATCACACGAGAAAACTGGGACGCACTCGAACAGGGCGAATACGACGCTCGTGAGGTGCGTGACTCGCAAGATTTCGATCTTGATTCACCGGATGTCATCGTCGACGCGATGCTCGGAACAGGAGTACGAGGGGCGCCTCGGGAGCCAGAGCGTAGTGCTATCGAGACGATCAACGCGAGCGAAGCGACGACCGTCGCAGTCGATGTCCCCTCCGGAATCGACGCAGACACTGGTGAGGCAGCGAACGTCGCGATCGAGGCAGATCATGTAGTCACGTTTCACGATATGAAGCCCGGTCTCGCTTCGATCGATGTTCCTGTGACGGTCGCTGATATTGGTATTCCATCGATGGCCGACACGATCGTCGAGCAGGGGGATCTTCTCCGACTCAGTCGGGATCCGGACAGCCACAAAGGGGACAACGGTACGGTGCTCGTCATCGGTGGTGGACCATACACCGGGGCACCGGCGCTTTCTGCGCAGGCTGCACTGAGTGCCGGTGCCGACCTCGTCCGCGTTGCCTGTCCAGAATCGGTCGCTGCAACCGTACAGAGCTACCACGAGGGACTCATTACGATGCCAGTGGACGGCGATCGACTGGCATCCGATCACGTCGATCAGTTGCTCGATATCGCTGCCGAACAGGACGCCGTCGTTCTTGGTCCAGGGCTTGGCGCACACGAGGACACGCTCGTTGCGGCTAGTGCATTTCTCTCCGAATTCGATGGAACCTGCGTTGTCGACGCTGATCCCCTCGGTGTCGTCTCCGAGACCGACGCTACGCTCGTCTGTACTCCTCACGCGGGCGAATTCCGACGTATGGGTGGTGACCCGAGTGACGACTGGCGCGAACGGATGGACGATGTAGAGACGCTTGCTGATGAGCTCGATGCAACGATTCTCCTGAAAGGGAAGTACGACGTGCTCTCTGACGGCGATCGAACGCGAGTTAATCGGACCGGAACACCGGCAATGACTGTTGGTGGGACGGGCGACGTACTCGCGGGGGCAACAGGCGCGTTCGCGGCTATTCTCGAACCGATCGATGCAGCAGCACTTGGAGCGTATGTCAACGGGAAGGCGGGCGAGCTCGCTGCCGATGGGCGAGCATCAATCTCCCCCCGAGATCTCATCGATCATCTACCGGAGGTGATTCAGTCGTGAGCGACGACCTGACCCACACCGATGAGGACCAATCGGTCCAGATGGTCGATGTGGGCGAAAAGCCAGACTCCAAGCGTCGAGCGGTCGCATCCGGGGATATTCTCCTTCAAAAATCTACAATCGATGCCATTCAAGAGGACGAGATCGGGAAAGGAAACGTGCTTGCGACAGCCCGCGTCGGAGCCGTGCAGGCGGTCAAGCACACATGGGAATCGATCCCGATGTGTCATCAGATACCGATTACGAACATTGATACGGATTTCACCGTGAAAAACGACCGAGTGACGCTCGAAGTGGGCGTCGAAACGATCGGTAAAACTGGCTGTGAGATGGAAGCACTCACAGGAGTAACGACCGGATTGAACGTCGTCTGGGACATGGTGAAGGCAGTCGAGAAAGATGACGACGGACAGTACCCAGAGGCACGAATCACGGATATTCGTGTAATCAAAAAACAAAAGTTGAAGATATGACGGAAAAGCGACATCGAACGAACCTGACAGCGAGTAGTGAGCGAGGAGAGAATACAGACGAAGCCTCCGCCGTCTCTACCGTATCATGATTTCAGCACCGACTCGCTTATCTCTGTAACAATCGTAGAACTCCTGAGCACGGTAGAACCATCGTATCACTGATAGCTCGTTCTGGTATGCTCAGACGGGTTCATGACCGCTGTGATTCCACTACTCATCCATGACTGATCAAAAACCAACAGACGTACAGCCGCTTGGAGACACAACAGCTACTACTCCGTGGAAAAAAGCGCGCCAGCAGCTCGCAGAATCAGACTACTACTGGCTAACAACGAATCGTCCAGACAAGCGTCCGCATACACGACCACTGTTGGCTGTTTTGACGGCAAATTCACTGTACTTCTCTGCGGGGCCAACTACGCGAAAGAGTAAGAATCTGGTCATCGATTCGCACTGCAGTATTGCGACTGAAACAGATTATTTCCACTTTGTGGTCGAAGGTGCGGCGAGAAAAGTGAATGACGAGGGCATGCTTCAAAACGTGGCTGACGCGTACGCGACGAAATACGGGTGGCAAGTGGACGTCCGTGACGGCGCAGTCTACGCAGACGGTGCACCAACCGCTGGACCACCCCCGTACGCGGTCTACGAAGTAGCGATGGCGACCGTCTTCGGCTTCAGTTTGGACGAATCATTCACCCCGACCCGGTGGCACTTCGAATAGTGGAACTAGTTGAACACAAAATATCGACGACAGACCTACGAATCCGCCATCACGCGTTGATGTATTCAGAACCCGATCAGGGTTTAAAAGAGACAGAAACTCAAAATATACTGTGAACTCGACATAGATTATGTTACTGTATTACGATCCTACCGTATGGCCGACGAAATTTCACTCGACGGACGCACACTCGTTGCCGTTGCAAACGATGGAGGGGAAGTGAACGAAGAGACACAGTTCGCCTTCGCATAGGACGAAAATCGAGTCTGTGCACACTATTCGGGAGGAGACATCGTTGATGGGTACTTGGTTGGGACGTTCGAAGATGCTCAGTTGGACATTCGGTACGTTCAAATAAACACACGTGCTGAGACAGCGACCGGACACTCTGTCGGGGACGTCGAGTTGCTGGACGACAACCGCGTCCGTATCGAAGATGAGTGGGAATGGGAATCGAAAGACGGAACTGGCGAATCCATCCTCGAAGAAGTCAGTCAGTAACGTCAATGTATCCAAGCGGACGGCGTCAGAGTCAGGACTCGGCCGGGACGGAGAGCGTGCCTGCCTTCGAGCGCGACTGTTCGACGATAGCTGGTCGAGCTTCGAAATCGACGATTACCTGTTCACCGTAGGTCACATCGTTGACACGGGCGTTGTCGTGAATCCACGAGACGAGGCTCATGGTGTCGTCAGTCATCGGCAACACCAACCGCTCGTGCTCGAATGGGGGCAGCTCTCGATCGATGCGATCGAGCAGCCCATCGATTTTCGCTCCTTCCACGGCGCTCACAGCGATTGGATTCGGCGCAAGCGCGGACAGCGCGTTCATCTTCTGTTCACACTCCTCTTCGTCGATCAGATCGATCTTGTTCAGTACTGTGACGATTGGAGCTTCGTTTCGCTCGTATAGAGTGTCGTGACAGGTAACGAGCTTCTCTCGGATCTCTTCAGTCGGTTCTGAAATGTCTACGACAAGCAAAACGAGATCTGCCCGATAGACGGCATCGAGCGTGGATTTGAACGATTCGACCAACCAATGTGGAAGATCCGATATAAATCCAACCGTGTCGGTTACGAGCACGTCGCGCCGGTCCATATCCGCTCGTCGCGTCGTCGTTCCGAGCGTCGTGAAGAGGCGATTTTCCGACTCGGCGGTTGTATCGAGATCTGGGTGGCGGTGTTCGTTCTCGTCTACGTCGAGATCACGGGCGAGTCGCCGGAGCAGCGTCGATTTCCCGGCGTTGGTGTAGCCCGCGAGCGCGACGAGATCGAATCCGGACTCGCGGCGCTGTTCGCGGCGCTTTTCCTCGTCTTCCTCGATCTGGCGCAGTTCCTCGCGGATGCGACTGATTCGCTTTTTGATGTCTTGCTCGCGGCTCTCATCGTACTCACCGAGACCCATGAAGCCGGGGCGCTCATCGCGCTTTGCGAGACTCACCTTCGCTTGGACTCGTGGGAGTTCGTATCTGAGTTCGGCTAACTCGACCTGTAGCTGCGCCGTTCGGGTTTGGGCACGCTGTCCGAAAATGTCGAGAATGAGCCTGAAGCGGTCGATAACTTCCACACCGTCTGGGAGCCTGTTTCCGAGGTTGAACGTTTGGTACGGTCCGAGACGATTGTCGAAGACGACCCTCCCTGCACCAGTCTCTTCGAGCATTCGAGCGAGTTCGTCGACCTTCCCCGTCCCGAAACAGAGCGCAGGATCCTCGGTTCGTGTCTGTGTGACCTCACCGACGATCCGATACCCTCCCGAGCGGGTCAGATCACGAATTTCCTCTGTGTCTGGGGTGGCTGTCCCTGATCCCGTCCCTTGATCAACGCGCGCTGCGATAACCGCAGCCTCTGGATCGCGTAGTGTTTCCGTCACTCACACTATGATAGATGGCCAGTCCACTTAATCCTCAGGGACAAACGATTGTGGTCCGCCAAACCAATCACAAGAGTACCCCCGGCGACGGAGATAAAATGATCCACAGCAAGAGGATCCCGTGGCCATCAGTGCCGAAGCACGAGCCAGTGGTAGTGGTCTCCAGAAAGAGTGTTATCGCGTGCCGAGTTCGTCCTCGTCTTTGACGACGCGTGTCTCTGCTTCGCCACTCGATACTTGGTTGACGAGTTCGTAGAAATCGTTCTGGAGTCCGGCTGGGAATTCGAGAACACCAACCCAGGAACCGTCTGCCTGCCACTCCTCGCGTTGGAGGTCGCCAAACTGCCGGATACGCGCTTGTCCACTTCCGGCGTGTTCGGCTGGCAGTCTGACCGCGATGACAACCTCATCGAATCGGATTGGGATGATCGGCCGAAGTTCGTCGAGCGCCTCGTCGATCTGGTTTTCTACCGGCTCCATCGGATCAACCGTGAATCCTGCCTCCTCAAGCGCACGCTCGATGCGTTCGGGCGGATGGGGAGCGTCATCCATCTGTGGATTGACAGCGTTTCGCGCGATGCGGTTGATGAGCTGTTTGCGTTTTCGCTCCTGCATCTCTCGACGCTGATCTGCCGTGATCTGGATGTCTCCGCGCTCTATCACTTCGGGGATGATCTGCATTGGATCCGTCGTTTCGAAGACTGTTTCGAGATCGTCAGCAGCGGGACGATCGCCACGGGCCGCATCCTCGAAGACATCCTCTGCGGCGATGACTTCCGCAAGATCGTCATCGAACTCACCACGCTTGATCGCGAGTGCCGCATCCGGATCGACTAGCACCTCGAATTGCGCACCGTGTGATTCAAGTCGCGCTGTTACTGCTTCGTCAAGTGATATCATACGATATATCCGGCTATTCACGGGGCAGTAAAGTGTGTTTCCTCCCTCCAACACGAGGGACGGATTCAATCACGGGTTTTCTATCTCGTGTATTGTACGTTAATAGATGCGTTGTGACACCAGTATTTAACAGCTGGAATGGAAATTGAAGTCGAACCGAAGATTGAGTTCAGAGGTGCGCTCGCAGCGCGTTTCGTTGCGTTACTCGTCTGTTTCCGTTTCCGTTTCGTCTGCGAGCAGGTCGTGCTCGGAGAGGTACGACTCGACCTCACTTTCATCGAGTACGCGATACTGTTCGGATTCAGTGTCGATCGTCGTGACACCGAGACCCTCTGGCCGCAGTCCGTCTTCGTTGACCGACGCAAGTCCGTTGAGTGCGAGTCCGATACCGCCATCGAGATCCATCTCTTCTTGATAGTTCTCTTTGAGATGGTCCTCAATGTCGGATCGGTTTGCTCCGACTGCGAGGGCCTTCCACTCGTAAGGCGTTCCCGAAGGGTCAGTCTCGAAGAGACGGGGTTGGCCATCGTCGATACCGCCGATGATAAGCGCGACACCGAATGGACGTGCGCCACCGACCTGCGTGTACTGCTGAATGTTGTCCGTGACCGCTTTCGTCAACGTCTCGACACTAATCGGCTCGTCGTAGCGGAGCCTGTTGATCTGCGCGTGACGACGCGCGTAGTCGATGAGTTGACGAGCGTCGGCAACGTGGCCAGCACTGGCGATACCAATGTGGTCGTCGGCTTTGTGAAGCTTCTCGACGCTCGTTCCGACCAGCAACGGCGAGCGAATCCGTTTGTCAGCGACGAGAACGACACCGTCAGATGTTCGTACTCCGATGCTTGCTGTCCCGCGCTTGACTGCTTCGCGCGCGTACTCTACCTGATACAATCGGCCGTCCGGAGAGAAGATGGTAATCCCTCGATCGTAGGCCTGCTGTTGAGATTGTCCCTGCATAGTTACTCAATATCGTAGTCGGTCGCACCCGCAAACCCGTTGTCGGTTCGTACGTCGATACACCGATCCCGCACGACTGCGAACCGACCGGCGTCCTCGAATGCAACGGTTCTCTCCTCTGTGCTTTCCAACGGGCGCCGTATATACCTTTCTTCGCAGGCTCGGACCGTCCCGCTGATGCCACGGACGGTGAGACGAACGGACTGATCATCGACACTGCTCACACACGCGATAACTGCCCGAGCGCGTTCAACCGCATCGCGCCGGACGCGCACCACTGCGTTGCCGACGCCGTCTTCGAATACGAACGCATATACACTCAGATCGATCGCAGCGCTGCCCACGTCGCCGATGAGGTTCTGGGCCGCATACCAGAGCTCGCGCTGGAACGCGCCACGGTCGATTGCTGCGTTCGGCCACGACTCGATGGCGACACCGACGTAACGCCAGCGAGGACGGAGATGCTTCGGAAGATGACGCACGGTTTACTCGTCCTCCCAATCCACATCCATGTTCATATCCTCATCCGGTTGCGCTCTGTTTGCTCCGTGCTCTGCAACGAGCACGCCGACCTGATCGTGGACCCGCTCGACGCCTGTGAGGGAAAATCCAGCGTCGGTGAGAGCATCGGCATGCAATCCGACGGTCGCGGGGTCGTCGACTGCTGGATTATAATATTGTTCTTCGGGATCTGGCGCACCAAAGAACATCACATCACCGAGCACGAATTTTCGCGGGCCAAGTGCGGCGATCACATCGATCGCTGCTCGCTTTTTTGCATCGCTCAGGTGGTGTAACGCGAAATTCGAGACAACGATATCGACCGAACCATTGTAATTCGGTTCTCGGAAGGTACCTGTACCGAACTCGACGTTTTCGATTCCTGCTGCGTTCGCTTTTTCACGTGCTTGTTCCAGCATCCCGTCGCTGATGTCGCGGCCGACGACGCGCTTTGCCCGTGGTGCGAGTGCGAGTCCGATCGCACCGGTTCCGGTTCCGAGATCGAGGACGACATCCTCCGGTTCCGGGTTTGCGTGTTCGACAACGAGGTCCACACAAGCACGATATTCCTCGGCGTCGTCACCGTTCTCATCCGTGCTTTCACAGCTGTGTTGACCGTGCGTGGTTTCTTGACTGTGGCGCTCGTCGTAGTCCTGCGCGTACTCATCGAAGCGGGCCGCGTGTTCTTCAATCGTCTTCTTCATATCGTCCTTTTCGGACACCTGGCTCAATGAACGAATCGGAACTTCGATCCCGGTTGCGCGCCACAATCCGACCCCACTCACAGAGACCGTTGTGAATTTGTTCGTCGGTAAAGCCAATCGTGGTGCCCACAGCGGCGAGTTCGCGCGGCGCTCGCAGATGAAGGTGACTACTCGCGTCTGCACTCACCACATACGGAACATCGTACTTCTCAACCAGTGTACGGAGTTTTCTGAGCCCCCGAAGCGCCTGTACGCGCACACCACCGTTCGCACGAAGGACGCGGGCAAAGTTGAATTCGACGCGAACAGCGTTGTCGGCCGCAGCACGCGCGAGGACGTGATTGAAATCGCCGTCAGTCATCGGATGAGCAAGCACGTCGACCCGTTCGTCCTCGCACGCGAGGCGATTGAGACGCCCACCATGGACACAAACGATCGTCCGTTGTGACCGTTGGCTCGTGATAGCTCCCGATGCGTGTGATCGATTATCTGCGCGTATTTCGACACCATCGACCACATCAATACCAAACTCAGACGAGAGTGTTTCGGGGTCGTAATCCGCCACCGTGTCGTCGTGGTTTCTGACAATGAGACCCTCGTATCCCTGTTCGGAGGCTGTGAGCGCGAGGCGTGCGACCGTGCTCTCACCGTCGGGGCGTGCGTGAGCAGTCTCGTACATGGTGAAATTTGATGGTAGATGGTTTGATTTTGGTTTAGTGATCACGAATCCCGATAGAACCACTCACTCTGCCATCTCACCGAATACATCGCTCACGCTTTCGATGGCGGACGATTTTTTAGCCGGATACGCCTCAACTTTGGCGCGAACCGACAATCCTTCGCCGAGTTCCACGTCACCGGCAAGTGCAGCTTGTTTGTCCAAATAGAGATATAGCTCGCAGTTCTCGGTGACGCGCTCATCGAGTTCCGCACCGAGTTGCGCTCTTTGATCGGGATGCATCCGGCGAAGCTGTCCGAGAACGTGTCGGATGTCGTCTGCTCGTTCGACGCGAGCAGATAGCACGACGATCCGATCACCTGCGTGCCCAGTGTTCTCGATGCGTTTGATCTCGAACTCCTCGGGAAGAAGCGTCCGGAAAGCGCTCTCGACGCGCCGTTCGTCTTCTGTGGCGTAACAAAACGCCTGCAAATCGATGTAATGAAAGGGAACACTCGACACGGTATACGGTTAGTTTTCAGTCTCGTTTTCGGCTTCGGAGCCGTCTTCACTATCGTCCGCTGCGGGTTCAAGTGAATCCTCTGGAACACCCTGTTCTTGGCCGTCCTCGAAGCTCACGGTGTACGTGGCATCGCCGAACATGGTCTCCATTACCTGTGTGATCCGACCGGTATCGCCGTCGTGTTCGCTGTGTTGATCGTGGAGTACAACACTCTCGTCTTCTTCAAATGCCATACCTACCGTTATCCGACGGCTGGACAAAAAGACCCTGTTTTGAATTCCTTAGATGTACGAAAGCCAATCGGATGACGG
This sequence comes from Halocatena marina, assembly GCF_025913575.1. Classification (NCBI taxonomy): domain Archaea; kingdom Methanobacteriati; phylum Methanobacteriota; class Halobacteria; order Halobacteriales; family Natronomonadaceae; genus Halocatena; species Halocatena marina. The sequence goes on along the minus strand of NZ_CP109785.1, from coordinate 932,253 downwards.
AGGGAGGATGCATGATCCACCGCACTCGTTGCCATTCTTGTGGTGAGATGTCAAAATGGAGTTACCGATGTTCTGAATGTGGACATGACCTTGCTGGCTCAAATCGTGGCGTCGGAGCCGAAATGGCAAGGACGATCCAAGAAGCATGTCGGATCATGCGACCGGTGACGGGGTCATAGTTGACGGTCGCTATGAGGTCAACGAGACGTCCGTAACACTGTGTAAGTCGACGTGTTTCATCGGCTTCGGAATCCTCTATCCGGAAATCGACTTCGTCCGAGCGATGATCGGGCCGATATTTGAATAATCGTCCAGTTACGGATTGCAACACCGTACGTGGGAGAATCTAATGAGTGCGATGAATAGTTTCGAACACTAATAGGGAACGAGCTATCGAGTGGTTCGCATTCAGTGGCCTACAAGATGGGCGACGGGACGATTTATGTCTGGAACGCGAATTGGAAATTTTAATCTTCTGCGACGAATTCACTGCAATCCGAGCGCAATCCGGACAATCCGCTCAAAGTTATGACCACATGTCGATCCAGCTGGTAGCCCGGCTTCCCGGGCAGGGCCAGTGAGGTATGCGTCGAATCCTTTTTTGATGAAACAGTCAGATGAAGGCGGGGTTGCAGTCCAATAGTGCCATTGCATCGATCCGACCTCGTGAGTCCACGGGCCGGGCTGAATCGGGCTGACGCCGCCGAAGCCGACTGCGACTGTCACGACGGATAGTAAAATAAGTATTGTATGCTCGTCGAGGACACGCCCAAGTGCGCCATATCCTAGCGCACAGCAGGCGAGTAACGGGAGCAAGTCTATCCCAGCGTCGAGATCGAAAACGAATACTTGGAGGATAAACCATCCAGCCAAGATAGAGAGCCAGAGACCGGGGTCTGCCGCTGTCGGGACCGATTGAGCACGCGGCGTTTTATTGCAGTGGCTGCTGGCAGTAGTGCCCCGAGCACCCCAATGATCACTGCGGGGACTGCCGGACCGAGAATTGCGACGAATTTATCGATGCGCACAGCGAGTGGCATGTCCTCGCTGGCGATGATAGGAAAGAAGATGACCTGTTCGAGCATGTCACCGACGGCTAATATTCCGGCTAATGCGATCGGCAGGATGACCACGATCACCACGACAACAATCCCGGCCAGTGATCGGATTGTGGCAGACCAGTCACGTCGAACGGCAGTTTGTCCCAACACGAGTACAGGGAAGATAGCACCGAACTGCCAGAATCCAGCCGCGACCGCAGCGCTGGCTCCGGCTCCCGCTGGCTGCTCGCGGGTCAATAGCCAGACCGAAAGGAGACCGAATGCGACCGTGAAATATTTTGGTCGAAAGCCAGGGTACGAATAATAAAGTGGGAAAAACAGCACGGCAGTCCCAGCAGCATATGCAGCGCGCGGGTCTCTTGCTTGCTGATAGGCAAGTTGTCCGACGAGAACGACGATTCCCACGACGGCTGCGGAAGTCGTGAAGTCTGCAAGGAACACCATGAGAAACGGATCGCCACCACTTATGACGGCAATCAGCGCCGCAAATTCGTGCGTGACTGGCGGCTTGATGTCAATGAGATTTCGATATGGAGTGACGCCATTAGTAACCCATGACCTGCCACTAAACAGGAAAAATAACCCATCTCCATTTATTTCTGGCCGACCTGATCGAGTGAAATTTGACACTTTAACAAAAAGACTCACTAAAAATGTCTGAGATATGAGCAAAAGCCTCCACCGCGTATATGCGTGTTTCTTGGCCCAATACGCCGTATTTTTGATTATATGGGAAGGGGCATTATGGGGAATTGACACATATATTGGTTTTGCCGGTTAAATATAACCTTTCCGTTTTCGGATTGTAATGTGTCGCCATCGAAGTGATGAGAAATAATTTATTGAGTAGATAATTTCCAAGATAATAGAGTTCAATTCATAACTCCAAACAAGCAAAAAGGTCGTGGTTTCTTACGTTGAGAGTGAACGTGCCGGTTCGGGTGCTGTTGCCACGAAACTGGCGATTCATATCTCATAGACGATTTATTATATAATCAATCGTACCATTCTGTAGAAAGCTTATTGGTGAGGGTGTAGTAGAGTTACATCAATGATGATCACGAAAGAGACGGGTTGGAGTCGACGGAACAATGACACTCGATGAGCTCTGGTTTCTCGCCGACCGTGCCACTCAGAGTGCTGATACTGCGTATCATCACCTGAGAGACCGGTACGACGAACCAATGGAGTTCGATCGAACCAAACACGTGAGCCGGAGTCGCTTTCGGACGCTCGCAGAGCGTATTCACGTTTCGGGAGCACCCTATGGAACACACACGATCGTCCACCGATCGACCGGAGAGTTGCTTCTCGTCCGCCACGAAGGCGTCGATATGTGGGTACTTCCCGGTGGGCAACTCAATAATGGGGAGTCATTTCACGACGCCGCTCGGCGTGAACTCTGTGAGGAGACGGGGATCGAAGTGACGTACGAAGGGCTTGCCATGCTCACGCGCATCGAACTCTGTCACGGGACGTACTCGACGTGGGGTGTCTTACCGGTGTTTGTCGCCCAAGCGGACACAACTGAACCCGACATCTGCGACCCAGACGAAGAGATCAGCAAAGCACAGTGGTTCACCGAACTTCCTGAAGACACGCGAGACCGCGACGATCTGCTCGCGTGGCGGGCGAGAACGCTTCGATCGTAATCGGCCACATTTCACCACGTACGCACACTCCAGTCCGGTACTGGCGAATATCAACCACAGTATACGAGTGGGTGTTGATAAACTTCCTTTCATTTTGCGATAGTTCTGGATGGTTTTTTGTGTGCGCTACTGCTTGGGGGAAGTGTATCATGGCAGACAAAGACGAACTCCGTGAACAGATGGTCGATGCGTTTGGCGGTGCAGATTACCCTATCAACAGCCCAATGGACCTCGTGCCAGCCCTCCCGAATGGCCCATCGACGAAATTCGAATCTGGTGACTTCTCCATGACTGCAATGGAGCTCAACACGAAGCTCGGTGGGGGAGACTTCCCCTACGAGACCCCCGAGTCCTTCGTCGACGATATTATCGACCAGCTCGAAGAGCAAGGAAATATTTAGAGACGCTGGTTCGTGAGCTCGGTTGCTCGAACTGTTTTTACAAATTCTGTCTTTCTCGCTCGATCTGCTGCTCTCGTCGATAACGATCTCGTCGTGTTTGTGGTGCGATCCGCTCATCTCGATTAATCAGCGTCAGTATGAATCGATGGAGGCCCCAACGGTGCGAATCACAAGTCGTAATGGCGTCTCGATCGTACACTCACGGAGGACATGACCGCCAGTCCACTCACGGCTGTCATCGGGTTTAGTAGCCCTCCACCGATGCTTTTCGGTGCTGTTAGTTTCCACGCTCGATACGATCTGTTCGTGTTTTTTTTGATCGGGATCCTTGGCGGTGCACACTGCATCGGCATGTGTGGACCGCTCGTTACGACGTACGCAGAGCGGATGAACGCTGATAAGGAAAGTCGGTGGGAAGGAGCACTGACACTGTATGAAGTTCGTCAGCACGGACTGTTCAATATCGGTCGAACAGTCGGCTATGCGTTTCTCGGTGGGCTGTTTGGGCTGCTCGGTGCGCTTCTGTACGGAACCGTCAGTCTTGCAGGTGTAATCACACCAGTTCAGGGCACCATCGGTGTCGTCACTGGTGGCGCGATCATCGTCATGGGGGGAACGCGGCTCGTGGGCTATCGGCAGGGGTCGGCCGAAGCAGTCGTCTCGAAGACGGGTGTTGGTTCTCTCTTCGCTCGAAGCTACGCGATTATCTCGTCTCGAATCGATCGCTGGGTCAACGGCGCCGGGATCGTCGGCCTCGGCGCGCTTCACGGGCTATTGCCGTGTATGCTGCTCTATCCCGCCTTCTTGTACGTTTTCGCACAGGGATCGCCGGTGTACGGAGCGTTGGCGCTCGGGGCACTCGGTCTCGGAACGATTCCAACCGTATTCCTCTATGGGACAGTCATCCAATCAGTGAGCGCCCGACAGCGCCAGATCGTCCACACTAGCCTTGGCGTGCTATTTGTGGTATTGGGCTACGTGCTGCTCGCAATGGGACTCATGCGTTTTGGGGTCCACCTTCCGATGGTGGACATCCCGTTCTACCAACCGCTTGGAGAACACGCTAGTCACGCCAGCCACGCTATTTGATCATCGTACAGTACACAAATAGAGTATAATCACAATATATGGAACAGAAACTGTCACACTATGTCCACTTGCACACTCTGTGAACTTCCTGTCGGCGGGCAGCCAGTCACCACAGCAGACACCGACGGGGAGTTTTGCTGTCGCGGCTGCTTAGAGATCTCACAACTGATCGACGAAGATGATGAAACAGACCTCTCGATCGCCGATGTCAGAGAGCGCGTCGATGGCAACGAAGAGCAGACCATCCCGGACGGCGCAGAGACAGCGTACCGTTCAGTGGACGGGATGCACTGTAAGACATGCGAGGGATTCATCGAGTTACTCGCCGAGGAGACAGAAGGAATTCACAGCGCACAAGCGAGCTATGCGACCGAAATGGTGCAGTTGGTATACGATCCCGACGCGATCGATCGGGGTGATATCTCAGCTGCCGTAAGCAAGCTCGGCTATCACGCGAGCGCTCCTGACGAAGAGGATACATCGATCAGAAGCCGATTCGAGTTCGGTCGGTATCGTGCGGGCATTGCAGCAATCCTCATGATGCCGGTGCTGGCGCTGTACATCTTGTTCATCTATCCCGTGTATCTCGGAATCTATCCGGAACATTTCCTTTATGGCTCTGCAATCGAGTCGATGGTCTTTGGGCCGCTCATCGTTTGGAGCACGCTCATTGTTATCGGTCTGGGCTATCCGATCTTCCGTGGGGCGTACGTGAGCCTCCGGGTCGGACAGCCCAACATGGATGTTCTCATCTCGATCGCGGTGTTGGCGGCGTATCTCTATTCGGTGGGGACATACTTTGCGGGCGGACGCGACCCGTACTTCGACGTCGCAGTCATGGTCCTCGTCGTCGTTACGATCGGGAACCACCTCGAATCACGAGTCAAACGGAAAGCGCTCGGGAATCGCTCGACGCTCACAGAATCACGCGTCACCGAGGCCCGCCGACTGTGTGAGAACGGAACCGAGACGATCGATATCGAGGCGTGTACGGCAGGTGATCGCTTGCTCGTCAAGCCTGGCGAGCGTGTGCCAGTTGATGGGACCATCGTCGAAGGGACGGCTGCCGTGGACGAGGCGCTCATCACGGGTGAATCAATCCCGCAGACAAAGTCTGTTGGAGATCATCTACTTGGAGGATCTGTGCTCACCGACAGCGCAGTAGTCATTGAAGTCGGAACGGATGCGACCAGTACGATCGACCGCCTCGTCGAGTTGCTCTGGAGCGTCAAAAGCTCTGATTCGGGCGTTCAGCGGTTCGTCAACCGATTCGCGCTCGTGTTCGTCCCGCTCGTCATCACTCTCTCGGTGGGCACAACCGGACTCTGGCTCCTGCTCGGTGCCTCGTTGAGCAAAGCTGTGCTGGCCGGGGTTTCCGTACTCGTCATCTCCTGTCCGTGTTCGCTTGGTATTGCAACGCCGCTCGCACTCGCAGCGGGAAGCAGGGACGCCTCCGAAGAGCAGATTCTCATCATCAACGAGAACGTCTTAGAGCGGATCGATGACTCCGAAATCGTCGTGTTCGATAAGACCGGAACGCTCACCACGGGCGAAATGAGCGTCACAAATGTCGTTGAAAACGGAGATGCCGTCCTCGCCCGAGCCGCAGCGGTCGAACGCCGATCAAGCCATCCGATCGCCGCGGCAATCGATGAGGCTGCACCGCCGACAACTCAGACGGTCACCGAATTCAAACGGGACGAACGCACCGTTTCTGCGCTCGTCGATGGGGAACGGGTGTTCGTTGGGCATCCTTCCTCGTTCGAATCCGACGAATGGACCGTTCCTTCGACTGTTCAGGGTGCCATCGATACGGCGTATCAATCAGGAGAACACCCGACAGCAGTCGGCTGGAACGGCACCGTCGAAGGTATCATCACGGTTCAGGATACCCCCCGCGAAGAGTGGGAATCAGTCATCAGAGCGCTCGCCGACGAGGATCGGGAAATCGTCGTCCTGACCGGCGACGACGAACGGCTGTCTCGGCAGTTCGGCGAGCATCCCGCGGTTGACCACGTCTTTGCTGGCGTTCGGCCGGAGTCAAAGAAAGCGATCGTTCGCGGGCTCCGCGAGCGTGGGACGACCACGATGGTCGGCGACGGAACGAACGACGCGCCTGCTCTCGCAAGCGCGGATCTCGGAGTTGCGGTGTCGAGCGGGACGGAGATAGCGATCGAAGCCGCTGACGCTGTGATTATGAACGATCGGCTGGAATCGGTCTCTACGATCTTCGAGCTGGCGCGGTCGACTCGAGGACGGATTAAACGGAATTTGGCGTGGGCAGGTCTGTACAACGTGATCGCGATCCCGCTCGCGATTGCTGGACTCATCAATCCACTCATCGCCGCGGCGTGTATGGCGATCAGCAGTCTCGTCGTCGTCTACAACTCGAAACGTCGACTTATTCCCGACGAGAGCCACTCTCAAGAGTCCGAGCAGTTCGAACACGAACGATCACGATCACAGCCGACCTGACGGTCGGGTGCTGTCGCACGGTTCTCGTAGTCAGTGAGAGTGCAAACGGTACGCACATCGAAGACGAAGGATTCAGGGGTGACAGAGAACGTATCAGCATTTGATGGGATTCAAGCGAGAATTGGGGCTGTACGATTGTGTCATTCTGAGCCTCGGTGGGATGGTGGGCTCTGCGATCTTCGTTTTTCCGGGATCGACCGGGCGATTAGTAGGTCCCGGCGCGGTCGCTGCGTGGTGTCTCGCGGGGGTACTGATGCTTCCGATCGCACTGTGTTACACCGAACTCTCGCTTGCTTTCCCCGAGACGGGAGCGCCGACAGTCTTTCCCTATGAGACGCTCGGTCCGTCACCGTCGGTCCGTGCGTTTGCGAGCTATCTCGAAGGGGTTGGCTACACCGTCGGCTGGGTGTTTGGTCTCACGATCTCAGCGCTCGCGATTGCGGACTATCTCGGACAGATACTCCCAGCAGCAAGCGGTCACGCAACCCTTACAGCACTTGTTGCGCTCGGGTTGGCTGCCACGGTGAACATTCTCGGCATCAATATCACCAGCCGAGCGAACCTCGTGTTGGCTGCAGTGCTCCTCGCGGTGTTAACTGTGTTCGTTGCGGCAGGAGCAGCGCACTTCCAGCCACGAAACTACGACCCGCTCATCACTGGTGGACCGCTGGATTTCTTCGCTGCCGTTCAAATAGCGATCACAGCGTACGGCGCGTGGACCGTAATCCCGGCAACGATCGAGGAGATACAGGACCCGGACCGAACAGTTCCTCGGGCGATTGTGCTGTCGCTATCGATCGCGACGCTCCTCTATGTGAGTATTGTCGCTGTTGTCTACGGTGTTGTCGATCTGTCCCAATTCGTGGATGGGAGTCTCGCTATGACTGCACCGCTGGGAGTAGCAGTGGACACGATTGGAATCTCGTGGCTGCGCTACCTCACCGCAGTCGCTGCGATCACAGCAATCTTCACGACACTGCTCGTGGGAATCATGAGTTCGAGTCGAGTTCTCTTTGCACTCGGTGACAATAACACACTTCCAGCGGTGTTTGCAAAGACAAGTGATCGGTTCCGAGTCCCGTGGGTAGGGGTCATCGCTGTTACTGGTGTTGCGGGAGCACTCGCTACAGTGCCACGGTATTTTTCACAGCTGTTGGTTATCGCTGCTGTCGTGGGAACCGGCATTCCGTATGCGATCAACATCCTGGCTTTCGTCGGACTCAGGTACTACCGCACAGACGTTACCCCCTCGTTTCGAGCACCAGGCGGGTACGTTCTTCCGAGTGTTGCGTTCGTCGTCCTCGGTATCGCAATGTTTGGATTGGGAGTAACCGAACTGGTGTGGTCTGTCGGTGCGCTCGCACTCCTCAGCGGATACTTTCTCGTTCGAGTGACGCTGCATTCACACGTGATCGAGCGTCCGTCTCCGAGAAACGAGTTGAGATAGCTCACACAGTCGGTACGCGTCTCGACACACTGTACGCTGCTATTTCTAGGCTATTAATGAAACACCCCATACACTCGCAGCGCTGCTTGAGTAGAATGCAGAACGAATTGACTTCGAGCGATTGACGCATCGTGTTGGAATCGCCTGTTGACACACGAAATCGTGCTCAGAATTGATGATTGAACACAGCGGCTTCTATCTACGCTCAGCCATCCGAATTGCCTCGATACCGATCTGGACCGTGTCGGGGGCGAGGTCACTGTGCTGGAGTTTTTCGGGTGTGTACCACTTCCATGCCGCTGCTGGTGTCTCGCCGACAGCGGGGTCTATCGTCCGGTCGTCGACTATCGCATAATAAATCTGATCAATATGCTGGTGTCCAACTATTCCATCATGAACGTTCACGTCGTAGAGCAACTGATGACGAGGACGAGGGAGCGTCTCAGCAGGGTCAGAAACGTCAGGTGTGTCATCGAGGAGTGTTGCCGTGAGACCTGTCTCTTCGCGGACTTCGCGGAGTGCCGCCTCGTGTGGGAGTTCGTCTCGGTCGACGTGACCACCGGGTGGAACGACGATCCCTAACCGCTCGTGTTCGTGAAGGGCTGTCGCACCATCGTTGACGATGTAAACTGTCGCAGTCAAGTGACGTGTTGTTTCCATAAACTCAGAATTGAATAACAGATACGTGATTGTTATGGAACTCGCTAATCTGATCAATCTCAGGACGAATCAGCGTGGGCATTAACGTTCGGTTGTATAACGTAGAGGTCGGCGAATATATCGGGTTGATCGTAGTGAGTCCTCGTTTTACAGAAATAGCGAAATGGATAGAACTGAAATTCAGATGATGCATCTGGAGAAGAATAACGAAGACACGTAGACGATCTGACTTCAAGAGTTAATGTAGAAGTTTATACTCACATTTATAGAGTATCGTACTCATCTAATGGATTAAGTTAATGTCTAAAATATTATCACTCAAACACCAACTATTCAGTACATGATTCGTTACGATAGACGAATCACTAGTCCTTCGATCGATTGATTGCGAGAATAGATAATAAACATAGGTGTGTAGATCGATAGCAAGACGATCTTCTGTCCTTTTCACAGCGAGCATATATGATTTACAACAGTGTGATTATTTTTGAATTGGTCAGTAGCTACCGACTACTGTACAAGGATGAGAGTCCATCGTTTGTCCTCACAGTGTGACGAATAATGTATTATAAAGATATGCTTTCATAGATAGTTGGTCATCGATACGATTAATTCGTACAACATCAGGTGTAAGCCATTACTCGAACCACTCCTTCTTGATATCAACGTCATTAGTTATGCCATCATAATCAACAACACACTGTGATCGGATAACATTATGATTATAAACAAATCTACGAAAGATGCATAAACTAGTGAATACTTGCAATAGAGCAATCCATAATTGTATAATTCGATAATAGCTCATCCTGAATCCGTAGTTCCTCTGTTTAGTGATGGACAAAAACGCTTTCTTTTCGTAACTATTCATATAATCGTATGAGGTTAGTGATACACGTGATGTTGTATATGTGAATTTATTTTTGATTAGTTGTTCAGATGGCGGCGAACTGTTCCACCAGTGTGATAGCAAGAGGGCGAGACTACCGTGTGTATTTCTATTGTAGCGAGCTGCAGATCCATCGATTATCCTCAAACAGATCCAACAATCATTATTCTGTCGCCTATACACAGATGAGCATTACAACAGTATTACTGTAACGGGTGAGTACGAGCGAAGATCTTCGTGCATTTGGTATCGGGAATCTCTATAATTGGGTTCGAGCGTATTCCCAACAGGACCATCCGATGGTGCTGAGTTCACGTGATTCCAACCGCAGTCAATGGTGTATCGTAGCAATACAGGTGGTGTGGGAATCATTCCAGACATAACTTCGTTCAGTATGGTGCTGTCTGTACAGCTTGCTATCTGGTGTATCGATCTGCTCTCGGATGGCGGGCAATCAGCAAATGACTGCTGTAGATCTACTGATCGCATCGTAGGGAGATAACCAAGAAACGAAATCTTCCGTCTCGAGCGAATTATATGAATTGGTACGGACGGGTCATCCACGATTACTAACACGTCCTCGTCTAAGCTGTGCTCTGCTGCGGCCAACACTCGCATTCATTAGATAGGAAATTCACTACGTAATGCGCTTTACACTGGAAATATGGTATATATCGCTATTTTTTCGAGGAGAGAACCCCAATCACCAGAATAAGGCAGACTGGAGCAAAAAATGAGTCAAATATGTCGAAGGTGAGTAGACCAGAAACATGGTAAACAATCGTGATAGAACGGTGAAACCACCGTCTAATTCACGCAGTATTTGCTGCTTCGATGCTGTTTCACCCCACATTTCACTGGAAACCCAGTTGCCAATGTAGGTTGTTCACATGGCACGTTCGAAGGAGACTCGCGGTTAAGTGGAGACACGATGACAACATTATTCTTCAGCCGATGGAAACGCACGATTCTCAAATCATCACCTAACTACGGCAAAAGACACAATTGAGTTGTTCATAGTCGGCTGTGTTGATGTCTGTTGCTTTTGATCGACTCGCACAATTCACAATGACGCTTAAGGATGCACCAGCAGTGTGGGTGACCAGTAAATTGACGGGCACCGCACCGTGAGTCATTTTTTGATATCGAAGCCTCACAACGAGAGTAACGAGTCTATCTTCAGCATTCCCGAGCATCGTGGATGCTGGGGTAGCAGACTGTTACTGTTCTCCTAACCAGAAAACTATCAATTTCAGATATCGTACTACACCTATCGTGTCGCTGTCTCTGGCGGAGATATAATATTTATACGATATTTGAACACCAATATATGCACCTAGTACGGAGGATCTAACCGCCGTTGTTGGCCGGTCCGCAGTAGAGAGTAGGTATGTGTCTATTACCCTCACTGGAGGGAAATAGTTATATACTCGTGTCTGTAACACATACCTGCCGAAGCAAATGAGATCGTAGAATTTCGTTGTTCCGATCTCGCAAGCGCTGGCAGCATAAACGACCACTCACAGGTAGGCACCCGTGTCGCAACAAATGTCGTTTAACAAACACACATCCATCCAATGACCAACGTTACACCCGACTGGGATATAGACGACGCCGGCCGGTACGCTAGTATTGAAACTGGAACCGACTGTGTCCTCATCTACGACTTGGACGATCCTAATGCCTGGCTGAAGTCGGATTGCCTGACTCCCGTTCGAGAGTAACCCACCACGAAAAGATTGTGCTAGAGTGACACAAAACGATAACACGGTCTCTTGCGAACACACACGATCACTGCACCGCATCTGAACGCAGGACGATCCCTATTCTCGGTAATATCCACCAACTCCTTTGTAGGGTGATCGAAACAGAACATCTATCTGAAATCATTCTCTAGAGTACATTTCCCACGTTCGAAATGACATTTTTCACGGACGAACAATGGTATCGATCGAAGAGAGATCATCTCACGTAGAATCGGTTAAATCACGAGCGAATGCGCATTGATTCTGATTCACTCCAGTGGTTTGAACGAATCACAACAGTCCCCCAATATCTACGCTCTTTGTGAGTAAGGAGGCCATTCTCATAGTATTCGACATTCTTGCGGTTTTTGGGGCAGCTCATGAGAACGATGAACCGCCGGTCGGCATTGAAGAACCTCCGAGCAGGTCTCTTCGTCGCTAGTGGCGTGAGCCTAACTGGCTGTGTATCTGCGGGGAACGATGTACTGAGTTCAGGCAGTACAGAAACAATCTGTATCGCTGTTATCTCGGATACGCACATCAGACGTTCGTCACGCGACGAACTGACAGATTTGACTGATCAAAAACATCGATACGAGGAGTTCGTCACGGCAATGAATACAGATGTTCGCCCGGACTTCGTCGTTCATCTCGGTGATCTCATTGATGGTCGCAGCCCGGACAATGACCCATACTGTAGTGAGGACACTGCTGTCCACCGCATTTCAAAAGGGAAGCGACTCATCCACGACAGACTTTCTATGCCGACATATACGGTAATGGGCAATCACGAGTACAAAGGCCCCAACTGGGATCGAGAACGAATACGGCGCGCGATTAACGATCAGTGGACACGGCGTAGCGATACGTGGTACTGCATCGACCGAAAGGGCGTCCGGTTTCTCTTCTTGAACACGAGTTGTCCTGTCACAAACCATCGTCATCACGCCATGCCCGCCGAAGAATTTGCATGGTTGTATGACATACTGGAAGACACCGATCGGCCACTGGTTGCCTTCATGCACGTCCCAGCAACGCAAGGATGTGGGGACCGATATGATCAATTTAAGCGAGAGGACGAAGTCCGCCGTCTGCTCTCGTCTGATGAAAATCCGAACGTCATTACTGGAATCTTCGGACACAGCCACCACAGTGATTCGTGGAATCGGCTACGCAGCCAACACGACGAGTATGGAACGATGTACTATCACACATCAAATATCCACGAGTGGATGGGAGACAGCTCGCAGATCCCGTGGGCAGTCCTAAAAATCGATCTTCAACGTGATCGGTTTCGGTTCTCTGCCGGCGCAGGCGTCACCGATTCAGGTGAATATAGGACGACGTGGATCCAGTCCATAGCAAACTAAGCCGGTCGCGTATTTTGAAATTTCAGACGACGCGTGCCAGGTATGTACACGCTGGTGTATTAAATTTCGGTACGGTCACCGAGAGTTGAGCCGTGAGTACCACGATCTCCTCACCTGCGGCGATCCAGTGGATATAAAGGTTGATTTGTAGTGCTTTCGACGTGTAGTCATGAGCGAAAAAGAAGCAATCGAGCAATCGGATACACCAATCACAGCACAATCACTCGCTTCAGATTTGCGTACGCTCGGCGTCGAACGTGGCGATATACTCCTCATCCATTCCTCGTTGAGTGCTCTCGGATGGGTTTGTGGCGGTGCGCCAGCGGTCATCGATGCACTCAGAGATGTAGTGACCGAGAAAGGCACGCTCGTGATGCCGACACACACCGGCTACACTGACCCGGCAGACTGGTCGAACCCACCAGTTCCAGACGAATGGGAAGAGAATATTCGGGAGTCGATGCCACCGTACCGACCAGCAGTCACACCAACACGCGGAATGGGGGTCATCCCCGAATGTTTTCGTACCTATCCAGAGACCCTCCGCAGCGACCACCCTGCTGTCTCATTTGCAGCGTGGGGAGCAGCGGCCGAATCAATCGTCACCGATCACGCCCTGGATTATAACCTCGGAGAGAATTCACCACTCGCCCGCGTATATGAACATGATGGAAGCGTGTTACTTCTTGGTGTTGGTCACGATGGCAACACATCACTCCACCTCGCCGAACACCGTGCAGCCATCGCAAAAGCGACAGTAGAAAACGGCGGTCCAATACTCGATGACGGCGAACGAATCTGGGCAGAATACGAGACGATAGAGGAGCGTACCGATGACTTCGCCGAACTCGGTGCCGACTTCGAACAGACGAGAGAGGTGATGAGCGGGACCGTCGGTACAGCAACAGCCACTCTCATGAATCAACGAAAGTTGGTCGATTTCGCTGTCGAATGGTTCGAGACGAATAGACAGTGATCGTCGTCTTGTCTCTCGATGCAACATTACTGGTCCGTCTACGAAATTACGTGCCTACCGTGATCGTTGCTGTGAATTGATGAACCACGTCAACAGTATAGCAGATTTAGAGTATAAACTAACATCTGTTATTTCAGTCGTGTATGTTATTCTCGATCTATGGAGGAGACAGAGAGTACAGATACCAGAACAAACAATCTGGGCATAACGAAGCGACAGACAAGTGATGTGAATCCCATACTTCGCCAAGAGCGGAGGTAGTACGTTCTATTCATACACAACATCCAATCACTGTCGGAACGTCTTGTTGTGATTTGAGTAACAGTAATAGTGTCAACCACAATGATCTGCTCCATTGAAGATTTGTGCCCAGAATACTAGATTTTATATATCTATCATTTCGAAGGAATCGATATGCGGCGAGTCACGGGTGGATTGCTTGGTCGTGCAAAGCGGCAATTCATCGACGATATCACATCAGATCCATACCTTCTGTATATCCTCGTGTTAGCGGCGGTAATGGCGGGATTTTGGTTTTGGCACCGGATTCCAAATTTTGCAACACGAGATGAACGCTGGCGCATCAACAATCCGATGGTTGCTGTCGGGTTCTTCATCGATGAGCCAGGGATTGACTCGTTGCTACAAGGAATTGCTTGGGGTCGAGCGTACGGAGCGACGTTATATCTCTATGGAATCGCCATCATTCCGGTCTTTGTTGTTGCGTTCTTCCTCGGACAGCTCGACGCATTCACTGCTATTCCGGGAAATCAGTCGATCAGCCTGTGGACACACTGGTATCAGATGCCAAAGTGGATCTGGACGTGGAGTCTTCTACTTTCGCGTCTCACGAACGTCGTTTGTGCGGTCGGATGCGTCTACGTGCTCTACCGCATTGGAACGACGATGCGTGACCGAATGACAGGGCGTCTGTCGGCCATCTTGTTATCGCTCACGTGGGGGTTTCTCATCTCGGCGCACGAGGTTGGCGAAGACATCCCAGCGTTGTTTTTTCTGCTTCTCGTCGTCTACTGCGGTCTCCGATACGCTCACACGGGGGATAAAGCGATATATCTCGCTGGGTGCGCAAGCGGTGGTATTGCCATCGCGTTCAAACTCACTGCCGGAGCGAGTGTGTTACTCCTCGGAATCGCGTATCTCCTGTACGTACGTAATGCAGGCACAGCGTGGCGAGAGGCGCTGATACGACCGCGTCTCATTACTGTCGGGATTGTGGTCGGTGCTGCACTGATCGTCATTGGCTATCCAAGCGTATTTGCTCCTGGTCTGGATCGGCTTCTGGATCGGATGCAGCGGGGACTGGTGAACAAAAGCCAGTCGTACGGATGGCGAGTCGAACCAAGCTGGTGGTGGATTCTCCGTGGCTATCTCCACGGATTGGGCGGAGCGCTGTTTGTCGCAGGTTGCTGTAGCGTTGTGGTGAGTCTTCCCCGATTGAGAGAGCGAACACAAGAGTCCGATGCCATCGTGTTGTCTATTGTTGGGATCGGTGCGTATCTCTCGGTGTACGCCGGCTGGTCGTATGTACGCACGCATCACCTCCTTCCAACGTTTCCGTTGCTCATTCTCCTTCTTGCGGCAGTTTTGACGCGCTTTTACAACCGGAATCGGTCGCTTGCCAGTCCGCTTATTGTCGTTCTTTTGCTCTCAAGCAGCGTGTATGCTGGTGTTGGTGTTCTCGGATACGCAACCCAACCCCGAAATGAAGCCACAGAGTGGTTGAGAGCGGACGCATCATCGAACGCGACAGTAGAAACGTATCTGATGGACCCACAGGAAGCAGCTGTTCCACATGGAATGCGTATTAATCACCCGAACTATCGAGAGACCCCTGTTGACGGGAAAACAATCCGGATGTCATCTCCAGAATGGGTGTTGGCCATGCCCCACCGCTGTCCGACGTATATCGAGCTCACCTTTCCCAGGGCGCTCCAGTATCTCGCTCCAGATGATCGAAATGCTCGGACGACGGTTCTGTCCGATCCTCGATTAACGGACTACTACCGTAATTTGCTCGCTGGAGATCGATATCCATACACGGTCGCTGCCACGTTCGGACCTCGTCCCTCGTTCCTTGACGGGAAATCAGAGGACTCCCGATTGCCGGAGCTTGTTCGAGTTGGGGTGGTCCCGTGGACCATTCAGTACGGAGATCCACAAGATATGGGCATCGATCAGTATACCGTGATTCTCAAGCGAACCGGCAGCTGTCCTCCGCAAGATGATACTGATTAGTCTCCAAATGACTGAACGCACCTCATCGAGAGACAATCGAAAATGGCACAATTACTAAGTGTACCGTGACGATCATGTGCGAAGAACAGCAATTGAGGAGAGACAGACACGATCAAAGCAGAGACATTCGGTTCTACACATGTGTATAGCTATTAGATCTCGAACGCTCGAAAACAGTACGACGCGCTGTCGTCTTATAGTCCGACCCGTGATTGAAACTCGGGAACGCCGTTCACGTCGGGTGTGAATCGGAACAGTGCGCCTGCACCGTCTCCCTCAACAGAACGATCGTTGCCAGCGGTCGCGGTCGTCACGTACGCTTGATCGTACTCGGGGCCACCAAACGTGATGCATGAAACCTTCCGCGCAGGCAACTGGACACGGTCGACGATTTGGCCGTTTTCGGGATCGTGGCGAACGACACAGCCACCGTTCCAGCGTGCTGACCAGACGTACCCCTCAGCGTCGACCGTCAGCCCGTCGGGAGATCCCGGCCCACCGACTGTTTCGACGAAAGTACGTCGATTGGACAGATCGCCGGTTGTAGCGTCGTAATCGAACGACCAGATCGTCTCTGCGTCAGTCTCGGCGAAGTAGACCTTGGCTTGATCAGGAGAGAATCCCAGCCCATTCGAGACCGCGACATCAGAGATGAGCATCGTCACTGTTCCATCGGTGTCGAGGCAGTACAGACGTCCCTCGGGTGGCATCGTTCCACAGTACACGCGTCCCTCTGGGCCTGCAATAACGTCGTTGAACCGTGAACCGCGTTCTTCCGGGATCTCTTTGATGATGGTCTCCTCTCTGCCGTTGTCCCAGACAGTAATTTCGCCATCTGCCTTGAACAACAGCAATGAGCCGTCTGCT
Organism: Halocatena marina; assembly: GCF_025913575.1. Lineage (NCBI taxonomy): Archaea > Methanobacteriati > Methanobacteriota > Halobacteria > Halobacteriales > Natronomonadaceae > Halocatena > Halocatena marina. The sequence continues at coordinate 915,365 of NZ_CP109785.1, read as the reverse complement.
TGGATCGTGAAGCCACCGACTGGCGAGCCACTGTAACACTGTTCGTGCTCGCCGGTATCGAGATCATAGCGATACATGTGCCCATTCGGAATATCCACCCAATAGAGACAATGCTCGTCGGGGTGATACAATGGACCCTCGCCCGTTTCATAGGCGTGCTCAACGACGCGTTCCACTTTCCATGACATATGATATCCAAGTATTGTGTCCATCAATATAAGTGTACCCAGACGGGACAAAATCAGTCACAACACCAGAAGGATCGAGGAGTGAACTATGACCAAATCGGAACAAAGATGCTCACCTCAACATATATTTTTAAAGTTTTTCGTGACACCGTAACGTCAGAATGGGTGTCTTGTGATAGTGCATCAGATGTGTATGCTCAATTCCGTAGTAGAGCCACCAGCGACTCATCTGGTCCGAATGTGTTCTGGGATTGTTCTATTATGACGACGGTGATATGCCTTACTAAATCAATCAGCAGGTAATAGAGAGAGGAATCTTCCAACGAGACGCTCACAAGGAGGCCCGAAAGACACATCAGTTACGCTCAGACTGGACAATCAAAAAACGAGCACAATTTTTTGTGCAGGTGTACTTCGTGAGGGACCTACTCAACCGACACCCACTCGGCGCGTTCGTCGGACTGTTCGATGGCATCAAGAATGCGTTGGACCGTGCATCCGTCTGCAAAGCTGGGTTCGTACGGTGTCTCGTCGCGCACACTCGTGAGGAATTCGTAGTTTTCGTGAACGAACGTGTGCTCCCAGCCAATGACGTGGCCCGGCGGCCACCAGTGATCGACGTACGGATCATCGGGGTCAGTGACCATGACCGTCTGGAATCCACGGTTGCCCGATTCGAGCAGTTCGAGTTCGTTCAGTCGTTCGAGCGAGAATCGCAGACTGCCTTTTGAACCGTTTATTTCGATGGTGTTGTCGTTCTTGTGCCCCGTTGCAAAGCGCGAAGCCTCGAACGTTCCCATCGCACCGGATTCGAATGCCACCTGCGCCGAGTACGCATCATCGACTGTTACTGGGCGTGTTTCGCTGTCATCGTCGTCGGGATCCACCGGTCGTTCTTCGACGAACGTCTGAAGGTGGCCCGAGACGCGGTCGATCTCGCCAGCTACATCCCCGACGAGGAACCGGGCGAGGTCGATAGAATGAGCTCCCAAATCGCCGAGTGACCCGCTGCCAGCAAGGTCTTTTGAGGAGCGCCAGCTCCACGGTGCGTCCGGATCGACCAGCCAATCCTGTAGATATCGTGCCCGGACGTGGTTGATCTCACCGAGATCTCCGTTCGCGATGAGTTCTCGTGCGTACTGGATTGCAGGCACATAGCGGTAGTTGAACGCAATTCCCGCAATCGCATCCGTCCCACGAGCGGCATCCGCCATCCGTTCTGCGTCCGACAACGTCGGTGCGAGTGGCTTTTCACAGAACACAGACACGTCTTGTTCGAGCGCCGCAATCGATGGCTCGGCGTGGACGTGATTCGGTCCGAGATTGTAGAAAACATCTATCTCGTCCAGCGCATCTTCCCACGCAGTTGCCGTGTGCGTAAATCCGAGCTGATCGGCTGCATTCTTGAGTGCGTGTTCGTCACGCCCAATGAGCACGTGCCGATTCACTTCGGGAGCATCCGAGAAGAACATCGGTAATCGCGCGAGGGCATTCGCGTGTGCTTCACCCATAAACCGATAGCCGAGAACACCGATATCGAGTGTCATGCACCTGAATTTCTCGGCTGAAACTTAGTGCTTTCTATATATTAGGTAACCAGCATGGAGGATGCTACGTACCAGTTTCCGATAAAAAGAGCTTGGCTGATGTGTCGCCGCTGCAGTGAAACTGAGACACACGATGATCATCGCATTCGTGGTGTGATGGTGACGAGAAACAGTGGGGAGATCCGGAGACTGTTGCTGTCTTCGGAATAAATTTCAGACGGTAGACCAACACCAAATAGGATGTGTTTGTCACATAACAACGACGCAGCGACAGCGGACGTCACGGTTCGCTTCCCTCCTGATTGCCCACCAGAAATACCTAGACGAATTCATAGCGACTATGTGCTGAATCGAGGCGGTTTTCGAAATGCCTGATGATCATGAAGAACTTTTCATTGAGGAGCGCAAGGAGGTTTCTCGACCGATGTTTCGGCTGTTCAGCCGGTATGGGCGGAAATATCCGTTTCCAGTAGGCATTGCTCTTGTCTCGAATCTGATCTCACCACTGTTGGGGTTGGCTCCAGCGTATCTTCTCGCGCTTGCAATCGATGCGCTCTTTACCGGAGAGCGACCGTTCGCGCTACCAGTGCTACCAGCCGCGTACATCCCCACATCGACCAATGAGAAGCTGCTGTTCATTTTCGGTCTCATTCTGGGTGCGTACACATTGAACGCACTGTTGACGTGGTTTGGAAGCTGGGGCTGGGCCAAGTTCGCTGAGAACGTCCAACACGCACTCCGCACCGATGTCTACGATCAGATGCAGCGCCTTGGCATGGCGTTTTTCGCGGATAAACAAACCGGAGAGCTGATGAGCATCCTCACGAGCGATGTCAATCGACTCGAAGGATTTCTCAACGGCTGGGTCGGGCGCATTCTGAACATCCTCGTTCAGGTAGCTGGTGTCACATTCGTGATGATGACGATTAACTGGCAGCTCGGTCTCGTCGCGCTGTTGCCCGCACCGTTTCTGACGATTATCAGCTACGGATTTATCCAAACGGTTCGTCCGAAATACCGTGCGGCTCGTGGGACGTTCGGCGATCTCGCGGCACGGCTCGAAAATAATCTGAGTGGGATTGCGGTCGTAAAATCCTTCACGACGGAGCCGTTCGAATCGAAGCGCGTCAAGGAGGCGTCAGATTCGCATATGCAGGCCCGCTGGGCAGCCCGCCGGTGGAGCGTTCGGTTTGGTCCAGGCCTGACGCTCATCAACGGTGCTGGCTTTGCGGTTGTCCTCCTTGTCGGTGGCTGGTGGCTGCTCTTTGGTCCACCGCTGTTCTTCTCCGGAACGGTGTCCATGGGGACCGTCGTCATGTTCTTACAGTATACGCGTCAGATTCAGGGCCCGATGTCGCAAGCGGGCATTCTCCTCAACAACTACGAGCGGGTAAAGGCGTCTGCCGAACGCGTATTCGTCCTGATGGATCATCCAGTGACGATTCCGGAACAGGATGAGGCGATCGATCTCGACGCCACCAACGGTCATATCGCGTTCTCCAACGTCTCGTTCGCCTATCCCGATGGTGAGGAGGCGATCACTAATGTGTCGTTCACGGTCTCGTCGGGTGAGATGATTGGTCTCGTCGGGCCGACGGGATCTGGAAAATCGACGCTGATGAAACTACTCATGCGATTGTACGACGCTGACGAAGGATCAATCCGGATCGATAGAACAAATATCCGAAATATCTCGCTCCACAGCTTGCGCGGCGGAATTGGCTACGTCGGTCAGGAGCCATTCCTGTTTACCGGAACGATTGAAGAGAACATCGCGTACGGGATGGCAGCGTCCGAGTCAGAGATCATCGACGCCGCCACGCGCGCGAACGCAGACGAGTTTATCACTGACCTCGAGGATGGTTACGAGACAGAGGTCGGGCAACGAGGAGACCGCCTCTCGGGCGGGCAGCGCCAGCGTATCGCCATTGCGCGAGCTATTCTGAAGGATCCTGAAATCATCATTCTCGATGAAGCCACGAGCCACGTCGATAACGAGACCGAAGTTCTGATCCAGCAGAGCCTCGAAGAACTGATCGAGGACCGAACGACGTTCTCTATTGCCCATCGACTGTCGACCGTTCGGAACGCCGATCGCATCATCGTTCTCGAAGACGGAGCGATCGTCGAACAAGGCCCTCACCACGAACTGCTGGCTAACGGCGATCTCTACGCTAACCTCTGGCGCGTGCAGATCGGTGAGATCGAGGCGCTTCCCGACGAATTCCTCGAAGAGACAACCGCGCGGGATCGTGCGTAACTGAATCGGACGACTCTACTGACGTCCGGTTGTCTCAATCCGACGATCGGTCGGCTCTCGTTGACGTCGTCGCTACCGGAGCTCTTGACAAACCAGCCAGAGCATGCTAAAAACAATCGCAGGAGTCGTTACTCGGCCCAGTACGCTTCTCCGGGTGTGGTTTCGAACACGGCACGTTCGAGGAGATCGACGGCCTTTTCGAGCCCTTCGCGTCCACTGGTCAGTGAGTCTTCGTGTTCGATCGAAAGTGCACCATCGTAATCGACCATCCGTAGCGTCGAGACAATGTCTTTCCAGTGCTCTTCGCCGTGGCCGTAGCCGACAGACCGGAACAACCACGAGCGGTCCGGTTCTTCCGTGTAGGGAGCGGTGTCGAGGACACCTTTCACGCGCGCGTTGGACTCGTAGACACGGGTATCTTTCGCGTGGACATGGTGGATGGCGTCGTGATCACCCAAGAACCGGATCGCCTCGGTGACATCAATACCTTGCCAATACAAGTGGGATGGATCGAAATTCGCACCGATCCGATCGTTGGTAGCCTCACGGAGCGCTAACATTCCAGTCGGCTCGTAGACGAGCATGTTCGGGTGCATTTCGATGCCGACGTTCACACCGTACTCCTCGGCGTGCTCGGCAAGACTGCTCCAGTACTCTGTTGTGACTTCCCACTGGTATTCGTGCGCCTCGGCGTGCTCGGTCGGCCACGGTGCCGTGATCCAGTTGGGTGTCTCGTCATTTGGACTGCCTGCTGGAAGCCCTGAGAAACAGGTTACAACATCAACATCAAGCTGATCAGCGAGACGAATCGCTTCCCGAAGTTCGGTGTCGGCTCGTTCTGCGCGCTCTGTATCAGGATGGAGAGGGTTGTTGTGGGTTGCCAACGCCGATATCTGAAGATCATGCTCGTCGAGTAGATCGGTGAGTTCGGCTTGTGCGTCTTCGTTTGAGAGGTACTCTTCGCGTGAGAGGTGAGCATCGCCAGGGAAGCCACCAGTCCCAAGCTCGACCGTGTCGACACCGATATCAGCGAGGTATTCAAATGCATCTGCTGTCGATTGACCGCCAAGAACGGCCGTCAGTACGCCGATTTGCATGCGAGTTGAGTCACCCCAAATACAAATAAATGTTTGGGTAGATTGTCACCTCGCGGACTGCTCGAATTCAGTGGACGCTGCGCTCGTCAGTCATATCGATCGCTTCGATCGGATCGGCGTTGCCGAACTCTGGCGTTGATTCGTCACCGGGTGCTGCCCACTCGACAGCATTTGCCAGAACCTGTTGGATGTCATCCTGATGGTATACTGGGTAAGTCTCGTGACCGGGACGGAAATAGAAGACGCGTCCGTTGCCGCGTGTATAACAGCATCCCGAGCGGAACACCTCGCCTCCTTCGAACCACGAGTTGAACACGAGCGTCTCTGGTGCAGGAATGTCGAAGCGTTCGCCGTACATCTCTGCTTCGGGTACTTCGATGTACTCATCGATGCCGTCCGCAATCGGATGGCTTGGCTCAACGACCCACAGACGCTCTGTCTCGGCCGCTTCACGCCACTTGAGCGAGCAAGTTGTCCCCATCAATGTCTTAAAAATCTTCGAATAATGGCCGGAGTGGAGAACGAGCAGACCCATCCCATCGAGCACGCGCTGGTGGACGCGTTCAACGATTTCGTCTTCGACCTCATCGTGGGCTGCGTGTCCCCACCACGTCAGCACATCCGTGTCGTCGAGTACGTCGTTGGTCAATCCGTGCTCTGGTTCATCGAGCGTCGCCGTTTGTGTTTCGAATCCTCGTGATTCGAGCGCATCCGTGATAACCGCGTGAATGCCGTCGGGGTATACGTCCGCGACGACCTCACTCTCCTGCTCGTGTCGGTATTCGTTCCAAACTGTGACTGTGGTCATACACAGTACGTCTCTGGAGAGATAGTTAATAATTCGGATATCGACGTTTGATCGACGTATTCGGGGAGACTGTTTTCGAACGAATCCTCGTGTCTGATGAACGTCGACCAGTTCTGACCGTCTCACTCCTGTCGCTGGAATGCCTTCTGTGAGGGAGAACATGGTTACAACCCTGCGACACTCGCCGAGAATTGAATCTGTGGATACGGACCACGAATTTCTAAAATGAGTATCTACATACGACGTTCGACCCAAGACAACTGACCGTCGGTTGTTTGACACCCTCAAACAATAGTTCCCAGCGTCGAGACAAGTAGTCAATAATACAACCAGTGTGGGGAGATTATCACACAATAGTATGAGACACGAAAGCACGTTCGAAAACGGGTATAGCGCTTACTCACGGAGAGATGTCGCCACGGATCGCTACCCATCACGTCTTTACACAGTTACGAATGTAATACTATATATTTGAACACCCGACAGTAGCTCCGAAGAGAGCACTTTGAGTAACACCTGCATTCACACGCTGATACACCACGGATGAGTAGTTACTCGATCAAATTACTCATACCACCACAGCAGTTCGAAGCATGCGAGAGTCACTCAACACTCATATCGATCGGGAACACATAAGGAATAACCACCGCGTTCGATATGATCAAATGGATAAATATTGGTATGCAAACGATGCATTATTAATATAATATTCCAAATTAGTCCCTCAACCTTCTTTAAAATTTTAAATGATTAGATTAAGGATGCGACATCAGGTTGTGCACTCGGACGGCACTGGTGATACCATCAGAAGATCGTCGTTTGCTGATTGACTGTATCGCAAGCGAAGCTAACACTCCAATTGTTTCACACCGGACGACTCCGGCTATTTTCCGTATATTCACACTATCAGTGTTTTGTCCGGGCAAGCCCTTCGTTATCCCGAACAAATAATATTGTATATCTCGATTTGAATTGACGTGCTATCGATGAATGAATTGTGAGCGAGAGTCCGCCCTATCGACCATTCTGCCCAATATATTTGAACGCATATAAATTCCGCTATTCGACCACGAGAGAGCGGTAGATTACGAAGCTGACTCAGACCGCACCTGACGACGAAGTCATGTATTCCGAACAGATCATCTATCAGCATGGATCATTGAAATTATCTGTTTCGATAACCGACATCAGTTGCGGAAATCAACATAGAAATCCAACTGCCAGAATCGAAGGAGCCCCGGTTGACAGTTGTAACAACGAACACTCTATTGGAGATGTCTCGATGATCTCATCAGCCCATTCAGATAGTACGAATAATTCTAGTATACCCAATTGAATATTCACCGATGAGATCCGTTTGCTCGAAATACAAGTGGGATGGATCGAAGTTCATCACCACTGTATTATCGTCAATGGTGTATTTGCAAGGAACAGTTTAGTATCCACCATTTCAGTCCGCTCAAGTTCGGTTCGTGTGATCGGACCGGCTTGTGCTCACACCATCCTTAACGTGATCGCACTCGGGAGATCATTGCAGTGCCAATGAAGGCCACTGTCGACGGGGAGCCCTGAAGAGAGTGAAGGGGGAGTTCAACCGAGATGGCTACGCGGTACGCTCACGTTACGATACACTCACTGATTCATCGAATTGGTATCGATCCATGTCCGTTTTCGCCAATGAGGACACGTTGTATCCATTTGTGCGACACACCGATCGACGATTGCATCGAGCTTCGTTCCTGTCGACTGGATTTGTTCGCGCAAGCACTGGATTTCAAAGCCGCTTGTGGCGTTAGCGTGGCGTTCGAGTAGATCATCGAGCACATGGAGTTGCTCTGTGACTGCGGTTACCGTGCTGTGCGGAAACGAGTGTCCGCACGGGCGCAGCGTTGTCATCGGTTCTACCGAATCGTCCGTAGCGAGACCTGACCCGAATGATTCGAGATCATCATCGATCAGTAGTTGGACCGTAGGTGCGTCCTGACCAAGTCCCGGTACGGAATCGACACGCAGCCACTTTTCTGTGCCATCTGGAACTGTTCCACACGAGGGGCAGGCAAATCTTACCATGATTACATTCATTCATCAGTCAACTAAGGATCGTCCGCTGCACTTGCAACCCCGTTATCATCACAGTGTAGACACCACTACACAGACACGCTTGCGCTGTATGCCATTCATTCGATTCCTGCTCGGACGTCAAACAGCGATTCGAGAATTGCCACCAGTCAGACCAAGTGGAGTAGAGTAGAATAGAGTGGTGTACACTGCGTGCACAAACACGCACGCAGCGTGATACTCTCCGACTGCGTCGGCACACCCTGCTGGCCAGCGAGTGGCGTGGAATGACAGCGGTTGGTGCCCAATCGGGTGGGATGGATGCACTCGCTAGCCGCATTCGTCCGTTCCGTCGCCAATAGAAAAGCGATTAGGGAGCATCAATCATCAATCTGATCGACACAATACGATAATACACTCGACGGGCCTTGAAAGCACAGCGACGGTGTCTGTCTGTCGACGGTTTATAGAAATCCCTTCAGACAGCGTAGCTTTATTGACGGATCTACGAGTTGGTAGCATATGTCCACGCCGATAGAGTGGTTGATACAGACGTTTGGACCGTTTCTCATTCCACCAATACTGTTCGTTATGGGACTGATCGGCTATAGCCTTCTTGTGCTCATCAATCGCTGGCGATGATCGAGACACGAGAGAGCGACACCGCATCTAAAGCGTTTTGTCCACCGACGTATAGGACAGAAACATGCAATCTGATGTTTCAGATCTCGAAACGTTTCTTTCCGACCGAACTATCGACGGCTACCTGATCGACGCGGACAGCGAAACCTCCAATCAACGGTATCTGTCAGGATTCGACGCACCCGACCCGTTCGTGACGTTGTACGCCGACGGTGTACAGCTGCTCGTTTCGAGCCTCGAATACGGAAGAGCGAAACGAGAAAGTAACGCCGAGACAGTGTCACGGTACAGTGACTTCGATTACCGCAAAAAGCGTGAGAAATACGATTCGACGGAGGCGAACAACCGCGTCGTCGCTGCGTTCCTCGAAAAACACGGTGTCCAATCTGTGGCCGTTCCGGCGCGATTTCCGCTCTCGACTGCCGACGGACTACGCGATCTCGACATCGACGTGACAGCAGACACCAATGACACGATAACGAAGCTCCGCGCGACGAAAACCGACGAAGAAATCAAGAACATCCGCACTGCCCAACGTGCGAATGAAGCGGCAATGTCCCGTGCCGAAACGCTCATTCGGGAAGCGACAGTCGAGGCAGGCACGCTACACTACGATGGAGAGCCACTGACGAGCGAACGCGTCCGTCGCGAAATCGAAATGGAGCTCCTCAGAAATGACCACGCGCTTGATGAAACGATTGTTGCCTGTGGATCCGACGCAGCTGACCCACACGATCGGGGCAGCGGACCACTCAAAGCAGACGAAAGCATCATTATCGACATCTTCCCACGTGGAAAAGACTCGAAATATTTCGCCGACATGACTCGGACGTTCGTGAAGGGTTCGCCCTCGGAAACGATTCGAGAGTGGTACGAGCTCACGCTTGCAGCCCAAACGGCTGCCTTGGACGCCATCGAACCAGGTGTGACTGGCGCGGACGTTCACGACGCTGTCTGTGATGTGTACGAGGACGCGGGCGAACCGACACTCCGGAGTGATGAACGCACGAAGACGGGCTTTATCCACAGCACGGGCCACGGAATTGGACTCGACGTTCACGAGCGACCACGCATCGCAACGAACGGCGAGACACTCGAACCGGGCCACGTCATCACCATCGAACCGGGGCTGTACGATCCCGCAGTTGGCGGTGTCCGAATCGAGGATTTCGGTGTCGTTACCGAAGATGGCTTCGAAAACCTCGTCGATTACCCAAAAGAACTGATTATCGAGTAACGGAGACAGAGAGCAGTTATCGAACAATCCTGTCAGAGGAAAATTTTATTACGTTCGAATTAGCCATGCTAGCTGATGTTTGACGAACAAAATCAACAACAATATACACGGCTTAGTCGGCGGGCGTTCGTCGGTGGACTGGCATCGCTTGCTGTTGCTTCGTCCGTTTCGCTCGCTGTCGCAGACGATACTGCCGCGCAAGTGACGAATGGCGACAGCACTGCCACACAGACGCTCAGTTCTCCAGACGGCGCTGTCGAACTGACTGTGGACGTGACAAATGGAATCCCAAGTTACAGCGTCGTGCACGACGGAATGACGGTTATCGCAGACTCGACGCTTGGCTTCGAGTTTCAGGATCAGGCTCCGTTTCACGACGGGATCGTTGTCACCGGAACCGAGCGTTCAGCGACCCACACGACGTGGACACCGATCTGGGATCAGTACGACGAGATTCGAGAGCAGTACGCGGCGCTTCGAATTGGACTGCAAGAAGCCGCCGACCCCGGTCGTTCGCTCACGCTGGAGGTTCGCGCGTTCGACGATGGTGTCGGTTTTCGGTACGTTTTCCCGGAAAATAGTGGCTTCGGAGGGTTCGTCATCAGTTCGGAACGAACAGAATTCTCCTTCAACGGAGACTATACGTCGTGGTGGATTCAGAACGACTTCAACAGTTACGAATACGCATACAGCGAGACATCGTTGAGTGAGATCAGCTCTCAGAGCCCGACAGGCGGTGTACACACTCCACTCACGATGAAAGCCGCCGAGGATCGGTATCTGAGCATCCATGAAGCGAGTCTCGTGGACTACGCTGCGATGGCAATCGAACCACAGTCGGAGGGTTCGGTTACCTTCGAGTCCACGCTGGCCCCACTACCCGACGGAACGAAAGTGACGGCAGCAGCTCCACACCGGACACCGTGGCGGACAATCCAAATCGGCAGACGACCAGGGGCGCTCGTCGAGTCAAACCTCGTACTCAATCTCAACGCACCCCACGACCCGACCGACTTTCCACAGGGAACCGACTGGATCGAACCCCAGAAGTTCCTCGGTGTCTGGTGGCTGATGATCACCGGCCGGGCAGACTGGGAGTATATGGGTCCAGAAACGGGTAATCACGGTGCTCAAACCGGACGGATGAAACGATACATGGATTTCGCGAGCGAACATGGCATTCCAAGCGTGCTCGTCGAAGGGTGGAACAAGGGTTGGAGTACGTACCCTGGCGACGGGAGCGCGATGGACTTCGATGCTTCCTATCCCGATTTCGACTGGGAGGAGATCACGGAATACGGTCAACAGCTCGATCCCTCGGTCAAGATGACCGCACACAACGAGACCGCCGGAAACATTTCGAACTACGAGGCTCAGTTGAACGACGATCCCAATCCGTTCGCCGAGTACGAGGAACGGGGCATCCATTCGATCAAGACCGGTTACGTCGCCGACAGCGGTGTCACCATCGATGGAACGACGTACAACCATCACTGCCAGCCGCTGGTTAACCATCACCGATTGGTGTATCGAGCGGCGGCCAAACACCGACAGATGCTTGAGATCCACGAGCCGATCAAGCCGACCGGCGAACGCCGAACGTATCCAAATGTCATGACCCGCGAGGGCGTGCTGGGTCAGGAGTACGACTCGTTTGGATACGTCAGCCCCGCACATCACGTGACATTCCCATTCACACGGATGCTCGGCGGGCCTGTCGAGTACACGCCGGGGATCTTCGATGCGGATTCAGGTTCTGGCGGGATCGAGGCGACACGGGCCAAGCAGCTGGCGATGTATCCGACCTATTTCAGTGGTCTTCAGATGATTGCGGACCTCCCGGAATCCTATCTCGCAGAGCAGCCAGCGGTACTCACGCTTGGTGGGGTCGCACAGGCCGAATTCGGCGAACTCGATGGATTTCCGACGGCCGCAAAGTGGGCCAACGCCCACGGTGGTCAATACGTCCCCATCGATCCCAACCGCAGTAGCAATGCAACGGCGTCATGGACGGTCGAGGATGTTTCGGCTGGCGAGTACGAGTTCCATCTCCGGTACGCCAGCGATGAGGAGAACAACGCTGTCCCACCGGAGACGCCCAGAACGGCGACCGTGATGGTCAACGGGTCGCCATCCACCCAACTCGATGTTCCACCGACTGCCTACTGGGATGAGTGGGAAACGGTGTCGACGACTATCTCGCTTACCGCAGGCGAGAACACGGTCGCAGTGGCAGTGACAGACGAGGACACTGGCGGATTCAACCTCGATGCCGTTGCCCTCACCGACACAGGCCAATCGATGCCGGAGCCAGACACCGACCCGACGCTCGGCCCAACGGTGCCTGCGTTCCAGTTCATCAAAGACGTTCCTGCCGCCGGTTGGGACGATACGCGAGTGCTGGACGCAGCAATCGGCGAGTACATGATCACCGCCCGACAGAAAGAGGACGAATGGTACGTCGGTGCGATGACCAATGAAAACGGCCGTGCACTCGATATCCCACTCGACTTCCTCGACGCTGCACCCGGCAGGCGAAAGGGGCACGAGAAGCACAACGGCAACGGCCACGGGAAAAGCAGCGGCAACGGTCATACGAGAGGGAAGTACGTTGCCGAGATCTATTCGGACGGCATCGACGCCGAGTACGACACGAATCTCTCGGACGTACGCATCGATACGGCGATCGTTACGCCACGCACGACGATACTGGCCTCACTGATCGAGACGGGCGGTACGGCCATCCGGCTGCGGCCAGCGACCGGTCGGGAAATCGCCGAACTACCGACCTACGAACGGCCCACACAGACTGTCGATGTGTCTATCGAGGCCGAGACGTTCGTCAAAGAGCCGTTCATTGTGGCCGCTGGCTCCAACAGCGGGGATTACATCGGTGGCACAACCGTCGAACTCGTCGTCGACAGCGAGGTTGTGGCGAATGCGAACATCCGTTTTGCACCGAACGCCACGGATCAGACACCGTTGTCGTACTCGATTGACACGCCAGGAACCCACGATGTAACCGTCCAAACGGCCGACGGAACAGCACTAGCGACAGAGACTGTGACGGTCAAACCGCCGGTGACCGTCGCTTCCCTCTCGGATTCGGCCGACGACGATCACGGCCCCGGACGCTACACCTACCCGACCAACAGCGCCTTCGAGGACGGTGCGTTCGACCTGCGCTCCTTTACGGTCGAGCAGACGCCGAGCGTGTACGAATTTACCTTCGAAGTCGAGAACCTATACAACGCGTTCGGGAGTAGTCGAGGATTCTCGCCTCAAATGTTCGTCCTCTGGATGCACGATCCGAACAAAGACGGCGGCTCGACGACGAGCCTCGACGATCTGCTGGCCACGACATCGTTCGAGCAGCCGTGGCACTACCGCATGGAGATCAGTGGTTTCACCAAGAGCCTCGTTGATTCGACGGGCGCGCCAGTGACCGACGCAGGCAACCAGATCACACTTCGAGAAGCCGTCGACACGTCGTCGAACACCGTCACGGTGAGCGTCGATCGGAGGGCTTTCGACGATGGCGACGTCGCGGACCTAGAAGTTGTTCCAGTCGTTCAGTCCGAGGACCGCGGAACACTGCGTCCAGTCGCGGAAGCGAACGAATCCTACGTCTTCGGCGGAGCCAAGTCCGGCATAACAGCGATGGCACCGCGGATTATGGACACGATTACGCCCGAAGGCATCACACAGCACGATGCGCTTTCGTACACTGCCGAGCAGCGAGCCTCGCTCCCGTTCGTATCGCTCAGGTAAGTCGAGTGCAGTGAGCACTCGGATCGAAACGCGTGCGACCGCGTTGTCTCGGTCGGACAGGCTTTTGCGTACCGGGATGAATCCGTGACATATGAACGTACTCGTCGTTGGCGCGGGGGAAATGGGAACGTGGTTTGGTGGGTGTCTCAGTGGGTCGGTTGCCTATGCCGACCGAAACAAGACTAATGCAGAGCGGGCCGCGACAGCGACGGATGGGCGCGCTGTTGCTGTCGATACCGACGAACGCTTTGACGCTGTCTGTCTCGCGGTCCCGATCCCCGCTGCCGAAGTTGCGATTGCGACACACATCGATCGCGCTCGCCGAGCGGTGCTCGATTTGACGGGCGTTATGGGACCAGCGGTCGCTGCGATGCGAAAGCATGGATCAGATCACGAACGGATGAGCCTTCATCCGCTGTTCTCTGCTCGACACGCTCCCGGTCGTATCGCCGTCGTTCCCGACGCCTCGGGTCCGGTGACGGACGGCATTCGAGATGATCTCTCCGCTGACGGGAACACGTTGTTCGAAACCACAGCGGAGGAACACGACCGCTCGATGGCAACCGTCCAAGCACGAACGCACGCCGCCGTCCTCGCGTTTGGGTTGGCCAGTGAAACCGTACGAGAGGAGTTCCATACGCCGGTTTCGAAACAGCTCTCTGTTCTCGCCGAGCGAGTCACGAGCGGCAATCCACGGGTGTACGCCGAGATTCAGGAGGCGTTCGGCGGGGCGGAAGATGTCGCTCAGGCTGCTGTGCGTATCGCCGACGCGGACGAGGAGACGTTTGAGGCGCTCTACCAGGAGGCAAAATAATGAACGACGAACAACGCGAACAAGTGCGGAACAACGCCCGGTATCTACAGAACGTGCGCCCGATCGATCCCGAGGAGATATACGAGTACGTCGAGGGACAGCCCCATCCAGCTGTTGTGCGGCAAGTGCTCCGCGAACAGGCGTTCGATCTCGGACTCATCGAGCGTGATGAGGCGTTTGTCCCGGTGTCGGACTCACCTGTCGAAATCGAATTCGATGGTGTCGATCGGATACCTCTATCCCACGTCGAACGACTCGAAACACTCCTTGTCGAACGCTACGGCGAACAGTGGGAGACAGGAGAGTCGGGTGACCGACTCCGAGAAAATATCCGTCAGTTCAAAGCCGAGTACTTCGATCAACGATCCGTCGAGTACGACGCTGAAACTGCGCTCGCATACGCCATATACCATTTACCAGACAACTATGCGGTCGCTCAGCATGCATTCGCCGATCTCGCTCGTGAGGACTGTATCCCACATCAACTGCGACTACTCGACGTCGGTGCGGGCGTCGGTGGTCCGGCACTCGGAATTCTCGATTTGCTGTCCGATGTGTGTCTGATCGACTACCACGCTGTCGAACCGAGTGCCGCCGCGGATGTGTTCGATGCGCTCGTAGAACCGGGATGCAACCAATCCGTCACGCTCCACCGCCAAACCGCCGAAGCGTTCGAGCCAGACGACGAGTACGATCTCGTGCTGTTCGCAAACGTTCTGAGCGAACTCGACGATCCGGTTCCGACTGTCGAACGATATCTCTCGTCTCTGGCAACCGACGGAACGTGTCTCATGCTTGCACCAGCAGACGAGAACACGGCCACGGGACTGCGAGCGATCGAGCGAGAACTAGTGGACGAACAAGACTACACGGTGTATGCTCCGACAGTGCGACTCTGGCCCGATCGGACTCCAGAATCGACCGTTCAGGGCTGGTCGTTCGACGTCAAGCCAGATATCGAAACACCCACGTTCCAGCGTCGGCTTGCACAAGCAGCCACCGAGACAGCAACAGCACAGGACACCGATTCAACCGACGAAACGGAACCGGAAACGGAACAGCGACCAGAGGAGTTCATCAATGTCGACGTTCAGTACGCCTATTCGGTACTTCGTCGTGATGGCCGGCAACGGATCGAGTTTACGCCCGATCCCTCGCGGTTCGCGCCGATGGCTGAATCGGAAAGCCACGTCTCGGATCGGATCAACCTCGTTGGTATCAAACTGAGCCACGACATCGGTTCGGCCAACCCGCTGTTCGAAGTTGGAGACGGGAGCGAAACGGTCGATCACTACGCGGTGCTCGCAAACGAGACTGGCCTGAACCGTGATCTCCCGCAAGCGGAGTACGGTACGCTCCTCGCGTTCGAGAACGTACTCGTGCTCTGGAACGACGACGAACAAGCGTACAACCTCGTTGTCGACGAGGAGACGATCGTAGACCGTATCAGCACTGTGTCGTAGCCCAATAAATGTTGTAAACGGGAACGAAAGGAGGCCGAAACGGTCGACAATTCTCGCAATGAGAACGGTGCGCTTTTTCTGTCTCGCTCCTGAGACGGATCATGAACATCCTACTCACGAACGACGACGGTATCGAGGAGACTGGGTTGCGCGCGCTCTATGCAGCGCTCTCGGAAGTGGGAGACGTGACAGCCATCGCCCCTGCCGACGACCAGAGTGCTGTTGGACGCTCAATGTCGAGCCGCGTCGCCGTCGAGGAGCACGAACTAGGCTATGCAGTTGAGGGAACACCGGCTGATTGCGTTGTCGTCGGGATGCAGGCGATCGAAACCGAGATCGATCTCGTCGTCTCGGGCTGCAACCGTGGAGCGAACCTCGGTGCGTACGTGCTCGGTCGTTCCGGAACGGTGAGCGCTGCTGTCGAGGCCACCTTTTTCGAAACGCCTGCAATCGCAGTTTCGATGTACATTCCCGGTGGCGATATAGCGTTTCAGTCGTTCGATCCGGATCTCGAAGAATACGACGAGCCTGCGCGTGTCGCCCGCTACCTCGCCGCGAATACCGTCGAGTCAGGCGTGTTTGAGCACGCAGATTACCTGAATGTGAACGTCCCGATGTCGGCTGAGGGTCCGTGTGAGATGGAAATTACCGAACCATCGAGCGTCTATGCAATGGACGCCGTCATAGACGAAGAACACGTCGTGCTCCGAGACCGGATTTTCGATCGGATCGACAATGGAAACGTTCCCGACCCAGACGGGACGGACCGACGAGCCGTTTTAGACGGACGAGTGAGTATTTCACCGCTCACCGCTCCACACAGCATGAATCACCACGAGGCACTAGACGAACTCGCCGCGGAGTATTCGTAAGAAGAGCGGCTAACACACAGTATCGCTGCCTCGGTGGTTCTAATTGATCCAGCAAACTAGTCCGGTCAAGCCGTTAGATCGTCTAAGATGCCTCTGGCTCGTCGATATAGGGAACGCATTATTCTACTGCAATGAAGAATTCAAAGTCAAAGACAGCACCAAACACCACGTTCGTCGATTGTGAGGATAGCCAGATGCTCAGCGTGTTGGTCTGATCAGATGTAATCGAGTCTCGCGCACGCGAGAAGCTTAGTTAGAGCATTTCGAACAGGTCACAGACATCGTCAGGATGCGCGACGATGAATTCGGCATCACCGATCAATCGATCAGCTGAGGGAAGGAACGCAAGGTGTTCTTCGCCCCGACAGCGAGTTTCGGTCACTTCCCAGCAGTCGAGTTCGTATCCGAGGTCCTTCTCTGGATCGGGATCAGGTGGTTGATGCAGCCACTCTGAGCGCCCCTTATCGGTCGTCATGTATTGTTTCGGTTACCCCCCCAGAGCGATCGAACATCGAGCGTGGTGACGATCGCGCTTCGTGTGGTTGGTAGACTCATTATTTTCTCCTCCTATTTCTCGAAGCTAATTGCAGCATCGCCGTCGATGTCGAACTGAACGATCTGTCCAGAAAACTGGAAACTGTCTTGGTATCCATCGACGGTTCCGCAAGCAGACGATTTATTGACAGTATCATCCATATCGGCGTGCGATCCTTTGGTGAGCGATCCATCGACGGTGAACGAGTACGAAGTAGGTTTTTTCGGTGTCTGTCCGTCGATGACGAGCGTATGCTGCTGCTCGCTGTCTCCGAGTGTGTTCGGATCGACTTCTTCTCCATCGATACGCACCGTGGCGTCACCCTCCAGCGTGAATGCGATGATCGAACCAGTGAACGTGAACCCGTCGCTGTAGCGAACGACGAATCCCGATACCCAGTTGTCCCCGACAAACGTATCATCGCCTGTATCGAACCGACCGAGACGCTTGTTGGGATTTACCTGCCCATCGACAGCAAACGAATACGAAGATTTCGAACCTGCTCCCTCGATCTCCAGCGTGTGTTCGGTCTTCTTGCTCGCTTTCGACTCACCACTATTCTGTTTCGGAGAGCTATCTGGCTCGGCCATATCCTTCTCCTTCGAAGGGGTGTCTGTGTTCGGAGCTGACGTGGCTACTTCGTCGGCGGCCTTTTGCGGGCTGTTCGGCGTGGATGATGGTGCGCCGACGCTTTTTGGGAGTGGTTTCCCCGAATGTCTGATGTTTTTCGACTGCCCTGATGAAGAATCGAGGGAGACAGCCTTCGCGTTGACCTCGATAACACTATTTTGAACGAGAGTGTCCGCAGAATCAGACAGGACGACGCCTTGCCGTTCGTCTCCGGTTTGTTCGATGTAGCTGTTTTTGATCTGTGTATTATCGGCTTCCTCGGCGAGGATGGTTGGTCCCTCTGCCGCAGCGCCGGTGATCTGGACGGTGTCCATGCGGAGCCACCGTGCGCCCGAACTCGCGCTGTGGCTGCCTTGTGAGGTTTTTCCCTCGCGGTAGATCGCCGGCGCACCGTCGTTGTTGTAAACAATCCGTGTGTTAGAGACAGCGAGTGTTCGGCCACCGGTCCACATAGAGATGGCTTGCCCGGTGGTTGGGTTGTCTTGGATGATGATATCTGTGTTCCGGATCTGTGCGCCAGCATCGTCGAATCCGCCCGTGTCGCTATTTCCTTGCTCGACGACAATACCGCGCATTTTGAACGAGTCGTCCTCTCTGGTGCGTGGTCCGGAGTACTTGCTCGGGTCGACTTCGATGGTTGTACCATCGACGTAGCTGCCTTTCCCCGAAAAGCGGATGCCAGCAACGTTGTTGTTGCGGTAGGTGCCGCCCTCGACTTGGACCGAACTCAGAGATCGGCTCGCGTAGATACCGTTGTTACCGAACTCTTCGAGATGACAGTCGATGACTTTGATCGTCCCTTCGCCGCCGTAGATAGAAATTCCAACACGACCATCTCCACCCTTGTAGTGCGCCCACGCCGAGCCTTTCTTCGCAACGAAGTTTTTCACGACGCCCGTTGCGTCTGGATCGTTCACGCGGAGCTGCCAACAGCGGGTAACGTCGCTCGAATCGGCAGTGCCGCGCCCGATGTGCTCGATGTTCTCGATGTGGAATCCTCGCTCGGAAGCAACTCGGATCCCTGTCGCGGTATTCTCGGGCTGGATGTCGACATCGAAGTTCTCATACAGTGCTTGTTCACACGAGCCGTTGATGAAAAATTGGTTGTACCCTGCAGGAAAGGTGAACAGCACGTCGTCGCTCGTCCCACGAATCCCGATCCGATCGGTATCGAGCGTTACCGATCCATCCCAGTGATACGTCCCTGAGGGGAATTCGACGAGCGTCTGCCCGTCGAGGGCCGACTCGACCTTACTCGAGACGTCTGCGTTCCCCTTTGGATCACAGCCCAGATCAGCGACCGCATCGACAACGCGATCGAATGTGATCCCGTGGTGGGTTGCTGCGCGTGCACGCCCAATCTGCGTTGTACCGACTGCAGAGCCGGTGACAACGGCTCCGGTAAGCTTCATATACCCACGTCTGCCTAATTGTAGGCTTCTCTTATTCTCTCCCTTTCTCTCTGCATTGGATGGCATCGTTGGGTAATGCAGGATTACTAAAAAGTACCTTGCGGCTACATACATCCATTTTCCAGTTCCTAAACATCATGGATTGAAAGCAATTACCCACGATTGTATACCACATAACTATAATGTAAAATCCTCTATACTAATTGTAGGTAATCTGTGCTTATCGGTTGTAAGGCGTGGCTACCGTACGAAATCGCGGTATTTGATAGAAAAGCGATGTACGGTAGCGTTTCACACTCGAATCTCGGGCGCAGACGTATGAAGAACAGTCAACTGACGAAACGGATGGTGAGTCAAGACCACCACACGACGAATAAGGAGACCTTACCCGAACCCAAGAGACGTATAACAATGCATACGATCGATAAATATTACTTTATGGTACTCAGAACAGCAGTCGTCGGTGCGGGTGTTGTATCGGGAACACATCTAACAGCACTGAGGAGATGTCCGAAGACGACGCCTGTTGCCGTCTGTGATATTGACGAAGAGCGGGCGACGAAAGTAGCGCGCGAGCACAACACAACGGCATACTTCGATATAGACGAACTGCTCTCCTCAGAACAGTTACACTGGCTACATATCTGTACTCCTGTACAGACACACGTTACACTCGCACGGAAAGCGATGGAAAGCGGTGTTCCCGTTCTGATTGAAAAGCCGATTACGGAGACGAGCGACGAACTTGATGAACTAATCGAGATCTCAGAAGAGAACGACGTCGTATTGTCGTCAGTTCACAACCACGTGTTCGATCCGGCCATGCGAAAGGCGCGTAAGCTGATCGACGAGGGGGTTGTTGGCAAGATCCGTGGCGTTGACCTGACATACACTGGTACATCGTTCGCTGATGAACCAAATCGTGGATCGTGGACGTTCGAATTGTCGGGTGGAGAGTTCGAAGAGGGAATTCCACATCCTCTGTACATCGCGCTGACGATCGGAGGATACCCAAAGAACGATGACGATATCGACATACAGACAGCGTTGACGAAGTCGTACGAGCAGCCGTTCTCGTACGATTCGGTGATGATGCAGTATCCGACAGTCAATGGGGGCTTGAGTTCAATCAGAGTGAGTGCGGGTGGTGTTCCACAGCATCAGCTCAGCGTTCATGGCGACCGCAGCTCGCTACTCATCGACCTCATTTCTCAGACCGTCGTTCGCATCCGCAGAGACTACACGACATCGTCGATCAATCGTGCCCGAAACAACCTCGACAGAGCAGTTGGACGGGTCATGGGAACGGCAAACATGGTTCAGGACGTTCTGTCCAATCGGTTCGACAGTAGTTGGGAGAGTGAAAAGGCACTGAAAACGCACTTCTACCAGATCGATGCCGAAGCGAATGCACTGCTGCGTGGAGATCAACAGCCAGTTCCCATCGAACAGGCACAGTGGGTTATCAGGATGATGGAACTGATACGTGACGCTGCTAACGAAACCGAGCAGGCCAAGCCCCAACAATCCTCAACCCAGCAACAACAGCAGTAATCTACCGGGCACTAAATACGCTCGGTGGAATCTCTGAGAAGGGTCGAATTCGGGCTGTGTCGTTCGATAAACGTCAGAAGAGGAATTCACACGTATTCGTACGCCCACGCTGATTCTCACTCGTTCACATTCCCGATGAACGAATGGACCAGCGAGGGATCAATCAGTCCGCTCATCACTGTCAGTCCCATCCAGACCGCTCCTGCGATGAAGATGACCGTAAGCAGCGAGATGAGACTGGAAACGAACGGGAGCAGGGTTATCACGACACTGGACATGAGTCCGGTGACCAGACAGATTTTGAGCGTTTCTTTTGTGAGACTCTGAACGTTGATTGGGAACTCTTGGTTGATAATATACAGTTCAACGATGATCAGCGCAGCGTACGTGATGACGGTCGAGAGAGCTGCACCGACGACGCCGATAACAGGGATGAAAAGGACGTTCAAAATCACGTTTGCCACCGATGCGCCCGTCTTCGCAATCGCTCGGTCACGTGCGCGTCCAACGAAATCGAGACCGTCGTTGGTGATCTTATCAATCGCTCGTAGCAGGATGTAAGCGCCGAAGACTTGAACGACGGGAACGGCACCGAGATAGTCCGTTCCAAAGAGATATCTGATCGTCGGCTCGGACACCAGCAAGAGGCCCGTTCCTGCGGGGATGTAGATCAACGCTGTGTGAACGAACGCGTTTTCGTACAATCGAGCGGCTCCATCGAGATCGTCGCTTGCTTTCTGCTCACCGTACGCGGGAGAGATGGCAAATCCGAGCGAGGTTGCAGGGACTGTGACAAAATCAGCGATCTGTTTTCCGAGCACGTAGAAGCCCACCGCTGCGGGATTCAGGAAAAACCCAACGAGGATCGTATCAACATCCTTATCGAGCGTGTGACCACTGCGTGTGATCGTGAGCGGAATACTGTATCGGAGGATTTTCTTCGAGAGACCGGGTTCTGGACTCGCATCCGATTCGTAGTTTGGAACGAATCGGCGGTAGATGACACCCAACCCAACGATGGCAGCGACTCCATACCCGACCACGTAGCCAGCGAGCGCACCGAGTGCACCCATTCCGAGGAGTAAGAATACGACCGCAAACAACAACAGACCGACGTTCGACAGTGCTCCAATAAATGCGCTCCACCGCACTCGGTTGAACCCTTGAAACACGATCGATGTGAAGGTAGAGAGCGTCATCGTCGCGATGTAGCCGGCACCGACGACCAGAAACGGTTCGAGGGACGGCTCGCCGAGCAGTCGCGCTATCGGTCCGCTACCAACAACGAATACACCACAGACAATGATGATAGCGAGGATATTGTACTGTAATGTCTTGGTGATGATGTAGGGTATCTGCGATGGATCCTTCGTTTTGTACTCTGTTATGTAGCGTGCTGCTGATTTTGCGAGCCCGAGATAACTGAACAGGAGCCCGGTTCCGAGAACGGAGATCGATAAGTGCAGCAGACCGTACTCGTCCGGTTGGAGAAAGTAGTTCGTGAGCAATAGGACGATGAGTCCTTTCGAAAGCATGCGCGCACTCTCGGCTACGAGCATGGCTTGTAAACCGCGTATAACTCGTCGTGCGAGAGACATAGCCACTTAATCGCTGGCAACGGACGATTCGCGTATAGTAATGCGCGTATTATCTCGACACTACCAGTTCAGACATTCTATCCGGAAGTCCAAATCTGTCCTAGTAGCATCCTTACGATGAACAACCAGTTCCAAGTAGTGGATAATGTACACACTGCCGCAGCTGTGGCGGGGGGTCCGGCGTGGGCTTTCGACGCCATCATATTTTGCGCGGGAGTTGAATCGACTGTACAACCGTCAGCTCTTCCGGTACGAGTACAATATCGACGGTGTCGACGTGATGGAAGAGGAATGGGACAACCTGATCGTCCTCGATGCTTGTCGGTACGACCTTTTTGCCGACCACCACGACTTGCCTGGCACGCTCGAACGGCGAATCTCCAGAGGATCACACACGGTTGAATTCCTCATCGGAAATTTTTCTGGAAAGGATCTGTTGGACACTGTCTACGTAACTGCTAGTCCACAGCTTCATCGACGACGTGATCGGATCAACACCGTCTTCCACGACGTGATCAACGTCTGGCAGCGAGAGTGGGACGAAGAACACGGGACGGTGCTCCCAGAAACGATGACGAAGTACGGTCGTCGCGCAGCCAAGCGCTACCCAAACAAACGCCTCATCATTCATTACATACAACCACACTACCCGTTCATTGAGAATCCGGAGATCGATGTTGGCAGGCGGTTGCAGATGACAAACGGAGGAAAAGACATCTGGGAACAGTTGCTGGCCGGCGAGACGACAGTCTCAAGGAACGACATTTGGCAGGCCTACCGGAACAACTTCCGTCGCGTGCTCCCATCAATCCACGAGCTGCTCGATCTGTTGGTCGGAGCATCGGTCGTGACGTCAGATCACGGGAACATGATCGGTGAGCGATCATCACCGCTCCCAATTCGTGAATGGGGCCACCCATCTGGAACCTACACAGAGGAGTTAGTCATGGTCCCATGGCAGGTTATTCCGTCGACGGAGCGACGGAACATTCGATCGGAGCCCCCGAAGAACCGACAGCAGATGATCAGCTCTGACCCACCAGAGAGACGACGGCGTTCGACAGAGCATATTGCGAGAGATAGGCTTCGGGATCTCGGATACTACGACTGACCGACGCCATAGTTAACCCAAACACACCGGATTAGACGTCCAACTATTCTCGTATATGAAGGGCATAACAATGCACGACGTGATCCAACGGAAGCAGCAATAGGAGCGAAACGGTGATGTGGAATACTAACAGTATGCCGTCTCTGGAGCTTCGGTATCAATGACGGCATCAGTGAAAGAAGGCGATCGCAGAGTATGGGAAAGACCGTTACTGATCGTGGGTTTTCTCTCGTTAGCGGGTGCCATCATGGTGGCATACAACAACCCGACAACGGGATATGAACTATCGATGTACACTGCGACACCCATCGCGGTCTGGGCCGCTGTCGGTGCCGCGCTTATAATGGCGCTGTGTGTTGCGTTCGTCTCTCCGATCAGTTCGTATCGATTCCTCGCCCTCGTCCTCGCTGCGTGTTCGGTTTTCGCAGTCATTTCGCTGCCGCTCATCCGTGGTTACTACTTTTACGGGACAGCGGATCCATTGACACATATTGGCCTCGCGAAAAACCTCGCACGCGGAGAACTGAGTCCGTATGGAATGATCTATCCCGGCATCCACACCCTTTCGGTGTTCATCACTCGAATCACTGGTTACCCGCTCACGCGGTCACTACTGATCGTCATCCTCTGTTTCGTTCTCGTTTACTTCGTGTTTGTTCCCCTCTGTGTCCGATTGCTCGTATCAGGGAGTCACGCTACCGTAGTGGGGTTATTCTCGGCTCTCCTTTTGCTTCCCATTAATCACATCAGCACTCACCTTCGTGTCCATCCGTTCACCCTCACAGTTCTCTATTCGTCATTTGTTATTTTCCTCCTCTTAAAGGTATTCACAAACAGGACGATCAGTGGAAGACGTTCCCCGGACGTTCGCTCAAAGAAAGCGGATACTGGTCCAAAAACCATTACGGGAACGTTGCTCGCGCTTGCGCTCGCTGTCACTGCTGTTGTGCTGTATCACCCCCAACAAGCGCTCAACCTCCTCATTCTGTTCGTGACAGTCTGTGGAATACAACTGTTCTATCGGCTCTTCTATTCCTCACATCCAGTCTCCAAGCATCCAACAATGTACGCCTCAACGGCGTTTTTCTTTGGAGTCTACATTCTCTGGACTGTCAGAACAGGGTGGTTCAGACGGCTTGCCGGTAAGCACCTGAGCAAAATCATGGCGTATATCGACGGGAGGGGTACTGCGGGACAAAGCATCCAGTCACAGGGAGCTTCGTTGTCTGTCGTCGGGGCCAGTCTCACCGAAATATTCGTCAAGCTCTTTTTGCTGGGTGTGGTGTATGCACTCCTGACCGCTATTATCACCCTCTTTTCGTTGTATCACGGCATCGACGACAGCGTGACCGAGGAAAAAGGAATGCGATTGTACATCTCGTTGAGCGTCGTTCCAATGGTCATCATATTCTTCGTCTATCTCGCAGGAAGTATCTCAGGAATGCAGTTTCGACACCTCGGGTTCTTGATGCTGCTGGCAACGATCCTCGGGGCGGTTGGGTTGGTTCTGCTACTAGATCGGCTCACTCGCGTGATTTCTCGGCCAAAAGCCGGCACCGTGGTTGCGATCTGCTTCGTGTTCATGTTAGTGCTCGCGCTCGCACCAGTCTACCAATCACCATACATTTACAAAGCGAATTTGGAAGTGACGGAACCCCAGATGGAAGGATACGATGCGGCCATTGACATACAATCACCGAACACGGAAATTCGCGGTGTTCGCATAGAGCCCGAGAGATACAGTGATGCGACGCAAGGTGTCGCGTGGACGCTCCCTCGAGAGAAACTGTATCGGAAAACGGTGCCAGCTCATGGACTGTCACGGCTACAGCCAACGCTCGACGGAACGCAGTACGTCATCGTTACCCAAATGGATGAAGAGCGGGAGGTCACCGCGTACCGC
Source organism: Halocatena marina (assembly GCF_025913575.1). NCBI lineage: Archaea > Methanobacteriati > Methanobacteriota > Halobacteria > Halobacteriales > Natronomonadaceae > Halocatena > Halocatena marina. Next base: position 889,865 of record NZ_CP109785.1, on the reverse strand, counting down.
GAGCTCAAATATAGTCGTCAGGGATTCCAATCCCTCGACAATCAGCCGGGAGTCAACCGCGTCATGTCAAACGGTGAAGTGCAACTGTACTACGTCGAAGACGAAGAAGCCGATCGCAGCTCACAGGCTCGTCTTTCGCAGTCGGAACGTCGTGCGATAAGTACGCAAGAACAATGAAATTACAGGGTGTCCACAACGGACGGCTGTATGCGTCTCACGGACGATCGATTCTCAGAGAACGCACGTCAGGGTCGTTCGAAACACTGGGCCGGCTTCCAAATCCACTCACCGGCCTCGATGCACTCCAGTATTCGCTGAAGACGACACAGCCGTGGAAATCAGTTGTAGGATGGTTCGTCGGAGCATATCAGACGACAAACGTCTGGCCGATCACGGACACAGTCCTGCTGGCGACGGCCGGTCGACAGCTATTCGTCTCGCATAACGGCGGAAAGGACTGGCGGGTGAGCATCGAACTCCCACCGTCGTCGGGTCTCACCGGTGTTCTCCTCCCCGCTGTCTGTGTTCACGATGCAGCGATCTATCTCGGGGAGTATCCGCTTGCGGACGATGCAGTGCCTCGCGTGCGACGTTCGAAGGACGCAGGACGCACGTGGGCAACAGTGCTCGAACTACCGGACGTTCGCCACATTCACTCTGTGCAAGTCGATCCTTACACTGGCGATATCTGGATGACGACCGGTGATACGGACGAAGAATGTTACATCGGCCGGCTCCGTAATGGACGGTTCGAAATTGTTGGCGGTGGGGACCAGCGGTGGCGAGCCGTTGAACTCGTCTTCACGCCGTCATCGATCATCTGGGGAATGGACTGTGTGTATACAGAGCGAAATCACGTCTTTCAGCTCGAAAGAGATGAGATCTCCAGCTCGGGAACCCCACATATCGAATCAGTCACTACCGTCCCGAACTCAATCTACTTCGGTACGTCACTCATCGTTGATGGCACACAGTGGGTCGTGTTCTCGACCGCTGCCGAAGCTGGAGGAGACAGCACGGCACCGGACGGTCTGACCAACGAGACTGGAAACGAGAGCAAAACGGCGATGGTTATTGCCTCGCCAGCAACGTCTGAATTCACGGAGTGGTACGAGATCGAACGCTTTCAAACGCGACGGCGACCCGTCGAATACATCGATTACAAACAGTATCTCCCGTCTGCCAACGCGTACATTTTCCTCGCGGCAGACGATGACCGAGGACTATTCATCAACCCGTACAACACCGCAGCCAGTCACGGACGCATCATTGACATTCAACCGAAGACGTTCAATCGTCTGACCAAGGCCAACCCCGTGAATCAGTCCAAATAGCCCAAGTCTTCGAGCTGTGCTTCGACACTCCCACTGAGATCCTCGGGTGTCGACTCGTCCGTCGACGAGCCGTTGGCCGACGCTGTTGCGGTATCGAGCTGACTCGTCCGCTCGATCATTAGCGATCGTAGCTGCTCGAGCGTCGATGCGTCCACTTCGACAGGGACTTCATTGAGTCCGGTTCCACGGAAGAGATACTCATGGGATTGCTGTGTCGGGTCCTGATCAGACTCGTGTTCGGAGGTCTGTTCTTGCTCGTTTCCATTCGTTCGTTCAGAGGGGTGCTCCACTGGCGTCACGTATTTGGTCGTGCCATCACACAGTGCACGCCAATGTGTGACTGTTTCTACTTCCCGACCAGTGTGCGGGATGAAGTCCTCAACGAGCGCAGTTGATGGCGCATTTTCGAGAGACTGTTCGAGGTCACCGTCCAGCACTGTTTCGAAGAGTCGGTGTAGCTCGAACGGTTGGTCGATACGCACGGGCTCTGTCTGATTCGGTTCTTTCACGAAGAGGGGAACGGTCGTGTTCACGTCCCGCACGTAGTGGGGCGGTCTCTCGTCGCGGTCGTACTCACCAAGCGTCTTTCCGTGGTCAGCACAGATGATGAGCAGCATGTCCTCGTACAGTCCTTCTCGTTTGAGGACCGAAAGCAGCGTCTCGACCATCGAATCGAGATACTTCACGCTTGCATCGTAGTACTCCAAGAGTCGAGCGCGCGTGTCTCTATCGAGCGATGACCGACCCATGATGTGCGCGAGCAGTTTGACGTTGAGCCGACGAGCTTCGAGTGCTGTCGGACGGTCCAGCCCGAGCGCGCGGAACGCGCTCTGGGGCGGATAGTACGGACTGTGGGCCTCCATGAGGTTCATGAACGTAAACGTCGGGTCGTTCGTATCGGCAGTGTGCTGGAGCCAGCGAGACGCGCGGTTTACGAGTCGCTCGGTGAAGAACCGACGTTTGAGTAAAACGAGTGGCTGACGGCTCGCGTGTCCGAGTACAGTGTGGAGCTTCGAGTAGAGACTGGCGAACCGTCCGTGAATTGGATGATCGGACCGACTGATTTCGAGGTCCCACTCGACAAACTCCTCGAAGCCACGATCTAGTCCTGAAAGCTGGCCGACCCACGGATTGTTTGAGAACCCAGCGGTGTGGTAGCCTCGTTCAGAGAGCTGTTCCGGAAGGGTTGGGATGTCGGATGACAGACGAAGTCGCTGATCGGTAAAGCCGTTCGTTATCCCGTGTTCAGAGGGGAACATGCCAGTGAACAGCGAGCAGTGACACGGAAGCGTCCACGGTGCGGGAACGTACGCGTGCTCGAAGACGGTTGCCTCACTCGCAAGCGTATCGAGCGTTGGGGTTGTCTCTCGTCCGTGTCCGTAGGCCGAAACGCGGTCTCGTCGGGTTGAGTCGAGAACGAGCAGGAGAACGTCAGGATCGGACATTATCCCAGAGTTGCACAGAACGCGGCTTTGTTATTGATCGATTGTCTAGCGTAAACGAACGATTACCCGCTCGAATCACCCGCTTGGGAGACCAGCGTAAATATCGTGGAGTGTCTTCTTTGCGGCGGCCCACGAATACGTATCGCGCGTGAGCTGACGGTTTTGTCGTCCCATCTGTTCGGTCTGTTCTGGGAGCGAGACGAGCGTGGTGAGCGCTTCGGTTAGTTGCTCTGCATCACCGGGGTCGACGAGAATCCCATTCTCCTCGCCGATGACTTCAGGGATACTCCCAACAGTAGTCGAAACAATAGCGTTTCCGCCGGCCATTCCTTCCAACATTGCGATCGGAAGCCCCTCAGCGTACGCCGGAAGCACGAAAATAGAGCCCGACTCGAGCAGTGCTCGTTTGTCCTCCTCTGAGACGTACCCGAGGTAGTCGACAGCGTCGTACTGGTCTGCTACCGCCTCAACCGTTTCTGTGAGTGGACCACTCCCGGCGATGCTCACGCGCACATCCTGCTCAACGACGATCGCTTCGACAGCATCGACAAGTTCGTGGACGCCTTTCCGCTCGACGAGATTCGAGACGAAAACGATGTGCGGCGGATCACCGCCGAACGTGGGTGTGTACTCGCTGGGATCGATCGCATTCGGAAGAACACGGAGCTTTTTTTCATCGACACGGGTCGATAACACGTCGTGCCAGTAGGGAGAGAGCACGATGACGCGGTCACACGCCTCGAAGACGAGGGACTGTATCCGTGAGACGAGCCACGAATCGGTCATCACGAACTCATCGAATGATGAGCCGTGGATGTGGAGGATAACTGGACGGTTCCAAACGGATGACGCCCACAGAACGTAAAACGCCGCGCGATAGAAGGAAAATCGGTGCGAGGTATGAACGTGAACGATATCCGGCGGCGATCGGAATGGGAACCGGAGTGCCGCCAGAAGAGAGGCGAGCGTGGACGTAATCATCCACCATACGCCAGCCCCTTTCGGTTCGGACATCATATCATACACCGACGCGTCAACGCTACCGTTGAGAGCCTGATACTGTTGCTCGACGTATTGGTGAATGCCACCGCCGCCGAGCGTCCCGACGATAAGAAGGCGATCGATATCCATCTCGATGCTTTCAGGGCGGTCTCGTTGTTCCTTTGTTATAATGTACCATACTTGTCGTCTGCCGGAGTACGAATCAGCTACTACTGACGCATCTCATCATCGTGGCCGCGTTTCAAAACATTGCTAGTACGACCCGGAACGACGGCTTGGGCACCACTGTGGATGGCAGTCTGGTACACGAAAAACAGCTTATGCTTACTGTCCTGTAAGTAGTTGTTACGATCACTCATAATTCAGACATTTATTCTCACATCGCCCACTATAAACCACATCCTACTACACCATACAGTAAACTACTACGGCGACCCCAATTTGACAGTTTGGAGTCGGTTATGGTGGACGGGATGGTGCCGTGCACCGTCGAATAGTCATCACCTATTCGTTCCAAAATATAAACAGTGGGAAATTCCAAACGAATTCCACATCGTTTATATAGGGCGTGGGGCATTATTGGGTTGTTGTCTGTCTATGGGCTGCCACCCAATCAACACAACAATGAGAGCAGACATCAATACGGAGGCTGCCATGGGAGTAGATACGGAGAATGAGGGGGAGTGGACGTCTTTCGAATCGGATCTGGAAGATGTAGCGATGTTCGGATACGATCCATCAGAACATGATCTCGGTGTGCGAGTTGTCGAAGCAGTTGGTTCAGTTGCAGATATCGACGAGACAGAGATCATCACACCGCTGAACGACGCTATCGATCCTGAAGCACTGGATACGTTATTCGTTCAGGGGATCGGTGGACGGGTGAGTTTCCCGTTCATCGACTACCAAGTGACTGTAAGCGTTTCAGAAAATGGTACCGGCCGAATCTATGTTGAATAACTGAATCGGGCATCAGTAAGCGCGGATGCCTGAGACCATCAGAGAGCGATGGGTCGCGTTCTCATTGAGGAGCGGCAGGTACTGTTTCCAGCAACGGTAGCGATCTATAACCAGCGATACGATTTGGTATCACGCGGCGTCTGCTGGTGTATCGAAGTCGTGGAAATGCTGGCCTTTTTCTTTCGTGAGAATGTTCAGTGCAGCTGCTGCGCCGTCACCCGCTGAGATGACAGCTTGCCACTCTTCGGCGCGTACCATCGCTCCGGTTGCGTACGCGTCTTCGATACTCGTTTCCATCGAAAGAGACACATCCACCGTTCCGTCGTCGGTGAACGCACAGCCGAGGGCTTCAGCGAGGTCTCGGTTTGCACCCGTTGCGAGCACAACGTACTCGCTTTCGTACTCGTCGCCGTCGGTCGTCACGGTGAACCCTGCTCCGTTTTGATCGAGACTGGTGACGGCCGCTCCCTGATGACGATCGATGCCGAACTCTTCAATTTGATCTCGAGCGTCGGACATGAATTCGCTCCCGTCGATGCTTTCGATACCGAGATAATTGAACAGGTGTGCTTTGTGCATCCACGTCTCGTCAGTGTCGAACACTCTCGTTTCGAGTTCATTTTTCGCCGTGAACAGCGCAGCGCTCAATCCGGCTGGACCGCCTCCGATGACAGTGACGTGTGTCATACGTAGTCACTACGTAGACCTGATTTATAATGTTTTGACTGAACAGGGCACCACTATGGACGACCGCTTTCACTACGATGTTTGTTTACTTCTGCTGTGGTGACCGCTCTTTCCGTATCGGTTGCTGTTCGTGCATGGAGCGTCGATGGAGGTTTTCAACAGCAGAAGCGTCTCCGGCTTCCACTGCGAGCGTTGTTATCGTCTTTGTTGGATTCACCAGCTCGCTCACGTATCGGTCGCGTTTGCGTTCCCATTCGCGCTCGACACCGGATTGGCTCAGAACAGTCTCAGCAGTTTCCAGCACTTCCTCAAACGTTCGAAGATTGTAGACGAGATTATTTTCTTCGAGTTCGAGGAAGTTCCCCATATCTTCGGGCCCGACGAACGAGTTCGAACGGATCGCGGGGGTTCCGAGCAACGCTGCTTCAGTCACCATCGTCTGTGTGTCAGCGACGAGCAACGACGCTTCCGCGAGTGTATCGTGCAACAGAGCTGGATGGATGTCAAACGGACGAGCAGGAAGCGAGTCAAACGGGAAATCCTCGCCTTCATCGGAGACGAACACTGTAGCGTGCTCGGCCAACTGCGTAATTAGTTTGCGGCGTTCGTCAGCCGAGAATCCGCCGTGGCCGACATCGTGGTGAGAGCCGAAGGCATTGAGACGAACGAGGACGTACCGCTCATCGGGCGTGAGATCGAGGTGTTTGCGGACGTTGACTGATGGCTCATAGACGTTCGGATGGAGATACGCACATTCTTTGAATCCATTGAAGACGTAGTGATTCGAACCAAGATCCTTACGGAACGCCATTGGTGTCACGATGGTTCGAGCGAACGGCATCGAAATGGTGTGATCTAGTCCCGTCGGCTCTGAATCGAGGACCAACACGACTGGCGTCCGCGTGAGTGCGCCAGCGTGGGCAGCATACGCACCCATTCCGAAGATGAGATCTGGATCGAATGAGAGCGCATGGCGGGCAATGCGAGCGTAGTGTTCAGGGAGCCGTCGGAGTAACGACCAGCGCGTCGTCCCACACGGCCCGTACACAGTGTATGAGAGCCCGTACCAATCGAGAAGATCGATAGTACAGCCATAATCACGCGCCAAGATCGACACCTCGTGTCCTTCATCCCGAAGCGTTGCGACCGCGTGCTTGTATAGGTGAACGTGAGCCGGGGTGTTTGTGAAAAATAGAAATCTCATAAACTGCTCAAAACCGGCGAGTGGCTTTGTTAATCGGTACTTTGTAGAGAGTAGACACGTACCACTTCAACGTCGTTGCTTACGGGCCATAATTGCAAGAAATCGATGGATAGTACGTGTCGACCTACCACCAGCAGGCAGGGCGAACAGCATCCCTCAGCGTTCAGCCAGAGACGATAGGTATGTAGTTATTTCATTCGGGGTACTATAGATATGAACTGTAGAGAGGAAGACAAATCCCACGAGGATACCTGCGAGTAGTTGCGTAAGCGAGATACCAATTCCTGAGATTACATTAATAGCGAATATTAGGCTGCTTATTCCCGTGAGTAGTAGGTAATAGCGAGGCCAAGCATCGGATTCGTTCGATTCGAGATCCAAGTACGGTTCGAACTGCTCGGAGGTCGCTCCGAGTGCTATTGTCCCCCGCGCTTTATCGAACTCGATCGCACTGGTGTCATCCATTTTTGGTAGGTGACACTGGTACAACCCGACGTAGACTCGTTTTCGTTCGCGAGAAGTGAGTGCGGCCTCCGTGGTGTCGTTTTCGAGCGCAGCGATATGTTCTGCGAGTGCCCCAATGGTCACCGGATTATCGTGCTCGATGAGATACTGGAGGGTTCGTCTGCGGCGCTGATTTTTCAAGACCTCGAAGATCCGGTCGGGACCGAGTGACGGGCCGGCACTCGTCTCTGTTTCGGTTTCGGTGACGGTTGATTCGGCTTCCATTTCTGTTGAAGCGCTATTCCCGACTGACTGTGTCTGTGAGTTATTCGGTGCCTTGGTGCTCATTGGCTACCTCCGTGTCTTTCACGGACGTTACCGGAAACGATACAACATTGAAACTCCAAGCTCGTAACATTGACATGACTCTCAATGCCCGGTACTGCGGTGCCCCGACGCTGTGAGTAGTGGGCAGTTACCGCGGCGCGAAGTATTACGTCTGGTGGTCACTTGTAATTAATTGTCCGAGAATATTCATAATTGGCAATGGGAATATAGAATAGAACTAACTGATTACAGATATAACCTGCTGTATCTTGCTATTCTCATCGAGTATGCGCCTGACAGATGCCAGTTTTATCAATAGGCAATTAATAAATCTCTAGGAATAATACATATTATCGAGACCATCGTCAAATTTTTTATTGTATTATCTACTGCTGTTAATCGGTATCTAATATAAAGTGAATGGAGGTAAAATGATGGAATCTGATACTCTCCCTATGTAATATAATTACGTAAAGACTGTTATTCTTATCAAATTATAATACATATCAAATATTGATGGAAAACGACACAGTGTTGGAACCCGAACGTTCGGATAGTGACATGGGAGTCGAAATCGAGCGTATAGATGGTAGTGACAACGAAATATGGAATAGACTTGTCGAGCAATCACCGCACACGTGTTTGTTTCACCGGCACGAGGCGTTGTCTGTGCAAGCTGAACACGCAGATACTGCGGTTCATCCACTCGTAGGGTACGTGGGAGAGGAGCCGATTGGGTTGTTTCCTCTGTTCGAACTTACACGTGGACCAATTCGGACCGCATTCTCACCACCGCCAGAGCTTCGAGTCTCCTATCTCGGTCCCGCACTATTGAATGGAGACGGGCTGAAACAGCGAAAGCTCGAACGTCGGCAGCGCCAGTTCATCGATGGGTGTTTCGAATGGGCCGACTCGGAGTTCGATCCGAAATACGGACACATGCGTATCCACGGCTGTTATGACGATTTGCGACCGTTTCTCTGGAACGGCTGTGATGTGACACCGTCGTATACATACCTCGTCGATCTCTCTCCGGGACCTGAGGATCTCCTGATGTCGTTTAGTCGTGATGCCCGAAGTAACATTCAGGATGGAGAAGAGGAAACATTCACAATTGAGGAAGGTGGTCAAGCAGCAATCTCCGATATCATTGAACAGGTGAATAACCGGTACGAGAGTCAAGATATCGACTATCACGTTACGCCTTCATTTGTGAAGGAGTTGGCAGCTGGTCTCCCCGATGGATCCGTGCGTCCGTACGCGCTTCAGGTCGATGGTGAGTTCATCGGTGGGCTGCTCGCACTCGACGACGGCGATACTGTGTATCGATGGCAGGGTGGTGTCCGGACAGATATCGACATCGATCTTCCTGTGAATGATCTACTCGATTGGCACGTAATGACCGAAGCAATGGAGCGAGACCGAGCGACATACGATCTCGTCGGAGCGGACAATCCCCGCATCAACCGCTATAAGGCGAAGTTCAATCCAGAACTCGTTCCGTTCTATACGGTCGAACGCGGCTCACCGGTGATCACGTCACTAGCACACGCCTACAAGTGGATCCGCGACCGGACGTAGGCACAAGCTGTGAGACGTACGAATTGTCGCTGGTAGCTCCCCTGATACAATGAATTCAGCAGCTGATTGCCAGTGACAGCCTAGACATCCACTGTCTGTTTCGATTGGTTCTGCAGAGCTATCAGATACTCCGACATCGCGTATGCCATCCACGCCTGACACCACCGCATCAACGTTACCCGCGTCGTATAGAAGCGGTGTTTTCGGTAGTAGAACTTTCCATCACCCACATAAAGGTTGTCGAGCGCCCATGCAAGAATACGTCGTGCGAAATCAAGATCACCAGCGTAGGTAAACACGAGAATCCCTTGTGCACTCGCGTGGATATCCCGTGGGTACGATTTCTTTTCGTCCCAGTTCGGTGCACCGGACGGATCGAATAGGGTCTCCCGATAGAACGTGAGTGCCCGATCCAGCGTCTTCGCGTATCGATCAGTGCCGGTCACATCTTGATACCGGAGGAACGCCTCGATGACAAATCCGTTGTGATGGTTGTCCATTGAGAGATGTGAGGCTGACGGAGGATCGCGGTAGGTCCAGCCACCGATATCGGTCTGCAGGCCAGCGATGTGGTCGAGGAGACATTTCGCTCGGCGGCGGTAGGACTCGTCTCCGAATTGGTCGTACAGATCTATGAGCAGTCTCGCACCAATTGCACCGGCGTTGATCGTATACGAGTCACTCGGGTGGTTGAAGTGGTAGTCGATGCACGCTCCATCAGCGACGGTTCGGTAGTTGAGATCGTCGACAACGAAGTTGGCAGCGGTTTCTGCGACAGACAGGTACATCGGATCGAGCGACGCGGCCGACAGTAGCGACTTGACAGCGTATGAGGTCGAGACGACATCGGGATCATTCGGCACTCCACGGCTGTGGAAATGCTGAATTTGATGTTTGTGGCCCCCACAGAAGCCACTGTACCCGACGCTCCGATTCGAGATGAGCCACTGATTGAGCTGGTAACTCTCGTCTTCGTAATCGACATCGGTATCGATACCCATCTCAGACCAAGCACCGGATCCCGGCGTCGACGCAGACGTCTCATCCGGAGTGCACACCGATTGGAGTTTGGCGGTGTTCAGATTCGTCATTGCGAATAGCGCCGTCCCCTTGTAGTTACGCCGTTGCTCAATGAGCAACAACGGTCGAACGTTGATAGGTGGTCGTTTCGCGACCTCTTGGACGACGAGATTCAGCCACTTATTATCGATTGGGAACCACTGGAGGAGCTTACTGCTCATCCCGTCACCGTAATCCCATCCTTTGTAGTCCCGTGTTCGAGCGTAGGCCAGCGTTTTTCGCAGGATATCGATTGTGCGTTGCTCGTCGTTAAGTGCGGATGTCTCGGTCGTATAAGTTGAAACGCGTTGTGTCATGGTTTCGTTGGATCGGTTGATGAGCTGAGCGGAACGGTTGGGTTGCGTTGCTGTTGGTTCGCTTTTCGTTCGATAACGAGACTACGACTCGGATATCTATCGAGTTGCGAGATCATAAACACCTTTTGCAAGCTTCATTTCTAGACCGTTGGATTCGACGACGTAATACGGGACAAGCATCCCGCTGAACTTTCCTTTGTATCGACAGAGCCGTTCTGTGTTCGCACCGACAAGATCATAACGAGTGACCGAATCCAACTCTGGTTCTTCGATGATATCCTCAATGACGGTCCGATGAAGAAGGCTGTTGACGCTTACACCTTCGTGAGTTGCCGTGATACCTCCCAGCCAGTAGTAGGCAGTATCATCGGAATAAAGAACGATAATGCCACTACAATAGGATCCATCATCCGTACGGGCGACGTACACCCGATGATGTACTGAATCCGCGTTGAGGAGATCCTGAACGAACGACCAGTCAGCAGGCGATCGTGCTCCGTAATCGGCGAAGTGTTCGTTCACAGAGTCACAGATCTGCTCTGCTGTGTCCATCCCCTCCACCGAAATCGTGATGTCGCTCGACTCACGGTTGCGCATCTCGTTCCGGAGGCTCCGACTGAACGGATCCATCACGTTGTCGACCGTGCAGTCTTCGAGATCGAGAACGTAGGTGAATCGTGGTTGTACCTCAAGACGGTTCCACTGATACGGCCGTGGATCAGGATAGGCCCTCGGACAGATCATCCGAAAGAGCGTCGATCTGGCCTCGACATCGAGATCGTCGAGTATCTGTTCGGCAAACCCTTCGTTGACAGTTTCTTTCTTTCGTTGCTTTGGACTAGCACTCAGCACAAGTGGGCCGAGTCGTGGAATCCCCATCGAGGGGGGTGGCGAGGTCACAACACGACCGATCGTTCGTTCATTAACGAACACCGGCAAGAGTGCGACCGGCTGTTCACCTTTGAATCCACCGTATAATCGCAGCTCCCCATTAGAATGATCGTCGATAGCTGAGAGAACTGATGGTGTGTGAAACACTTCGGTCCCTGACGAGGGGAGTGCCTCATCCCACTCGGACAGCGTGAGTCGTTGCAGATCGATTGATTTCGTGCTCATGATGAACCTCTTTCAAATTTCGTTATAATTCCTATCATCTATTTTACTCTTAGAGCTCCGTTTTTGGTCTTGTTTCTGTGCTGTCGGGCGGTTTTGCAACGTGTGGATAGAGCTCTCCGGGCGGCCCAATCCATGCGTTCAGCTCTTGGGCGCGTTCTATGATGTATCGGTACAGACGGAGATATCCGGGGAACTCATCTTCGTTGAAGTACCGAAGGTGCCAGAGAATAGTCATCACAGCATCATTCTCTGCAGCTTCCCGAAGCAGCCGATCGCATTCAGCGATCGCCTCATCTTCTTTCGTTCCGGGATCTGGGAGTGCGACTTCCATGATTGTCAGTGGGAACACAACGAACGAGTTGTCGAACGGCCGTTTGACCCCGTAGCCGTTTGTGAATCCATAACTGGTGCTCGAACCCAAGCTCGCGTCGTAGCGCAGTCCCAACTCGGCGTGATACTGCCACGTCTGTGGACGATCGAGATTGAGATAGTGCTGTCGGCCACCGAGGATCGAGCCGTCATAGAGTGATTCGAGCACCGCTTTCTCGTAGGCGAGACGGAACTGATCCGCGTACGAGTGATAGGATCCGTGGATCCCAATCTCCCATCCTCCGCGGTCGAGTGTGTGGATGACGTCGACGATCGCCTCGTCTGTGATGTCGTATCGCCCGAGCTGTTGTATCCAGTTCTCCGAGCGAAACCACGAAACGGGCGACTTATCCCGCAGCAGATCCGGCTCGTTTAGGAAGTAAAACGCAGACCGGACGTCGAAGTCATCCTCGACCGCCATGATCGTCTCGAACTGCCAGTAGGGATTTCTCTCAGGAAGCATCGACAGGAGATGCGATGGCTGGCGGTCGGCGAGCGCGTAGTACAACGCTTGCGGCCATGCCTTGTACGGCCGATCGATATCGTGCGTGAGACACAGCGCAAATTCGTAATCATCAAACACTATCAATCACCTCAGCAACACGCTCTGCGGCTCGACCATCGCCGTAAAGCTGTGGTTTCGGCGGATTAGGCTCGTTCTGCGCGAGCGCCTGTGCGATACGGTCACTGTCAGCCCCGACGAGTGTATTCCAACCACAGTCTATCGTCTCGACCCATTCTGTTTCATCGCGTAATGTAATGCACTGCGTATCGAGGTAGAACGCCTCACGCTGGACGCCACCAGAGTCAGTTGCAACGAGTGTTGCTCCTTCGAGGAGACTGACGAAATCAAGATAGCCAACGGGATCGATGATCGTGAGTTGATCGCAGGCCAACTGCCACAGACCGTTCTCTTTGAGCGCCGCTTCGGTTCGCGGGTGGATCGGAAGAACGACCGGGACCGAGACACTCGCCAGCCCACGGATGATGGACGACAGTCGGCTTTTGTTGCTCGTGTTGCCCGCTCTGTGAACCGTCGCAAGAACGTATCCATCCGGTTCGAGATCGAGTTGCTCGCGGATTGCCGACACCTCGTTGGCGCGTTCGCGGACGTACAGAATGGCATCGTACATCACATCGCCGGTCTCGTGAATCTCGCCAGGAACACTCTCAGAACGGAGTGTGTCTACAGCACTGCTGGTCGGCGCGAGTAACACGTCTGCGAGGTGATCGGTTGCGATTCGGTTGTGTTCTTCGGGCATCGATCGATTCCCGCTCCGCAGTCCAGCCTCGATGTGAACGAGCGTCGTCGAGCGCTTCGCAGCAACGAGTGCACCAGCAAGCGTCGAGTTGGTGTCACCGTAGACGATCATCACGTCTGGTGATTCTGCGTCGAGCACATCGTCGAGTTCGATCATCATCTGCGCAGTCTGGTCGGCGTGGGTTCCCGAACCGACACCAAGGTTGTACGCTGGTTCGGGGATGTCGAGCTCGGCGAAGAACACGTCCGAGAGCATCGCGTCGTAGTGCTGACCAGTGTGGACAAGCACATCGTCGTGCGAGCGACGAAGTGCGTTTGACACCGGAAACGCCTTGATGAACTGTGGTCGCGCACCGACAACTGAGAGGATTCGCTTACTCATCTTCACCAACCACCACGGTTGCATCGTTCGCGTGTCGACTCTCGGCCATCGCAAGCGCCATCAGCAAACCACCGAACACCATCCCTACAGTGCTGATCCGCGAAAACAGCGAGCGTTTGCGAGAGAGTGTTCGAGTGAGGAGAATGACTCCCGCGAGTACACTGATCACTGCGGCTGATAAACCCGACTCGAAGGAGCCGTGCTTCGACATGTACCGCTGATGGAGCCGCCAGAGGAACCGACGCAGCAAGAGCCCGGACATCCGTGGGACGAAGTTGCTGTAGCGGATACCGCTTTCTTCTTCTCCGTAGATAGCTGGCATCGCAACGTCTGCGATAATTGCCTGCTGGACGTTCAAATGGACGAGAATGTCGTTTCTGAACCCATAGCCGCTGTACAGATCAGAGATCGAGAGACGCTCGAGCGCCGACCGAGAGATGGCATTGTATCCGTTTTGGGGATCACTCATGCGCCAGTAACCGCTCGCGATTCTCGTGAGAGCGGTCAGAATGAGGTTCCCGATGACACGCAGCGGTGACATCCCTCGAAAATGGGACATTCTCGAAAGGCGATTGCCTTTCGCGTACGTGGCTTTTCCATCGATGATCGGATCGAGGAGCCGATGGAGGTGTGCTGGATCCATCTGTCCATCACCGTCCATCACCGCGACAATGTCTACTCTATCCTCAAGTGCGTGCTCGAATCCCGACTTGATCGCACCGCCAACCCCTTGGTTGGTCTCGTGTCGGATGGGAACGACCATCTGTTCGGCGTTTCGCCCTCCGTCGGGAACAGGAGACGTAACGGTCTCATTCACCGGCGTAGCAGCGTGTTGGGTGATTTCGTCCCACGTTCCGTCGGTCGAACAGTCATCGACAGCGTACACTCGGTCAACGAATCTTGGCATGCGGCTGATCACATCGCCAACCAATCCCTCTTCGTTGTACGCTGTCACGACGACGCCAATCGTATGATTTCGATACATATCATATCCCTCCGATGGAATCCGACCCGCTATCGGCGAGGATTCCAGATCCAATCTTCTGTGGAATCTCCTGTTCGGAGCTGGTTGCAAGCGCGTCTATCTGCCGTACAATTTCGAGCGCTCGCAGTCCGTCTGTCCCCGTGACAACTGGCTCCGTTCCGTTCGTGACCGCGTCAACGAACGACAGTAGCTCGTGTTTCAGTGGTTCGCCGTTCTCGACCGTCGGTCGTTCAGTGATACTCTCGTGGCGATAGCGAACGCCACCAGCCGATTCGACGTACTCCGGTAGCGAGTGGCGGTGAATTCGAACTGTCTGCTCGATGTAATCGACGACAATCAAACACTCGCTCGTGGTGATCCAACACTCACGGACCTTCTGCTGTGTGAGACGACTCGCTGTCAGCGTCCCAACAATGTCATCATCGAACTGGAGCGTCGCGGTGACGTGACGGTTGTCACGGCAACCAACAGCACTAATCGACCGTGGCTCGGAATCGAGGAGCGACAGAAGAATGTCAATATCGTGGATCATCAGATCGAACGCAACACTCTGATCGACGTCCCGGTCGATCGGTGGTCCGAGGCGGCGTGCATCGATGGCAATTACATCAAGATCGGCGAGTATATCGGCAAGCGTCCGAATTGCCGGGTTAAATCGTTCGATATGGCCAACTTGAAGAACAACGTCTCGTTCGTTGGCCTGTTCGATAAGATCCTGTCCGACAGACGGGTCATGAACAAATGGCTTCTCGATGAGAACGCCAACACCAGCGTCGATCGCCTCTCGAGCAATCGGTGCGTGCGCACGCGTTGGGACGACAATCGATACCGCTTTGGCCTCCTCGAGAACCGTTGATTGGTCGAGTGCACGTGTACTATACTCAGCAGCGACTGCTTCTGCGCGCTCTTCGTCTTCGTCTACGACGCCGACGAGATCAACCCGGGGTGACTCCGTGTAGACACGCGCGTGGTGCTGACCCATATCGCCGACGCCGATGACCCCGACAGGTAGCTGCTCAAACATGGCTCCAGTCAAACGCTTCGGTATGAGTATTGGACACGATCGCAACTGCCGATGAGGAACACGGTCCCCGTGTGGACTGTGGCTCGAACGACACACAACTACTGATGAGCTGAATGAACTGTGAGTATCTTCGAGGGCGAGACATACAGGGGCAGAACTCGTTTCTCCCTTGCTTTGTTATTGACAGGTTTCATCGAGTAGAAGTATATTTACGAACATGAAGTTTGAGTATTATGTAGAATCACGGCTGGATTCAGCCAGTAATGTGGTTGCTCTGTGAATGCTCGTCGATAGGAATCAATATCAGGTTTTACGGTGTCCGTTAGTATCGGTCTACAAGGCGTAGGTCGACTGTAACAAAGAACGTAACCAACATACCTCTACTTCCTCGGCGGCGATGACGACTACTATCCCGACGGATAATGGTATGTCAACCAATCATGAATCAAGCGATGAAGAGCCACTGTCGCAAGATCTTGTCTTCGACTTGCTGAGTAGTCCTCGCCGTCGATTCGTCCTCTACTATCTCCGATCGGAAAGCGAATCGATGCAGTTGACTGATCTTGCTGACGAAGTGGCTGCCTGGGAGTATGATACACCAGTAGAGGAACTGACCGAACAAGAGCGAAAGCGTGCGTACGTTTCGCTCTATCAGACACACGTTCCAAAACTGGCTGAAGCAGGACTCATCGACTACGATACGGAAAGCGGAACGATCCGTCTGACCGATCGGGCAAGCGATGTCGATGAATACCTCCCGAGCGAGGGAGGATACGACATCAGATGGGAATTGATGTATCTCGCGATTGAGATCATCTGTGTGGTGATATACGCCATCGGCGTCATCGATGTGGGCGTGTTCGCCGCAGTGTCAGTAACTGTGTCGGGAGCAATCATCCTCGGCCTCTTCGGCCTGACGACGATTATCCATTACCTCTCGATACGACAGCGCGAGCAACGTCTCCCGATCGAGTTAGCCACTGACGATGAGAGATAATTCCCATCATTGAACAGCAGCGGTGACGAAGCGGACGGAACGGTACTGGACATGGGATCGACGTGCTGTGTTCCTTTGTCCTTCATTCGCCCTTACTTTGATCCGAATCTCTAGTGAGATCACGACGTAACTCCTTGATCGAAGTCACAGCGTCCGATTAAGCCAAGTAGTGTCTCTGTTTCATTTGCAAGTCAGCGTACAACCAGACTCGTTGTTCAGTACTATGATTGTTTTTGATGATATATCGATCGAAAACGACTGAACTGAATATTCGGCCCCAATTACAGCGGTTTTCGCTCGTCGTAAACAGAATTGGATTGAAAGACCGGTGTTGATGTGAGGATCATTCCCCACGTAATATATAATTACGAAGATACATCGTGATCCAAACTAAACTACTGATATATCTCCACAGTCTTTCAAGCGCAGCTGAGCATATTTGATGGCTACCACTCTGCAAGACATACACTATCATTCCCTCTCGGTTGTCATTCCCGTGATCTTCAGAGTAAAGGCGGGACAAACGTAGACTGAAACGAGAATGAATACCATAACAAAGGGCGAGCGATGCCATAGACGAATCGATGGGCGATAACGGGAGTCTGCGGACGCTTTTGATCGGCATCGATGCCGCTTGTTTACCGGTGCTCAAACCGCAGTTCAAGCAAAACCGGTTACCCCACTTACAGCGACTTCTCTCGGGGGCAAGCGGATCGCTCGAATCACAGATTCCACCGTGGACTGCGAGCGCCTGGCCGTCGCTGTATACGGGAACAAATCCAGGAAAACACGGTGTTTTTGACTTTCTTTCATTCGACGGGTATGAGTGGAACGTTGTCAATGGGACGCACGTGCGACGACGGACGCTGTGGGAGTATCTCGACCGATGCGGCTATCGGAGTGTTGTCGTCAACGTGCCAGTCACACACCCACCGCGCCCGTTCGATGGAGCTCTCATTCCCGGATATACCGCTCCCGAAGCACCGAAATGCCACCCTCCGGAGATACTCTCAGACGTCGAAGAGGCGATTGGAGGGTATCAGTTGTACGGAGACGTCGAATCAGCAAAAGACTGTATTCGGATGCGCGGTGACGCGTTCCGATATCTCGCAGAGCGTTTCGAGCCGGATTTCGGATTTGTCCAGTTTCAGTGGACAGATACGATCTGTCATAAAAAGCCAGGTGACTGGGCCGCGCTAGAGCGAATCTACGGTGCGGTTGATGAACAGATTGGCGAGCTGCTCGACGCGTGTGAACCCCAGAACGTCTTCGTCGTGAGTGATCACGGGATTGGCCCCTACGAGGGCCGCTCGTTCCTCGTAAATGAGTACCTCCGCGAGCATGGCTTTGTTCAGACGACAAACGGTGGCACTGGAATGCCGTCGTGGGCAGGTGTCCGAGATGCACAACTCAAGCACGGTACAGAGGCCACACAGTTTGATTCAAGTTTCATTGAGCGATTGACAGCAAGCACAGCGAAGATGGGACTGACGAGTCAGCGAATCGAATCGATCCTCTCTGTTATCGGCCTCGATGATCTTGTTCTCCGACACGTACCAATGAGAGCAATTAGTACCGCGACCGAACAGGTTGACTTTCCACGTTCGATGGCATACATGCGCTCGCGTACTGAGCTCGGTGTTCGTATCAATCTCGAAGGTCGTGAACCAGACGGCATCGTTCCAGAGTCGGAGTACGAGTCGGTTCGATCCGCTCTCATCGAATGTTTAGAGCAGGCCGAGACGCCCGCAGGGAAACCAGTATTTGAATCGGTTGTTCGGCGCGGACAGTACTTCAAAGGACCAGAAGCGAACCGAGCAGTGGATATCTTAACAATCCCAACTGATTTCGATCAGTTTCTCTCAACTCGTCTCGGAGCAGGACAGTTCGATGCCCCAGAAGAACCATGGAATCACAAGCGTGCCGGACTCATCGCAGCACGAGGCGCTGTGGTCGACGAGACAGTGCCACTCAATAACGCACACCTGTTTGATGTTGCTCCATCGGTGTTGGCAACCTTTGATGTTCCTGCCGATGTGGAGATGGACGGTCAGACGCTTCCGATCGTCGAATCAGCGGGAGAGCGAAAATATCCGCTGTTCGATCCCGATGCCCGGCGAAAAACACACAACGAAACGATCGAGGATCGTCTCAAAGATCTCGGATACTTAGAATGAATTTATAGAGCGTTCAGATCTGCGTTCGGACGCGAGCGATCGTGACACGAAGGATACCCGCTCCGGGCATTCCATCGGCGTACCACATTATCCCTGCCGAGCCGAGTAATCCTACTTCGAGCATTAGATACAGTTGGCCAGACGGTGAAGATAGATACTGTACCGTTCGTTCGATTAAATGCCTGAACTCATAGACAAACCCAGAAACGTGTCCCGATTGGGCAGGAACGATCGGCCAGAAGAGAAAATCGATCCACGGACCGCCACCGTACAACACCGGATAGAATACATCGCCTGGGAGGTGCAGGAGATATCCAATCGCAAACGCGACTCCTAACTGGGGCACTCCACGACGGTTAGCGAGAATGATTCCAATCGCAGACAGCGGGAGTGCTGTGAACAGAGAGTGCGCGAGGGAGTTTCCGGATGGAAGTAGCCCAATCTCCCACGCGAGCGGTTTGTCGATGAGATCTGGAAACTGAGTGCCAAACGCGAGAGCAAGCACGCCCATCCAACCAGGTGGTGATCCGGTGCGAAAGCGAGTAAAAAAAGAATAGAAAAGATAGCCAACAGCGAGATGCTCCCACGGCCACATCAGTCGACCACCGCTATTCTCGTAGGGCTAGTATTCGCCAGTGATTGCCCTGTTCCAGATCCAGACCCCGGGCCTGATCCCGTTCCTGTCCCTGAACCTGTTCCGGAACCGCCTGTTGGGTTTGTCGCTGTCGGACTCGGGTTATCGACCCAGATAAAGAGCGTCTGATACGCATTGGATGCCGTCGTGACTGCCGGGGGGTCACCTTTGTAGATGAGGTACTGCAGCCTGAGATTCTCACCGTTCATCGATGGAGATACGGTGTGAGACAGATAATCTGTTTCGCCATCCACAACAGTTGTCTGGAGACGCTTCAGTTCGTCCGAAGAATTCACAGACGTCTGTTGCCCATTTGTTTCTACGCGCTGTATCTTGACGACAACTGTGTACGACACTGACTCTTTCTCATTGTTCTCGATCGAGAGAATGAGGTTCCCTCCGTTTTCCGCCATTGCATTTGAATAATTTGCGGCAGTGAGATCGCCAGTCGGACCACGGGTGAGAAGCGAGGTGTTGGTGTACGACGCCGATTGGTTTGGAACGAGAACTGCATAACCCAGCGTTCCTACCGCGAGAATAACCGAAATCGCCAGTCCGATCCGGAGAAGGGTTCCGATCACTCCCCCGCTGAACCCGTTTGTCCGCAGCTCAGACATCCAGTGGCTGACTGGGATGCGATATCGATCCCGCATTGGTAGTCGAAAGCGTCGGTACGTCCCATAGATCATTCCGAGCGTGATAATCGCAGTGAAGACCCAGAGGATGGCTCGGACACCGAACCCCTGATCGTTCACCGTCCAAAAGACGAGCGCGATCGGTGGTATCAGCGCGAGACTTATGCCGAACGACAATGCAACTCGCTCGACACCGCTGATACTCCGAGAGAGTGGATCAAACGTGTTGTATCGAGAACGACGAGGCTGACCTGGGAACAACACTGTCAGGATCGCGTAGCCGGGAAAAAACAACAGGAGTGGAAATCCGAACACTGCCCGAATGGGCGGACGGTCAACCATCAGGACAACAAGATCGGCTATTACTGCAAAACCGATAACGAGAATGGTTTCCCATAGGAGCGAACCAGTGATGAGCCGACGCCACCACGACCGCTCTGAAGTTGCGTTTGTCACCGTATCCACCTCTGAAGCCTCCCCCGTCCGCACTCTTTGGATCTAATGAAGTGATAAGAGCGAGCCAAACGACTCAATGGATTGATTATCGGGGTGCCCATTGAACTGATTTCAGCCAGTGTTCGCGCATTGTTATACGGTTTCTACCGTATGAGTAAGGAATGAATAGGTTCCTCAAATGGATATGTTACATGATCCTCTGTGATACTCGAAGATCAGCGAAGCAGCGACCTTTACCGGAGTAATTAGTCCCAAACAATAATCGCCCGCTTCGTAAGGATGACTGCTGAGCTACGATTCGCAAGGCAAAGTTATTTAACTTAACTAACAAAAAGTAGACACACGCAACTGCTGTGGTACGTGGTATATTACTAAACCTGTATTCGGATAATACGGGACGTTGTGAGGACGACTGTGACACCATGGAGGACACCCAATGACACCAAACTGGGACGAAGTGAGTTTCGTTATTAGCTCTAATTATCGCGTAGCCGTTCTCAAGCGACTAGCAGTCGGTCCTGCGACACCATCGCAGATAGCCGATGACGCAGATATCTCGATATCTCATGTCTCGCGTGCGCTTGGACGGCTCCGAGAACGATCGCTCGTTGAGCTACTCGTTTCAGAAGATCGTCGAAAGGGACGAGTTTACGGAATCACCGAACAGGGGACAGAAATCTGGCAGACAATCGAAGCAGAGAACCTTGTGTGACCTGTTTCATTGCTCAATAATCTAATCCAACTATTCTATTATCTGAGAACACAGAGACGGTAGTAGCAAAGATGCAGTATCGAGCGCAAAATAGACGATCGAAGCGGTACCGTTCGATCAACGATTTTCCGTTCTTGTGTGTACCGTCACTCAAGTACTACCGTGGTGAGTATCGTCGATATCGGCTCCATCTTCTGGAAGCAGCAGCTCCGGGGTACGATCGTGCATACTAGTATTCGCAAACATCGCGATACGCTCCCAATCACTGTCAGTCAACCACTCGGACATCACTGATGAATAGGTGGTATCTCAGGAAAGTTATTGACTTCCTATATTCCATAGAACCACCAATGAGACCATATTCACGGTATACACGCCTTTGAACCCGGTACAAAGTGGGTACGCATAAGGAACATTTAGGTTATCGATTGGCAGTTTCACGGAGTAAGCGACGAACGTGACCTAATGAGTAGGACACCTCAAAATTGCGTTTAATGTGTTGCTGGAGCAGCTCTGGAGTCCACGATGACTGCTCGTAATCGAAGTCCGTGGGCGATGATTCGAGTGCAGTCTGAAGCGCAGATTGCTGTTTGTCGCTGAGTTTTGGTGGCCGCCCGGGTCTGGAATCGTCGTGTACTGCCTCTTCGATTGAGCGGTACTCGAAGCGATCGAGCCACGAATACACTGTCGAACGCGACAGTCCATAGCGAGCGCTCAGTGTATCTACCGAAACACCATCTTTGTACGCCAGCGCAATCATGAGACGCTTTGCTGCCTTCGCGCTTTCAGCCTCGTTGAGAGCCTCTCGAAGGCGTTCAACCGTGACGTTGGCGAGTTTGTCCATGGTACGGATAACAACCATGGGTAAAAAAATCTAAGTATTTCTGCGTGTCGAATAGATTCGGATACATAACATCGACAGATAATACCGTACACATAGTGGATGACTTCGGCTCTGTACCGAGAGAGTGAACAGACATTCGAGGATACTGCTTGCGTACATCTCTACTATTAAGCTTGGCTAGATCCTACATCGTAGTGGAGCATAGGAGATTAGTATTGAATTACCGTCTTCGCTACCTACATTCAATGATGACTAGAAACCCCAACGTACGAGAGTTCGTGATCTATTAGCTG
The DNA here is from genome assembly GCF_025913575.1 of Halocatena marina. NCBI lineage: Archaea > Methanobacteriati > Methanobacteriota > Halobacteria > Halobacteriales > Natronomonadaceae > Halocatena > Halocatena marina. The sequence continues at coordinate 867,620 of NZ_CP109785.1, read as the reverse complement.
CCTATTAAGGTTAGATTATAATGATTTCGGTCGAGATCAGGGATGCGTGTGATCATTTGTTTCTCACCGGGAAGAGGATGGTCCGTGCGAAGCGCGTATTTCGCTAATTATTGACCAATTCTACAATAGAAGTGGCAATATGATGTTATAAAATGCCGTTGTTGTTATTACGATCAAATCGGTATACAGCCACATGCGTATTCCACAACTGACGACGATCAAGGGAGCATTCGATTATCTTATCCTGCTCATCCTCGTATTGGCCGCCATTTGTGGCCTGTACATCATCGCCGTGTACGTCGGAATCGCGCCGGGACTGTGAGTCTCCAACAGGATAATTCCAAATCGAGTCAGAGTTGTACATTCTCCCACTACCCATCCAGATAGGGTTGTGCCATCGACAGCGTTAGTTTCGCTTCGGGACGATGCTGCGCTCTGCGGTGGATTCGTCCTGTTCGTCATCGTCGTCCGAACAGGGAGGTCGAATATCTAAAAATTGATCATCAGACGTCGTATCGTCGATGTTACGAGTGTAGCGTTCCAAGAGGGCTGCGTATGAATCGTCTTTGAAAGCAGTTACAGACGAATCGGTCCCGTCATCAGCTCGCCACGTCCGACTATACCAGCGATAAATGAGAAGCCCGAGACCGGTGCCTCCGAAAAAAAGTGGAACAGTACCGACTGACTCGCCGTCGACAAGCTGGAACACGCCGAGCAGAACGGCTCCGACCGAAACGCAGAGAGTCGTTCCGATCACAGCGTATTCCCACTCCGGATCCGTAGTTCGTGTCGCCATCGTATCCACTTCGTGAGCAGACATAAAAGAGTATTCGACTGTCTTCCGATCTACTCACACATTCATCACGTATTCTATCACATTAAACGCGTTTTTCGATCGAGTTATCCCCCACAGTATTCTCCCGACGTACGCCGTTGCAAAACAACGATGAGGGGGACGAATGAAAACAGGACGTTGGCAAATCCACGTGAGTCGGGTTGTTCGGTGACAGATATATTTTCACTCACCGACGAGTGATTGAGACTTTGTTAGCTTTCCTCATCGATCGCTCACAGTGCCACACTACGAAGAGCAACCGTCCTAACTCACTAACATATCAAATAAAAATTCTTTGCTAATAATATACCTTTCAATCCAAAGAATAGATCTTTATTCACAAATCTCTCGATAAGCGCCCTCTATCTGCTTTCTCCACTGAACTGAAAAATGCATTCAGATATAATATACCGTCATATTTCAGCCACTATTTTAGACATATTATATTTATTTGATCAAAAATCTTATTTCCTGATAGTGTTAACTCGGCATAATGGTCGATACAGCCGAGAAGTGTCGTATTCGTGCGAACGGAACGGATTCTCGTAATCTTGGATGCGTGGCCGACAGCTCGCCTGTGAATCGTCGTAATTTCATGAAGGCCTCAAGCATCACAACTCTCGGGCTATTGGCGTCTTCGGAGAACGCGACAGCGAAGACAGCGTCGGGATCGGGGAAATCTCGACCGACATACTACACATCATCAGAGCGCCAAGCAGCACGCAAAAACATCCAGAAGTATGACTGGGCCAAGACGGTCCGAGACGACGTAGTCGCGGCCGCGGATACTATTCTCTCATACTTTACACTCGATGATCTCTGGCGATACGTTGGATCACAAAACATCCCGCGATCGGCGTGGCTCGCGAGACAGACGGCCAGTCACCCGCCTGAATCAAGCGAGTGGGAAGCAAAATTTCCGGTCGACGGAATCGAGCCCGCGACTGAGCCCGGCAAACAGTGGAAGATCACCAACGGGAAGTATACACTGCCGACGAACGACTTCGAGGCGTATCGTCAAAGCGGGCTGGACGACAAAGGAACGTTCGATCCGGAGCTCGCGGACGAATCTCACCTCGTAAATGAAGAGCATCCGGAGAAAGGGAAAAAGTGGGGTGTCGACGACGGGCTGGGTTGGGTCGACACGAACGGCGATATCGGGACAGCCGGTCAACGCTGGGTACCGGTCGCGTGGACACATCATTGGATGGTCGTCTACGGATATCGGTCACTGGTAGGTACACTGTCCGAGGCCTATCTCTACACGCGCAAGCAGAAATACGCCCGTGCCGCTTCTGTAATTCTTGATCGCGTTGCAGATGTCTACCCCGAGTTCTCCCTTCAGAACACCGTTTACTTCGATGATGGAGGATACACGGCACAGAACGGGTTTCCGAACCCGGGACACGGGGGAACGGGACGCGGGAAACAGATCGGGTCGATCTGGGAATCGTACTGGATCAAGGAGCTCTTGATCGCGTACGATGCTGTATTTCCGGCACAAACAGGTGATAAGAAGCTCACTTCCTTTCTCGATGGAAAAACGACGGAGTTCAGCGGACTCACACCCAAAACAAGTGTCACCGAGATTCGCTCAAACATTGAGACGGGACTGGTGCAGGAAGTTCTGCCAGCGATTAAGAGAGCGCAGATTCGTGGTAATTTTGGCTCACACCAGACCACACTCGCCGTCTCGGCAGTTGTGCAGGATGATCCAAACGGATACACTGGCGATGCGATCGACTTCCTCTTTAAAGAGGGAGGACTCAAACATACGGGCGATGACTCATCGTGGGGGGCGTGGAGAGTCACGGGAGGCGATGTCCTGCCGTCGCTTCTCGGGATGTTCGACCGGGATGGGTTCCCATTCGAGGGGAGTATCCACTACAATAGCCTCGTGAAAAGTGCGGTTCAGAGCGTCGGGCAAGTGTTGAACGAATACGAGTCCTACTCGGGAACTGATCTTACCGAGAACGCCTTCTTCAAGCAGATGATCGATCAACAGGAGTCGCTCGTCTTTCTCAACAAATACGTACCCTCGCTCGGGGATACAAAACACGCCGGCAACCCAGGATTCGATGAGATGATGCCGATTGATAATCTTGTGCAGGCGCACACAATCTACGGCGGGACAGAGCTTGCCAAGTGGATTCATCTGAGAAACAGCAACACTACTCAGGGGCTCCGTGGAGGGATATTTGATCGAGAACCAAACGCTGTCACTGACGCAGTGACACGCAGTATCGATGCAGCGGGCCCACTCGAACTCGATAGTCGACAGCTCGCTGGATTCGGATTCACCGCTCTCCGTGCAGGTACCACAGAGTCGAGCAAACGGGCCATCTGGACCTACTATGGCAGAAACGGATACGGTCCGGACGTCGGGTACGGAACCAGCCATTGCCACCGCGACACCCTGAACATCGGCGTGTTCGCTCATGGGTTGGATCTTTCACCGGATCTCGGATATCCAGAAAAAACCGGCGACTGGCCAAAGCGGTGGAACTGGACGGCAAACACTATCAGCCACAACACGGTCCTCGTCAACAAGCACGAACAAGAGAAGCAGTGGGTTTCGACACCGAAGCATTTCGATCACACAGACCGCGTACAGCTGTTCGATGTCGACGCCTCGAACGTCTATGAGGAAGTCGATCAGTACCGGCGTACCACGGCACAGATCACAGTTGATGAAAACGATTCCTACGCTGTCGATTTCTTCCGGGTAGACGGCGGACACGATCACCACTTCAGCTTTCATGGAGCACAGACAGAGACCAACCGATCGACACAGAAGGCAAAACAAAACTACGAGTCGCTTGTTCTTCACGATGGGGGAGGGAGGGTATCGAGCCGTCGATCGAGAACGACCGAACACAGCGCCATAGAACTCATTAACACGTCTCCAAACACGCGTGATTGGCGTGGCGTCGCCGTTCGATCAGACGGAGAGACGACGGCCAGCGTGACCATCGATGCTGCACTGTTGGGCGCTCGATGGCCGATCAATCAGTCGGTCTATCTCGGTCAAGATATGGGGGGTCGACACGTGTGTGCCGGTATCGGTTTGTCTCGCGATGCGAATCTTCGGCTCGGGCTGTTCTACCCTGAGACGGAAGTTTGGGACGATTACGAAGAGATAAACTGGGAGAGGATCGGATTATTCAACACCAGTACGACAGAATCGAGTGGAGACAGCGTGTCCGTTACGTCCGGGATGCGTGGTCGTGACATCGCGCCGCCTGAAATCGAGAGATACAGAGGACAGACTCACGTTGGAACCGATTCGTACGATTCGAGTTATGCCTGCACAGTAGACGGTAAACTCGAACTCACCGTTTCCGTCGCCGGTATCGGTGTCGATGTCGGTCTCACCGCCAATGGATCGACGCTCGGGAGAGGATCGTTCTCACTCGATAGCACGACCGATGACCGGATGGGCGTCTTTGGCGCGACCGACAACAACCAGATCGGCCGGCTTCTCTTCGAAGATTTCAAGCTGGATGGCACGCCCGTGGCGTTCTTCGAAACGAACGAGGGATGGAAAGGAATGAAATCACAAACGGGCGTCACGACGCACGGTCTCACACTCACAGCACAGCAACGCGGCACGTACGCTGGAGTGGATGTGCCAAAGCCCGGACACGGAAAAAATACCGACTACAACGAGTCGGTCGGGAACGGTTTCAACTACCTGTACAACGTTCGGTGTGACGATGATCCAAGTCCGCCATTCAGCGTCGATTGGAGCGTCGCTGACCACTGGAACGTTCGCTCGGAGAAGACTCGACCGCATCTTCGATTAACGATGGTTGCGGATGCTGATACTGTCGCGCTCGCCGAAGGCGACCCACCACAACGTGGAGACAACCCTGATGCGTTTACGTATCTCATCGCACACCGGTCTGGGAACGCTCTCCGAACCGTGTTCACCTCTGTCATCGAACCGTACGAAAAGAGCCGATTCATCGAATCGATCAGTGCGGTTCCAGTCGAGAGCGATGATCCGACTGCACGAGCAGTGAAAGTCGAGCTGACAAGCGGACGCATCGACTACGTCGCTAGTGCATCTGATCATAGTACGACTCACTCTGTTGGGAACGTATTCTCGTTCAAAGGCGTGTTCGCGGTGTACACCGAGGACGATCAACAAACGCCGACGTACGCTTATCTCAACGACGGAGTGTGTCTGGAGTCGCAACGATGCAACGCTCCGCTTATCGACGATCCGTCGGGGCGCATCGAGGGGACGGTAACGGATTTTACCTGTGACCTCTGTCTCGATAACACTATCGAGATAAAAATAACGGAGGGACTGTCTGGCCAGTGCTCGCTCTCAGATGTGATTGGTGCTTGGATCTACGCAGACGCCGTCGAGAATCGAAACGGTGCGTACGAGATCAAGGACGCAAAGTGGGTGTCAAATAATTGTGCGCTGCTCACCGTCGGACAGACAACGACAGTCAAGGACTTTTCGGAGGGTAATACGAAGTACGAGTATATTCTCAAACGAGGTGGCAACTTCACAATCCCACTCTCCAAATCGTGGAAAGCGTGATAGCGGACCCCAGATTCGAACACCGGGTGATGTGTGAAACGAAGACCAGTCACTAAAAGAGAGACAACACGACCCTTACAGCAGTACTATTGTTCGGATACCGATTTTTCAGCTGTAACAGTACAACTCACCCCTTTCGAAGCGACAGCACCGTCAAGTTGCTAAGTAGAACGGTGCTGCAATCAGCGTAGCACTCACACCAGACACTTTAATCACGGCTATATATTTAATTACTTCTGCTAGAATTCCCTATCTACCAACAACCGTATACAATCAGCGACAGAGAAACCATCCACAATCACCACATCTTTATTCTTCACACGACATCTAGAAATCATACTCATATATAGATATTTAAACACTGTCAAAAGAAAATTTCCGACACAGGTTGCCGCGCTAGAGGGATGTTTTCTTAACACCGGCGTTCATCTATCAAATCTATGGTCGAGATTTCGGATAATCTCCGCACGGTGTTCACCGGAACAGTCGAACACCGTGGGGACGATTACGTCATCGAGATACCAGACGACGAGGTCACTCATGGAACGATCAGTCCCGGATCAGTTTACCGTATCGCTCTGTTGAATACGCCAGATAGCGACGGTTTCGTCGAAACGGAGACAGAAGCGACTGAGCCGACACCTCCAGTTACGGAAGGTGATCAGCGAACTGTGACGATCGAAGCCGTCGGTAGTGAAGGCGATGGTATTGCAAAGGTCGAGCGTGGCTACGTCATCATTGTTCCAGACTGTAATCCTGGTGACGAGGTTGAGGTCGAAATCGAACGCGTTACCCCAACAGTCGCGTTCGCTGACCTCGCAAACGAGCATTCTGTCGCACCTTCAGAGTCACCAAACGAGTAGTACCACAAATCAAATATAGGCTGTCACAGAAGTTATCAGATATTCACTGCACGTACTGGTCAATACGGCGTAGGTCACGGACGATTTCGATCGTCTTCATCCGCTGGAGTTGTTAAGGTGGTGTGATGTGCGCTGTTAGCAACGCGTTCCCTTTGTGAATCCATCATTGTATTACCATTATCTGTTAACTGTGTCTCACAGCTTCCGAATACGTGCCGAGACAAACATACATAACCCGACGGCCGACAGATCGACTGTATGCAACGTCTCGAAACGCTTGATGAATTACTCACAGAGCAGTCCGTAGAAGCAATTTGGCTCGCGCAACCGAACTCGTTCGCGTGGTTGACCGGAGGTGACAATACCGTCGTCGACTCCGCGGCAGTCGGTGTCGCTGCGGCAGGCTACGACGGTACGAGCGTCGAGGTCGTTACCGCGAACAACGAAGCCGACCGTATTCGTAAAGAAGTCCCATCGGAGATGTCTGTCAGCTCGTTCGATTGGTATGGCTCCTCGCTCGCAAGCGCTGTTGCAGAGCGTTCTTCAACCCCCGCAGCTGCCGACTTCGATGTTCCCGGCCTCGAATCCATCGACATATCCAACTGCAGACACCCACTCACTGACGACGATATCGAGCAGTATCGGGCACTCGGTCACGAAACCGCCGAAGTGGTCGAATCGATCTGTCGCACTCTCACATCGGAAACGACCGAGCGGGAAGCCAAAGCAGCGGTGCAGGGAGCATTTGCCGAGCGTGGAATTAAGGTTCCTGTTGCGCTCATCGGAGGGGCAGACCGAGTACAACGCCATCGTCATTTCACATCGACCGATGCGCCGTTGGGCGAATACGGAATCGTCACGCTTTGTACGGTTCGAAATGGTCTCTGTATCTCGATCACCCGAACGGTTGCCTTCGATCCGCCCGCATGGCTCACAGATCGACAGCACGCTGCTGCGCGGGTCCAATCGACCGCGCTGGCCGCAACACAGGCAGTCGGTAACCGCGGTGGTACCGCGGGTGACGTGTTCGATTCCATCCAAGACGCATACGCAGCCGTTGGGTATCCCGACGAATGGCAACTCCACCATCAAGGCGGTGCTGGTGGCTACGCGACCCGAGAGTGGATCGCCACACCAGATTCGAACGCGCGTGTTTCGCTCCCGATGGGATACGCGTGGAATCCGACCGTACAGGGCGCAAAAAGCGAAGACACAGTGCTCGTCACGAGCGATGGGTTCGAGATCCTCACGCAAACTGGCGAGTGGCCGACGACCACCGTTGAGAGCGTGGGATACGACGTTTCCCACCCACAGCACGACATCCTGATGTTGTCAAAATAAATGAACGGGTGCCACCAAAAACTGATTCCTACAGTTCGATCGTTGCGTCGGTCTCGCTCGCTCGGTGAATCGCTTCGATGATGCGCATATCGAGGAGTCCGTGGTGTCCGTCAGCGTAGATCGATTCACCGGTGAGTACTCGGTCGGCGAAATAATCGAATTCCTCACGCATTTCGTCTGTCGCGCCGAATTCGTTAGAGATCTGTGCATCGAGACCGTCGCCAGAGAGATGGAGTTCGCAGGTGCCGTGGAACGCTGGCCGTAGTTCGATCTGTCCGTCCGTTCCCGTAATTGTGAGCTGTGTGTCCTGGTGGGCGTTCTGACTCGCGGTGCATGTCATCTGAACGCCGTCTTCGAGCACGAGCAAGAACGAAGAACGTTCGTCTGGAACATCCGAAAACGCCTCGTGGTGAGAGCTCATTCTCGCTTCGATGGCAACCGGATCGCGATCTAAGAGGAATCGGGTCGTGTTGATCGGATAGATGCCGAGATCCATCACAGACGTGCCGTATCCCGTGATATCAGGATTGAGTCGCCACTGGTCGGGGTCGGGAATCATTTCCAGCAGTGGTTGAGTGTTGTTCCCGTACACCTGAACTGGCTCACCGAGGAATCCGTTCTCGATTAGTTCGCGTGCGCGACGCACTGCAGGATCAGTATGCATCCGATACGCGACCATTAGCGGAACGTCGTGTTCTGTACAAACAGAAACCATCCGTTCGGCGCGCTCGATCGTGGCCTCCATTGGTTTCTCACAGATGACTGCCTTCCCGAGCGTCGCAGCTGTCTCGACGTATTCGAGGTGGTAGGCGTTGGGTGTCCCGACGTAGACAGCGTCGTATCCGTCCGCTGCCATTCCATCGTGGTACTCCTCATAGGTGAGCGCGTGCTCGATATCGTTCTCGCTGGCGATTCGTTCTACCTTTTCTTTCGAACTACTCACCACGGTCGTCGTCGTGGCGAGTTCCGAGGACGCAATTGCTGGGAGTGCTACGTCGGTCGTCCACCAACCGAGACCAATGAGTGCGTATCGAACCGTTCCGTCCGACGACGTTTGCCAATCGCGCTCTGTATATCCGTCAAGCCATGTTCCAAGAGTCATACTATGCGCTATCGACCCGATCACAAAAGCATTCGGAAATCATCGGTTGGGTTCGTTAAACCCATAACCATCCGAAAATATACGGCTCAAAACGCTCGCAGCGACTGTGGATAAATCGATATAACGTATAACAGCCATATATTGTTTCAGTCACACAGTACATAGACAGAGACCCGACCAACGGCTTGGCATGACGAAATCATATTGCTCGAGGGATGTCGTCAAAGCAGATGCATCATTTTCCCGGTTCGGAAGGTATACAAGACAATTTCCCGAAATAGATTCATGAGAACAGGTCACATTGAACGGATTCACATCGCTCCCGACAGCGGTGACCCAATGAAAGAACAACGGACCGTTGCGGCAGTCGCCGGACGAGGAATCCGTGGTGATCGATACTTCGAGCACTGTGGCCTCTGGAACTATCTCGATGAAGACCCGACTCGGGAGAGTAAAGAAGCGAGCGAAATCACCTTCATCGAATCTGAGGCACTTACAGCAGTCGAGCGGGAGACCGACATCGAAGTCCCGGCGGGGGCACACCGTCGGAACGTAACGACACGAGATGTGCCGCTCAACCATCTTGTAGGTCGTACATTCGCCGTTGGCGACATCCGCTGTGAGGGGATTCAACTGTGTGAACCGTGTGGGTACATGCAATCACTCGTAGGAGAACCAGGACTCGCTGATACGCTTGTCCATCGTGGTGGACTCAATGCGAGTATCGTCGAGTCCGGACAGTTTGCCGTCGGGGACGAGATTCGGTGGTGACCGTGGTAGCCATCGATATCGATGAGTCGTTGGCGGTTACGATGACCGAAGGAGCGTCGAAGCCGTGCGCCTACACCATTGTCTACAAAGGTGAAGAGGTCACACAGTACGAGACCAGTGCGGACCCGCGCACGATCGGCGGCCGAATCGGTCTCAGAAACGTCATCTGCAAACGTGTCCCAGACTACGAGAAAGCAGCGATCGATGAAGCACTGTCAGAAGAAATCCCAAAGCACACGGAGGGACTGACCGAAGCATTGGGTCCTCAGTAGCGCATGGAGCGTATACGCTTTGATCAGTCGGACTATCGGCGAAACCCCGTTGCGATTGCCCCGGAGTGAAGTCTTTTGTCGGTCCCATCACACATTAGCGGTATGGATCTCGAAATCGACGGAAACGCGGCGCTGGTGACGGCCTCAAGCAGTGGACTCGGGAAGGCATCGGCGAAGGCACTCGCGCGTGATGGCGCAAACGTTGTGATCAACGGCCGGGATGGAGACAGACTCGATGCGGCACTTGATGAAGTCCGTGAGGTTGCGACAGGAGACGTTGTCGGAGTACAAGCTGATTTGACCGACAAGAGCGACATTGAGCGGCTCGTCACTCGAACCGTCGATGAATTCGGCGGACTCGATCATCTCGTGACGAGTGCTGGTGGACCGCCCAGCGGTCCATTCCTCGATACAACCGACGAAGACTGGTACGAGGCGTATGATCTACTCGTGATGAGCGTCGTTCGCCTCGTCCGCGAAGCAAAGCCTCACTTGGACGAAAACGGAGGAACGATCGTTACGATCACCTCACGAAGCGTGAAAGAGGCGATCGATGCGCTCGTGCTGTCGAACGCGGTTCGGATGAGCGTCATCGGGCTGGAGAAGACGCTTTCCGTCGAGTTCGCTCCCGATGTGCGCGTGAACGCCGTTCTACCGGGCTCTCACGAAACGCCTCGAATTCAGTCGCTCGTCGAACAGGGTGTCGAGCGCGGAGAGTACGATAGCTACGAAGAAGGGCTCTCTGAGTGGAGTGAGGGTGTTCCCCTCGAACGGATCGGCGACCCGATGGAACTTGGCAATACGGTCGCATTCCTCAGCTCTCCCCGATCTGGATACATCAACGGACAGTCCATTGTCATCGATGGTGGCAGCAGCGCTTCGAATCTGTGAGCCAAAGCGTGGACACCGACCGAAAGCCAGCGAGAAAAGCGTAAGACAGAACGGTATTTGCGGTCATCGGAAACGTTTTACCCTGCCTGATAGCAGTGGAGTGTATGAATCGTGTGAGATTCCGTGACCCTGCAGGGTCTATTCGCACTGGTGAGTGGAACGATGGAACAGTCAGCTTTGGCGGAGAAACCTACGATAGCGAGGACGTGACAATACTTCCTCCGTGCGAGCCGACGAAGATCGTCTGTGTTGGACTGAACTACGCGGCTCACGCCGAGGAGTCGGGGTCTGAGATCCCAGATCGTCCACTGCTCTTCCTCAAGGGACCGAACGCGCTTGCTGCAGACGGTGACACGATTTCCCTGCTGCCCGGGAAAGAGCGAATTGATTATGAAGCCGAGCTCGGCGTCGTCATCAACCAGCAATGCCGAAACGTCGATCGAGAAGACGCAATGGATGTTGTTGCCGGGATCACGTGTGTCAACGACATCTCGAACCGTGACGACCAACGCGTCGAGCAGAACTGGATCCGAGGAAAAGCCTTCGACAACGCTGCTCCCATCGGTCCCGTGCTCGCTGCGCCCGAGGACGTACCCGCTGATGCTGCCGTTAGATCGCGGGTCAATGGTGAACTCAAGCAAGACGGCACGAGGGACGATTTCATCTTCTCAATTCCAGAACTCATCGAGGAGATCACGACGTACTTGACACTCGAACCAGGCGACGTTATTGCCACCGGCACACCTGAAGGGGTTGGCCCACTCTCCGATGGTGACACCGTCGAGATCGAAATCGAAGGCGTTGGAACACTGACCAACCACGTCAGTAGCGAGTAACCGAGCTAAGTACGGCTGCGGTTACTGCTGAACACCTGGTGAACAATACGTTCGAATCGACGAGTCTACTCTTTAGACCACGGTGGATCAGGGCGTGGTGGACTGAACAGTTCGACGCCAATCGCGGGCTCGTCTCCCCGATTTTCGACGGCATGAACCGCATTCGATGGAATCACGTACGAGTCGCCTGCTTCAACTTGATAGCTCTCGCTATCGACGGTGAACGCAAGTGACCCCTCGAAGAGATACCCACCTTGCTCGTGCTCGTGGCTGTGGTCGTCGACGACCGCACCGGGGTCGATGCGAAAGTGCTGGACACTCATCTGTTCGCCTGCGGCCAACTGAGCGAGAAACACACCATCGAGAACCTCCGATGGCTCGTGATTCGAAAGTGACACGTGATCCATATGTGGTGTGTCAATGCCAACCAAGTAAACATTTAGCGTCGAGGCAATCTACCGCAGTAAACAGAGAGTAGCTAGTATTCGAGCATTCATCTGTGGTGTGGTTGGGTAGACTCTTTCCTTAGACACTGATTATCCGGTGTTACCGGATTCTGAGCGAATTCCATTACATTAGTATGATTGTAATGATTGATTCGTATGAGTATCGTAGAAAAGAGAAATTCACTCCGAACGTAGTGATAGCAACAGGCGACATCCCCGTCACGGTGTGCGAGACAGTTATCTACACAAGGAAAAGATTTTGAACTGGAGAAACGGCTACTACGTATGAACGTCGGTGTATGTTACTTTCCCGAACACTGGCCGCGCGAGCGGTGGCAGACGGATCTTGAACAAATGACCGAGGCTGGCATCGAGTACGTCCGAATGGGCGAATTTTCGTGGTCACGTCTCGAACCGGAACCCGATGCGCTGGATTTCGAGTGGCTCGAAACCGTCGTTGATGGTCTCGCTGAACGGGGGATGAAAGCCGTTCTCTGTACGCCAACGGCTACACCTCCGAAGTGGCTTGTTGATCGTCATCCAGAGATTCTTCAGGAGGAGCCGGATGGCACGGTTCGTGCGTTTGGCGGCCGCCGCCACTACTGCTTTAACTCCGAGGCGTATCACGAGCAGACCGAGCGCATCGTTAGCGCGCTCGCAGAACGATTCGCAGAGCATCCGGCCGTTGTTGGCTGGCAGACCGACAACGAATTCGGGTGTCACGGCACTCTTCGGTGTTACTGTGAGGACTGTGCCGATGCATTCCGCGAGTGGCTCCGCGATAAGTACGGAGACATCGAGACGTTGAACGAGGCGTGGGGCACATCGTTCTGGAGCCAGCACCACACCGATTTCGAGGAGATTGATCCACCGCGCCACACAGCCGCTGACCATCACCCGAGCCGGCGACTCGATTACCACCGGTTTTCGAGCGACAGCGTTGTCGAGTACAATCGATTACAGGCTGCTCTCCTCCGATCAGTGAACGATGATTGGTTCGTCACGCACAACTTCATGGTCTCGTTTACCCCGCTCAATCCCTTCGATGTCGGCTCGGATCTCGATTTCGCGGCGTGGGACGTCTATCCAACGGGATTCCCACAGACCACACCCGGGACAGCCGATACAGACGAGCTCCGTGTCGGCAACCCCGACCAGCTCGGTTTCAACCACGATCTCTATCGCTGTGCTGCGCCCGGCGAGTTCTGGGTGATGGAACAGCAACCGGGTGAAATCAACTGGCCACCGATCACGACCCAGCCTGCAGACGGTGCGATGCGGTTGTGGGCACATCACGCTGTCGCTCACGGGGCTGCTGTCGTCTCGTACTTCCGATGGCGACGATGTCTCGAAGGACAAGAACAGTATCACTCTGGTCTGCGAAAGCGGGATGGATCAGCCGACCGCGGATACCACGACGCATCAGTCGCAGCCGCTGAGTTCGAGGCCCTCACAAGCGGCGACGTCGACACACCGGTCGCACTTCTCCTCGATTACGACAGTCTGTGGGCACTCGATGAACAGCCCATGTCGCCGTCGTTCAACTACTGGGAGCACATCCAGACCTACTACAGCGCGCTGCGCGGTCGCGGCGTCGATGTCGACATCGTTCCACCGAGTGACGATCTTTCGACGTACGATGCTGTCATCGCCCCAACGCTCTATCTTTCCGACACTGAACTCGCATCGTCACTCTCAGAGTACGTCGAGCGTGGCGGATCGCTGCTCTTGACGATGCGTTCTGGAGAGAAGGACCGCTCCAACAAACTTCATCCAACGACACCACCTGGTCCGTTCGCAGATCTCGTCGGTGCGACTGTCGAACAACACGAAAGTGTCGACGGACTTGAGACTATGGTTCAGTACGGGGGCGAAACGTACGACTATCGGACGTGGGCAGAGTGGCTCGCTGACGAGGATGCGACGATCGTTGGCGAATACACAACAGGAACTGGTACCGGTCGTGCAGCAATTACCGAGCGGACGGTCGGCGATGGTCGGATCGTTTATGTTGGCGTCTGGCCGAGTGAAGATCTTGCAGACGCGCTCGTGACAGATCTGTTACAACAGGCTGATGTCGAACACACCGATCGCCTCCCTGAACGAGTCCGCATTGCCGAACGTGGCGACCTGACGTGGATCTTTAACTACAGCAGTGAGAAGATAACTATCGACACAGGAGCATCGTTCCAAATCGGTGGGTCAACGATTTCAGAGTACGATCTGGCGGTTGTCGAAGGATCTAGTACCGAAATCACTGTCGAACATAATAGCTAGTTCGAGCATCAAATTTCAATCATTTGATGTTCAATTTCTGAAATTTGGTATCGGATAGTAAGCTTCACCATCGATAACAAAATTTCAATTGATTACGGAATTCGTCTCACGAGTAGTTGTACTGGAGTTCGACGACATTCGCTGTTCCTAATACAGTATCCGGAAGCTCCTCGTAGAATCGTTCGTCATCGACGCGGTGAGCCGGGCAGGCCACGCTGATTGCTGCGATGCTACGGTCCTCATCATTAGTAATCGGAGACGCGATACAACGCAGTCCGGTGAGACGTTCTTCGCGGTCGATGGCATACTTTCGTTTCCGTACCTCATCGAGTTCATCGAAGAACGTCTCGCGGTCGGTGATTGTATCCTCAGTCATACTTGGCATCCCATGCTCATCGAGGGTTTCAGTGACCTCTTCTCGTGGACGGAATCCGAGAATTGCCTTTCCAAGCGCGGTACAGTGGAGATGGACGTGCTTTCCTTCGTACGTATCGAGCTCAACGGCTTGTTCGCCCTTCGCTTGATAGAGATAGATCCCCATTCCATTTCGGTCGACCAGAAGGTTGACCAGCTCGCCAGTCTTATCAGCTAGCTCGTCTACCTCAACGCGAGCCGCATCGTAAATATCGGTGCGGTTTCGAGCGTACGCTCCAAGACCCAAAAACGACAGTCCAATGTGATACTCATCGCCCTCCTTGAGCACGTACTCGCGGTTTGCAAGCGTATTCAAGTGATTGTGAACAGCACTTTTACCGATGTCGACGCGTTCTGCGATCTCAGAAACGCCTGCCCCGTCCAATTCCCGAATGATCTCTAGAACGTCGATGGTCCGGTCGACGGTTCGGACCGGATGTTTTGGTTCGGTCATGATCCAATGCTGTGCGTTTGAGAGTGATAACTATTCTGTTTGAGGGAATCTCATTCTTAATAACGAAAGGTACGTTCTTATTTGGTTATTTCCAAATATTCCAGGGAGAGAAATATCAGTTGTGGATGTTCGTTGTCGGACTGCAGAGCTCTACAGGTCCGACGGCGCGCTCAACTGTTTCATCTCGTTTGCAGCCACCTGTGGCTACACACAGTTCGTGTGATCTGAGTGTAACTGCAGAGTACGCTTTTACTCGGCAGTTGTAGCCGAAATCGATCTTCTGTGGATAGTGGCCATTCGACAAGACAGAGAGATATCTGTCCGACATCACCGGATAGTGCTGGTGTCGGTTACAGTGAGTGGGAGCTGATCACATCCTCAGCCCAACCATTGCACGTGCTCCAACCAGTGTCGTCGTTCCGGTAATGTCGGATTATCTCGCTGTCCCGGTACTCGTGGCCGTCGTCCGCCCGGCAGCAGCGACATCGTCGAGCGCCCCTGATCGGACTCGGATGTTCGCGCTGGCACACCGCTCGTGCTTTGGACAGTGTGGATGGAATCGACAGCCGGCCGGGAGGTCGGTCGGGTCGGGAACGTCGATCTGGCGAATCGGGAACTCCGCTTTGTCATCGTCGTCCTCGAATAGATTCGGTGTTGTCCCAAGTAGCGCCCACGTGTACGGGGGTGAGGAACTGTACAATATTTCGTCGATACCGGCTGTTTCGACGATATCGAAGGCGTCCATGACCGAAATTCGGTCCAAGATTTTGGTTAGTAGCGGTAGGTCGTGTGTGATGAACACGAGGGTCAGATCGTACGTCTCCTGTAAATCTTGCAGTAACGAGACGATCGAGCGCTGCATGAGCAAATCCAACGCTGCTGTCGGCTCGTCCCTGACCAACACGTCGGGCTCAAGAATCAGACTGAGTTCGATGAGTGCGCGTTGTTTCATACCACCCGAGAGCTCGTGCGGATACGCATCGAGCACGCGGTCCGGATCGAGAATCGATCCGAACGCCCTCGTCGTAGGTGTTCCGAGCGGTCCCTCCGTTGATGCTCGCGTTCTGGCCGTCTTGGATGAGGATTCCGTGAACTTCAGTCTCCTCGACATCGACGTTCTCGATTGTGAAACCATGACTGCCAGAGACACCGAAGACGCCCCGCGCTCCGCCTCTTACGGTAACGTTCTGGACGGTAATGTCCGGGCCAGCTCCATTGGCAACACGGAATCCGGCATACCCGCCACCGGGATCTGGATTGACTGCATCAACTGTTTCGATAGTCGCACCAGATGTATCGTTCAGGAGCAGCCCGCAGCCACCGGTGTTCTGGTGCGTCCCTCACTGATGTCGATCCCGTCGACACCGTGCGTTTCGACAGCGTGGTGTGAACACTCCTCGACGTATGCGTAATCGAGCGATACGTTCCGTTCGACCGTTGCTCTCACTGTCATCGATGCGGATGCCGAGACCGATGCTCTCAGCCGTCGGGAGAGGCATCCAGAGATCACCGAGAGAAACGTTCGAACAGCTCTTGATCCACATCCCGTATCGAGGATTTCCTTCGACGTTCAGTCGCGGAATCTCGATCCAGAAACCGGGGTCCAGTCTTGTAGACTCCGTCTTCGTTGACGACCAGCGCCAGTTGCTCAAGCGTCCAAAGATGATCGTGAACGGTACTCTTGGGAGTTTCAAGGTATTTCGAAACCTTTGAAACGCCTGCTCCATCGAGACGCTGAAGCGCCTCAACTACGATGATACTCACTCGTGTCGATTTCACTGGGAATTCGATTAGTCATTCGAACGTCAACTGTGGCGGACACTTCATACTACGTATATTTATCCGATAATATCAGACAGTTCGTGTAAAGCAATTGTCTCGATCACGTTTCAGTTCCGCCCAACTAACTTCGTTTCTGAGCAAAGAGAGTGTACTGTACACACCACTCGATTTGATCATCATCAATACGGGAGATCCGAGTATAAGACTATCCGGCAATACCGAACATCCCGTTTGTCAGCACTCCCCGGACAGTTTTTCGCTCGTTTCTGGCTCAACCGTACCGGACAGAAGCTTTGCAATAGATCTGGCTGTCAGTCAGTTCAGTTGGTACCAACGTGAAACACCAGTGTCGCGTGGTGCTCTACTGTGAGCTACTGCGGCCGACAGCGAGAAGACGACACTCGAAGGATACGAAACCACCAGTCGATTCGTCCGCATCATCGCTGTTCTCGTCGATATCGGACGTTCGAATATATTCTGATAGACCGACATTCTTTGTTCGTTTAGTCAACGGCGGTATCGAGCACATCAGCGTATCGTTGCTGAATTCAAACCAGTTCGGCCACTCCGGATTGTGTTGTGATCAGTACAATCGATGGTGAGAAGGTCTCAGACAAGCAGTGATATATTCGCTGGGCGGTTCACTTACTCCGGACCAGAGACAGAACAGAGAATTACAGACGTACATCAGTAACGTCTGTTCGACACGGATTGTCAGCCAGAGACGCAGGAGGGCTACGACGAAGAACCACGTACTGGCGCACACTTTCCTTATGGGAAACAAAATTCTGTATTGGAGAACGTACGTGTTGTTTCACAGAACAACTAGTTAGTGTAATAACACGTTGTTTCTGTCTACGTCTCGCTCGGTGATACCGGCTTTGTATGCCTGATCGGGAGAGACCAAGGTAACGTTCTTCTCACGGGACAGCGTCTCTGGAACGTTGTATCGTGTGATGTTTGCTGAAACGCCAAGCATAATATACCCAGACAGTAACTATCGATCGTATGCCGAATTATCGGAAGCTACACGATCCCAACGCAGAATACACCATGCGAGATCTCTCATCGGGGACGATGGGCCTGACCAGCGAGAGCGGTCACCGGGACGTCAAGATCACGGATGTGCAAACGACGATGGTCGATGGCAACTACCCGTGGATCCTCGTTCGAGTCTACACCGACGCAGGCGTCGTCGGTACCGGCGAAGCTTATTGGGGTGGTGGAGACGACGCCATCATCGATAGAATGGCTCCATTTCTCATCGGTGAGACGCCATTCGATATCGACCGTCTCTACGAGCATCTCGTTCAGAAGATGTCGGGAGAAGGATCAATATCCGGGAAGACTATCTCTGCCATTTCGGGGATCGAAATCGCGCTCCACGATCTTGTAGGCAAGCTCCTCGAAATACCTGCCTACCAGTTGCTCGGGGGCAAGTACCGCGACAGCGTCCGAATTTACTGTGATTGTCACGCTGGTGATGAGTCCGAGCCAGCATCGAATGCCCGCGAGGCCGAACGAGTCGTGAACGAACTCGGCTACGACGCAATCAAATTCGACCTCGATGTGCCATCGGGTCACGAGAAAGACCGAGCAAACCGTCATCTACGTGGGCCAGAAATCCGCCACAAGGTCGATATCGTCCGTGAGGTCACCGAACGTGTTGGCGATCGTGCAGACGTCGCCTTTGACTGTCATTGGTCATTTTCGACTGGTTCGGCACACCAATTAGCCAGTGCGCTCGAAGAATACGACGTCTGGTGGCTCGAAGACCCCATTCCACCAGAGAATCACGACAGCCAACGACAGGTTACCCAGTCGACCACGACACCGATTGCGGTCGGAGAGAACGTCTACCGTAAACACGGTCATCGTCGTCTCCTCGAAGAGCAGGCTGTCGACATCATCGCACCAGATCTTCCACGTGTCGGTGGTATGCGTGAGACACGCAAAATCGCGGATATGGCTGACACCTACTACATCCCAGTTGCGATGCACAATGTCGCTTCGCCGGTCGGAACAGTTGCTTCTGCGCATGTTGCCGCTGCCATCCCGAACTCGCTCGCTGTGGAATTCCACTCATACCAACTCGGTTGGTGGGAGGATCTCATCGAAGAGGACAACCTGATCCAGAACGGCCGAATGAAGATCACAGAGAAGCCAGGGCTCGGTATTACGCTCGATCTCGATGCTGTCGAAGAACACATGGTCGGTGGCGAGACCCTCTTCGACGAAGTCTGAACGAGCCTCAAGCGCTGTGTATGTTTTTACTGCGGAGGATAGTCCGAGTGAAACCGAATAGAACCGACTTGGATCAATCTGTGTGAATACAGTTATCGACAGTGGGTGAACGGTGTTCCTGTGCTGTCGGCGGCGACCCTTACTCTGTAGAAATCCATCGCACTGCTCTCTTGAGAAGTTGCTGAACGGTGTCGTTCTCAAGCGATTCGACCGTATGACCGAGCGAAACGTAACAGACGCGACCCGATCCATATTCACGCACCCAGACGACTGGATACGATTCGAGTTCAGGATGATTCATCCGAGCCAGCACACGAAGCTCACGTTCGTCGTAAGTGAGTCTGTACGGCTCATCATACACGTCGAAGTTACCGACACCATCGGTGATTGGATGTTCGTCATCAACGATTTCGACACCGAACGCCGACTGCTCTGGATGGCCGATAAAGTGCCCACCGAGCAGTTCTCGGAACGCGGGAAACGGCTCTTCACGCGGTTCGATACCACCCGAGCCGTCTGACATGCTTGTAAGATCAGCCGCACAGTGTAATCCGAGATACCCACCGCCATTGCGAACGAATGAGAAGAGCCCATCGCGTTCCGCGTCGGTGAGAGTACTATCGGTCAGATAATCGACGACGCAATCATAAGATGAGAGATCCGCAAGTGTCTCTCTTTCTGTTGTCAACGTTGCGTCAACGTCTGAACCGAGTGCTGTCGCAATGTGTTGTCCCATCTCATCAAACGCGTGGAATGGAAAGCTGTTCTCACCGATCACGAGCGCATCATACCGAGTCATACCAAATCCACAGAGGGAGACACCGAGAAGGTTCCGGTTAATAGATGGATTCAGACATGGTTTAGAGAGTGCATTTGTCCGCACGAAGATCTGACGACGGATCAAACTGTTTCACTCACCGAAACAACCATGCAACAAAGATGATGCAATAATTCTATTATTTTTTATCATTCTGCCATTGAATACCGACCTAACGCGCGATTCGAGACATTGGCACTGCAACACTGATGTCGAGACAATGTTATAACGATGAATCGTCGGTTTGAGGGGCTAACTGACGACATATTCGTTGTTCGATGGTTTTATATCAATGTATTCGAAAAGAATAGTAATCATGAACTGTGGATTGGTGGTCGTCGACCAAACGGAAGCACACCGAGACCTTCTTCGGGAGGCAGCAGAGCACGCGAGTGGTGCGGATGCAGAGATCGTTTTGTTGACACTTATGTCGGAGGAGAGATACGAATCGGACATCGAAACGCTGGAATCGATTGGATCTGTCGAAAACGTTAGCTACGATAGCAGTGCTGTTCTCGACGCTGCAGCAAACGAGGCCAGTGACACGGCACGCGAGATTCTTCCAGACGAAATTGGATTTAAGAGTATTGCCAAAGCGATAGACGATGACGAGCGTGCTCACGCAGTCCTCGATACGGCAACAGATCAGGGCTGTGATCATATCTACGTTCTCGGTCGTCATCGTTCGCCAACCGGCAAGGCACTCTTTGGTGACGTCGCCCAGCAGATTGTGCTGAACTTTGATGGATACGTCACCCTTTCGACCAATTGATTGGGGTGTGACTGACTCTTTTCGGCCATAACAATCCAACAGAAGAGTAGATAATATAACCAGACAATTCAGGGTGCTGCCTCGATTTTACCGCCGAAATAGCCACGTGGTGACGGCTGCAATGAAAGCAATGCTGGCGAGGAAGACGAACAGAACAGATGGATTCGAGTAGGTGAGAACCGAACCAGTCACCGCAGCTCCGAGTGCGCCGACACCGAACGTTCCGAGATACATGTAGCCGTAGGAAAGCCCTCGGATCGACGGATCAGAGTATTCGGCGACAGTCGCTTGAAGAAGGGGTTGTTCGCCAAATAGTAAGATGCTGATCAGTCCGCTGGTAACGAGAAGTGCAGTGAAACCTGCGTTCGCTGCGGGAACGAACAGCAACGCTGCTGCTGCCATTGTGATGTATGCGATAGCGAGCATCCGCTGGCTGTCCTCTCGGTCAGAAAGCCACCCGCCGATATACTGGCCGACAAGACCAATCATGAGGAACCCGGCGTACACGTACCGTGAGGGTGCAATCCCGGAGACAACGAGGGACGGTACGTTGATGAAGTTTTCTAGCAATTCGGGAAGGAATGTCAGTATTCCGCGATAGAATAAACCCTCAAGGATGACGAGTACGAGTACGAACGCGAATCCGCCAGCGAACAGCTTTCGAGAGGAAAAGACGAACTCGCTTGCAGTCGTCGGGCTGTCGAAGCCACCATCCATCTGTACGCCGCTCGTTTCATCGATCCGTAGACGGAAACCGGCGACCGCGGTAACCGCAGCGAGCACAGCGAGAATGAGCGCCACAGTTCGCCAGTCAACCACAAGCAGAAGAAACGCGACAGCGAGTGGTCCAATTGCGATGCCGACGTTTCCAGCCATTCCGTGGTAGGCGAATCCACGCCCCTGCTGAGTGACGCCAGTGCTGATGAGTGATAAGCCAGCCGGATGGTACGCACTTGCAGCGATACCCCAGAGAGCAAGCCCGACAGCGAGCCAGATGAGATTCGGTGCGAGACTCACCAGTACGAATGAACCGGCCATACCGATAAGACAAGCGACGATGACGGGCTGACGACCGTATGCATCCGCCAGCATTCCTGCAGGGAGTGCCCCGAGACCGAACAACGAATATCCCAATGCGACGATTCCACCGATGGTGGCAGCGGTCACGTTGAAGTCGGTCATCCAAACGCTGAGCAACAGTGGAATAGACAACTCAAATGTATGAACCGTCGCGTGGCCGAGCATCGTCAGTGCGAGGACGGCCCGGTCATTCTCATTGGCGGACATAAACATGAATCAATATCTAACTGTTTGTCTACCGTCAAAAATACGCTTCGATTGCGGCGATCTGGATCGGCTGTCGTTCGGAGGTATGAAAAACCGATGCAGGTCGGCACGTGTGTTACGGTGCTTGTCCTCTCGACGCTACAGCACTCGGTTCTTGATCTCGTCGTAGTTGCCAGTCGCCTCGATTTGTGTTAAATTCTCTGTAACTATATCAGCGAGACGCGGGTAGTACTGGTCAGTGTCTCCAGCGTTGTGTGGTGTGATGAGAACATTCCCCATTCCCCAGAGTTCGTGATCCGCTGGGAGCGGTTCTGGATCAGTCACATCGAGCGCTGCGCCACGGATATTGTTTCCTCTGATCGCACTGAGCAACGCATCCGTCTCGATGAGTGGTCCACGTCCAATATTGACGACGACGGCTTCGGGGGGGAGTGTATCGAACGCAGCACTATCGATCAATCCGCGCGTCGTCTCGGTGAGCGGGCACGCGAGGACGAGATAGTCCGTTCTGGCGAGCGCATCGTGAAAGTCGCCAGTATCGAACCCAATGACTTCATCGGCTCCGACTCCACCTTTTTCTGGCGTGTATCGAGCGCCAATAATATGACAGCCAAACGGTTTTAGCCGGTCGATGATTGCCTCGCCGATCGCGCCCAACCCCACGACAGTAACTGTCGAGTCGATCAGTTCGCGGGAATGGGCGCGAAAGTGACGCCACTCGGTGCGTTGCTGGCGGCGCCATCCCTCGTGTAGGTTCCGACTGAACACGAGAATGTTCCCGATGACGTGTTCAGCGATGTTCGGTCCGTGGACACCAGAAGCGTTTGTGACCGCGATGTCTCGACTCTCAAGTTCCTCTAATGGGAGGTGGTTAACACCAGCGGCCGCACAGGCGAACAGTTCGAGATTCGAAGCGTGTTCTAAAAGCTCGGCGTCGAAGTGGTGTCCCGTTGCCACCGTCACGTCGGCGATGAGTTCGCGTTCTTCTTGCGGAGTGCGCGCGCATTCGATAGTGTGATTCGGAAGGCGCTCGCGCAGCTCTGCGGCATATTTCTCGCTCGACATACCGTGAGCCCCCGTCCGAAACACCAGCACGTCCGGCGTGTTCTTACTCATTCGGCGATCACTCCGTATGATTGGATCGACATATGCATCGTTCAACCAACCGCAGGACCTTAAGCGTACTACCTCTCTGCTCGAAACGATTTTCAATCGAGGAGGGCGGTACAGTTATAGTATTAGGGTCGAATATATTGCTGGAAGCATGAGGTATTACCGTCTAACCGACGGCCGTACGTCTCGACTGGCGGCCGGCGATGACGATGCAGTGTACGATGTAACGAATGCTCGAAGCGAAGTCGCATCATTTCGAGATCTTGTCCGGACTGCGTCCGCTATCGGAGAAGACATTGACAGCGTTACCGAACGGATACTCACTGATGCCGAACGAATCGACCTCAGCAAAGAATCGGTTGGCGCACCGGTAATAGCCAGCGAGATATGGGCTGCTGGGGTCACCTACAAGATCAGTGAAGAAGCACGGCAAGCTGAAAGCGCCATGCCAGATGTCTATCGCCGGGTATACGAAGGCGAGCGGCCGGAGATCTTCTTCAAGGCGACACCGAGTCGAACTGTTGGACCGAATGAAGCCGTCGGTGTCCGATCCGATTCCGACTGGGACGTTCCCGAACCGGAACTCGCTGTCGTGCTCTACCGAGGAGAGATCGTCGGCTACACCATCGGCAACGATGTGAGCAGCCGATCGATCGAAGGGGAAAATCCACTGTATCTCCCGCAAGCGAAGGTGTACGACCGGTGTTGTTCGATCGGTCCGTGCATCGCTTCGACGAACTCCATTCCCGATCCCCACGACGTGACGATTACCATGCAGATCAGAAGAGACGGGGAAATAGCCTTCGATGAATCGACTTCGACCTCACAGATGATTCATGAATGCTCCGAACTCGCCAGCTACTACACGCGGTCTAACCCGGTACCGGAACTCGCGGTGCTGTTGACGGGAACGTCACTCGTTCCTGAAGAAGAGTTCACTCTTTCAGAAGGAGATGAAGTCGACATCGAAATCGACGAAATCGGAACACTGCACAACAGCGTCGTTTCTGTCTGACAGTTCGAGAGAACGAAACAGAACCATACTCAGAGTGCGTTTTCTTCCACTGTTCTCTCACTCACACGAGTAGCACTATGCTGGGCAGTCAGCAAAAACGATCTGCTGAGGCCAGACAGCCGATCACTCGTAGACGTGAACGCTTCCCGTCTGGTGGTCTTCGATATACTCCCAGTCGTACTCAACACCCAATCCGGGGCCGTCTGGAACGGCGACAGTTCCGTTCTCGTCGATGGTGTCGATCATATCGGAGTAACCACCGGAATAGACAGGCGGTTGCGTGTTCTGACAGTCAGGGTGGACGAGGGCCAGTTCGTAGTAGTTCGAGTTTCGTGTTGCCGCGATACAGTGACGTTGTGCAGGTCCCGGAGCATGGAATTCGACATCGACGCCGAAGCCCTCTGCGACGCGTGCAATCTTCATCGCTCCGGTAATGCCTGCGTCGTACTCGGGATCGGCCCGGAGGAAGTCCGTCGCCTCGTTCACGAGGAAATCCGTGTGAGGCTCTAACCCACGGACGTGTTCGGTTTGGAGAATCGGGGTATCGAGCTTCTGAGCGAGCTTTCGATGACCGTGTTGGGAGATTCCACCATCACGGTATGGATCCTCATACCAGAAGAATCCTGCCTCATCACAGGCACGCCCGACTTTGAGTGCATCAGCAAATGTCTCGTATTCGCAGGCAGGATCGCACATGAGATCCATTTCGTCGCCAACACGCTCTCCGACTTCGAGGATCGCCGCAACTTCACGATCGAGATTTCGTGAGGCGTCAGAGCCACCCCATCCGTGTATTTTGAACCCGCCATAGCCCATATCGAGGCAGTCTTCAGCGAACTCCCCGAATGCATCCGGGGAGTCGAGTCCCCCATTTTCGTCGCCGTGGTAGGTCGAAGCATAAGCAGGGATTCGCTCGCGGTAAGTCCCCAGCAGTTCGTGAATCGGCGCGTCATAGTGCTTCCCGGCGATATCCCAGAGTGCGATATCGATCGGTCCGATACCCATTCGATCGTACTTCCGGAGCGCGCGCTTGATTTCGCTCCAGTGGCGCTCGCGCTGGAGTGGATTCTTCCCGATGAGATAATTCGCAAACATGTTGATCTGCGCCGCACCGGGGGAGTTCCCACCAACGTACTCTCCGGTGATCCCCTCGTCGGTGTGGATCCGGATTCCAAAGAGCTTCCGTTCGGTCTGGCTTCCGGGATCGTAGACGAGATTGAATCCGTGTTCGTCGTAGCCGGTGTCTTCGAGCGGATACCCGAATTCGATGCTTTCGATACGGGTGATCGTGGGTGAACCCATACGTCCAAGCATTCGAGTAGCTCTGATAAATGTATGCTTTCACCATTATCCGATGGACTGTTCTCGAAGCGTACGGAGAAAGTGCTTTGTCTACAGAACCGCTGATTTGAGAGTCCATCACCCGTGAGGATACGAGCAATGTAGACGACAGACTGCCAGAGCGTCTCGATGACTGATACTCGTTTCGATTGTATTGAAATTCAGAGCAAATCGATCGTATGACACAGAAATAAAACGTATGAGATACATATGTCTTCTTTCAGACTGATTTGGTACATACGCTTCGTGAAATTGTTCGCGATATCACGTCAATAAATTGAATTTACATCATCCAGTCAGACGATTACCGACCGCAGGCTGCGGTCCGGGGACGGATGGCAGCCTATTAGACATTACTAAGATAATCATAAACCGATATATATTAGTACAATCGTTTAGAATCGGTGTGCAGTTGGATGTGAAAGTGGATGTGTGCTAAGACGAACCAGTCCAAAGGAGAATCGGTACCGGATGCCGATCCACCGACAACAGACGAACAGTACGAGAAAGAGGAGATAACGTATCCGGAGCCACCCGAGGAGCTACAGCCGGGATCACGGAACTGGCGGAAATTGCTCCTCTATTTCGGACCGGGAGCGATCGTCGCGTCGATGACGCTTGGTTCCGGTGAGACGCTATTCGCCCCGCGTGGAGGTGCGATTTTTGGCTTCTCGATCATCTGGGCCCTCGTGTGGGCGGGATTCGTAAAGGGCGTCATGACCTACTCCGGCGTCCGTTATCGGACACTTGCAGGTGAGAACATCATGTCCCGGTGGGCGAAGCTGCCGGGACCGCGTGGATGGTTTACGCTTCTGATGGGCTTTCTCGCCCTGCTGGCGTTTCCATCGTGGGTTGGTGGGCTCGCAAAGATGCTCGGTCAGATCACCGCGTGGGTACTCGGGCTGCCGGTGAACAACACCACGGCAGCCGCTCTCGGTACGATCATGATCGTCGTTACGTTCGGACTCGATCTGTTGGGTGGGTACGAAGCCGTTGAGCGAGCACAGGTAGTAATCGTAGCGTTTCTTTCGGCTGCGATCGCGGTTTTGGCGATCGCCACACAGCCACCACTCGGCAAGGTGATGGGTGGTCTTATTCCGATGCTTCCGAGTGATTATGCTCCGTTCGTACATCAAAAATACCCCGAGGTTGCCGCTCGCTCTGTTTGGGTCGAAGTGGTGACGTACATGGGAGCCGTCGGTGGCGGTATCTACGATTACATTGGATACGTCGGTTACACGAAGCAACGTAACTGGGGGATATTCAGCCGTTCGGATGCCGACGATGTCGAGGATCTCGTTCGAGAACTCGCACCCGGGCAAACGGTGCCGATCGATACCGATGAGAGCAATATCCGTCGTGGACGTTCGTGGTTGAAAGCTCCCCAGATCGACGTAACACTGTCGTTCCTCGCTATCACTTTCTTCACCGCTACCGCGATGGTGCTTGGCGCACAGAGTCTCAACGCGACAGAACGCATCCCATCTGGATTCAACCTCTATACGTACCAAGCAATGTGGTTCACCGACATCGCACCCGGTCTCGATATATTGTGGCAGATTGGCGTCTTCTTCGCTATTTTCGGGACGATGTACGCGACGTGGGAAGGGTACACGTGGACGTGGCTCATGTCGTTCCGACCATTTTCCTCGCGCGTTCGTGACTTAGAGAAGAACAATTTGAACCTCGCCCGGACGCTGACATTTATCTACTGTGGTGGTTTGGGTCTTGTCTTGATGTGGTCGGATCTGAGTGCCGTCGCAATCGTCACGCCGGCCTCGATTCTCGGTGGTGTTTTCGGCTGTGGATTGTGGTGTTTCGGTATGATTTGGGCAGAAAAGACGGCACTGCCCGCCGAGCTTCGAGGCAACAACCTCTATTACGCTGCGCTCGTCGTGTCGGGACTCTTCCTGACGTTCTCTGGAATCATCTCGATCATCGAATATCTCGGGCTAATGACGTTCTGATACTCTCGGACGCAGTCAGCCCGTTCGATGGTATCGAATACAAATCGTTTCCCAAACTATTTACTCATCGGTGTAGAGATACTCATGCATGGATATCGTTACCGAACCAGACGAGTACCGGATTCTAATTGTCCTCGCAGCGTTGACTGTGCTCTGGATTGGCGTCATCGTCACGCAACTGCTCTGAACACGACACCGACAGTGTAGTTTGGGTGAGAGACAGCACGGATTAGCCCACGAGTTCGTCGATTCGTGTATCAAGCGTTCTGAGCAATCGACGAATCCGGACATACCGGACGAGGCAGTAGACAGTAACCGCGATGCAGACAACCATCAACGCCAGCGACTGGGAAGTTGCGACAACACCGATAATCCCCGCACTGGCACCGAGAACGGCCCAAATGCGTCCTTTCTGCGTGAACTCACCTTTCACTTCTGAGAGAATATCGACTTGCTCGTCGTCGGTGTACTCTTGTTCGGAATCGACATCGTATCGATCGGTGAGAGCGTCTTCGGTTGGTGACTCTGCCATCTCGATCGCAAAAAGACGCCGGAGCGCGACGATCCCAATGAGTAACGGGAGGAAACTCGGCACGAACCCGACGTTGAAATACGTCCAACCAGTTACTGAAAAGCCACCAATACCGATCGATGACCACAGAATCTTCCGCCGTCGAACAGCCGAATCCTGATTCGTCATGGCGAAGCGTCGATACACACTTATTTCATTCTTACGCTCAGGGAGTGTGCGATCGATCAGCAAAACATCTGGGAACACTGACTGAGAGTATGAGGCGAACTACGAGAAACGGAGCTACAGACAGACAAAAAGTGGAAGACAAGAGAGAGGGAACATCTAACTAGGAGGAAACGATACCGAACAGCATGACATCGGATCGAATCGAAGACTTCGAACGATCGGCGCATGCTCACGAGACGAGCACTGTTCGCACGGTGGCCGATGAGTTCGAACAGGCACTCTCGGCCGCGGTCGTCCCGCCAGCAGTCGGGGCATCGTTCCCACTGGATGGGATTTCAGTATCGATGGATATTACGACAGAGCCATCACCCGAGCAGATTCGGGAGGCCCAGACAGGTGTGACGCCCGCCGGTCTCGGAATTGCTGAGTATGGGACGATTGCCATCCAATCACGGACAGCGGGTGACGAACCGATCAGTCTCTACCCCGAACGTCACGTGGCTGTACTTTGTGCGAGCGATATCGTTCCACGGATGAGTGATGCGGTCGAGTGGCTCGAAACAGAAATTGATGCCGGACACGACTCTGTCGTGTTTGCAACCGGTCCGAGTGCTACAGGCGATATGGGGGCGCTCGTTCGTGGTGTCCACGGTCCAAAAGAAGTTCACATCATCGTGGTGACTGACCGATGAGCGATGTCGAGACACGCAGACGGACGGCAGAACAGATCAGGACGCTGCTCGAAACCGAAGGCGAGTCCGTCCAGAAGAACACGTCACATTTCAATCGGCAGCAATACGAGGTTACCGAGAACTTTGATCAGTACGAAGAGGCGCGTACTCGTGCGCGAGCGATCAAAGAGGACGCGATCGAACACCTTCCAGAGCTAATTGAGCAAGTCGAGGACGCCGTCACAGCAAACGGGGGGAGCGTCTACATCGCCGAAGACGCTGCTGATGCGCGCGAGCACGTCGCTGACCTCGTTGGCGATGCCACGGTCGTAAAGAGCAAGTCGATGACGACCGAGGAGATCGAACTCAACGAACGTCTTTCGCAAAACGGTGCCGATGTCTGGGAGACTGATCTCGGAGAGTTCGTACTGCAGGTGGCCGATGAAACACCCTCGCACATCGTCGGTCCGTCGCTGCATAAATCTCGAGACGAAATTGCTCAACTGTTCAACACTCGATTCGATCCCGAAGAGCCGCTCCAGACCGCCGAAGAACTAACAGACTTTGCGCGCGAATATCTGGGCGAGCGAATCTGTGAGGCCGATATTGGAATCACAGGTGCAAACTTCATCGCCGCAGACAGTGGAACGCTCGCGCTCGTGACAAACGAAGGAAACGCACGCAAGTCCGCGGTGACACCGGATACGCACGTCGCGGTCGCTGGCGTCGAAAAGTTGGTTCCGTCCGTCGGTGACCTCGAACCATTCTTCGAACTCATCTCCAAAGCGGCGACCGGTCAGGATATCCCTCAGTATTTGACGCTACTCACGCCACCAGTCGGAACACCGACACTGGATTTCGAGACGAACGATACATTGGAGAGCAGCAATGATCGAGCGTTCCATCTCGTGCTCATCGATAACGGGCGACTATCGATGCGAGATGACCCAGAACTGAAAGAGACGCTCTACTGCATCCGGTGTGGTGCCTGCTCGAATTCGTGTGCGAACTTCCAACACGTTGGTGGCCACGCATTCGGTGGCGAGACGTATTCGGGTGGAATCGCCACCGGGTGGGAAGCCGGTGTTGAAGGACTCGATACGGCTGCTGAATTCAACGATCTCTGTACCGGTTGCTCGCGCTGTGTCAACAACTGCCCAGTGAAGATCGATATTCCGTGGATCAACACCGCTGTTCGCGACCGGATCAACCAAGCAGGTGATGATCAGTTCGACTGGCTCGTCGAAGGACTTACACCAGACGAAGAAGGGAGTATCGACGCGAGAAAGCGTCTCTTCGGAAATTTCGAGATGCTGGCAAAGATTGGCAGCGCGACAGCACCAGTGTCCAACTGGCTGATGAACGCTCGTCCCACGAAAGCGTTGCTGGAGCGAACGTTGGGCGTCGATCGACGACGGTCGCTGCCGTCATTCGAGCGCGAAACACTACGCGATTGGTTCGACGCTCGCGGCGGCTCTGATATCGCAGACCCACGGCGAGAAGCCGTCCTCTACCCCGATGTTTACACCAACTACGTTCACACTGATCGCGGCAAAGCAGCCGTCCGAACGCTCGAATCGCTGGGAGTCGTGGTTCACATTCCAGCAGTATCCGAAAGCGGGCGGGCACCACTCTCACAGGGACTGATCTCGACAGCGCGAGCGCGCGCCACCAGCGTCGCCGACACGCTCGATTCGCACCTCGATCAAGGACGAGACGTGGTAGTGATCGAACCGAGCGACTTCGCCATGTTCCAACGAGACTACGAGCGATTGCTCCCAGCCAAAGAGCACGAACGGCTCCGAGAGCAGAGCTACGAAATGCTCGAATACGTATACGGTCTCCTCGCTAACGGGGCCGACAAGGACGTGCTCTCTCGTGGTGAACACATTGCATATCACAGCCACTGTCAGCAACGAACACTGGGACTTGAAACGTACACCGAAGCCGTTTTCGAAGATCTTGGATACGAGGTCGTGACATCCGATGTCGAGTGCTGTGGGATGGCTGGCTCGTTCGGGTACAAACAGGAGTACTACGACCTCAGCGTCGATATTGGAGACGATCTCCGATCGGAGTTCACCGATGTCGATGGGCCTATCGTCGCAAGTGGTACCTCTTGTCTCGAACAGTTGGAGAGTCTGATGAGCCCTCGCGTCCAACACCCGATCGAAATCATCGCTCCCGATAACTACTGACGAGCTACCACGAAGTTATTTCGATCTCCCGAAGTGGCCGAGCGAGCGGCATCGAGACGTGCGCACCGGTTTCGTGAGAGAGATACAGCGCGACGATGATTTCGAGCGAGCGAATGGCTTCCCGCCCGCTCGAACGGTTTTCGGCCGATCCATTCAGGATCTCTACGATGTGTGCTGTTGCGTTTGCAAACGACTCGGTGTAATCCTCGTCCCACGTCCATGCTCCGTCGATATCCGAAAGCGGAGTTTCGACGTGTGTTCCGTCCTCAAGCGCCCAGTATCGCCATTCTCCGTCGTCGTTGTTGAGATAGAGCTTCCCGCTTGAACCGATGAACTGGTACGTCATCGAAGAGCTTTCCCGCGGAATCGTACAGTCGAGAGTGACGAACGTGCCATCCTCCATGACGATGAACCCACCACCTCCGGTGTCATCGACGCGTCGTGTCACGTCGAGTGACTCGGCCGCCTCGTTCTCTCCAGAGAGATAGCCACTCACGCGCGCCGCTCGTGTGTCTAATAACTGCACCAGCGTATCGATCAGGTGGGTCGAATTGCGCAGTAGCTCCATCCGGAACTGTGCAGTCACCGCCTGAACGTCCCCAAGAAGTTCATCGTTCTGGATGTAGTCACGGAGACGCTGTTGCTTGCTCGTAAACCGGAACGAGTGATTCACGACGAGTTCTGTATCAGTCTCCTCACAAACAGCGATCATCGATTCGGCGTCTGCGATGCACGATGCGATCGGCTTCTCACACCAGATCACGTCTGGAGAGGCCTCCGAATTCGCTGCGGCAATGACGTGATCGGCGTGTAACAGCGATGGTGTACAGACCGAGATAATATCCAAATCCTCTGATTCGAGCATCGCGTTGTGATCCTCGTACCGACGATCGGGAGAGATGTCCCACGCGTCACCAAACGTGGTTCGCTTTTCAGCATTGACATCTGCGATTGCTATGAGTTCGATGTCATCGTTCGCCTCGTATCCACCCGCGTGACTCGCGCGAATCCGTTCTGTGCCGATCTGATCTTCGTCGTGCATTCCAAGAATACCCATCCCAGCGATACCGCCCGCACCGATGATGCCTGCTTTGTAGGTCATAGTGATACTCAAAGATCATCCATACCGAGACGAACTCGCGTCTCAGACCACCGAAATCCGCTCCATCTGGTTGCTCTCGTGACGGAAATGCAAATGATGGGAAACGATCGTCCCAGCGGTTACGATCCATAGCTCGATACGGATAGGCATAAATACACAGGTTCGATGCATTCGACGAATCAAAACACTGCAGGTAATCGTGATCAGTAGAATACAAAAAGCAATCGTGACTCTTCTGCTTCGAGATACACATCGATTTCGATTATCCGTTTTCGCGAAAGGGCTTCCGGATAGACCAGCCTTTTGTCGTCCCATTCCGGACTCTGAGACGGAGGCCAATCGAGATCGTGGAAAGCAAACGACAGCGCGTCGCTATCGGGGTCGGAGCCATCGCGAATAAGGCTGCGGTAATGCTCATGGGGACGGTGATGTCCATCTACATCGGTCGGAACGGTTCCCCATTTGCTGTTGGTCTCGTCTATACGGTGTTCTGGGCATTTTTGATGATTTTCTCGCCAATTTGGGGGTCGGTCGCTGATATTACTGGGAAGCGACGAGCTGTTCTCGTGGGGACAGCGCTCCTCGCAACGCTCGGAACCGCACCATTGATCTTCGTAAACGGCGTGGGACCAATGATCGGATTTCGAGCGTTGTTTGCCGTGTTTGCTGCGGGATTTCTTCCTGTCATGCTAACGATCGTAAATCAACACGGCGGAGCGTCGACGCGGGGTCGCTCGCTCGGTTTCTTCAACAGCGCGACTGCGGTCGGACTTATGGCCGGTCAGTTTTTCTCAGGAATTCTGATTGACGCACTCTCGCCCAATCGGGTGTTTCTCGTCGTGACGGGAGTGAGCGCCCTCGTGGCCGTTGCCTGTGCGTTCGTCGACGAGCCGACAGCGACAAATAGAGATCCGTCGCGGTCTGTCCTCTTTGCTGAGATCCGTAGTCGACTCGTCGGGGGTGACACTGATGTCCTCCACCGCAACGGCATCCGATGGTTGTACGTTGCGGTATTTCTCCGGAACATGACTGTGTTGGGCGTGGGAGGATTACTCCCAATTTATCTCGTCGCGAGAGTGGGCGTCTCCACATTTCTCATGGGTGCCCTGCTCACTATCAACCCCATCTGTCAGGTCGTCTTTATGTACGTACTCGGGCGCGTCTCGGATATTATGGGCCGAAAGCCCCTCATCGTCGGTGGAGCATTCGGAAGCGGGTTATACGCAGCAGTTCTCTCGATGGCGACGGTTCCGACCTCCATCGTTGGACGCGTTGCAGTCGTCGCTATCGGATTTCTCTTGCTTGCAGGGGGCTTCTCTGCGCTCATGACCGGAACGATCGCATTCATCGGCGATATTGCACCTGAAGAGCGTGAATCTGAGCTCATCGGGTTCCGACAAACAGCTCGGGGATTGGGCGGTGCGATCGGTCCGAGCGTTCTCGGGGCTATCGCTACAGTGATGAGCTACTCCGTCGCGTTCGCTGTTGGGAGTCTCCTCTCGTTCGTTGCGGCGGCGATCGTGGCGTACCATCTCATCGAAAGCCACCCGAGTGCCGAGCTGGACGCCTCACTGGCGCTTCGGGAATAGCAGAGACAAACGAATGGAAACGCACATAGTTACTCAGGCAGCTGTACAACAAACCGGAGACGACGGTTGTCCGCCACCCAGTGTTCGCCATCAGACAGCGAGGGGTCGAGTTGGTTCTCGACTCGGCTTGTAATCCGTCGTTGCTCATCCACAGACAGTGGCACAAAGAAACTGCCCGCAAACTGTTCGAGCTAGCGTTCGAGTCCGGTATAACCGGATAGTGTTGTCGGTCGGTCGAACAGCCGAGCATATGTGACTTCGAACCCGTTGGATTCGAGCAGCGATGCGTATTCGCCGAGACTCGGAAAGTACCACGGAGTACGAACCGGATGCGCATCCGGAATTTCGGCTTCCAGCGCGTCCACGATCGTGGCAACGTTGCCCTGTCCGCCGAATCTGCTGTTCGTGACGTTGTAAATTGACGAATACAAGTGATTTTGTAAACGATATCGGCGACGATCCTCCTCGAAGCTTCCGTATTTCAGCGACCTCATAGATCGTTAATTGTCGTACTTTAGAAGCCGAGGATTGTTTCGACGGGTCAGGAATCAACAGCAGATTGGTCACAGATCTGACGACCGATTGTGGACTTGAAAATTGAAGGTCTTGGAAAATCAGTCTTTTAGACCCACTACTACAGGATTAACGGTGCGTATTCTTTGTAACGAAAATACCCAACAATCTGTTTGGGTTCTGTTTGTGTCGCCCTCGTCGTTTTAATCAACAGCAACTGAATTCGTTGATTGTCGATTTATTTAATCCACAAAGATTTAATATGAGATTTCCCCGGCGATCACTGGTTCGTCGCCATCCTTTGAGTGCACTGACCGAACAGTACCAACACCATCCGGAGAGCGCTCTGACCATCGACGAACTGGCATCGATGATAGATTCTGTTCTATCATGCAAAACGCTCCTGTTGCCATGCTGTATAGACGACAACGGTGACCCAGTTCGGAGCGGGTCGTCTCGTTCACGTATTCGATGCAAATGAAGCAACAGCGTCCGTTACGCATGTACCGCTGTAATTCACGCATTGCTTATCGGCGTTACTGATACTGGACGGGACTGCTCCATGACTACTTCTGGTAATATCGTCGCTGATATCGGTCTCCACAGTATTCATGATGTGTCAAAATGATAGCGAGTGGCTTCTCTCATTCGTCAAAATGGAGAGACAGATGTTTGATGAGTGGTGAAAATCATGTGAACGAATGGTTTTATATTGCTGAGTTGAGAGCGATTGAGCATGCAACAAGTCAGCCTTGGAATCGTTGGTTGCGGGACTATCAGCGATGTATACTTTGAAGCAGAAGACAGATTCGATATTCTTCAGGTGGGTGCGTGTGCTGATATCGTTCCAGAGAAAGCCAGAGAGAAGGCCGAAGAGTATGG
This sequence comes from Halocatena marina, assembly GCF_025913575.1. Classification (NCBI taxonomy): domain Archaea; kingdom Methanobacteriati; phylum Methanobacteriota; class Halobacteria; order Halobacteriales; family Natronomonadaceae; genus Halocatena; species Halocatena marina. The sequence goes on along the minus strand of NZ_CP109785.1, from coordinate 832,567 downwards.
TGTGTCGACGTACGGTGAGATAACAGACGTTCTTGACGATCCAGAGATCGACATCGTAGTCAACCTGACACCACCCAGTGTCCATTCGGAAGTCTTGCTTCAAAGTATCGAGGCTGGAAAGCACGTCTACACGGAGAAGCCACTCGCGGTGTCGGCCGAACAGGGAACGGAGATACTCTCCCGAGCAACAGAGAACGGAGTCGCGGTCGGAGTTGCACCCGATACGTTTCTCGGTGGCGGAATCCAAACCTGCCGGAATGTGATCGACAGCGGCCAGATCGGCAAACCAGTCGGTGCCACCGCTGTCTGGGCCTCGTCAGGTCACGAACACTGGCATCCGAGTCCAGAGCTGTACTACAAGGACGGTGGCGGCCCACTATTCGATATGGGCCCGTACTATCTGACCGCGCTTGTGTTTCTAATGGGATCGGTTGAGAGTGTCTCGGGGACCACGAGACAGACATTCTCCCAACGGACGATTACGAGTCAGCCAAAAAGTGGAACAACGATCGACGTCGAGGTACCGACTCATGAGTCCGCAACGCTGGAGTTCGAGAGCGGTGCGATCGGAACGCTGCTAATGAGTTTTGACGTCTCGGAGACGGATCTCTCCGGTACGTTCGAAGTGTACGGTACGAAGGGAACGCTTCGCGTCCCAGATCCCAATCAGTTCAGTGGCCCTGTGACCGTCCACCGTGACGATATGGCAGACGGAGAGTGGGAAACGGTCCCAATCACGCATGGGCACACAGATGAGAACAGAGGCATCGGTGTCGCAGATATGGCTTACTCAATCCGGACTGATTGGAAACAGCGAGCGAATGGTGAACTGGGATATCACGTCCTCGAAATTATGGATGGAATTCGGGAGGCATCTGCCAGCCACGCATACGTGGATCTATCCCAGTCATGCGAGCAACCGAACCCGTTGCCAGCGGATTTCCCGACGAAGCTCTCCAACTGATCATCTTCAGCCACTCAACGTTCTACAGCCAGATCCCCGCTGGACGAGAGGATGCCATACTCATCAAGGGATCGACGCGAATCGGTGCACTGTTCCGTATCATTATTCCACTATCTGTTCCCGGGGTCGCAACCGCAGGGATCCTGACGTTCATCATCGTCTACAACGAGTTTGTCTTCTCGTATCAGGTGGTAGATGGCACCGTCGAGCATTGGGCACCCGTGTCGTTTGGTATCTTTACGTCTTCAAGATCGCGATTGTATGCCTATAATCTGATGGCTGCAGCGAGCCTCGTTGGCGTACTCCCGATGGCAGCTATCGTGTTGGTCGCTCAGGAACGAATCGTAAGCGGACTCACTCAGGGTGCGCTCAAGGAATGATCGTCGAACGCTGTGTTGTACTCCGATTCGTGACAATTTACTAACCAGTGTCCGATCGGCCCGTGGTTTTTTCGGCCAACGGTGGTTCGGATACGGCTCAGGACGTCATTTGTTATCGATCGATTGCATCAACGACCGATTCGAGTTGCCACGTCAGGTGAGCAGCAGCGACGCCGATAGCGACGAACTGTGCGCCCGCCTCAATCCACTGCTGGGCCATCTCCGTGTCATCTGCGAACGTTCCAACGATCGTTTCAGAGTTCGCCGCTACATCACACACTTCGGCCATGAGCTCCCGTACCTCGCTGTCGTGAACCTGTCCAGGGATACCTAGCGACGAAGAGATGTCGTACGGGCCGAGGAAAATGACATCGATCCCCTCGACCGCGACGATCTCTTGCACGTTCTCAACGCCACGTTCACCCTCAATTTGAACGATGAGGGTAGTTTCTTCGTTTTGTCGTTTCGTGTATTCATTCATGCCAGCGTACTCACCAGCGCGAACGTACTGTGAGAGTCCACGCTCACCGAGTGGAGCGAACCGAGCAGCGTTGACTGCGGCTTTCGCGTCGGCTTGTGTCTCGACCTGCGGTATCATTACACCAGCTGATCCGATGTCAAGTGCACGCTGAATCTCGTGCTCGGCGTTCGTTCGAACCCGAACAATTGGTTCAGCACCACCGACCTGCGCGGCCGCAGCCATCGCTAACGATGTTTCCGCTGTGAGCGGACCGTGTTCCTGATCAAATATCACAAAATCCATTCCGGCAACGCCGATTGCTTCTGAAACTTGTGGCGAATCAACGACCTGAATCGTTCCAACTGACGTCTCTCCGTCTTGGAGTCGCTTCCGTAGCGTATGGGTCGGCATCCGATTGGTGTTGGATGGGAGGGAACTTGAACCTACGTGATCAGTAACTGAACTCCACTATTGGAGATTCCGACGTGGAAATAACAGTTGAGATGTGATGCATGGACTTATCCCACTGCTCGATCAGCAGCGTCGATAGCCGCTACTGCTCTGTACGGCACTCCCTCGATGTGGAGTCCGTTGACAATGGTCGTGATTTTCGTAGCCTTGGGAGAAAGGAGACAGAATATCCTCGCTATGCTGTTTCCGAGACGCTTTGGCGTGTTTCTCGAGAGCATCCTCGCGGATCGTGAGAGTCATGATACTCAATCCCACAGCTATCCGTAGATCGTTCTGTTCCACTTCCCGTGCGAGCGAGCGAAAATATCGAAGCGACCATCGAAGTCGTAGTTTGGTGATGTGAGTTTTGAATCGTTTAGATACGTATCCAACGGCTCGATGAGCTTCGGAGTCATGAGTGAACCTGTCCAGATTGGAGATGAACACGTCGTTACTGGCTTGCGTGACCACGGTTGATTTTGCAGTATGGTTGGTATAGGCCATACCGTTGAAAAACCGCAGTATTCGAGAGATCGTGTGTAGTTCCGGTGTCGTCGGAATCGACCGATGAATTGTGTTCGATGAAAGGACAATTAACCACTGAAGCAACCACATGGCCGCTTGTTATCGAGCCGATCGTTGGTCAGTCTGATCTGATAGCACTCTGTTCAGTCGCCCCCACCCAACGAACGAGACTCCCAGCCTTTCTCGAAGAGGTTGATCGTGTGGACAGCGTCTTCGGTGTACTCGTGTTCTTCGACCGCAGCTATATTCAGCTCGACACCGAGACCGGGGCCTTCCGGAACTGACAGGCGTCCGTCTTCGATGGTGATTGGATCACGGAGCAGTTCACCCTTCCAGTCGACATCGTAGTCCTCAAAGACTTCCTGAATCATGAAGTTGGGAGTGCTCGCACAGACGTGTGCGCAGATCGCGGTTGCGACAGGGCCTTGTGGGTTGTGCGGAGCGAAATTCACGTGCTTTGCTTCAGCCATGGCAGCGATTTTCTTTCCTTCGGTGACGCCACCAGTGTTGGCAAGGTCTGGCTGAATGATCCCGATTTCGGTGGTTTCGAGTAATGCACTGAATTCATACTTACTCATCAGTCGTTCACCGGTTGCAATCGGGACTGGTGACTTTCGTGAGACAGTTCCGAGACTTTCGATACTGTCTGGGGGACACGGCTCTTCGAACCACGTTGGATCAAACTGAGCCATCTCGTGTGCGATCTCAACGGCAACATCGGAAGTGAACCGGCCGTGCCCCTCGATGAGGAGATCGATATCTGGCCCAACGGCCTCACGAACCGCTCGAATCGTATCGATCGCTCGGTTGAACTCAGAACGTTGCATTCGTTCCCATGCGTGGCCGAACGGATCGAATTTGAGAGCGTCGTAACCATCGCTAACAACACGTTCTGCTGCCTCAGCAAACGCTTCAGGCCCTTCCTGAGCATCCTTATACCAACCGTTGGCGTACGCTCGCAGCTCGGTCCCCTGTACCGCCCCTCCCAGCAACTCGTACAATGGCCGGTCGAGAACTTTGCCCTTGATGTCCCAACAGGCAACGTCGATAGCGCTGATGACTGTGGTGTTGATTACGTTCTTCGAAAACCACTCGTCGCGGTACATTTCGAGAAAGAGGCGTTCGGTGTCGAACGGATCCGCACCGATGAAGTAATCACGCATCTCCTCAATTGCAGCGACAACAGTCCGAGGCTTCCCATGCGTTGTCGCCTCGGACAGCCCGTGAACTCCCTCGTTGGTTTCTACTCGCACGAATACCCACGGTTTCCACGGATTTGCAACGATATACGACTCTATCCCAGTTATCTCTAACTCTGGCATGAAAGCGGGTACTACGGAGGGTGCCTTAGTTCTTGTTTTACTAGTTTCCATGTTAGTAAGGCAAAATGTATTACATTCTTCGGGTGATGACATCGATCCGGCTGTGCCGGAAAGATTTATGTTGTCTCAATGTGATTCGTGATTGGACTATGGGTGAATCCACTGCACCGGTACAAACCACGCGAACGACGATTCGGGTGATTGAGGCGCTCCAAGAACTCGATACTGCAGGCGTTTCCGAGATTGCTGATCATTTAGATACACCTACGAGCACTGTGTTTGACCATCTTCAGACGTTACAACAGTACGAATTCGTTACTAGCAATCGTGATGGATACAGCCTCGGGACTCGATTTCTTCGGATCGGCGGTTACTGTCGAAGAAATAATAATCTATACCAAACCGCACAACCGGAGTTGCGGAAAATCGCTCGCAAGACGGGAGAACACGCGAACCTCATGATCCCTGAGTTTGGTAAGGGTGTCTTCTTCGCAAAAGTCGAAGGCGAAGATGCATTCCGATTAGACACATACGTTGGAAAACGAGTCGGACTGCAGACCACCGCTGCCGGAAAGGCAATTCTTTCGACACTCCCAACCGAAGAGGTTGACGAATTCATCGAGCACCACGGACTTCCAGAAGTCACCGAAAATACGATCACGGACGAGAAAGCACTATTTGAAGAGCTGGATGTGATCCGCGAGCGTGGGTTTGCGACAGACGACGAAGAGCGAATTCGTGGTGTGCGTTGTGTCGGAGCCCCACTGCTGGACAACAATAACGAGGTTATGGGGGCAGTGAGCGTCTCTGGCCCAAAAAGTGGGATACAGGATGCACGGTTTGAAGAAGAGATTCCCAATCTCGTTTTGCGGACAGCGAACGTGATCGAAGTCAACCTAAAATACCAATAGTGCTGTCCGTTACTACATTAGATGCCAGATGATTGATCATTCGTCGAGCTCACGAGAGCAGAGTTGCTTCGTGTCGGAGATCGTTTTGTGTGGGTGGCTACTCGTGTATGTCTAGTCGTTCGGACTGAATCTGCTGTCCATTCGACGTCTAGGTAAAGGGGATCTGTCATTAACCATTTCAGCAGTACGATTGTAACGGGCCAGACCGCAGTTGGGCCGAATTCCGTTGTCGGTGTGATATTTGTATTCGTAGCTTTGAAGGTTTTCTCAGTTAGAGCCGATTTGATTCGCACGGGGAGAAGTTCGTATAGATACCAGATCATAAATTATGAAAGTTTTCAACTATATATTGAAATTGGATAATAACGATTCCATTCCACGATAGTGACTAAGTAATATCAGGATTTTTATTTACAGCAGACCAGCTAGTTTCCACATTTGTACATGGAAATGAACATCTTTAAGTCTGACTGTGAAGTTTCAAAAAGAAAATGTTTTATGGCGTATCGTGATTTGATTGGGTTACAAATATAGTCTAAGAGCTTCACCGTTGGTCTCGTGTTGCATAACGGATTCCTTACGACAACAGCGTCATTGTTTACGCTTTTATTTTTGACTATTAAATCTTAGGATTGGAAATAACAGATCTGTATTTAATTGTATGTCAATAACTTCTGTAAAAAAGCCAACAGAGAAACGGAAAGGAAACAAAATGTAGACATCGTTAATTCGTTTAGATGTATCTAGCAGTGAATGAACGATCTATATCACTGCCATTGACACCAGTACTTCGATTATGTATACCCCATCAACTATACTATAAATTATTATTCAAATCTTGTAAGCCGGCTTAGAATGGTATGGATACAGTGATATCCATATTTTTATTTCATATCTTATATTTAATGCCATCAAAGTTTTATCTGCAGACAGTAGAGTGCTCAGAAGCGAGATTGACCAATTATCTCAGAGTCACAGAGTAATAATAGGAAAAATGAGACGGCTACCAATATTAGAGCATACCATAGTCCATCAAATTAGTGCAGAAAGTATCACACGACCATATTCGCAGATCGATGCGACGGTGGTTCCTCAATTACGTGGCTCTTTCCGGGAGTGAGTTAGTGAGACGACGATATAGCGATCATAAATGCTAACTCATCTGATGATAGTAACGTAACCATGCCACACCGAAGGGTCGGTAGAACTCCTAATAGACCGACTACGAACAATACCACAACGATTGTATCGACCGTATAGAGACAGTAATAGACAGTAGTTACCCAATGATTCTACCTTCGTACGCCAAATTCACCATTATTGGGATAGTAATGACTGACAAAGAACCATTGTGGGGTAACGTTCGAAGTATGACTTGCACATATTGATCATTCAAAATAGTACTATATAGGAAACGAACCTTCCGAGCAAGAACTTACTCACCCGCACAGTCATACATTGTGATTGGTTACCATTCCGAAGATAGTATTACATTTGCCAAATATGAACCTGTATGGTCCTCAACATTCTACTTACAACAAAGGCGTCGGATGACCCACATTTTAATAGAATATACGCATACATCACTGGTTTCTACATCAACACTCTCCTCACACCGCTAATTATCCTTGCTCTCTCGACAGACATCACGAACACAGCACTCCGCTGTGTCAGTTTTATCGGTAGCACAGCGCTTGTGACGATCACTGCTGGCAGAGTCGTTTATCAAATACCGAACCTAGCAATCCAGCTCGGTCGAAACGACACGATTTGGCTTCTCGTCGTTGTTCCGTTAACGTGGACTCCTGTAGTATTCGGCGTTGCTCTGAGTGCTATCGATTCAGAGTTGTCTACACTGGCGGTGTTTCTAGCGTTTATTGGTGCAATCAGTGGGCTGTTGGCTGGAGTTGTTTTACTTATGATGAGCCATAGACAGTACGCAAATTCTCAACTCGTTGGTACAGAAGAGCGTGCACGGTGGGAAGCACGACGCTGGCCGCAACGATGGCGGCGAATAATTATCGGAACCACCGTCATAGCGAACATCATCGGCTTCGCAGGGATAGTACTCAGTACACAATTCGGCATCGAATGGGCCATATCGGCGTACGCACTCGCATCTCTCACGATACCACTGGCCATCGCTGCAACGAACACTCGAACGATCCGCGTTATGGATGCCGGACTCGTCGTCGAGGACCAACTTTGGCGCCGTTTCAGACCGTGGTCGACGTTTGAGCACTGGGCACTCACGGATGAAACACTCGTGGTGTACTCGACAGGCTGGAAACCGTCTCTGCGGTGTGCACGAGCAGATATCGAGGACAGTAGGGCCGCCGCTACCGTACTCGAATCTGTGTTCAAAGCCCGCGAATCGAGATCTACTGAGTAATTCGCACAGAAGCTCCTGACAGCAGACGGTCCGTAACCGTATATCCCAGTTTGGGTGAGTTGAACTCTCATAGGGCTGCTCATTGGAATATCCAAGCCGATAGTTCATTCCAATATATCACATTCATCAATAAATAGCATCTCACGAATGAGACACATCCAATATTTCGAACCCATCAGAGTTTGCATTAACATAATTAGTAACGTTTTTAGTGGTGGAGATAGAGGATAGCAATGTAGCGCAAGAGCGCACCGGGAGGAAATTCCAGGACAAACCAAGGTGAATCACAGTAGCGGGCGCAGGGACCCATTTGGGGTTTGCCCGCGTGTCTACCATTCAGGCATTCCTGCATTTTCGTGGTCAGCGGTTCGGGAAGGGCTGGTCACTCTTCCCATGTTCTTGTTTGAGTAATCTGAGATGTATATCCGTATTACAGAGATACCATAGAATAACGAGTCACCATACAGTGAGATCTCGTATCATATCACCTCAAACTCTATAATATGTAATAGATATTTCACCCAAGCTGACTCTAGATGAGTACACATACATTCCTGTTTGATTACGTAGCCGCGACACTAATGTACATTCACCGACAACAACGTCTATGTCGACGCTCATCCACGCGAACATCCCTGTTGAGGAGTTTGCGCTCACAGAGACGCTTCAAGGGCTCTCTCAGGTGATCGTTGAAGGTGAGCGTATCGTTGCGGGTCCCAATAACACGGTTATGCCCCTCATCTGGGTTCGTGAGACGACGCCAACTGTCTTTGAAAACGCGGTAGCAGAGGACTCAACAGTCACCGATGACAGACTATTGATCGGTGATGAGGAGCGCTGGCTCTACGAGATGCGTTGGACGACCAACGTACGACTCGTACTTGATATGCTTACGAATGCTATGGCACTAGTTCTTGATGCTGTGGGCTCCAAGGATGGCTGGAACCTTCGGGTTCTTTTTCCGAATCGGGACGCTCTTTCCAGTACGAACGAGTTTTGTCAGGACCACGGTCTTACGTTCGAGATTACTCACGTCCGTCATCTTGATCCCGATCCACCGCATCCCCCAAGCCCGAGGATCGGTCTCACCGACGCGCAGTACAAAACATTGACCGAGGCCTATGAGCAGGGATATTTCGATGTTCCACGCCGCATTACGCTGAGCGAACTCGCCACAGAACTCGATATCTCTCATCAGGCCCTCTCAGAACGTCTTCGACGTGGGCACAATGTTCTCATCAAAGATATCCTGATCTTCAAAGAAAACGAGTAACATCTACTTCTAACCATGAAGATACTATCTATTATAAAGTATTTCACAATTAGTGTAGTAATATCTATATTTACTGTGTGGGTGACCGCACCGACATTTACCCCCACATATCTGCAGAAATTAATATAATCTCTGAACAAAGTCACATCCAAAGCGTTATCCGTATCTGAGTCTAACGGTTGTTCGTAATGGCAAACGGTACGGTTGATTTCTTCAACGACACTGGCGGTTACGGTTTCATTTCCACTGAGGATGCGGACGAGGACGTGTTCTTCCACATGGAAGACGTCGGCGGCCCCGACCTTGAGGAGGGAACAGAGATCGAATTCGACATCGAACAGGCAGAGAAAGGCCCGCGCGCGAAAAACGTCGTTCGCGTCTAAGGTAAGCACTGTCGCCCTACGGCGACACGTGTGAATATTTATTCTTTCAGACTTGCTTGAAAACAGCTGCTGGACCCGTGGTTCAGTGGCGCACCTTCTGTAAGTACCTCCAATCAAGGCTGTGGGTGGATTTTCGGACAGACTGCATCCACGGAGTCGTCTGGACCAGGCGAAAACTCTTTTGTTGGCACGAATCGACACTACGTTGGTGACGACGAACACTTATTGTGCTGGCATCCATTCGTCGGAACTATAATGGGTCTGTTTCGGAAACTCGGCCGTCAGGTCGAACAATTCAAAACTGATGCAAAGGAAGCGGCCGAAGAGTACGAAGTCTATCAATGCGAGGACTGTGGCATGCGCTTCAGTGAGCAATACGAACAGTGCTCGGAGTGTGGATCACGAAAGATTACCCGGATCGCACAAGAATAGGCGTTGGAATCGCGGAGGCAACCAATCAATTCGGCCTGCAGACAGCACCTTCTGGTTGCCACCGGAGTAACTCAAACGTCTATCGAGAGACCAATCGCATCGATCTGTTCGTGGTACCGCTTTCGGATAGTGACTTCTGTTACTTGAGCAACGCTGGCGATATCGCTCTGTGTCGTCTCCTCATCACAGAGATGTGAAGCAGTGTAGATAGCTGCTGCAGCGTATCCTGTTGGGGATTTCCCGGACAGAAGTCCTTCCTCGGCAGTGGTGGTACAGATCTCGATGGCTTTCGATTGAACCGCTTTAGGAAGTTCAAGTGCAGAGCAAAAACGAGGAATATACTGTCTCGGATCGGCGGGTTCCAACGCTAACGCAAGTTCGCGCGCGACGTATCGATACGTCCGGGCAATCTCCGAACGATCGACACGCGACACCTCGGTCAGTTCGTCGAGGCTTCGGGGAAATCCCTCCTGACGACAGGCCACATAGAGCATCGCGGTAGCGATGCCCTCAATGGAGCGTCCCCGAATGAGATCCTCGTTCAGCGCGCGCCGGTACAACACAGACGCTATTTCACGCATCGATTTTGGAACGCCGAGGGCACTGGCCATGCGGTCTATTTCTGAGAGTGCGAACTGGAGATTTCGCTCCCTGTTGTTCGCGGTGCGACTCCGTTCGTGCCACGTACGAAGTCGATGCATCTTCTTTTGTTGCTTTGTGGAAAGCATTCGGCCGTTCCCATCCTTATTTTGCCATCCAATAGCTGTTGTCAACCCCTTATCGTGGAGCGTCCGTGTGACAGGCGCACCGACACGGGATTTCTGCTGGCGCTCGGTTGCATCGAACGCTCGCCACTCGGGGCCTGTGTCGAGCATTGCTCCCTCAATCACAAGCCCACATTCATTACAACAGCGCTCCCCTCGTTCGTGATCATGACGAACAGTGGATCCCCCACATTCCGGACATTCTATGGATTCTCTGTCGATAAATTCGGATGATGTTTGGTGATCGTACTGGCGCTGACCGCTCGACTTCGTCATTGTGTCAGTCATTGTTTTCTCTGATCGATGTCCCGTGGAGAGTATCGATCCAAACCCATTCTATCAGTAAATTAATATCGAAGGTATAAATATAACTATCTAAATAATATGTAAAATTCGACCTCGATATCACGTTCTGAATGAAAGATCACAACTAGTTCCTGTCACGGCCTGCTTAGCGAGTAGTCCATTGGATGAGAATCAACAGAGCTATTCCCATTTTAGAGACAGAGGCGTTTAGGAGAATTCTACGGATTCTCTAATGACGACAACAGAGACATCAGACGACGTTTCGGCACTAATACGATCGGAGAGTTGATCGGCTATCTGATCGGACTCCGTCGCTGCGTGAATTGTAACGACGTCTGGTTGTCTGGAAAACAACTGAGTTTCGTATGAAATCGAGATCGAAAGGATCCGAGCGTCGCTTTCGGCAGCAATCCCTTCGACAGTACTCTCGAACTCGGCATTCCGATTCATATCGACTGTCGTTGCAATGAGGAACGAAGACAGAATGAGAATGCCGATGAGTAACACTCCGAGTCGCTTTACTGTCGCTTTTTTGGCTATCCGTTCCTCGAACCAGTGACTCGGTCGGTATCCCCGCATCCAAAGAATACCGAGGCTAGCGAAATTGATCGAGAGAACGTTTACGAGTAACAGAATAGTGACGCTGACGATTAAGACGGGCTGCCAGTAGGCGATACCAAGCCCGAGTGCGGCAGCAGGCGGGATTAAGGCCGCCGCAATCATGACACCGACCAACGGCGTACTAGCACCAGTGCTGAGCGAGAACGCCCCGGCAGCACCAGACCCGAGTGCAATGACCAAAGATAATGCTCCGGGATTGATGCGGGAGGCAACTTCAGATAGCGAACGTATGTCCACATTCGGCATCACTGTGAGCTTGACCGCGTACGCGAAAATGGTCCCACTGATCACAGCAAGCCCGAGACCGAGTAGTTGAGATTGTACACTCTCTCGGAACAGATCGTCGTCATTGACAATACTCCCGACACTCGCTCCAACTGCTGGCCCGAGAAGCGGTGCAATGACCATACTCCCCACGACAACAGCAGCGCTGTCGGTAAGCAATCCTGCACTTGCTACGATAGCACTCACAACTGTGAAAAATATGTAGCTCGGCGTGAACGCTGCCATCTCTGTTGCTCGTGCTTGGAGTTCTTCCCGCGAGATTCGGTCGTTTTCGAAAGAATCGTCTTTGTTGGAATTCGGTGTTGTTCTATCATTAGATTGAGAAAGCGTCGCTTCGACATCAGTGATGATTGCATATCCATTTCGACTGATGCCGATTTCATCAAGGATATCCAGAAATTCCTCGACATTGCCTGTTTCAACTGGGACAGACACAACCAGCTGTTCACCGCGTCCAGACGTTTCAGCAACCAATGTGAATTCGAGATTGCGCTGTTCGAGAGTATCGATGACGACGGCTCGTTTGTCCTGTGGAATCGTCAGCTGAACCAAGCGCATATTATTATTGTCGATTTGTCGGCGATCGATTTAGTCGATGCGCACCATGAGACGTTTTTGCAATCGTCTGAACTGATCGTTCGGTGAGTCTGAACGGTAACAGCAGGATCGTTCTCGTAATGAGACCAGTCAGAGCATTTTGATAGTGTCGTTCGAGGCTCGTACCAGAAACGGCTTTCTTCTGGATCCCATACGCCGTCGGCATGGAGGGGAATCCGAATCGTGCTGTCTCACGGCGCGAATTCGTGAAAGCGGCTGTTGCGATTGGCGGTGCGTCTGCCCTATCTGCTTGTCTCGATCACGAGCAGACACCGAATCTCCCGAACGGGCCAGACCCCGCGACACTGCCGAAACGCCAGCATTCGTGGAACAGTTCACTCGCAACTGATAAGTACGGTAACCACGTTCCACCCAAGCACCGCGTATTACTGCATCTGAAGTACACAAATGATGGTCAGCCAACCGCCAATGACCGTACGTTGGTCGAACGGACCCTCCGGACGCTCGATCGGGCGTATCCTCGGAGCCACGAAGGGCTGCTATTCACCGTAAGTTACTCACCGGCGTATTTCGATCGATTCGACGACTCGCTTCCGGAATCGGTCGATCTTCCGAATCCGAAGGCATTGGCATCGTTCGAGGATCCTAAGTTGGATCGACCGGACGCCGTGATTCATCTTGCCAGCGATTACGGATCCGTCGTTCTCGCCGCCGAAGAAGCGCTGTTCGGCGAAAAAGACGTGCTCAACGGTGTCGAAATGCAGACGACGTTGTCTTCTGTTTTTGAGACAGTTGACCGACGGACGGGATTTGTCGGCAAGGGATTACCCGCTTCGAACCAGGATGTCAATGGAATTCCGGACTCGGAGCCCGTCCCCGAAGATTCGCCCCTGTATATGGGTTTCAAATCGAGTTTTACCAAGAATCAGGCTAGTGAAGATCGTGTAACGATTCAAAACGGTCCGTTTGCCGGTGGTTCGACCCAGCACATCTCAACGATTCGACTCCATCTTCAGCAGTGGTACGAACAGGATAGCCGCTATCACCGCGTGGCAACGATGTTCTGTCCGGTCCACGCGGAAAAAGAACTCGTCGAAGGAACCGGCGAGAATCTCGGCAATTCAAGCAAACTATCAGATTGTCCGGCTCATACCAAAGAACACGCCCGAGAATACGGCGTCGTCGGTCACTCACAAAAATCTGCACGAGCACGCGAAAACGACTCACCAATCATTCTCCGTCGAGATTTCGATTCGACAGACGATGAAACCGCGAAGCTACATTTCGTGTCGCTCCAGCGCGCGATTGGTGACTTCGTGAAAACGCGCGAGGCGATGAATGGAAGCGATGTTTCTTCACAGGCGGCTGTCGGGCAACGAACGAACAACGGAATTCTCCAGTACATGAACGTCACCCACCGTGGGAACTACCTGCTCCCACCACGCGGCCGACGAGCCCTACCGACCGCCACACCAGAGTAGAACACCAGGGTAGAGCGTCGGAGTCGGTTCCGCTGCTCGAATTCCGAGAGCGACCCAGTCGATCGGTTCATTTGCTCTGTGAAACAATGTCGTGGAAACTGTTACGGCCCACAGTCTGCAACTAACGAGTATGTCCTCGACAGTCCGGTTCGGTTTCACGGGGGACGTTATGTTGGGACGACAGGTCGATCGACGACAGCAGTCTCGATCCGCTGATGCAGTGTGGGGGGACCTTCTTGGCCGATTGCAGTCGCTCGATGGACTGTTTATCAATCTCGAATGCTGTCTTTCGACACGCGGGCAGCCGTGGCGACGGACGTATCGACCGTTTCATTTCCGTGCCAATCCGACGTGGGCCATACCAGCACTCGAACGGGCAGGTGTCGATTGTGCGTCGCTCGCTAACAACCACGCGCTCGATTACGGCGTGAGAGCGCTCTGTGATACGCTCGATCATCTCGATCGTGGAGACATCGCCAGCCCGGGAGGAGGGCGAACGATGAGAGCGGCACGGGAACCGTCTCATGTTTTCATCGAAGGCATGAACGTCGCTGTCATCTCGTTCACTGACAACACCCCAGAATACGCCGCAGATTCTGATACGCCCGGTATTTCCCACACTGTGTTCGACCTCGAAAACGAGCCATGTCGAAAAATCCTCGGTGAAGCACTCACCGCGGCACAGAGCGCAGAACCGGATCTTCTCGTTGCGTCGCTACACTGGGGACCAAATATGGTAACCAAGCCACCAGATGCGTTCCGGGCCGTTGGTCACTGGTTGATCGAACGGGGCGTTGACCTCGTTCACGGACACAGTGCTCACATCTTTCAGGGTATTGAGATCCACGAAGGCTGTCCAATTCTATACGACGTCGGTGACTTCGTCGATGACTACGCGGTTGATGATGACCTAGGGAATGACCGAGGATTTTTGTTCGAACTTCAAACCGACCGAGAGGGGTCGCTCCGTGCGCTCCGACTGCTCCCGATAGAGATTCGTGATTGTGCCGTCCACAGAGCGGGATCGACGGCTGCAGATTGGAGTCGCGACCGAATACGCGAACTATCGAAACCGTTCGGAACCGAATTTGAACGACAAGAAGACGAATTGATCCTCCCCCTCGAAAGCAGATGCGGGGGTAGAACAACGACAGACAGTTGACCTACAAAGCAAAAGTCAACGAGACTATTCTTCCGGGAACACTTCTTCAAATGGTTGGACAACTACGAATCCATCCTCTTTCGGAAATTCTAGTTGATACGTCTCACCCGACGGCCGACCGAGGAAGCCTTTGAGATTTCTGTCGGTATTGATATCTGGAGACACGTTACTGCTCCAAGCAACAGTAGCATCGGGATCGGTTCTAACAGGCGTCGGCAAAACCAATGGGTCACCGTGTGTAGTTATGGCAATGTATCCCGGTCCTTCGAGAAAAACGTTGAATAATCCGCCAGCGGCAGCTCCGCCAAAGCTTTTCATCATCTTGATATCCCACCCGACATTCTTTTCGAATGCTAGAATATCATTTCCATTGACACTTATTTCCTCATCTTCATCTAATTCGAGTACTTGTACTTCCTTTGCTTGATCAGCTAAGTAGAGATGGCCTTCGCCTTCGGCCTTCATCATGATCGAGCCCTCGCCAGTTACAGATTTTTTGAGGAATCCTTTTATGCCTCCCGACGACTTCTGTTCGAAAGAGATATCTCCCGAGTACGCGATCATCGAGCCAATTTTCGCCATGACCGCTCCATCAATTTCTATATCCAATAATTTCGGATTTTCGAGTTGGAATTTCCCACCACCCTTTCGAGGAGCATTCTCTTCTTTGAATTTTTTTAAGTCCATTGTTAACTCTTATACCCCCGTGAACAACCACATTACGGAGTGTGACAGTCATTTACGATAGATATGTAAATAAATGCCGGTATGCGTATCTCATATCTTCCTCAGTACTCCTTCAATAGATTTTATAGATAATTTCTACCGGTATCACAGTATCACAGACCAATCAATCGTACACGAAAACAAATTCCTTCAAATACGGAAGAACATTGTAAGGTTGAGAATAGTTATCATCTATCGGCCATAATTTTTATCATGGCAAACGTTCGGGTAGTAATTGGGCAGCACATTCGAGGCCATCGCTGCCGTTCAGTCGGCTGAGCATGACTGGACTGATCTCTGCTGACCGTGCTCTCTCTGGCATCTCGTCCCCGTTTGGGGCTTCGTCGGCCGGGCAGTTGTGGTTCACCCTCTGAACCACGGGACGCTGCCGCCCCTCCACAGAGGCGTACTCGGAGAGGCAAACCACTGAGCGTCTTACACTTTGGTTTGATAGTACGCCTGTTATTGTCTCCAGGAATAAGTGACCGAAACAGGCAGGTAGTCCGAACGGTATAGCTACCGTATGAACGATCCAGATGATGCACCAAACTGGGACTTCAAGGAGCGAGATGTATACATTCTCCGCGAACTCTCCGAAGACCCACAACTCTCCTCACGCGAACTCGCGGGCATCCTCGAACAAGAATACGACATCGATGTCTCTCATGTGACAGTCAGTGAATCTATTCGTGGAATGCGTGAGGAAGGCGTCTTCCGCGAGGCGATTATTCCAAATGGCGAGTATTTTATTTTTGGTATGTTTGAATTCAAACTTAATCCAGAGCACTTCGAAGAGACGTGGCGTGACGCACTCGAAGCGATTCGTGGCTCACCCAATACTCTGTTCATGTTTCTCTCAGATGGAGAATATCAGTGGAAATCAATCATGATGTTTACGAACAGACGTGAAGAATCAAAATGGATTCACGACTTCTATAAGGAGCATGGTGATTCCGTGCAAAATATCCGAAATTCTGTAGTTCACAACGTCCTGAAATTTCGAACTGACGCTGAAATCCTCGAAAACCTCTATAAACAGTAAGATACAGTCGTACGTATTTTCGCGAAAGGAGGCAGTGCAAAAGGGTATACGTGAACATCGATCACATACACAACAATATACAAAATGTTAGGTGACAGAATTCAAGTTATATAGTTTTCAAGAGTGTTGCTGGGCGAGGAGAAGGGAGATTATTTGCGTACGGCGGACAGACGACCACATCAGACATGGATCGTTCTGTGCTGTCGTCCCGTCTTGCGACTATCGGTATCGCAGTGGGAATTGTTGTGCTTGCGCTCGGTGTTTCGGAGATTCTCGGTCGTACAATGGCCCAGCTTCTTGATTCGCTTCCGGTGAATCTACCAACTATCCCCCGACTCGTTCTTAGTGTAGTGCTCCAGCAGGGGCTCGTTTTCGGTGGACTTTCTGTGATTTATCTATGGATTCGCAACCGTGATCTGGGGTGGATCGGCGTCTCACTCCCTGATTTTAAACAGTTCCTGTGGATCGCAGGAGGATGGGCAGTTGCGTTCGCCTCTGCATTCGTTTTTGGGATCATCATTATCTTGTTGGGACTAAATCCAGGGAAAAACCAACTTGTTCGGGTGGTGTCTGAGACACCGGAGGCACTACTCGTGATGATTCCAGTAACGATCCTCCTCATCGGACCTGGCGAAGAGTTGCTCTTTCGCGGCATCATACAAGGCTCGCTCCGCGAGCGATTCGGTCCGATCGTCGCCATTGTGCTTGCGTCCGTCATTTTCGCAGCAGCGCACGTCACCTCGCTCACTGGTGGTCTTGAGAGCAGAATAATTACAGTCGCACTCCTAATCGTTCCGGCCCTCGTCTTCGCTATCGCTTATGAACGAACGGGGAATCTCGTCGTTCCCGCACTGATTCACGGGTTATACAACGCGACGCTATTTTCTCTCCAGTACGCAGCGATCAAACTCGGGGGAGCACCGGCCATACTTTTGCTCTGATCGCCGTCACCACGCAGACAATCGACCAGTTATCAAAATCGAAAGACAACGAGATTCGATTGGCTATAGCTGATTCCGCAGACAGCAACAGCTAGTCACAGTCGTCTTCACAGGACACCGCTGAAGCGTAGTTTACCCATTGAACATATCAAGCAACAGATGCGTAGTTGGTTGGAGATCGTTTGGATTACTGGCTGGAGAGATTCGGTTCCGTCCGAAACCTTCAAACGCCGGATCGACAACAGTCAAACATGGAACTCCGGGTCATCGATAACGAGCCGACGGAACTCTCTATCGAAATTGCCGGTGAGGATCATACGTTCATGAACGTTCTCAAGGGGACACTACTCGAAACAGAGGGTGTTGCCGCTGCTACGTACGATCTGAACCCTGAACAGTCGGGGGGACAGACAGATCCCATTCTCACCATCAAGACAGAAGAGGGGACTGACCCACTCGATACGCTTTCGACGGCAGCGACTAGCATCAAAGACAAGGCATCGACGTTCCGGACCGCGTTCGAGACAGCGGGCTGATCGGGGGTCCGACAGCAGTCGAACTAATTACTGTTCGGCCACTGGTACGCCTAGCTGTTACTGATTACATTCCAGTGGCCGTAGGCGACGAACGCAGCGAGGAGTCCGACGACCAACGGGAAAATCGCGGGTGCGACAGCACCACTCACCAGTGTGAGCACTGTTGCCCCGCACATGATGATCACTAACCCAGTGGCAGCCAGCGGTGTCAGGTTCTGCCGAATGCCTGTAACACTTGGCAGGACGAGACCAAGTGCGCCGAGCACCTCGGCGACACCGATGAACCGGACGAACAGAACCGGTAACGCTACCGGCGATTGTGCTGTCACCATTTCAGAGGACTGAATCAACTTCATCCCACCGACGAGCAGAAAGAGGAGTGCAAGCAGCCCCTGTACACCCCACAAGGCATATGTGGTTGATCTTCCTCGTGAGGACTCACGGTCCTCATCTTGTACAGGCGGAGTGGTATTTTCTGTCATATTGATTCGTCCTTGTGAGAGAGTTCGAATTCCGATCCACTATCTACTTTAATGACACGAGAGGTTACTGTGTGTGATACTGTCATAGTTGTCTATTGCTCGCAGTAGAGATCGGTCAGCAGATCATATATAGACGCGCGTAGCGGAGTGTAAGTGGATGAAGAGCGGCTTGTGGTAGGTTCATCCCGTGAGGCCTTTCTGCCTAGTTTAAGCCGTGTCCGCTCTTGCATCGTCTCTCCTCAATTAGATATCACAGGAGATACTGCTGTTCAGTTACTGAGAACTATTCTCGGAATATGATTTGATCGAGTGAGGCATCAGCAGTTCCGGTTCGTCGGAATCAAGCGCTACCCGGAGCGCTGCTCGAGCAACATGTGTGACACCGAGTGGTCGCTGGTCACCAAAATGGCGAGCGAGAAATTCGTGGTCGTCGATCGCTCGAAGACAGCGATTTACAAGATACGGGAAGTGGCCTTGATTAGCTCCTTCACCATAAACGGGACCAGGTTTGAGCACGCCTGTACGGATATCCAAATCGCTGATTGCTCGTTCAGCACGAAGTTTGGCGGCTTGATATCGCTCGCTGACGAGCGGAGGGGTTCCCACTGCGGACAGGAATACGAATGCTTCGACGTTCATCCGTTCGGCCTCAAGCCCAGCAATAATCGCTGCATCACCGTTGATTCGCTCGAACGTCACCCCCTGTTCGGGGGATTCACGAATGTTGGCAATGGTATGGATGACGGCATCACAGCCACCAAGCTGGTCTCGCCAGTCCTGTGGTTCGAACACATCGGCCGCGTTCCAATCAACCTCATCAACCCACGGTTCAGTGAGGGTTGGCCGTCCGCTGCGTGCAATGCTTCGCACTACGTGACCATCTGCAACGGCTCGACGAGCTATTTGACGACCAATAAAACCGTTCCCTCCTGTAATGAGTATGCAGCTCATGGGTGTATCTCCGTTCTACGAGCCTCCCATACCGTTCGTGATCCGATCTCGCTGTCGGAACAGCTAATCGTGCTCCGGTTTCGTATCGGCATCGACAGGGCCACGAGTATCGGTGTCACTCTGTCTGCACCGTTTGGTCCGAGATACCCGAACCCGTCTCCGTCACGCATGTAGTCATCAGTCAGTGCCGGTGCGATTGTATCGGTGAGTACGCCGTGTGATCTATGCATCTGCTTTCGTCCGTATTTTGGAACGGAAATCGGATCACCGCTTGCCCACATTTTTTGGGGCTTAATATAGGTCAGTGTAGTAGAAGTGCTCGATGAGGTGCGCCTGCGCTCGGTGGAGCCGTTCGGCAAGTGCAGAGCGGGAGATTTTGAGTGCTGTCGCGACATTGTCCAACGACGTCTGCTGCGGGACAGCGAAGTACCCCGCTTCGTAGGCAGTGAGCAGCGCCTCGCGCTGTTTCTCGGATATACCAATCAGTTCGGTGTCGGTGCTGTGTGAGTCGTAGAGCCGATCTAGACGGAACGAGAAACCTCTCGTTTGCCAGAATTCTTGGTACGCGAGTAATTCATTTCGGTCGGCGAGTTGTTGTTTGATGTACCACCCATCAGATGCGATTGTGATGCTCTCGGGGAACGTTTTGTAAAACATGCGTTTGTCGAGATACTCGGGGCGCGGACCGGTCAGAACCACCTGATAGATCCGTATCGAGCCGATCTCGCTGATTCGAACGTGTTCTTTGACGGAAGGAGAATCTGTAAGTGCAGCGTCTACTCCGTCGAATGACGACCCCGTAACACGAATGAAAAACACGACCGGTCCGGATTGGGGCTGGTCTGTGCTTTCGAGTCGAAATGTAAGATCAGGCACAGCGCTGGCCACGTCGATCAGTGGCAGTCGTGGCGACTGAAGCCGGAACTCGGCAGTGAGACCCATACACCATACTGGCTACGGAGACAGGTAAGACTCGGGTGCATCCTCTCACGAGTAATGTGAGAGAGAAATTCAGAGGTTCGGTTCCAGTAGTGCAGGAATCCACAGCCCGTGACGCTCGCATCACACCGCGAAGATGAGGTGTATCAATGCGTGATCAAGGAGGGCGGATCATCGGAGGTCGGGAACCGTTCGAATCAGTGTCTTCAGCGGTCGTCGAGACGCCCATTGCGTCGTACACGTCTCGCCAGCCGGTACTCGGTGACTCATTCTCTTCAGGCATCATCTTCAGTGGCACATCGCCAGCAGCCCCGAGCAAGCTTCGATGTCGTTACTTCTAGTCCACAACGTTCACATCGCCAGTAGTAATGGTCGAGCCGACCGTATTTGTCGTACCCAGCGTGGGGACCAGTGATCCGTTCGCTCCGCTTTCTCGATTGGTGTGTGTGCTCGATATTCGTGTTCATCGGGATCTCCTCTGAGTGATCAGCGTCTGAGCGGTGACACGCACGTTGATCAGACTCCCACACGCACAGCCGGTATCTCACATCACACAGTCATCGCTGATCTGGAGGATGTCGAAGTGAGATACGTCGGATTCTGCGATCGTCGTCTGAGGGAGTAGTTGAATCAACGTGATTCCAGAGCAAAAGCGCGCGGCTAGCACGGTGAAAGTGGATTCAATGACGCGGTGAGACCCCTGATTTCAGGCCAGAGAGACGGTATCAGTACAGTTATAATCGAATCGGAATGTCGCGCTTTGCGAGGTACGATTTGACCGCTTCGATCGAGTACTCCTCGAAATGGAATATTGAAGCGGCGAGAGCAGCGTCAGCGTCAGCATCGGTGAAGACCTCGTAGGCATCTTCTGGGCCACCGCAACCAGACGACGCGATGACGGGAGTAGAGACCGAATCACAGACTGCTGCTGTGAGTGGGATGTCGTAGCCGTCTTTCGTTCCGTCAGCGTCAATGGAGTTGACGAACAGTTCACCTGCCCCACGTTCTTCGGCTTCGCTGGCCCACTCGATCACGTCAATGCCGGTTCCCTCGCGACCGCCTTTGACCGTGCACTCGAACCAGCACGATTCGCCGCCGGCTTGTGCGTAGTGTTCGCCCGCTTCGTCGAAACGACGCCGAGCGTCGACGCTGATGACGACACACTGGCTACCGAATGCGGTCGCTGCTTCAGTGATGAGTTCGGGACGCCTGAGTGCACCCGTGTTAATCGACACCTTATCAGCGCCTGCCCGGAGCGTCTCTTTTACGTCTTCGCGGGTGCCAATACCCCCACCGACGGTCAGCGGGATGAATACCTCGTCGGCGACGTGAGCAACGGTATCAAGCATGGTTTCTCGTCCCTCGGCGCTCGCTGTAATATCGAGGAAGACGAACTCGTCTGCTCCTGCCGCGTTGTATCGCTTTGCCATCTCGACCGGATCGCCAGTGTACGTGAGATCCTCGAAGTTGACACCAGTGTAAACAGCAGCGTTTCCCTCATCATCGAGATCGACATCAATACAGGGAATAATCCGCTTCGTCAGCGTCATGTGATATCTGGCTGTTGGAGTGGGGGAGCTAAAACGGATCCGACTCGGGAATAATCGTCCGTCAGTAACCAAGGAAAGTCTTTAAGCACATAAGTACGTATGTACGATCTAATGGGAGTGATCAAATTTACCGTTCCGGACGAGGTCGAAGAACAGTTCCGCGAACGTGCGATGAAGCGGTTCGGACACAAGCGAGGGTCGATTGGAAAAGCAGGAGAGGAAGCAATCTCGACGTGGATAGCCGAACAGGACATCGATATCGAACTTACGCCATCGCAGAATCCGCTTCTAGCAAAACGGGGGCATCTCAGTCACGTCGATATGGGGAGTGTCGAACTTCAGGAATCGGTGGGTGAACTGTTGCTGGAGCAGCACCGTCGGAAACGAGACGACTCCCGATGATCCTTGATCAAGGAATCATCCTCGAATATTATCTCGACGACGCGTATGCAGACGATTGCGAACGAATACTTCATGACCTCATCGAGGGGAACTGTGAGGGAGATCTATCAGATTTCCACCTTCATGGTACGATAGCCATCTTCAATACGTACTTCAAAGAGCGCGCGCCGGATGAGATACAAGACTTGATCTTTAGCATCGTGACCGCATCAGGACTCGACCTCTATCATCTCTCAGCCAGAGATCAGGTACAGATATGTGAGATTCAGCGGAACAGCGTCCTCGATTTTGACGACGCGACACTGGTTCATTGTATCGATGTTCTTGACGCTGAGACGATTATCACGCTTGATGGAGATCTCGACAACTACGATGGAGCGATCGACTTCGACGTTCTCCATCCAGCGGACTATTGATCTCTTTATTTTGCATAATCATTCTTCGATTATTAAGAGTACGCTAGTCGAAACAGCGCCAATCGATAGGCCAAAGTGTATTCCCGGAGGAGTTCGGGCATGGTAAAACCCGAAAGCGTGAAGGAGACGATACAGATCGAGCGACAGACTGCCCCACAAGAGGAGTACACGATGCGCGACGTCGGCATCGGATTCGTCGTTGCGATCATCGGGATGGTGATCGCCTTCGGAATCCCGATCCTCACGACAGTATAGAACAGGATTCACTCGAACCGGAACGCGTCGTTCGTTTCGTCGAAGCGTCTCAATCGAGCTCTCGATCGATTCTACTCCGAATGTCTCGGATTGTTGACTTGTCGTACCGGAGTGTTTCTCCGTTAACACTGAGCGTGAGTTCACCAGTTCCGTCAGTCTGTCCGACCTCATGAACCGGTGTGACACCGTCGAATGCTGTTCGTACTGCATCCGGGTCTGTCGTTTCGATGACAACACGGCCCACCTGCTCGTGAAACAGCAGTTCCGCTGCACTTGCTTTGGTTCCTTCACACGAAAGCGTCACGTCAGCGCCCGTATCGGTGACCATCTCCGCAAGCGTCACAGCTAGACCCCCGTGGCTCACGTCGTGAACCGCAAGAGTTGAGGCCGCATTCGCGACGGCTGTGAGTGTGTCGACAAACGCTGGAACATCTTCAGAGTCGAGCGGACTCGGGAACGCATCGCTGCCTTCGAACTGTGCGAGATACTCCGAGCCACCGAGCTTCGCGCGATCGCCCGCCAACGCACGGTCTCCGACAACGAGTATCGTCCCTGCCTCAGTGTCCGCGTTTGTCTCTACGCCGGTAAATCCACAGGGAGGGGCATCGTACCCGTCTTTCGTTCCGACCATCGCAAGGGTCGGCGTCGGAGGGATGGGGCCACTCGCGGAGTCGTTGTACAGTGAGACGTTTCCGCCGACCACTGGAACAGAGAGATCGCTGCACGCATGGGCCAGTCCGTCGACGATGGCTTTGAATCCACCGTACACTTCGGGCGTTTCAGGATTGCCACCGTTGAGGCAGTCCACAGCGGCAAGTGGTTGTGCTCCTTTGGCAGCGAGATTCGTTGCAGTCTCCAGTGCCACCGCGCGTGCGCCGTCGTACGGTGCGGCACTCGTCCACAGTGGGTTCGAACCAGCAGCGATAGCGAGCCCCGTCTCACACTCGTAGATCGCCATAACAGCGGCGTCGTCGCCGGGACGGAGGGCTGTTCGCGTTCCGACCTCGTGGTCGTACTGGCGGTAGACCCATCGCTTGCTCGCTGTGTTCGGGCTGGCGAGAACGGACTCAAACGCTGTTTCGAGTGCTCTGTCTGGAAGATCTGACTGATCTTCGAGTTCAGGTTGGACGCTTTCGAGATCGTTCATCGGCGCGCCGTCTGCGAGATACTCGGCAGGAACGTCCACTACGACGCTCCCATCGAACGTACAGACGTAGTTGCTACCGCTTTCTGTTAGCTCACCGATAACAGAACAGCCGAGTTGATATCGCTCTGCGACGGCGCGAACGCGCTCAATGTTCTCCGGAGCGACCTCATAGCACATTCGTTCTTGGGACTCGGCAAGGAGGATTTCGAGCGCGTTCATGTTCGGTTCTCGCTGATGGACCTTCTCGAGTTCGATGCGAGCACCGAGACCACCCTTCGCAACCATCTCGGTCGATGCACCGCCGAGTCCAGCTGCGCCGAGATCGCGGGCCGCCTCAACTAGTTCCTCATCGATGAGCGTTTCGTTCGCCTCAATGAGAAGTTTCTCCGTGTACGGGTCGCCAACTTGAACGGCTGGTCGATCCTCGGTTTCTGCGTCTTCGCTTAGATCTTCGCTTGCAAAACTCGCACCACCGAGTCCATCTCGACCGGTCGTGTTCCCGATGAGAACGAGTGCGTTCCCCGCAGTCTGTGCCTCGGCGGTGACAAGTCTCTCCGATGAAAGGAGACCTACACAAGCAACGTTAACGAGCGGATTTCCTTCGTAGTCTGGATGGAAATCGACGCTCCCACCGATGGTTGGGACGCCGATGGAGTTGCCATAGTCTGCAATTCCTTCGACCACCCCTTCGAACAGATATCTGGAGTGTTCGTCCTCAAACGAACCAAAATAGAGAGAGTCTGTGAGTGCGATCGGGTACGCGCCCATCGAGAGTGTATCGCGGACGATCCCTCCGACACCCGTCGCCGCGCCGTCGTATGGATCGACGTACGATGGGTGATTGTGGCTTTCGATGCCCATCGTGATGTACGTGGAGTCAGTGAGAGCAACCACGGCGGCGTCGTCTCCCGGTCCGACAACGACGCTCTGAGAGTCATCGTCGCTGTCGAATGCTGAAAGCAGTGGCTGTGAGGAGCGGTATGCACAGTGCTCACTCCAGAGATTCTCGAAGAGCGCTTCCTCCGCAGGTGTCGGATCGCGGCCAAGTTCAGAGACAACGAGGCCGTAATCCGCTGGGGCAAGGCTCATTGACCGGGTATCCGCGAAGGCCGGTAAAAGCCCTTTCCATGTCCGATAGGCACAGCATACAGTCACCGTATAGATCGCTGGTGTATTCTGAGATATGGGGCTATCCGATGGTGTATCAGACATTGTTGTGGTGTAACACTCAACACTGACAACCCAGTATCGAGGTTTTTTTGCCAGCGGCAGCCAATCCATCGTTGTGCTTTCGGTCGAGCTACACACACACTCCGCCCAGTCGTACGACGGGCGCGATCCGGTCGAGTTGCTGCTTCAGCAGGCCGAAGCGGTCGGTCTCGACGCGCTCGCAGTGACTGATCATGACGAAATCGCCGCGAGCCTCGAAGCAGCGGACATTGCCCCCGAGTACGGACTTATTGGCATCCCCGGTTCGGAAATCACGAGTGCCGCTGGTCACGTTCTTGGGTTGGGTATCACAGAACGAATTCCTGCGGGGCTCCCTTTTATGGAGACGCTCGATCGCATCCGTGATCTCGGTGGGATTGCCATCATCCCGCATCCATTCCAAGGATCCCGCCACGGTGTCGCACCGAATATCTCAGAGGAAGAGCTCGCGAGTGCTGACGCCATTGAGGTGTACAATTCACGGCTCCTCACGGGTCGGTCGAATCGGAAGGCAGAGCGTTTTGCGACCACTCGAGCGCTTCCGATGACCGCAGGGAGCGACGCTCATATCGCAGAGATGGTCGGGCAGGCAGTCACGCACGTCGCCAGCGAGGAACGGACGGTCGACGGGATCCTTACAGCCATCGCTAACGGTGAGACGACTGTTGTCGGTGAGCGGACACCATGGCGGATCAGCTTCAGACAAGCCAGCGGTGCCGTCAAGCGACGAATCAAGTACGCTACCACCGACTTCCTGTCTGGTGCGACGGGTGGATTGATCATGGATTCTAAACGCTGATTGATCTCCCGTCCTATCTTAGCTTGGCCGTCAACTGTCTCGATTACCGGAAAGACGACCTCAACTGTGTCTACTGGACATGTGACTGATTGTTACGTATCTCAGTGAGTGAGGACGATCTTTGCGCATCCGATGATGCGTCGACGAATTCTAGTGTGAATCATCCGTGTGATACCACGCAATAATAGATGAAAGAAATATCTCATGTCCGATATTGTGAACAGGAGCCACAAGCGTGGGTCCCAAATTCTTTGCTGACGTCCCGAACAGCCGCTTCGTGCAGAAGTTCATCACTCTCGGTGAATTCCAACAAGGGATGGCCATATGTCGGCTTCTCGTGTCTGTGTAGCGTTGGTACACCCGTTTACGAGAGACACAGGGTCAAGGAAATGAAAATGTTTTGTGATAACTGACAGAGAGTGGTTGACAGGAACAAATATATCTATATCGCATACATAATTCTCAATTGGTTTGATTGGAGAGAATGAGATGGCTATTCTATAGCTACCATCATTACGTGTACCAATTCGAAAAACCATATGCGACCATTTTTACGAATAAATAATCTTATGTGAATACAGAAGTGATAGTAAACATGAACAGGCGATGTATTCTGACAGGAATCGCAACTGGACTACCGTTTCTCGCTGGATGTACCCAGTTGTTGGGTACTGATCAGGGCACGAATAAATCAGAATCCACCGAGACGACGAAACGGCTGGGGACAACGGCGACACAGTCAGTCACCGAAGTTCCCACCGAGATGTCGACAACGAACGGAAGAACGGCAGAAGGCGCAGAGATTGCGACGATTGATCCATCTAATTTAGCGACATATACAGATACGAAACACTCGTATAGCATTAAGTATCCAAAGGGATGGGAAAAGTCGGATTCATCGGACGATCCTGCTTTGACGAACGTTAGGTTTAGTGGCGACAGCGGGTTTGGATCTACGCAAGCATTTCCAAATACAGCAGAAAGTCTTGGTGGAAAGCCAAAATCTCTCGAAGGACTCGTAGATGTATTCATTGATGGCTATAAATCCACATTTGAAGCATTTGAGGTGAAGCGCAAACGGGACATGACGCTTCCGAACGAACACTCTGGCATTGCGATGGATCTACACATCAAATCCCAAGTAGAGGATGGAAACCAAACGGTGGAAATACCGATGCGAGGAAAAGCTGTCTTTGCGCTGGCCAACGAAACTGTATACGATCTCCTTATCGTGGTTCCACAATTCAACTATACATCCACAGCTGAAAATGGAATGGAGAAGATAATAGCGTCATTGACCATCAAATAACGGCAGTCACGTCTTGAGCCGCCGAGCGTTTCGTTTCTCAGTTGTTCGCAGACACAGTTCGAACACAAGATCGTATTATGGGATGACGTTGACACGAGTCGAATGCAGCAACTGCGCCATGGGTAGATCGGTGTTTGGGGTATCGAAACGCTTAGTGCTCGGCCCGGATAGGTCCCGTATATGACTGAGGACGCCGTCGACTCCGAGGAAGTTCGTCACGTAGCGGACCTCGCTCGGGTCGCACTGGACGAAGCGGAGGTCGATCTGTTCGTCGAGCAGTTCGCTACGATCCTCGCGTACTTCGATTCGTTAGACGAGGTCCCTGAGATCGAACAGGAGACAGACCTCGTGAACGTCATGCGAACGGATGAAGAGCGCGCTTGTCTCGATCCGGCGGAAGCACTACAGAACGCCCCCGAAACGGAAGACGGGTACTTCAAAGGGCCACGGGTGTCATGAGCGCAGATTTGAACGTTTTCATCACGAAAGAGCGCATCGAGTCACACACTGACGAGACGACCGACCGAAGTGATGAGGACGAGAACCCACTCGCCGGAATGACTGTTGCAGTGAAGGACAATATCTCGACGAAGAATATTCGGACCACCTGCGGCTCCGCGATGCTCGAATCGTACGTCCCTCCGTACGATGCGACCGTCGTGCGTCGGCTCACAGATGCGGGTGCGACAATCGTTGGAAAAGCAAACATGGATGAGTTCGGGATGGGCGGCACAACCGAAACCTCCGCTTTTGGACCGACCGAGAACCCTCGTGCACCAGAGCGTGTGGCCGGTGGCTCCTCGGGTGGGAGTGCGGCTGCCGTCGCTGCGGGTGAGGCAGATCTTGCACTCGGAACTGACACCGGAGGATCGATCCGCAACCCTGCTGCCTTCTGCGGTGTCGTGGGAATCAAGCCGACGTATGGACTCGTTTCGCGTTACGGGCTCATAGCCTACGCCAACAGCCTCGAACAGATCGGACCGATCGCCTCAACTGTCGAGGAGTGTGCCTCGCTCCTCGATGTCATCGCCGGACCAGATGAACACGACGCGACAACTCACGAGGAAGGAGCGAACACCGACTACGCGGCTGCCGCCGACGGAAATGTCGAAGGAATGACGATCGGTATCCTCTCGGATCTCGTCGAGGGGGCAGACGAACAGGTGGTGTCGGTGTTTGAGGACGCAGTCGCTGATCTCGAAGCGCAGGGAGCCGAAACCGTCGAAGTCGAACTCGATTCAATCGAACACGCCCTCGCGGCGTACTACGTTATTGCTATGTCAGAAGCTTCCTCGAACCTCGCGCGCTTCGATGGTGTTCGATACGGGACTTCTGGCGGATACGACGGAAACTGGAACGAGACCTTCGCAAAAGCACGAGAAGACGGGTTCGGAGAAGAAGTCAAACGGCGCATCCTCTTGGGGACGTACGCACTCTCGGCTGGGTATCACGATAAGTACTATAAGAAAGCACAGGATGCCCGCGCGTGGGTGAAACAGGACTTCGATTCGGCACTCTCTCGTGCAGACGTGCTCGCCTCGCCGACGATGCCAGTTCTTCCCCCCAAGATCGGTGAAAGTCTCGATGATCCGCTCCAACTGTACTTTATCGATGCGAACACAGTTCCGGTGAATCTCGCAAACCTTCCCGCTATCTCTGTCCCTGCGGGCGAAGCGGACGGGCTTCCAGTCGGGCTACAACTCATCGGCTCCGCATTCGGTGAAGAGCAGATCATTCGGGCAGGAAGCGCGCTCGCTTGAGAGAGTTCGTCTCACAATCCGACCGCCGTCGCGGAATAAACTGAAGAAAACAAAAGGGAGTTAATACTTGATCCCACAGTTTGTAGATACTAGGTACTACCACAGTAGTACGCTGTTTGTAACTATTTCTTTCGTATCTAGATCTGTTCCTCTGTCAATGAGTTACAGAATTTAAATCACTTTACGACATTCATAAACACTTGAAATATATCCATGTCACTGGATGCATTTGGTTAGTATGTAATGTCCGAGCACACCACACTCACGGCATACCTGAACGATCACCCAAAGATGACTGGCGTTCTGTTCACGATGCTGCTGCTGCTAACACAGGTTGGAGCGGCATCAGCGGCTAACAAGATTTACTACTCTGGACCTTAGAGTTCTGTGAGCGTTATTTCATCGCTCCACTGAATCGTTCCGTCGACTCGCACGGGAATTTGCTCAAGCCCGAGGTACCGCTCTAGCTCTTTCGTCGAAAGTTCGTATGTGTCGACCCCACCCGAGGAGAGCTGATATTCGTTCTCACCGTTGATGAGTGGAATACTGACAGATCCCATTCCATGCTGTGTCGTCGGGTACACATTGATCGCTAGTTCGAACCGGTCCTCTGCCAAACGTTCGATTTCGCCGAGCATTGGCATACCGCTTTCTGCCTGTGTAATCGCAAGTCCACCATCTCCAATGACGAGATACTGATTGCTCACGAGGCTTTCGTTTCGAGCGATGTTCATTGCCGCACGGAGGGGGAATCCCCGGTTGAGAAGTCTTGCCATGGTACGTCCAATAGTGACTGCACCGGTGTTGATGACGTTCCCAAGCGTGACGATACCCCCAATCGCTCCGTTATCGATAAGCGCCATTCCTTGCTCGTAGGACTGACACGCGTTCAGGAAGAATGCGTCTACACCGACCATATCGAGCGTTCGCATGTCGAAGAGGCCGTCTGGACAGCGGAATCCTTCTGGATCGATATGCCCGATATAATGGAGGAAATCGGCCGGTTTCATGAGAACACTGGCGAGTTCATCAGTCGTCAGCCCCTCGTGAGTACGGACGTCGAATGGTAGTTCGTCACGGGAGCCATAGACAGCATCGATCGCATCGCGTTCGTCTGCCATCTCGGGCTCGTTACAGATGACAGTAATCGTGATATTACCGTCCGTTGGAGATCGTTGGAGTCGGTTTCTGAAGGCGGTTGTCGTCGCTTTGCTCGCTCCGAGGGGAGTCTCCTCGCCAACCCAGACCTGTTCGAGAGAATCGGATTCTTCGGGCTGAATGTACTCACGATCGAGAGACGTGTGAGCTGTTGTGCTTCGTGTCATCGCGCCAGCGCGGACAAACTCTGTGATGGCATCAGCCTGCACCGCTTGGGGTTGGACGCGTTCACAACACGGCGTCCGAATGACTGCGAGATCATTTACGAGGAACGGGATCGTCTCGATGTTCTCTGGTGATGACGAAACGTGGGTGGTCATCTTCCACTCGGGAAGATGAGACTCGATATCGGAGAACGGAATGGAGAGATACGCTTCGAGCTGCGCAGGGAGAGATTGTCTGTACAGCTCATTGAACTGGATATCGAGCACAGAATCGAGCGATCGTCGCTCGTGCAGACGTATTCCATCTCCCCCATCGGTTCGTGTGAGACAGTCGAGAAACATAACCTGCTTTAGCACGCGCTCAACCTCCCCCTCAAACCCACGCGCGGAATCGAGCCGGTGTTCAAAGTCGGTCGTCGTGACAATCTTCGGGATAGTTCCGGGAACCACCGTCGCACCGAGATAGTACGCGAGCGATGCGACGACATAAACGAACGGATATTTGGGGGGAATCTCTATCGTGACGCCTGTCTCCGGTGTCTCCAATCCGTCTGGAATGTCGAGTTCAGAGCCGAGTTCGACAGTCGGCGGATGTCCTCGGAGCGTCGGATATGAGCGCTCTACACCGATCGTCTTGAGTGCCGAGCCGAACATGGATATCGCAGCCATCATGTCGGTCGGATCCTCGGTTGTGGTGATCGTTGCGGCGGGTGACTGATGGCGCGAACGCGCCCCAACGGAGACGGCCGTCTCATTCTCGAACACGATGTGAGTCTGCATGCCATTCGCCGTGATGCGGACAGCACTCTCGACGATTAAATACACCTTGATAGGCGCGGATAGTTCGAGAATATACGTCCCAGAGGGGAACGACTCATCAGCGAACTCTTCCGTTCTCGAAAGCACTTCGCCATCGAGATTTCTGATATTGACACCGGCAACGGATGGCAACACGATCGCCTCAGTACGGATTTCGACCGCGTGATCGACTGGATACTCGAACTGATCAGTTCCGGTTCGGCGTGGTGTAAGATCCGACGGTGTATGGAACACGTATCGATGACGATCGACTTGATCAATTAGTTCAAGCCCGGTTTGTTCGTCATCGATGGCTGCATACGAGATTGCGACTCCTTTATCCATATCTCCTATCTCCCCCCATACCCGATTGGAGTTCGATACTGACCGCTGCTACAAAAGCGTATTGCTGAATGATCCATCGTAAAATTTATTCGCCATATATTTTTAACGACTAGATTCAGAGTAGTATATAGCAGAGATCATAGATTCGCGTCGTATGGTGATTCCGAGTCACTCGTTGAGGCTCGTCCAATCGGACGGTATCGCAGCGTCTGTCAGGTGCCACCGCTGCTGAGGTATGCCATCTGCAACCCGAAGTTCAACGACGGCGTCGACAAGCGGCTCGAATAGTGATGCGAGTTCCGAATCTCGGGCGACAGGGAGGTGGACGTGCATCATTCCATTTCGCCGTCGCGTTGCCAGAGCTGTATACCGGACGAGACGCAACGGCACGTCTCTGTTGCTCGATTCGATTACGGTCGAGAGAGAATCAATGCAAACTCTGAGCTCCCCCGGAGAGAGTGGCTCAACATCGCGTTCGATGGATTTGATAGTATTAATAATCTCAGATATTAATTCGGTCGAAGATGTCGCGGTCGTGTACGATACCATCGTAGAATCGCCATCCGGATATTCACTCGTGCTTCGACAGTTTGTCACGTAGTCGATCACATGATTTTCGTGTTGTGATCGATCTACAATTGATGATTGAACGTCCGTAGCGAATCCGTCGGTAGTAACGAACAATCGCTGGCGGCACATGCTTGGATCGCCCATAAAGTGGCGACAAGCGAGCTGGTGTACCTCCGGAGCAACGTTACCGACGACGAGTAATGCACTGCCGCGTTGTTTAAGACGACTGAGAGCTTCCGCAAACGCAGATGACCCCATCGTCCCCCCATCGAATGCCATCATCAATTTTCTGCGAACACCCTAAGAATAAAGGTTGTGGTGATCGTGTGGAACTGTTCAATAGATGACCATACACATCAATTATTCCGCCAGAGACGAAGAGAATGTTCTTATAATTAACACTTTTCAGCCGAAAGGTCTTAATCACCTCGGTTGAAACGAACTACCCGAACGTTCATGAATGTTGGAATGCTCTCTCTGGACTTTTTCGACCGTGCTGTCGACCTCTACGACGACGTAGTCGGGGTTATAGCTCACGACGGAACCGAGTACACGTACGGTGAGTTCGCAGCGCGTGTTAACCAACTCTCGCACGCGCTCTCTGAGCTGGGGGTCGAAAGAGGAGACCGTGTCGCGTTGCTCGCTCCAAACACCCACTATTTCATCGAGACACTATATGCAACCAATCAGGTTGGTGGTACGTTCGTTCCGATGAACTACCGGCTCGTTCCGGACGACTTTGAATACATCTTGAACGACTGTGAAGCAGACGTCGTCGTCGCAGATTATGAGTTCGCAGAGAAAATTGAAGCGGTCCGGGATGCCATTCCAGCGGAACACTACGTCGGATACAACTCCGACCGAATCGATGGTGAATGGTCGGATTACGAGGAGCTCCTCTCCGGTCAGTCCACAGAAGCTCCAGAGCGCCCAGATATCAGCGAAGATGATGCTGCGAGCATCAACTACACGTCCGGTACGACAGGTGATCCAAAGGGCGTCGTTCGCACCCATCGCACGGAGCACTGGCACGCGCTCGTGTTGAACCAGCACATGGAGATCAGCGACGACGATACGTATCTCTGGACGCTACCGATGTTCCACTGCAACGGGTGGGGACACACTTACGCGATCACGGGCACTGGTGGGACACACGTCTGCCAGCGTACGTTCGATCCTGAGGAGACGTTCCGGCGTGTTCGCGAATACGATGTTTCGTTTATGTGTGGTGCACCAACCGTTCTCAACCGACTCATCGCCCACTACGAGGAACACGAACCAGAAACGACCGGCGACCGCGAAGTGCGGATAGCGACGGCTGGAAGTGCTCCAGCAACTGCGACAATTCAAACTGTCGAAGACAATTTCGGCTGGCGAATCATCCACATCTACGGATTAACTGAGACTGCACCGATCATCACCACAAGCAATTCACCGCGTCGGCTTGCGATGCGAGGGCGAGGACTCAAAGTCAAGCAGGGATCTGCAACCCTCTGTACGGACATTCGAATTGTTGATGAGAACGGCGAGGACGTTCCACGTGACGGACAATCACTTGGCGAAATTGTTGTGAAAGGAAATCAAGTGATGGACCGATACCTCAACAAGCCTGAAGCAACGGAGGAAGCATTCAACGATCGTCTTCCTGGATACTTCCATACGGGTGATTTGGCCACAATAGACGAAGACGGAATGATCGCGGTTCAAGACCGCAAGAAAGATATTATCATCTCGGGCGGTGAGAACATCTCGAGCATCGAAGTCGAAGACGCACTCTATGACCATCCAGCGATCGCAAAAGCAGCGGTCGTTCCGACACCAAGTGAGGAGTGGGGCGAAACACCAACCGCTGTTGTCGTACAGAAATCTGATGCGGACCTCACCGAGCCAGAGATCATCGACTTCGTTCGTGACCGTCTCGCTAGCTTCAAAGCGCCAACGAGCGTCGATTTTGTCGACGATCTCCCTGAAACTGCGACCGGGAAGGTGCAAAAATATCAACTCAGACAAGACTACTGGGAGGGAGAAGAGCGGATGGTCGGAGAGGGGTAACTGCAGTCACGGATTACTCAGCCCAACGTTCGCGCCGAAAGGGCTACAAAAGCTCTAACTGAATATTTAGTTAATGACGTCTTCGAACGGCAACATGCCCTCAGTTCAACCGCCAGCGGCACTTCGAAGCCGGGAACGGCAGTTGGCTCCATTCGAGTGGTATGCGAAAATGCGTCAGGAAGCGCCCGTTCACTACGACGAACAGCGAAAGGTGTGGGATGTATTCGGTTACGAAGACGTCGATCGCGTTCTCACAGACTACGAATTATTTACATCAGACATGGTGAGCACGGAAGCCGCTCGTTTCGGTGATGATGAAGATCATCCGTTCTTTCGGACAATGATCAGTGCGGATCCGCCAGAACACGGGCGACTTCGTGGATTTGTCGCCGACCGGTTCAGTCCCGGAATGATACGTGAATATCGTCCCCGTATCGAAGCTGTAGCGGCTGAATTTATAGATAGAGTTGCAGATGCCAACCGCATCGACATCGTCGATGATTTTGCGTATCCGTTGCCAGTGACCGTCATCGCCGAGCTTCTGGGTATTCCTAGCGAGCGCCGCGATCAGTTCAAAGCGTGGTCGGATACACTCATTGCTCGTCCGAGCGAAGACACCAAAGCGGCTGTCAAAGAAACCCAAACCCACCGCAAACGCGCCAAACAGGAGATGAGAGAATACTTCTCTACACTCCTTGATGAGCGTGCTGACAGTGAGGATGATGATTTGGTTACACTCACCGCGACAACGGACGAACTTACCCGCGAAGAGAAAACCGGATTTTGTACTCTTCTCCTCCTTGCTGGTAATGTCACCACGACCAACCTCATCACGAACGCTGTCTGGTGTTTTGAAGAGCAAGGCGTGACTGACGCCGTTCGAACTGGAGCAGTCGATCGCACGCAAGCCATCGAAGAGGTGCTCCGATACCGCTCTCCCGTTCAAGCACTTCGTCGTACGACGACTGATGCCGTTGAAATTGGAGGACAGCGGATCGATGCAGGCGAAGTGATCACAGCGTGGATCGGCTCCGCGAACCGTGATTCAGAGATATTCGATGCTGCCGCAGAATTTCGACCCGAACGCAGTCCGAACCCACACATTGCGTTCGGAAAAGGTATTCACTACTGTCTTGGTGCATCTCTTGCCCGAATTGAAGCCGATATTGCACTCAAAGCGCTCTTAGATCAGTTCGAGGTTCTCTCCCTCGAAGAGTCGGAGAAAACGCCACTCAAGAGTCTCTATGGAGTCAAAGAACTCCCTTGTCGTGTCGAATCCGGACACTGAGTGAGACAACTCAGCTGTTACTGTTCGTTGACTGTTGAATCGTTGTCCCCCGCACGTCAATCGTTTGCATTGAAATCAAACTGATAGATAATGATTGTTGTATTTAAAATTCTCGAGGGAAATCAGAACAGACCATACACCATGTTCAATTCGGCTTTCCGCTGAGGCTGTCGTTTCCGAGCAGATCTATTGTGTGAGGCTATCGAGATCGTTGGAGCTGAAGACATTCCAGATGTCTGCACCCACCGACTTTGCAACATACCCTATCGTCAATAGACGATGAGGAGAATTTATAATATAAATATAGATGGTCTGTGAAAATACTATAGACCGACAATCGTCGAACAAATCTATAAGTGATTGTCGATAGTACACCAGTTTGTATGCACTATCGTTGTCCCAACTGTGAAGGAGAATTGCATCAGCAGTATCAGTCGTGGATCTGTCAAGACTGTGGTTACGCACCGTCTCACGGAGCAGACTAACACTAAGCCTTTGGATATGGGAAACTCATGACGAATCGTTTGTTAAATTCATATAATATGTATGTCTATAATATGAAATTATCGCATGGAGTAGTAAACAATCGGATTGCTAAGCTATATGTCGACCTAGCAATCATAGATCAGTCAATTATCTATCTGCTATCGTAGTAGACATTATTTCCAGAGAAATACAGATAGAGTTTCATGAATACCCATTCATATTTATGATCTGACGGCAGCTGTCTTGTGATTTCACCTGTCATAAAGCCATTGTAATAGTTTGTGCCAGATGGATACATATATAACCCAAAAGTTAATTACTCTTCTATTCGAGTTACGTAATGTCATATGCAGTCAGTAAAATCTGATATTGTTGTATCATTTCTGGCGCGCTTCATTGCTGCCCCAGTTTCGAATGCACGCGTATTCAGCGAAGACAGAGAGAGGAACGATCTCGGGGTCGGGTCTTGTAAAAGCTATCATCAAATAGTTTCACAATAAATGACATCTAAAGAGACATATAGCTCTGGGTCGGAGCCTACCCGCCGTGATGTACTCCGGTCGGTTGGTAGTATTGGTGTCCTCAGTTCTATTGGAAATATCGCCACAGAAAGTGTCGGTAGTCTCATACCGTTAAATATCGGCTATCACGACGACAGCGGCCACGAAGCGGCCGCCAATCTTGCGGATAGCGTCGTCCGAAACTTCGATTTCAACGCAGCGACCATCACAATACCTGAACAGCTATTGTCTGGATCAGCGGTCGAAACACTAGCTGATGATGATTCGATCCGGTATGTCGAACCAGATCGGACGATGGCTGCGTTCGGACAGAGCGTTCCATGGGGGGTCGGCCGCATTGGAACAACAAAAGCCCACAATCAGGATATCAGTGGCAGCGGTGTCGATATTGCGATTCTCGACACTGGAATCGATAGTACCCATCCTGATCTTCGGGGGAATCTTGGGGAAGGAGCGTCATTTTCTAACGGTCTTGGACTGTTATCCACAAAACAAAAACAAGCTAATCAGAGCAGTGTGACTGCCCTCTCGCGTGACGACCAATCACAGAGAAATTACAGCCGGTTATCAGGACTGCTTTCTAGCTCCACATCTCCGAAGTGGCAGGACGAAATCGGACACGGAACGCACTGTGCCGGCGTTGCAAGCGCCATCGATAACTCCGAAGGTGTTATCGGTGTCAGTCCTGATTCGACACTTCACGCAGTGAGAGTACTGAGCAGTGTTGGTTTCGGAGCGATATCAGATATTGCGGCGGGTATCGACTACGTCGTCAAGCAGGGATGGGATGTTGCAAACCTGAGTCTCGGCTCACCACGAGCATCGAAGATAGTCGGCGATGCGTGCTCACACGCGTTTGAACAAGGAACACTCGTAGTTGCTGCTGCAGGCAATAGTGGTCCCTGTGACAACTGTGTGAAGTACCCCGCTGCCCACCCCCACGTCCTCAGCGTTGGTGCTACCAATGAAAAGGACGAGCTCGCGGCGCTTTCAACAACAGGACCAGAGCTCGATATCTTAGCGCCCGGGACGAATATCAGATCTACGTATACATCAGACAAACAACCCTACGAAGCGTTCTCGGGAACATCAATGGCGGCACCACACATCGCTGGTGCTGGAGCGCTACTTATGGCAGACGGGTATGATAACGCCGAGGCAGCAAAACGGCTTACAGAGACTGCTACAGACGTTGGCTTATCTGAGAAAGAGGGCGGAGCAGGACTAGTTGATATCCCCGCAGCACTAGACATATAAACCAGTGGTCACTCTCCTGGTCTGATCGTACTGTTCTTCGTCAAAACGATTCTCCACGAGTTCGAGGCTACCCAACAAGAACAGACGATGGCCAACGTGATATATTCAATATCGATAATTCATTAAAACGCTGTTTTTGACGTTATAATCCGCTCTTTGGGGATAAATCGGTGGATAAGTGGGCCGAATTTGGGTGACAACTCGGCGTATTTTCTTATAGAAATTCTGTGTGGCTCCAGATGAGGTCACGCAGGAACCTAACGTATATGAGCCGAAAGAACGCAGACACGACCGATAATTCTAGTACAGAGCAATCAAACCGATCACGCGGATCCACAACCCGTCGAGGGGTACTCACCGGTGTGGCAGCCCTCGGAAGCACTGCGTTGCTCGGCAGTGCCAGTGGAGGACTTATCAGTGCGTCGGACACTACACAGAGTACTCCGTTGGCCGACCAGCTGCAGCTGCTTGACGCAGCTGGGGTGCAGCAGGCCAAGGAGATGTCCGATCCCACGGATGTCGATATCCTGAACTACGCGCTGGCGCTCGAACACCTCGAATACGCCTTCTACCGCGATGGCCTCAAGGAATTCGGTCACGACGAGCTGATGGGCGCAAGCGCGCTCGAGAGCTTCAGCGAGACGGTGCGCATGGAAGTGCCAGCGTATCTCGCCGAAATCCGCGACAACGAGAAGGCCCACGTCGACGCCATCGCACAGACGGTCGAGAAACTCGACGGCACCCCGGCCACAGCGGCCGAGTACGACTTCGGCTACGAAACGCCGAGCGAGTTCCTCGCAACCGGCAAAGCCCTCGAAAACACCGGTGTCTCGGCGTATGCTGGCGCTGCCCCGATGATCATGAGCAACAAGGTTCTCTCGGCAGCGCTCTCGATCCACACCGTCGAGGCTCGCCACGCGAGCTTCCTCAATCTCGTCAATTCCACCTCACCGTTCCCGAAGGCGTTCGACGAAGCAAAATCGATGGAGGAAGTCCTCAAGATCGCCGGGCAGTTCATTACATCTACAAAGGAAAAACAGAAGAAAGAGAACGCAAAGCAAAACAGCGACAGTGGAAAGCCAGAGCGAAAACAGGATGATGGCACGAGCGATCTCGACGTTCTGAACTACGCGCTGACGCTTGAGCACCTCGAATACGCCTTCTACCGCGACGGGCTCAAAGAGTTCAGCGATTCCGAACTCGAAAACGCAGTACTCTGTCGATTCGGTGACGGTGAGGTCACAGACGGCCTCAAGTCAGATCTCGCTGAGATCCGTGATCACGAGAAGGCCCACGTCGACGCCATCACGAAGACCGTCAAGAAACTCGACGGGACCCCCGTCGAAGAGGCCGAGTACGACTTCGGCTACGAGACTGCAAGCGAATTCCTCGGTGTTGCACAAGCGCTCGAAAACACCGGCGTCGCGGCGTACTTGGGTGCTGGCCCGACCGTCTCAAATGACACGGTCTTCGAGGCGGCGGCATCGATCCAGAG
Source organism: Halocatena marina (assembly GCF_025913575.1). NCBI lineage: Archaea > Methanobacteriati > Methanobacteriota > Halobacteria > Halobacteriales > Natronomonadaceae > Halocatena > Halocatena marina. The sequence continues at coordinate 793,300 of NZ_CP109785.1, read as the reverse complement.
CGTTGAGGCTCGCCACGCAGGCTTCCTCAACGAACTCAACGGCGACCTTCCGTTTCCGAAGGGCTTCGACGAGGCAAAATCCATGAAAGAGGTCACAAAGATCGCTGGACAGTTCATCGTCTCAAACTAAGATACTGGGTTCCAGAACCACGTTATCAACCAATCACCCATCCGCCCCCAGTCTCTGCCTCTCCTCTCGTTCGCTCTATATAGTGACATAAACAACAGTTCGTCCTCTTGTGGAGAGCAGGTAATTCTACTGTGCACGCAAGACAGAAAGTGCTTCGACCACATCGGCGTGGCGCTGCATAGCAGTAGCACTGCTGTAAAAGCCTTTCTTGGCGAACCCACCACTTGGCAATTGTTTCGTCTGTAGATACTGTTGTGTCTTCGACAGATCAATCTCAGAAAGTGCATCGGCTGCGGCAAGCCCGGTAGTTACGTGAACGGCCTCGTTTTCGTTCTCATACGTGCCATCTCTCCGCTGACGACTGGCCAAGTACGAGATCGCCCTGTTCAGATCCACTACTGATAGACGACCGATCGTTGTGAGTATCTCCATCGCATACCGAGTGTCACGCACAGCGGTGAGACTCGTGGGCTGTTCCGGAGAGATCTGGCCATCGTCGCCTTGCAGCCCGGCGAGATACTCAGAGACTTTTCTCCGATCGATACGAGTGAGCCCATTCATGGCAGACACTGCACGGACTGCAAGCCAAGTGGTCTGGAGAGAGGGATCATCCCCACCCCCATCACTGGTTTCCGATCTGGGCGTACTGGTGTTTGTGAATCCTCCTGTCTGATGCTGGTGATCGGCGATGAATGAGAGTGCAGATGCACGGTCGATGGCGTTGGTCCGATTAACCTGAGCAGCGGCGAGCACGGCCAGAGCAGTTTGCTTGACTGTTGGTTCGTTGTCCCAATCGAGTTGTGCGATGGATCCATCGGAGCGCTGCTGGCCGGAAAGCGTTCGAGCGAGGCTGTCTCGCGGAAAGCGTTCGATTGCGCCCGACTGATCAAGGGCACGAACCGCTGCTTCTGTGTCTCTCAGCGATGAAAGACTACTTGGCCACGAAGCGAAGCCATCCGATCCCGGATGCTGGCAAGCCGCGATAAACGCACCCGCTGACTGCTGGTCGATGTGATCGAGCGTATCGACCGAACGGAGCGCATTCATTGCGAACGCCGTGTTCAGGAGATAGTGGGTGATCGGGGCAGTCCGATCCCGGTACGTTTCAAAGCTACCGTGAAACCGCTCGTCCGCCGGACTGAGTAGCTGTCTGTCTACCAACCAGTCCACGTGCAACCGTTCCATAGCCGACTGCAACGGATTCGCATCTCCGAGCTTTGAAAGCGTTAAAAGAGCCTGAGCGGTGTTGCGTGTCGTTACTTCTGGACGACGACGGCAGATGGGCGAAGAGCAGTCCGTCGGCTTGAGTGTCCCTCTGAAACCTCCTCGTGGCTGTTGGAGTGAAAGGAGAAAACTACCAGCTTTTCGCTTGGTTTTGGCATCCAGCGCGTTCAAAGACAACAGCGTGTTGATTGCGTGGTACGTACCCGCGACGGTGGAACTGTTTGAGTGAGGAGTTGCCGCCCACCCTCCGTCAGTGTGTTGGGCAGACTGGACGAAATTGACGATCCGATCACGGATCGATTGGGTAACTGCATTCAATTGACCAAGAGCAGCCGTCGACTTGTACGTGGCCGCTAAGGTGCTGATCGTTTTTCCACCGAGGAAACCACTTCGGGGAATAAAACCACCAGAATCGTTCTGATGGTCGAGGAGAAATTCAGTTGCGGCGGATTCGTCGATCGAAATATCGAACATCTGAGCCAGTGAGACAGCGTGGTACGTAGCGGTGGTCCACGGACCCAGGAAATCACCCTCTTGTCGGTGAAAGCCGCCAGTTTCCTTGTCTTGTAAGCGTGAGGCTGCGAGTGCTGCATCCCGTGGTCCAATGTGTCCTGACAGACCTGCCTGGTTCATAGCAGTAACAGCGAGATGTGAATATCGCGGAAAGACGACCTGACCCGGAAATTCGGTCGCAGTCCCAGTGGCTGTCCAGAGTGCGTTTGAAGCCCACTCAGCAGCATTTTCACGCGATGTATCGCTCGACAGTGCATCACGAGCACTGTTGCTGGGAGTGGTTCGTTCTTCATCGGGAGCCTGTGCCTCCACCTGCCCGAAAGCGGCTATACCGAGCGACCCAGCTGTCGCCTTCAAAAGCGTCCGCCGTGCTACATCAGATACAGAGCTGTCATCTCTCATCGACTACTTTCCCCTATCGATAATGCGATCGATCTCATTACGGTTAAATCCTACCCATATTAAACGTGTTAGACATATGTCTCATCGGTTGAGCTGGGCAACATATGAAACTACTCAGTGTAATCGAGAGCAGTTACGTTCTAGCGTTCAGAGAAAAAGGGCCTCAGTCGATTGAGCTTCGTTTCAGTGTCGAATTATCGTATGCCGGTTGCTCGTGCGGTTGCTGTATCGGGTCGGGGACAGTGGCCGGTTCGTTCGAGGATGAGAACGTACTGCTCGGGGCCAAGATCTTGCTCGTCTCCGTACTGTATTGTTCGTGGAATCAACCCAACTCGGACGAATTCCGGTAAACGCTGACGAAAGCGAGGTTGGGCTTCGAAAAACGAAGGACGTGGTCCAAATTCGGCTGCAACCTCGTATTGGTCTGTGGGGCTGTTCACGAGTTGCCTAATGTACGCTGATCGTTGGGGGTGTTTGTAGTACTGCCACGACCGAGCACTCGAACTGTTCGGAGCAAGATAGAGGAGATCCTCGTGAGTGAGTTCGACGTACTCGGGACATCGTTCTGGTAGCGCGCGCATCCATTCAGTGACCGATGGCCGGGACCGGGGAATTTGCGCACCGCTGTCTTCTCTGTGCCCATAATGACTGGTACGCATTCCGTGTGGAACCGCCGCGTCTTGGGGATCTTCTACGTACACTTCCACTGTCGCGTCGTCGGGAGCGTGTGTCGACAGCCACTGTGTTGCTTCGTCTCGCGGCTGTGTCGCGTAGGCAACGTCGCCGTAGCCAGTATACAAACCGCTCGATACGAGCAGAACAACGACCAACGTGCGCGCTATCGTCGGTTTGTGATCACGAAGACGCAACAAAGCCATCGAGATGAGGAGCATGACGAGCGGGAACGTTGGGAGGAGGTGATGAACCCGTATGTACTCCCACCACGAGAGCATGAACACACAACTACCAAAAACGATCAGTACGACTGCGATACCTTCTGTCTCTCTCGATTGGTTTCGCAGTTGTGAGATGCTCGCTAAAACGCCCCCGATTGCAGCGAGGAACAGCGGAAGCCCGAGACCATTGAGATATCCTCGAAGAAACCACCACCCCGCCGAAGCAGTCCGTCCGCCCGTTACCGTCCCCTTGTTCGACACGCCTCTGAAAATTCGATCTGCGAGCGCGTCTGGACCGGACAGGAGAATAGACGGATATCCGAAGACGACCGCACCGATGCCGAGAATCAATCCGGTGATAATGAGACGCGGTCGAGCAATTGCCGTATACCAGTCTGTCCCAGTTCTACGTGCGCGGAGGAGATACGCCGTCCCAAGACCCAGCACGCCAACAACAGCCGTGAGCTTGAACGCAATAGCAAATCCACCGACCACACAGCCAATGAGAAGATTGGTTTCGTTTCCTGATTGGAGATATCGGAGCGCGAGATAGATGACAAGTAGTAAGAAGAATAGCATCGGGATGTCCTCGCCGGCTTCGTGTGCCGTGACGACGAAGCCAAAAGTGAGCGCTAACAGAGTTCCCGCCAGCCGTCCGGTTGCTCGATCACGGAGTGTGGTCCCGATGCGGTAGGTGAGATACACACAGCCGACTGCAAAGAGTACACTAAAAAGGCGGAGAGTGAGAAGACTCGAAGTCCAGAGCCACTGCGGGGTATCATGCCACAGATGCCACAGATCAGTGTCGATAGCCCATATGTTGGTCGATTTATACGGACGATAGAACGGAGCAAAGATCGCGAGCTTCCCCGTTATGATGGCGAACAAAACGGCAGGTATGAGCGCGAGTGCATTCAGATAGAACGTCGCTCCGTACATTCGACCTTGTGTTACTCCTTGCCGGAGGGATTCGATTCCCGGATCCACAACAAGTGCTCCGATCATCGGGAGCACATCGAGGAGACGGGCGTGTTCATCACGAGTTGCAAAGTTTGGTATCAGATGCCAGAACCAGAAGCCGGCTAACACTCCAGTCAACAGGAGAATGTACAGGAGATATGGATCGGCTTCAAAATCGCTTACAAGCCGTCGTTTCACACGACAAAACAGTCGGTACACAATCGACCGCATACGCATACCTCACCTCAAACGAGGAGAAATAAAAATCCGCTCATATAATCCGGGGCGAGATCGAGACCTGAACGGATCGAATCGTTCTACAGCAACGATATAATGAATAGTAGACGTTACCGGATCCACGTGACGAGGATTGTTCGGGTAAGGCCAAGCGCGTATCCGAGCTTTGGTTTCTTGGTCTGTCCGGCCTCTCGTTGAGCGATCGTGATGGGTACCTCGGTGATTCTGAGTCCGTTTTTCCGGGCCTCAATGAGGAGTTCGGGAGCACTGAATCGTTCTTCGGATAGCGTCATATCACCGAGCATTGAACACCGGATCGCTCGAAACCCATTCGTACAGTCGGTGATTCCTGCTTTCGTCATCGCATTGATCAGAACTGTAAAGACTCGAATCCCGGTTTGTCGTGCAACGCCGTTTTGGGACTCGTCAACACCGGTATATCGAGAGCCGATGACATAATCCGCCTCATCGTTGACGATTGGTTCGAGCAGATCATCGAGTTGATCAGCTGGATGTTGACCGTCTGCGTCCATCGTCACAACGATGTCTGCGTCGTTCTGTTGGGCGATTGCAAAGCCAGTCCTGATAGCACCACCCTGACCCTGATTGATCGGATGGTTGACAACCATTGCTTCGGTCGGTTCGATCCGCGCAACGGTCGAGTCGGTCGATCCATCGGAGACGACAAGGGGCATAAGCGTGTGGCCGTGGATCGAGTCAGGAAGTGCATCGACAACGCCTTTGATACTCTCTGCTTCGTTGTACGCCGGGATGACGATACACACTGTCGGCTCGTTCTCCTCATCGACATCAGACGCCTGCTCGATGGCCAAGTTTCTGGTGAGTTCGGCCATTGACAGTTGGTTCGCACGCGTTCGAGCGAGCAGATGCAAAAGGAGGAAGACCATGGCTATATTCACGACCAAGGAGATCGTCAGCGGTCGTCGATCGATTTTCAATGCCGAACCAAGTAGGTCGAATACATCGGGAAAGACACCGATGACGAAAACACCGGCCGAAAGCAGTAGCGCGACGATAAATTCACCTTTCGAGAACTTCGTACGGTATCGTTCGAATCCCCAGAGGGCAATCCCAATTGCAAGGAGTATCAATAGACCCGTGAGTTCTGGACTGTCCAGCCCAGAACCGGCGAGTGCTGCTGGATCGAGTAGTGGTATGTTGATGATTGATTCCGGAGGCGAAATCATATTGTTCGCTGTTCCCGACGTTTGGGCGAGATAGTATATGCGTTGTGGTATTCATTTTACTTTCCTGAACATTCTCCATGCGTTTTTTGTGTAGTAATACTATTATATAATTTCGAAATATAAACCAATATGTGTACTGATTGAGAGCCAAAGCTACATAGAGACAGAGAGCGTCCTCATGGTATCGATCACGCGATGGTACGCCCTACTGCTGTTCTCTCTGTTGATGTAGAGTGTTTCTCACACATTCCCGCTTATCGGAATGCACACGGATCACTTGCTGGGTCTGATACCGATGTTGGTCTATCGGCTATCGAGGTGCTGCTCGATCGTTACGATGCGTACGACGCTGTAGGAACGTTTTTTGTCGTTTCGGATATTGCCGAGCGCCATCCGGAGATCATCACCCGTATCGTCGATGCTGGGCACGAGATCGGGTCACACACACATCGACACGTCCATCTATCAGAGATAGATACAGCCGAACGCCGCGATGAGCTTCGCACATCCCGCGAGACGCTCGAACGAGTTGCCGACTCGCCAGTCACGGGATTTCGTGCACCGTCGTTCGACATCACCACGGACCATTTTACTGAGCTTGCGGCTGCTGGATACGAGTACGATTCGAGCATCGTGCCGTGCCGTTCGATTCCCGGGTGGTATGGGGGCGAGCACACAGTCCAGGAGCCCGCACCAGCATCTCGATTCGTCGAGGGTGCACCGTCAACCGTCACAGAGCTTCCGGTTGCGGTTATGCCGGGGCTTCGGTTGCCGTTGACGGGGACGTGGCTCCGATTTTTCGGCGTCAAATACACGATACTCGGAATGAAGCTGCTCGCTCGACGTGGGATCGTTCCGATTCTCTATATCCATCCGTGGGAGTTGGTTGATCTTCCACGCGTCGATGGTGTTCCACGCCGCGTCTATTGGCGCACGGGAGAGTGGCTTCAAAACGCGGTCGAAAGGATCCTCTCAGAGCGCTTTACGTTTGTTCCGATGAATTCACTGTGAGATAGGAGACAGATTTATTTGCGCCAGCGTCGCAGTCTGTCAGTGGTGTCAGTCTGTCTGTAGTGTGGTTCACCCTGCATCCGTGTATCCGAGATCGCGCAAGCGTTGTTCCAGCTCATCGGAGACCTCGGCACGACTCGTCTCAGTTCGATTCTCGCCGCTTTCGAGTGAAACGTTTGCATCTCGAGCGACCAGTTTCTTCGTTTCGTCTTGAACAGCGATCGTCGCCTTTTCGTGCCACGGAGCAACCGTTATCATCGTCTCTGAACCACCATCGGCGAGGGGTGTCCCGTGCCATTGGTCCGGTACTTCCATACCAGCGCTTTCGATCAGGGTTGGAGCAATATCGAGTACGCTGAATCGGTTCGGCTCCGGCTTCGCTTCCGGCTCTGTCTCAAGATCAACACCGTCCATGACGACGGGAACTTCAATCAGCCGATCGACGACTCGCCGACGAAATCCTTGATGATAGAAATATCCATCTTCGCCGAATTCGTCGCCGTGGTCGGACGTAAACACGAATGTCGGATCCGCGTTAATCTCGGCGAGCAGCCGTTCGATCTGCCCGTCTACACGACTGAGTGCGTCTCGATACGTTCCCTTGATCTGTTCGATCTCCGACTCACTGACCGATTTCGATCCGAGCAGCCCAGTGTTACCAGCCGCGCCTGCTTTCCGATCAAGTTCTTTTGGGAGGGCCTCTGAACCAGTGCCGTACGGTCGATGGCTCTCCATCAGGTGAACCCAGAGGAATCGCGGCGCAGGAGCATCGTTGAACCGTTCGATGGCCATGTCGATGATCTCTTCGTCAGTTGGGAGCGACGAGAGAACAGCCTCCATCGGAACGAGACGGCGGTAGAGTCGACGGACAGAGTTAATTCTGCCGAGCGATTCGCGGATGCGGCTTCGTCTGTTCTTGAACGGGTTTTCACCCCCGCCTTCGCTAAACGTCTCGTACTCGTCGAATCCGGAATCGAATCCGAAGGCCGGGTCAGTTTGTGGTGTCGGTGCTAACCCGATGCAAGTGTATCCGTGCTCCGCTGCTACCGACGCAATAGACGGCCCAGTGATCTTCGACTGAAGGGCAGAGACCAAGCTCGAAGAGAGCAACCCCGCTAGGCTCGGACGAGTGTAGTGAGCGGCGGTAATACCAGTACGTGGACCCAAAGACGAGATGAATTCCATCTCATCGACGTGATCATACCGAACCGAATCAGCAGTCACGAGAACGATATCATCCATTGCCTCTACTACCGTCCGCTCTATCGAATACATCTTGCGATTTATGACACACTACAGATTGCCACGAGTGCACCTGTTTTCTGAATCAGCAGCGTACCGGCGGTTATACCGCTCAGCGACGTATAATACCGGCAGGCAATCGTGATCGGAAGGAGAACGACATGTGAAAGCTTTTCATCCTATCGGCCATCGTACCCCCAATGGGTGACAAAGTCGCAGAGACTGACGCAGTAGGAGGGTCCGATATCGAATCGGAACTTGACCGCGATATTGGCATTGTTGGTGCGGTCGCTCTGGGCGTCGGGACGATGATTGCAGCTGGCATCTTCGTTCTCTCTGGACTTGCAGTGAGCAACGTTGGCGCGATGGCGATTGGGTCGTTTCTCATCGCAGCGATCGTTGCCAGCTTCACAGCCTTTGCCTACGCCGAATTCGCCGCGATCTATCCCGAGAGTGGCGGTGGGTACATGTATGTGGCAAATACGTTCGACAGTGATCTAACGTATATCGTGGGCTGGTCGATGATTCTCGGCTATCCCGCGAGTGCCGCCTTCTATCTCGCATCTTTCTCCGATTGGTTCTATCGCTTTCTGTATCCCGCGCTGTCGATTCCGAAAGCTATCCCATTCTGGGTAGCGGGGCTTCTCGTCCTTGGGCTCCTTCTCGCTGTGAATCTCAAGGGGACCGAGGAGACTGGCCTCTTTCAGATCATCGTTACGGCACTGAAAGTGGGTCTCATCATTCTCTTCCTCTACGGAGGATTTCAGGCGTTCGATGCTTCGGTGGCCGCAACGTCGTTCGCAGAAAACGCCACGAATTTCGATTCGCTCTTCCTTACGAGCGCGCTCGTGTTCATCACCTTCTTTGGATTCGAGGCGATCGCCACGAACGCAGAGGAGATTAAAGAGCCGGGACGCACCATCCCCCGTGCGATTTTCTTCAGTATGGGTTTTGTGACAGTGGTGTACGCGCTCGTCGTTCTCGTGATCGTTTTTGCCATCAACAACAATGGCTTCATTGAATCTCTTATCGAGATGGGCAGAATCGGCGCACCGGCAGGGGTCGAGGGGTACATCGAAGCGAACGCCGAAGTGGCGATGGCGCTGGCCGCACAGTACTATCTCGGTGGATTCGGGTTCTACGTGATCATCGTCGGTGCACTCTTTTCGATGCTGTCGGCCGCAAACGCGACTATTCTCGCAGGCTCACGCGTGAAGCTGGCGATGAGCCGACGCAACCACCTCCCTCAACAGTTCGAAGACCTTCACCCGACACTGAACACACCGTATAAGTCGGTGTTGCTCACTGGCGGATTCATTCTTCTCTACATCCTTTTCTTTACCGTGCTCTTCGGTGGTGGCCCAACAGCAGAGGGCAAGGTGACTGGACCCTTCGGACTCCATCTCGGAATCGAATCCATCGCTCACTTTGCTGATTTCATGCTGCTTGGTGGTCTGATCTTCGTGAACCTCGCTATCATCCAGTCACGGCGGAAGTTCCCAGACATCGAACGCGCGTTTGAAGTTCCGTTCGTTCCGTGGGTTCCAATCATTGCAGTGTTGGCGAACTTTGCGCTGCTCGCAAACGTCGAACAGTCGAGCCTCATCCTCGGTCTCGTTGCAGAAGTCATTGGTGTTGCCTTCTGGTTCGCGTGGAAATCGCGTTCCCGTCCGGTTCAGGAGATCGAGCGCGAGACACCAACCGTCGTCGCAGAACGCAACCCGTCCGGTCACGAACGCGACTATCAACTCGTGGTTCCAATCGCCAATCCGGATCACGTCGAGCAGATGATGAGCACTGCGCTCGACATCGCCCGGGATCGGAACGGCGAAGTGCTCGTCATGTCGGTCGTGGATCTTCCCGAACAGACGCCGCTTGAGGAAGGCTACCAGTACGTTGATGAACAACGAGAGGTGCTGCGGCGTGCGATGGCACTCACCGACGGTGGCGGAACGGAAGCTGAGACCGAAACGGAAGCCAGCGGATTAAACGATCTCGCTGAAGAACCCAATACGACAGTGCAAGATGTTCCGATCAGCGGTACGGTTCGCATTGGACACCACATCGATGATGCGATTTTGAACACGATCGAACAGTACGAGGCTGACGCCGTCCTGATGGGCTGGAGCGGTCAGTCATCCCGCCGCGAAGCCATTCTTGGGAGTATTGTCGATACGGTCGTCGAGGATGCTGATTGTGACGTTCTCGTCGAGCGGATCCGTTCGGAAGGAGGAGAAACGATCGATTCGATCCTGCTACCAGCTGCGGGAGGTCCTCACTCCGAATTCGCCGCTGAGGTCGCTCAATCGATTGCCCGTCCGAGCAATACACGAATCGATGTGGTTCGCGTCGTCAAACCTGAGATGACTAAACAGGACCGCGACGATGCCCGCGAGCGCCTCGAATCGACCACTGCGACAATCACGGATACCCCTGCAGAACACCATCTCATCGAAGGAAAGAGTGTCGTGGATACACTCGTCGATGAGTCCAAAGATTACGATCTGACGATCGTTGGTGCGACACGGGCGGGACCGCTCCAACAGCTCATCTTCGGTACGATTCCCGAGCAGATCGGTCGAAAATCCGAAAGCACGGTCATTATGGTCAAACGCTATCTCGATATCAAATCGAAAGCGACCCGCCTTCTCGACCAGACGTTCGAATAGAACATCGTCTTGTCCTCTCCACGTTCAGAACGCACTCCGCGAGCCGTAATCTCAGTCGTTACGGGACAAATGATTTTTCTCGAAAAGAGGATACACACGTTACCCATCGCAACCTCGAAATCCCTATGAGTCGTCACTCTCTCGTTTGACCATCGAATGATTCCCCGGCAACGACACAATTTAGCCCGTCGGATCGTCCAACGATCGGCCCGCCAGTATCATGTATTCGGGGAACGAATGAGGCGCGACCACGATCTGGTGACGATTCGATGAAACGGAGCTATCGGTGGGCGCTCAAGATCGTCCAGTACGCGATCGGTATCGCTGCCCTCGTGTGGCTCGTTCGACAAGCTGAATGGGGTCGCGTCATCGGTTTGATGGATAAGTTGGATTATATAACTATTGTTGTGATTCTCGCAGCGACCGTGGCCGAGACACTCTTTCGGTTTTCGATGTGGCACGTCTTGCTCAACGGGCTCCGGTCGACACCGTTTTCGATTGCGGCGCGCTCGACCTTGATCATCAACTTTGTCAACCAAATTCTTCCGTCGCGCATCTCAGGACGATCGATTGCGCCAGTCGTCCTCCGCCACTACACACAGTACGATTGGAGTGAGGTCGTAACGGTCGCCGGATTGCACACAGCGTTGTACGCCATTCTCAACGGCCTCATCGCGCTACTCGGACTCGTGCTCTTTGCTCACGTGTTCTCACCGGGACTGATCGCTGTTCTCGGCGGCTCCACCGCGCTGTATCTTGTAGTGGGGTTCCTCACGATTGTTGCAGCCCAACGACTGGACGGCATGGCAGCCGTTGCTGTTCGAGCACGGGAGCTATTCGGACGAATCCCGTTCATCGAGACGGCGATCGGAGCGTTCATGGGGAAGCTCCCAACCTTCAGCGAAGGGGTTGCAGACACCTTCAAAAACCTGCTGTCGAATTATCGCGTCGTTTCGTTGTACACAGCTGGGTGGATTGCGTCGAGAATGCTTTTTCCGGGGCTCAGGGCGTGGGTGTTGTTGACCGCGCTCGACGTAGAGTTCTCGCCGCTATTGTTGCCAGTGGTACTGGTGACTGCCTACAGCGTGACGTTGCTACCGCTGACACCAGGGGGAATCGGCGTCGCAGAAGCATCAGCGACACTCGTTTTCACAGCTCTTGGAATTCCAGCAGCAATTATTACACCAGTAATTCTCGTCGATCGATTCCTCGGAGTCTATCTACCCTCTCTTGCTGGCTGGTATCCAGTGACCCGGATCGATCTTTCAGGGCTTGCCACCGGAGAGAAATGAACTGAAGCGTGCTGTTGTCATACAACAGTACATGTACGAAGCGAGTGTAACTGTATACTGTTTATGTAGTTATGATGGCTGGATAGAAAGACAAGGGCTATGACCGGGTAGCCAGTCGCTCAGGGTATGACACGGACGTTCGTCGTCGGCCTAGACGGGGCGAGTTGGCGACTCCTCGATCCGTGGATCGAGGAGGGAGAACTCCCGAATATTGCGTCGCTTCGAGATTCTGGCGTATGGGCCGAACACAAAAGCTGTCTCCCACCGGTCACCTTCCCGAACTGGAAATGCTACTCGTCGGGAAAGGATCCAGGCGGATTCGGTGTGTTTTGGTTCGAGCGCGTTGACCTTGAAGAGGGAGAGATCACGACAACAAACAGCGAAGATTTTCGGACTGCTGAGTTGTGGGACTATCTCAACACTGACGGATTTTCGACCGGGGTCGTCAATATGCCAACGATGTTTCCACCGCGTGAACTCGATGGGGTCCTTGTGTGTGGTGGTCCTGCTACAGTCGAAGGGGAGTATCGATCGATCGACACCGGCTACACGTATCCCGAAGACATAGCGACGTATCTCAATAACGAATTCAGTTACCGCGTCCATCCAGAGCCACTCATCTCATCGAACGACGAGCGCGGTGCGGAGGTCGAGGCGATTCTCTCGATACTCGAATCGCGGTTTGAAGTGGCACTCGATCTCTTCGAGCGAGAAGAACTCGACTTCATGCACGTGACGCTGTTTTATCTCAACGTTCTCCATCATTTTTTCTGGGATGAAGAACCAACACAGCAAGCGTGGCAGCTCGTCGATGAATGGATCGGTCGACTATCCGAACTCGAAGATACCAACCTCATTCTCATGTCAGACCATGGGAGTGCTCCGACGACAACGGAGTTTTACATCAACGAATGGCTCGCCGAGAATGGATATCAGGCACGCCAGCGAACCGTTGAAGACTTCCTCCGACCGCTTGGACTCAACCGAGAAAACGTCCTCCAGTTAGCAAAGCGCGCTGGTGTGGTTGATTTACTGGCACGGACTGTTCCCGAGCGACTCCAGCAACTAATTCCACAGAGTGCAGGGATCAAACGTGGACGGAAGCTTGAAGCAATCAACCTCGACGAGACAAAGGCAGTCGCGAGCGCACAAGGACCGATCTACCTGAATCCTGTGTTCGATGTCGAGACAGTGCGCGAGGAACTTATCGATGATCTCCGTGGCGTCTCGGATTCGACAGGGAAACTGTTCACCTCGATTCATCACGGTGAAGACGCGTACACAGGTCCGTTCGTCGATGAAGGACCCGAAGTAGTCGTTGATCAACGACCCGGAGTTCACGTCAACGATGGTATCGGAGGTGGAACCATCCAGTCTGGACCGGATCGGTGGGCCGCAGAGAACACACCCCACGGTATCTTCGTCGCCAATGGCCCAGACTTCGACGACCGCGGCGAGATCGAATCGATCAGTATCCTCGATATTGCACCAACACTACTAGCTGCTGTCGGAAGCGATATTCCTACAGATATGCAAGGGAGTGTGCTCCCGGTCTTTGAAACCGAACCGTCGTGGGACACCCGCGAGCCGATCGCTGTGAGTGAAAAGGGTGAACAGAATCGATCTGATCAAGTCACAGACAGACTCAAACAACTGGGTTACATGGAATGAACTGCTTGTGTCATTGTCGTTGAGAGAACGTCCTGAATTCGATTGCGGTCACGATGTGATCAAGAAAATCACAGAACGAGCCAAGTTGTGAGAGTGACTAGTTGAAAGTTGCACTCCGTTAAATGCGCAAGAAATAACCAACTAGCATCTATGAAAATATAAATAATATAATATTTTTTGATATTGGGTCCGTGTTATAGATTGTTTAACAAAATGTATTATTCTATACTAATCAATAACCAGTTCCACCAAAATAGCATGCACTATTATACATTTTATTTATTTATGATATTAAAACTTTATAGAGATATTTTAATTAGCTAATTTACCTGACTAAAATAACTGTTGTGTTGTTACTTATATTCGAGAATGTTGTATGCCGAGCCATCTAAAACAACAGTCCCGTTGACGAAGGATTCATACAGAGTTCAAGAAAATCAAAGAATAGTGATTGTATATTGTCCACCATTGGACAGTCATAGATACATTTCAACCGCAATGCACATATATACTAATAGAACGAAGCAAGACCTCTGATTCGTATGGCACACAAGGAAGGTTAATCATCCGATAGAACTGGTTGTGACAAAGTTCATTATCTGATTACTATCTATACGTAGATCGGTTGGGTCATCAGAAGCGAAATTAATGCATGTACTGATGGCGAGTCGGGTGGCAATATCCTATGACAACCGACATAATATTATATATTTTTATATAATTCTAAGTAATGTTACAGTGTGAGATGGATAATCTATCGACGGTGTGCTCATTACATTCGTACTGCTGTAACCAGCCGACGTCACTGTCAAACTAGTTAATTCGACCATCACGAGTTAGTTATCACCACGATACATCAAATGTGAAAGTTACATTGATCATCGACCCACGGATGCGAATGTCCATACTGAGGATGTAGAAACAATAGGAGGTGTTCAATTCATCCCACGCCTCCCTTTGTGTAGTTAGCACACCAACTACAGCAGTAGCATATAGATTGAAGTGTACAATACCATATCTCAACCCAACATGTGCTCGGTACAACATTTCACAATCATCAATGATTCATACAGACATCCTCGATTGCTACTTCAACTCATCAGTAGAGTTTGAGTAAGAGCATGAAAATACGACTATTTTTGACCTCCAATGACCACCAATCACACCATACTCGACACGAGACACAATTTTATGGATTTATACAATATATAATTGGTTTGTTATTTATCAGTTCTGCCAGAATGTCGTTTTCCATTATCTAAATAGAAGCAATTGGTATCTATACCGGTTTCTCAGAGTAAAAGACGTCAGTCCAAGAAATGATTTAATATGGATTTGGACACCTTGTATAACCCCACAGTATTTAGTTAGAATTTTATCCGGATAGATGGCGCAATATAGTCATTCTCTATCAACCATATTTATCTGTTATGATATTTCAGAGATTAGAATAACATACTTCAATATAATACCAATATAATAGCCATAATCATTAATTAAAATTGTTGTATATTATCTCACTACTCGTTTAATGTAACAGATCGAGATAATGGCACGAATCGTCCATACTGTTACTCATAGAACCACCATTAAGAAGTTGGTTCATTGTCACATCTGCCTTATCTCATTACAGATGTCACCTTCGCCACGATTGAAACAGTTACCTTATTGATATTCTGCAACCATACACGGTCATTGTTATTCATACCCACTAAACGTCCGACCACATGCAGAACAGCCATGAAAATAGTAAACATACTGTTTAATAAACTATATCAACAACATACATATCAATTAGATCTCCCTAGTAACTATCGTGTGAAAATTTCAATCGTATGTTATCAAAAAGACGAAGGAGAAACTTTCTCATAGGCGCTAGCGTAGACGCCTATACCACCCAACTTAGATATGCACATCAGTTATCAGCATGCAAATCCATTCACCGGACGCGAATCGGTTGTTCTTCGTATTGACGGTCTCTTACCGGATCAGACAGTATGTGTCTTAATCGACACTGGCGAGGGAGTTGCTATCGACAATTTACTCGACGAAGATGAGGAAGAGTATCTCACTGCAATTTGTTTGACGCACGCTCACCTCGACCACTACAAAACACTTGATGAAAATCTACGTGATGGCGCACCAATCTATGCCGCTCCCGATACTGCTGCCATTCTCGAAGACGCGATTGCTGCGGGAAATGATTTTGATGATCAAGAGTCAACCGAGACGGTTCTCGATCGGTTATCTCCTATTGACGGCTGGACGACGATAGTCAACGGGCTGCGCGTTCGTCCCGTTCCGGCGGGCCATACACCCGGAGCGGCAGGAGTCTTGCTATCAGTGGATGATGACGACGAACAACGGACAATTCTTGCGACGGGCGATTTTACAATGCGACGAGCGGCTGGCTATCCTGGATTCGAACCTGACCTTCCCATCGACATCGATGTGCTCTTGCTGAATGCAGCGTCGAATGCGGATGTCGAGACGAAACTGACGGAAACAGTCGCACGGCTTATCGACAGAGCGCTAGCGGGATCGACAGTGCTTGCGACTGCCAGCGGACTAACCGGACTCCACCTCGCGTATCTTCTCGGACATGCCAACGTACAACTCGATATCAGCGTGCCAATCAGACTCGTCGGTCACGCTGCGACACTAGCAGATAGACTCAACTACGATATCCCTTCAGTCAGTACCCATCAGGAGTTTACCGATCCGACGACGATTCTTGACTCAGGGTGTATCACAATTGCTGGACCAGAAGTGCCGTCCCGTGAAGGCCCCAAGAGCGCAGACCGGTTGTTTGCAACTATCGACGACGATCCCGGTGCAACACTCGTTCAGGTACTTTCTGGAACCAACTCTCCAATCCGGACTGCTGGCTGTACTGTTCACGACGAGTTCCTGAGCAACCATCCGTCACGCGAAAAGATAGATGCACTCGTCGATCAACTGACGCCGATGCACGTGGTTATCTTGCATCAGAAAGGTCCTGCAGCTGATAGATACAAAGACAAATTTGCAAGCTACGTCTGGGTTACGGACGATCAGACGCGGCATACGCTTCTCGATGAACGAGGATGGACACCTCCACCGTGGGTCTCTACGATGACTCGGCAACGCGTCGAACAATCCTCTACGAACACCTCTCGGTATATGGGAGACGGACTTGAAGAGGCAGACGGTGGACTATTGTTCCCATCAATGGACCGTCGCCCAGATGTCGACCTCGAAGCAGAGGGGTTGGATATTGAAGCAGTCATACAGCGCGCTCCAACACTCTCAGCAACACACTCACCGTCTCAGACAACAGGATCTCAAACGACCACACATTCACATTCACAACCACAGGAACAGACAACGTCTGCGATACACGAAGCGTCTGATGTTGAGTCAAGGAGAGATGGAAAATCAGTAACAGAGGACGCATCGCTCGAACAGATCCTCGACCGACTCGATCGTCTCGAATCAACCATTCAGGAGCGACGCTATCCAGCGAGGGTACTCGATACCCAGAACGGTGTCACGCTTCTTCGTGTCGAAGAAGAACTTCCGAACACAGACACTGGAGAAACTGTCGGTGTTGTGCTTGGTATCGACGACGAGTAGGTACTGTACGTAGTACGAGGTTTATTCGAGCTGATGATCGGGAACGGCTGCAGTCACCTCGATCTCTACGTCGATATCGACCGGTAGTTTCACTACTTCGACCGCGCTTCGAGCCGGATACGGCTCCGAAAGTCGTTCGGCATAAACTTCGTTGACTTCGTCATAATATCGCATATCATTTATAAATACGGTTGTTTTTACCACATCAGCAAGCGAAGCCCCAGCTGCTTTCAAAATTGCTTCAACGTTTTCGAGGGTCTGTCGCGTCTGTTCTCCCGGGGACGCTCCAATGATCTCTCCCGTGTCTGGGTCAATTGGGCCTTGACCAGAGACGTAGATCGTGTTCTCCTGAACGATTCCCTGTGAGAATGGGCCAATACTCTCCGGTGCGTCGGTTGTCTGAATTTCTCGCATACAGTATCATAATCACGTAGCGAAATAACAGTAGGGGAGCGACCGTTTAAACAGTGAAATACACAGCTTCGAGTGACCTCCGATCAGCATTACATTTGAGATTGATCACGGGCTATGGACTTGCAGAGAGCGGGATGAACGGGAACATCGATGGACTGGACACAACGGATCGAAGAGAGTCAGTCCCCGAATGTTTGCTGGTGTGTACAACCGACGGCTCCTCGCACACTCGATGACCGGTGGGGATGAATCCAACCGACGAAGAAGCGAACAGCTACTACCGACAGCCCGTGGACGAGGAAAATTTTCAGACATCGAAATGTGACTGTGAACACTTCATCGAAGAGCAATAATTCCAAGACAGGGCCAACACGAGCTAGCCCGAGACGCTACCTTCATCAAAGTGATAGTTCCATCTAATATCTCTTCAATGAATCATTTCTATCTCGAATAGCATCATGAATTTCGAGCCGGTAGTACGAATGATCGTTCCCCCATTCATGATTCTATTCTTCGTCCCGGTGTATCACCATGTTGTAGAAAAATTTACCCGTAGATTGTATTCGATTGAGGATGTTTCGTCCACACTTTGCTGAAAGCAGGTCCTAATCACAAGAACTGATTCGAATTGAGTGGATGAACACCAGCAATAACTTAATGACTATCATCCAGCTCGTAACATCAAAATCTTCCATTCACTACCAGCGCGATACCAGATGTATCACACCTTGACTCAGTTTACCTCAAATACATCATATATATTAATCAATTATTGTCTCTATTACATCATGTATGTGTACAAGATATATTAATGTTTATTGTTCGCGGGGCGCGTTCTCGATTATGTGGATAGCATCCCTTTCGAACGAGATGTGCATTTGTTCGCGCGTCTCAATTTGTAGCTGATTATAGGCGAGAGGAGCCAGTTTGAGTTCTACCGTCTCATCCATTCCATCAGGGGAGACAGTAACGAGATAATCATCACCTTGGAAAACTCGCCGTTCGATCCGTCCCAGAAAGACGTTCGTGTTGGTTGTATCATCAGCGATCGTGACGTATTCAGGGCGAATGCAGAACCAGACATCTTGATCGACATCGTATTCGTGTGCGGGACATTCGATCCGCCGGTCTCCCCATACAAGTGCAGTCTCATCGACTCGTGCTTGAAACAGATTGACGCTTCCGGTGAACGACGCGACGAACGGAGTCTTTGGGCGCATGAACACCTCAGTTGGAGTCCCAAGTTGGTGTATCGTTCCACTTTCGATGACAGCTAGTCGGTCGCCAATAATGCTTGCCTCGTGCTGATCGTGAGTGACGTAGACGACGGGAATATCAAGTGAAGCAAGCAGATCGCGCAGTTCATGGCGCAATCGGCGTCTGATCGGAGCATCGAGGTTCGCAAGTGGCTCATCAAGCAACAGTGCAGCAGGATCAGCAGCGATCGACCGTGCGAGTGCGACACGCTGACGCTCGCCTCCAGAAAGCGTCGACGCTTTCTGGCCCAAGATAGCGGTGATTTCGAGCGTTTCAGCAAGCACATCGACACGCTCGGGAGACGTCGCGGCGTAGTTAATATTCTCCCAGGCAGTCATGTGTGGGAACAGTGCTCCATCTTGAAAAACGAGAACGATGCCTCGCTTTTCTGGAGGGGACTCGGTGAGATCAGCATCATTGAGAACGACCGTTCCGGCATTGATGTCGCTAATCCCCGCGATAGCCGAGAGTAGTGTTGTCTTTCCACCGCCCGACGGTCCAAGGACGGAGACGACCTCATCTTCAACAGTGAGGTTGATCGGGCCGAGCTCAAACACGTCGTGCGATTTCACGAGGTCACTAAGGACAAGCATAGCGCGAGACTACCTCCATGGATTCGATGCAACGGTGTTGAGAATTATGAGCACTGCAACCGAAATGAGCACGAGAAGTATCGCAATCGGGTAGGCATTGTCCAAACCAAGCTCCCGAAACGCCCGCCAGATTTGAATCGGCATCGTCCGTGGATAATAGGCCATCATCATGGTCGCACCGAATTCGCCCATCGCACGAGCGAATGCAAGGGTCATCCCTGCGACAATTCCCGGCAGAGCGAGCGGGAGCGTGATGCGTCGCATCGTTGTCAGGCGACTTTTTCCGAGCGACCGCGAGGCGTGTTCGAGCGTCCGATCCACACCTTCGAATGCAGCCATCGAAGTGACGACGACGAACGGCGACGCAACGAACGTCTGGGCAAGCACGATGCCAGCAAGAGAGCGCCACGTCTGAATTCCGGCGGCGGCGGCCCAGTCTCCGATCATCGTATTTGGACCGAACAGAGTACGCAGGATGATGCCACTTACTGTTGGAGGGAGAACGAGCGGGAGCACCACAATCGCGGTTACAACACTCTTCCAACGGGTTTCTGCGCGTGCGATCCAATAAGCTAACGGCAAACCGAACGCCATCGCAAAGCTCGTGCTGATCGATGCACCCAGCAACGATGTCGTTGCTACGTTCACCACCGTCGGATCGTTTAAGCGAACGATTACATCCCCCACCGGAACAGAAAAGAACAGCGATACTAACGGTACGAGATAATACAGAAGTAGCACGCAACCGAGAACGAGCGCCACAGTAAGCCAGTCGAGCGATGATCCACCGTGCAACCGTGTATGTCGCGTATTCATATATTGGAGTATATATTACGTTCTACCTGTGTGTTTATACCTGAAACATCGCAGTAGGGTTTTTACTGTCGGAATGACCACCATTCACCTCTTTTTCGACGTGTTGTGGAGTATCTCCCTTGTGAGCCGGGAACGTGTCGCGTAAAATGAACCCGTGTTGTTTGAGATACGCACCCGTAGTGAGGACATTGAAGACATCGAGCGCGGCGTCACTCATCGTACGAATCGTTGAACCGTAGCTGACACACTCGCCTTGCACCTTTTTTCCGTTTGGTAACGAATACGAGACTGTTGAGTACCATTCATCGACGTGTTCTGGACTGCTGAGATCAATCTGGTTTGGAAGGTCAATAAACGCATAGCCACGCTCAACCGCCATGTTCCGATAGGCGATCACTGCATCAACCGAGCCTGTTTCGAAACGACTGATCAGCGATGATTCAGGATAAATCTGGTCTCGTTGAAGGAGCTTTGAGACGAGATCTTCGGTATCGTAGTACCGCGAGGCGAGTTCGAGCATGAACAACGCCCGATACCCCAACGGATCTAGCTTTGGATCGCTCCGGCCGAGAGCAATCTCGTCACTGGCTAGTACTGTATACCACTCATCTGGGTCAGCAGCGAGGCGTTGTCCCTCTTCTGTCTCTTCGTTGTACGCGATCACGATGGCGTTGCTCGTGAAGATCGAGTACCAAGATGGAGTGAGTGGCCCATCGAACAGCGCAGTATCTGCGACCACAACAATGTCAGGATCCCGCAATCCTTCATCGATCATCCGAGCAACGTGGGCCGATCCATGCGTTTCGATCTGCACCGACGCGTCAACGACCGGCTCTAAGCCGTTCAACAACGCGTTGTTGAGGCTGCCCGCCGCGAGAATCGAGATTGGAGTAGATCGGTTAGCAGTGCTATTCCCAGCACCACCTTCTGTCAGACAACCCGCCGTCAGGACGATTCCTGCTCCACCGACCGCTTGTAGAAATCCCCGGCGCGAATACGGTACAGAGCGTTGTTTCCTCATGGACGTAACGAACCGTTATTTCGAATTCGACATAAAGGTTTTCCCGTTCGAAGAGTGATGCCAACATATGGATGCAGGGTTCGAAGCGCGATTGCGGGCCAAAGGAGTGTCGTTCGAGAAAGCGGATGCGGCGCTGTTGCGCGCTGTTGAGGAACAGCAGTCACTCAACGCTGCTGCCGATTCGCTCAATCGCTCTTTTTCGCGTGCTCACAAGCGAATCAAGACCCTCGAACAGGCACTGGGACCACTTGTTGAGCGCCAGCGGGGCGGCGTTGACGGTGGCGGGAGTGAACTCACAGCGAACGCCCATGATCTACTCACACGCTTTGAGCGGCTACGAACAGCGTACGCTGGCACTGCTGCTGTCGAAGAGACCGTTCTCTCTGGTGTCGTAATCGACCACAAGGCCGAGCTAGCGACTGTCAAAACGGCTGCCGGGACGGTACGTGCACTGATTACAGAGCCTGCTGATCGAGTACAGGTAGTGCTTCGAGCCGACGCTATTACACTCCATACGCCTGATGATGTGCCATCGACGGCTGGGATGAGCGCGCGTAATCGGTTTCACGGGACAGCGACAGAAATAGATCGTGGCGAGTCAATTGCCCGTGTTGTCGTCGATATCGGGGCCAAGACACCAGTCACGACACTTATTACCCGTGATACTCTCGTGGAATTCGACCTCGAAGCGGGTAATAACGTGATCATCTCATTCAAAGCTACCGCGACCCGCACAACGCCAGTAGAGTGATGAAACGATGTTCAATGACCACGAAGCCATCTGTCAAACACATAATCGTGTGCTCATTCGTCCAAAACCGATGTTCGAATTTTTGGAATTTCTCCCACGATAGTAATCATAACCGATCTTGAACATCGTGCATTTTCATATCTCAAATACACATCAATATACCTAAATTGTTGGATAAACCTAATATAAAAGAGGGATGATTATAAATATCTTCTTTGATTTGAGATGGATACCGCTATGAGGATTCTACCGATCTTCGTGACGGCGTTGGTCGTACTATCCGGCTCAGTTGCATGGGTTGGTGCTCCGGCCATCGCAACCTCTCAGATAGAATTAACAGATGAAGATACAACAAAATCAATCTCTCAAGAGACAGACATAACGCAAACTTCGACGGAGGAAAATGAGACAACTAATGAGAATGACAACCCTCAGGAATATCAACCGAGAGAAGTGAGATCAAGTGAGTTACAAAATTTTACGCTCGATCGATCGTCTGTTCCGGAGACGATTGGCAGTCCCAGTTCGCGGGATATTGAGGCTAAAAATTCCCGTCCAGCAATCGGGACAACAAAAGTTTTCCCCGCACTGAACTACGACACAGGACAGTATTATATCAAAGAATATACACTCCGAGCCTACAGCGAGCATGGAGCTATCTGGGTTGCAGACAATCTCTCGTGGCCGACAAACGACTCCCGAGAGAATCCAAATATGACGGATGCGCAGGTCGATTATCTTGCCGAAGAGTTCGAAAATAACATCTATCAATCAGACGTGGAACTCTTCGGAGAACCAGATAAGCGCTACGGGACTGATGCAGAACTCTCTCAAGATGGTGTCGTCCCGGAGAACTACTACCAATCATCAGATAACAAGAGCCGGAATATAGTCCTCGTAGATAACATTCGTGATAAGAACTACTTCAACGAGAGCTATCCACTCTATACCGCCGGGTTCTACTCATCGGTCATCGAAGACTACACAGATCGTAACGTTCTCACCATGGACGCATACAATTGGGACAATCGACTTGGTCCGAAAGATGCTCCGTGGCGATCTGATGAGAATGGGAGCGCTACCGCCATTGAAGGAACGCTCACGCATGAATTCCAGCATTTGATCCACAGTGACCGTGATGCCGATGAGCTATCGTGGGTCAACGAAGGACTCTCAGAGTATGCAGAGTACGCCGCTGGCTACGGAATGCCTGAGGGACACGTCAACGCCTTTGAGGAACATCCCGGAAACTCGCTCGTCGAATGGGGCGATCAAGGGGAACTCAACATCCTCGCAGATTACGGCGTTGCCGGATTGTTCCAGATGTATTTGGATCAACGATACGGTGATTCGTTTATTAAAAATCTCGTCCGTGATCAGGACAACGGCATTGTGAGCGTCGAAAACACACTTCAAGAAGAACAAACAGGAACTGATTTTTACAGCCTGCATCAGGACTTTTCGACGGCACTCGTCCTCGATAGCTTGGACGATCCGTTGCGGCCGAGACCATCTCGGTATCAGTTCGAAGAGATCGACCTGAACGTGAATACGAGTGGGACGAACAACCGTACTGCGGCATGGGGGAGTTCGTACAACACACTCACTCCCGATCGAGAGCCAATGGTCACATTCAGCGCTGACGGTATCGATTTCAAGCCGACAGCATGGGATACCGTCTCTGCCCCGGGGAACGGTACGAGTTCGAACTCAGGTGATACTGTGCTATGGGGCAACGAAGGCGACCTCACGGACAACTTCGCGGTCATTGAAGCAGATCTCCGCGGTACCGAGTCGCCGACGTTGACGTTCGATACGTACTACGACATTGAGCGGGGCTGGGACTACGGATTCGTGCAGGTCTCGACTGACGGTGGCGAGACGTGGACCTCGCTGTCGAACGAGAACACGAGCGATTACCTTGCTTCGCCTGATAGCGCCTACCCTCCGATCGCCGAGAATCGACCAGGATTCACCGGTGATACCGGCGGCGAGTGGGTCAACGAATCGTTCGATCTCTCATCGTACAGCGGTCAGGAGGTTCTCATCGCGTTCCGACAAACGACCGACTACGCTGTCAACGGAAATTCGAGCTCAATCCCAGGAACTGGCTGGTATCTCCGAGACATCTCGGTACCAGCGGCCAACATCAGCTACGATGGGACGAGCACTGAGCCGTTCCAGAGTCTTAGTGAAGTTCGAAACGAGTACGTCAACCATCAGTTCACGTTCATTGGCGTTACTGAGAACGACCTGTATCGAGTCAAGCAACTGGATCAACAGACGTTCGAGAATGGTTCAGAGGAACTGAATCGATTCCTCCGCGCACCGATCTACGACCGGATCATCTTCACATCGACGTGGGCCGCCCGCCCCGGAAAGACAGGGACAGTCCCGTACAGCTATGATCCCACCTACCTCGACGAATTCATTGACGACCGCTTTGACGATCGGAGACACGGCACAGATCGGGAACGGCCGTCTACATCCGAGACAGAGGAAACAGCAGCGTAGATCGTCTCATCTGCTATTTTTCGACATACACACAGCGCCTCATTCAGCTGCCTGCAGACAGCGGCCAGTCGGGTTCTCCATCGAAGAAAATCTGAGTGACTGAGAGTTTTCCCGAGCCACTCACGACGAGAGCCAGCGCCAGCAACAAGAGCACGAGGGTGTACTCGTACCCCCCTCCCGAGTTCGAGAATCCGTTCGGAAGATGAACGAAAGCCGTTGCGATGAGCATATTGAGTGCGATTCCGAGCGCGGCGTACCGTGTGAACAGACCGACCAACACGAGTATCCCGCCACCGAACTCGATAAGCGCAGCGAGCCACGCGAGGACCGAAGCAGCCGGGAAGCCGATACCGGCGATGGCTCCCGCAAAATCCGAAATTGGCATCGCAGACGGCCCGGCTCCGAACAACTTCCCAGCCCCGTGAACAATCATAACGATCCCCAGTGCTAACCGTGTGAAGATTGGACTCCACGTATCAGTGTTACTCACGTGTATATGAATCAATTAGAGCATGACTATTATACCTTGAGACGGAGGCAAGCGACTAATTTCATCAAAATAACATAGTGTATGACAAACAGATAGCACTGATAGTTTCCAAAGGAACCGCACAAACCCAAGACGAAATAGCCGAGATTATTTCTACACGTCTGGATATAGTAGCCAGTATGGAACATCGATTCGTCACGGTCGATGGCACCGAGCTTCATTACTCAGAGTGGGGAGACGAAACCGCACCACCAGTGGTATGTGCACACGGACTGTCACGCGTCGGGCGTGATTTTGATCCAATCGCTCGCAGTCTCTCCGATACGTATCGCGTTCTCTGCCCGGACCTTCCCGGACGCGGATTGAGCGAATGGTACGGTGATCCAGCGGGGTATTCGAACCAAGCGATGGTTGAGCTGCTAACCGAATTCTGTGACGTGCTTGATCTCGAATCGATCCGTTGGATCGGGACCTCTATGGGCGGTGGACTCGGTATGGCACTCGCCGGGGGGCCGCTCGCCGACCGCATTACGCACCTCGTTGTGAACGACATTAGTCCTGACCCAGTACAGGACGCTGATGAGGAGGCGCTCGGTCGGATCATCAAATACGTTCCTCATCCGCCAACCGTAAGCACAGTCACCGAACTGGAAGCATACTACAGAGAGACGTACGGACCATTTTTCAGCGAAATGACGGATTCGGAGTGGCGACGATTCACCGTTACGTCCGCACGGCGTACCGACGACGGACGGATCACCCCTGCCTACGATCCACGGATCATCGAATCACTCGATGAAGATGCGTCGGGAGATCCGTGGACGGTCTGGGAATCGATTTCTGCGGCTATCTGCATCGTTTACGGTACGGATTCGAAGATTCTCCCGCGTGAACCGCTCGAAGCAATGCTCGAACACCAACCAACCGCTCGAACGGTCGAAGTCGACTGTGGACACGCCCCAGCGTTGAACGTCGACGAACAGAGAGAACCGATAGCTGAGTTCTTCTCCGAATGATCGGGCACCGGTAGCGATCTTCGAGAGCAAGAGCAAAAGCAAGAACAACAATCGGATACCTAGAAGATGCTCAGTCCGTCGTGGATTCTGGGGTTGAGATGGATCCGTGCTCTTCGGCGCTCCGGCGATTCTGTAGCACAAGCGCAATGAATAGCACTGCTCCGACGGCACGGAGCGCGAGCTCGGTGAATGGCGGGGTTATCACCGCGAACGGGGTCAGAACGTCGAATAGCGTCGTGGACAAGTTGAACAGCGCCAGCGGTGTCATCAGCAAGAGCGCTGTGAGCGCGAACAACGCTCGTCCGCTGGGGGAGACGTCCGTATAGAAGTATCCGATGATCGTTGGCCCGAGCGCAAGCACACCAGTGAACAGACAGATGATCGGAATCGCTACCTCGGGCACGAAATACCCGAAGTCAAGGACATCGGCGAGTCCGATGATGTGCGCCTCGCCATTTTCAGTGGGTCGCAGCAGGAGGAGACCGGGCGTGAGCGCGAACGCGAAGGGGACGATTGCCTTGTTGAGTGACAGCGAGAATGCTTCGACCCCCGTCGAGAACGGATCAGACTTGGCAATTCCAGACGCCGCATAGGCAGCGACAGCAACAGGGGGTGTAATATCTGCAATCACACCGAAATAAAGAATGAACAGATGTGCTGCGAGAAGTGGCATTGAGCTGCTTTCGATGATCGCTGGTGCGAGCACCGCTGCGAGCAGAATATACGTCGCGGTCGTCGGCACACCCATCCCGAGAATGATCGCTGCAATGGCCGTAATGATGAGTAACAAGACGAGCGATCCACCCGCGAGCGTCTTGATGAACGTCGTGAGGTTCGGAGCAAGTCCCGTCGCGCTAAGTACGCCCGGGACGATACCGACGGCTGCGACAGCGATGACGACAGGAGTTGCTGTTCGAGCACCGTGCTCCATCGATCGAAGCACGAACGCACCGAACCGGTATGCGTTGTTCTCTGAGAGCGACGGTCGACTGAGTGCGTCCGCGGTCGCCTCGCCACCCTCGTCGACAGCCTCGTCGTAGTCGAGCCACGGCGTATCGAGGGATGGTCGAACAAGAAGTGTCACAGCACTTATAGTAATGGCGATCGTTCCGAGTTTCTCGGCAGCGGCAGCGAGTGCTGGATAGACAGATTGGCCGGAGCCACCACTTCCGAGTAAGAGACCAGCGAGACCGGTTCCAACGAGGAGGTTGGCGATGAATTCGAGGAGGAACAGACCGACGATTCCTGCAAAGAGGGGTCGTTTGGTGCGGTCGTTGTAGACGGCGACGACCGCGATGACTGCGATGATCGCGACGATCGAAAACCACGCAGAACGAGCGACGGATAGTCGTGCGATAATCAGGTAGTAGAGCAGTGCTGTAATCGGTAGGAGGTAGAACCATCCTTTTCTGAGGTGTGGTCGTAACGCGATAGCACTGGATTCATCTATCTGTGTGATACCTGCCTTCGAGGCTTCGAGATGGACCATCACCCAGACGCCAAAGAAGAACACGATGGCTGGCACGGCAGCAGCAGCGATGACGTTAGCGTACGGCGTTGTGGTGTACTCGACGATCAGAAAGGCCGCTGCGCCCATCACTGGTGGGAGGATCTGTCCGCCAGAAGACGCGGAGGCTTCGACTGCACCAGCGAACTCCGATCGATAGCCAGAGCGCTTCATGAGCGGAATCGTGAACGCACCCGTCGTTACGGTGTTTGCGATCGACGAACCAGAGATGGCTCCCATGAAGCCTGAGGAGAGCACACTCGCCTTCGCTGGGCCACCTTTTCGCTTACCAGTGACGGCGTACGCAAAGTCGATAAACCACTGACCAGCCCCGCTCATTTCGAGAAACGCCCCGAAGAGAATGAAGATGTAGATGAACTGTACTGATACGGTTACGGGAATACCGAAAACGCCGTTTTCAGTGTTGTACCAGAAGTTCTGAATGATCGTTCCCCAGTCGCCGGGTTGAATCCAGAGGATGTCGATGTAAGGGACGATGATCCCGAAACCGAATGGCGTGCTGATGATTCCGTCAGACGGAATCAGATACCCGTACTTTGCGTAGACGATGAATGTGACGACGATCAGCGTGAGATAGATTCCGAGCGATCTCCGGGTTGCCTCAAGCACGAGGAGCACGCCAGCCGCACCGAGGAGAAAGGCGACGGACATCGTATCAAGCGCGATTCCGAGCGACGAGATCACGTCGACAACCGGCGCGAGCGCCGGGACGAACTCGCCAATTGTTCGGGCAGAATCGATCCCGAGGACGCGTATTTGCCGGATTTCGTCGAACGACGTGAGCATATACAGTCCTGCGAGGATTGCAATGCCCATACAGACGATATCAACTGGTGTTACCCGCTCGCGGTTGGGGTCCATGAACAGCCAGCGGACGATACTGCGTACTCCTCGCATTGTTCGTGTTACTGGATTCTTGGCCCCGAAGCGACGTTCGAGCGCCGGGACGACGCGTCCGAGACGTCGTGCAACCGGCCCGTTCCCCGTCGACGGTGGATAGAGGAGAAACGCCAACAACAGCGCAAAGATCACGTGAATAGCGTTGACTTGCAACAGCTGTAGGGCCGCAAGCTTGATCTGACCGATGCCCGGTATCGTGACGGCAAAGATGAATCCCCGAGCAGCGAGCCACATCTGGAACGCCGAAAAGGCGATTGCGGTGATGATGACAACGAGCGAAGCGATTCCTCGTGGTGATCGGCGTCGTTCGAGTTCGTCGATCAGTTCCTGTTGTTCTTCCTCGGAGAGGCGATCGGCCTCATCAGTCGGTAGTGTACTCATATCAGATTTGATGGGATGAGATAGTGTTAGTGTGATTATCGAGCGCGTCGAGCGCAGCTCTCAGTGCCGATCTCCGTTCGACAGAGAGTCGAACCGCACGCGCATCGGAGAGCGCTACGAGATCGTACGTGCTGTTTCGGACATGAAGCGTATGACCAGCGATTCGGCCGGGCTTGACTACGAATTCGTCGCTCGCAAAGGCCGGATCGAAGGCGAACGTTTCGTTGTCGGTCGAGACTGGGACAGCTGCGGGTAAGCCCCAGCCGTAGGTCTCGAACTCCATGCGTGTCATTACAAGACGATCACCCTGTACAGCGTACACGTCGAGAACGCGTGATTTCTCGACGCTGTGGGTGTACTCGATTGCGACGACAGTTCCATTTTCGACCGGCATACTGCGGAGCTGCTCTCCTGTTTTTGCATCCGAAACGACGAGCACGCGATCGGCTGGGGTGGCCGCTGCGACAGCGCCTGCGATGAGCACGACTAGACAAACGACCACGATCCAGACACCGAATCTGCGAGCACGTGTCGCTTGTTCCGGTCTCATACTCCCGTGCGCATTCGAGTGTAGCGCTCAGGTCCGGACTCGCATTCGTATTCGTGTTCGTGTTCGTCTGTCCGAAAGCGATCAGATGGCTCGTATGACCCGTGCTGTGTGCCGTTCCGGAACACGTTGCGCTCAGTTGAGACTGTTGTTTCCACTGCTCGTTCCCGTCTTTCCGAAGTACGCCTTCGCACCCGGATGGAGGGGAATGGACATACCGTCTTGTGCGGAGTCTACGGAGATGAATTCCTGTTTGTTGCTAACCTTATCGAGGTTGTCGAAGATCGCGGCTGTAACGTCTTGGACGGCCTGCTTGGGAGTCTGTTTGACGGTGGCGATCATCGCCTGGACAGCAACGGTCGGGACCGGATTCTGTATTCCACTGTACGTCCCACCGGGGATTTTGTCCTCGGCGAAGTACGATCCCGAGTTGAGGACTTTCTTGCGTGCATTCCCTTCGATCGGGACGATCGTGATGTTCGTGTTCGTTGCAAGATCCTCGATCGCACCAACCGGCCAACCGCCGACGATGAACGCTGCGTCGATGTCGCCGTTCTGAATCTGTTCGGCTGCTTGCGAAAAGCTCGCGTTCTGCTCGTTGTAATCGTTGATTCCGACCGCTTTCAGGATCTGCTTGGCGTCGACCTGTGTCCCGCTGCCGAGGTCGCCGGTGTTGATCGTCGCTCCTTGGAGATCCGTTATCGAGGAGATATTGCTTCCTCCTTGCGCGATGACTTGTATCGTTTCGGGATAGAGTGTTGCAACGCCCCGAAGGTCAGGAACACTGTTGCCTTCGAATTCCTTGATTCCGGTTCCTTTGTGTGCAAAATAGGCAACATCGTTCTGAATCAGCGCGAAGTCTGCTTTACCGGAAGCGAGACTACCGACGTTTTCGACGCTCGCACCCGTCGATCGAACTTGCAACGAGTACTTCGTATTCGACTGGACGATATCCTTGAACTGATTCGATAGCGGATAGTACGTGCCGCCAGTACCCCCAGCGTCCCACGTGAGCTGGTTTCCACCGCTGCCACCGCTCTTATCTCCACTCGATTTGTCAGTCCCAGTGTTTTTGTCACTACCCTCGGTATCACTCGTGATACAACCGGCAGTGCTCGCAAGCCCCGCCATTCCAACCGCTGTTAGAAATTCGCGTCGATTATAGGATGGCATGACAGGATGTTTTCTTCCAACTTAATAAACGTCTCTTTCACAACCGGCAACATATGCCGTCTCGATCTCTGTGCCGGAGCCACATTGGCCAGTATACTGGAACGATTATTGGTAGTCAACGTCATCGAGATAGTTTCAGTTCATTGGTGTATTCGCGGTGGAATCCCGCTAGCGGCGAACTAATATACGCACACCGCACCTCAGTTACTGCTGCAATGTCGGAGTTCGATCTCATCGTGTTCGGCGGAGGCACTGGCAACACAGTCGCATCGGCAGCGGCCGCCGACGGACGAGAGACAGCGCTCATCGAGAAGGGACCACTTGGTGGCTTGTGTCTCAATCGGGGGTGTAATCCGTCGAAGATGCTCATCCAACACGCGAATCTCGTGAACCGGATTCGGGATGCCGACCAGTTTGGAATCGATGCGAGCATCGACGACGTTCGCTTTGCCGAGTTCGTTCGGGAGGTGAACGCGGAACTCGCCGACACGGCCGACGAAATCCGAGCGAACAAGCAAAGCGAGGAGAATCTCACGTTGTTTCAAGAAGAGGCCCGCTTCGTCGATGATCGTACGATTGAACTCACGGCTACCGGCGAGAGACACACGGCCGACAAGGTCGTTATTGCAGCCGGAAGCCACCCGATCGTTCCTGGTGCGATCGATGGTCTCACTGACAGCGACTACCTCACGAGCGACGACGCGCTCACATTAGAAGAGCGACCGGAACGGCTCGTGATTCTCGGTGGGGGATACATCGCCGCGGAACTCGGCTACTACTTTGGGTCGTTCGGTGTCGATGTGGCGCTGATCGAGATGATGGATACGCTCGTTCCCCGTGAGGACAGTGAAATCGCCGAATCGTTCACCGAAATCGCCCGTGAACGCCACGACGTATTCACTGGGTATCGAGCCACGAGCGTTGTCGAATCAGAAAACACGATCACAGTTACCGCTGAATCAGAGGACGAAGACGAAATCGAAGTGCAAGGCGATGCACTCCTCGTTGCGCTCGGTCGTCAACCAAATACGGATAGAATCGGTCTCGACGCAACGAACGTCTCGACGAACGAAGACGGGTTCATCGAGACCGACGACTCTCTCCAAACGAGCGTCGAGAACGTCTGGGCAATGGGCGATATCGCCGATAACGGGATGTTCAAACACTCCGGAGACTACGAGGGAGAGGTCGTAATCGACACCGTCGTCCACGGGAAGCGACGAACGACCGATTTCACCGGGCTTCCCCATGCAGTCTTCACTGAACCACAGATCGGGGCAGTCGGGAAAACGGAATCAGAGCTTGAGGACGACGATCAAGAGTATGTCGTCGGATGTGCCGAATTCACAGATACCGCGATGTCACGGGCGCTAAAGCTCGACCATGGGTTCGTCAAACTGCTTACTGATCCCGAAACACGAGACATCCTCGGCTGTCATATCCTCGGGTACGAAGCATCGATGCTCATCCACGAAATCACGCCTGCCTTTCAGTACGGTATAACAGTCGATGAGCTCCAAAACACACTGATCCACGTCCATCCCGCAATGAATAAGGTCATCATGAAGGCGTGCAAGGACGTGCACGCACCGAATCAGTGACAGCGCTGGATCGGTCTCTGTCGACCCCTACCACTAAGGCTCTTGGTCGTGTATAGACACACTGTATGACCAATGAACAGGTAGTCGAGCTTTTGCAAAGCGCTTACAACGATGAAATCGAGACGGTGATGAACTACCTGACGAACGCGGTCGTCCTCGACGGCGTCAGCGCAGAAGAGGTCAAAGAGAGCCTCCGCTCCGATGCAAAACGAGAAGAACTCGGACACGCCGAGCGAATCGGGGAGCGCTTGAAAGAACTCGACGCTCAGCCACCGGCGTCGTTCGATTTCGAACCACAACAGGAATCACTCCAACCACCAGAGGATACGGCCGATGTGCTCTCAGTGATCGATGGTGTGATTGAGTACGAGGAAGAAGCGATCGAGACGTACCGATCGCTCGTTGATGCCGCCAGAGAAGCGGACGATCCAGTGACCGAAGACCTCGCTATCAGCATCCTAAGTGACGAGGAATCACACCGAACCGAGTTTCGAAGCTTCCGGAAGGGCTACGACTGAGCGGCGAACGGCGTCTTGGGAGACCCACTCGTTGAAATAGAAGTAGTGGAGAAATGCGATTAGCAGTGCCACGCTGTTAGCGCGTTCTCCATCATACCGTTGGTCTCAGCGCTGACGTTTCACATTCTTGTTCTTGGGTGAATACAGTGTGATCACCGGAACTAGTTCTTATGTCTCGAAAGGTGGCTGAGTATGCTGTCCGTCATCTAAAATCGGAATCACTATTATTGTTTAGGCCAGCCTAAAACACATGGCCACAGAGATCGTCACGCACGATGCACTCCCACAGAGACACCATCAGAGGCGGGCCACGCCCACCGAAAGACCGTCTCCGAACCCCCGAATGAGTGTACTCAATCGCCTGCACATGGCGGATATCGCCAGTAAGGATGTCAGGCAATGACGAAAAAGAACCACCCACTGAATTTGAATTCAAAAATGTGTAGTGTTGGCATCGACGAATCCGCGTCACCACATTACCAGACGTGGTCCGACGAACGACTGATCGATGGCTACCGACGCAATAGCGTTCTACTCCGAGAATACAACACAGATCTCCGGACTATCCAGACCCTCTGTTCTATTGAGGAACAGCTTCGTGCCCGAAACATCGATCCGGAGAAGATCATCAAAGATTTGATCGAGTGACCGATTATCGACGCGCCTTGACTTTCTAGAGAGTGAGATCGGAGGGGGTTGATGGCGTCGAGTCGACATCCATGTTATCCAAAAATATCGAGGGAGCCGACGAATACGATGATTTTGATGGGTTAACAGCTTCATCGATCAAAGCAGCCATAATGTTTCGGCGAGAATCGGAATTTTCGGGAGACTGGGCGCACCGCGACCGGTGGCGTGAGTACTACGAGCACGAGGCCGACGACAATCACGATCTGAGTGATGAACGATTCGTAGAACTG
Source organism: Halocatena marina (assembly GCF_025913575.1). Lineage (NCBI taxonomy): Archaea > Methanobacteriati > Methanobacteriota > Halobacteria > Halobacteriales > Natronomonadaceae > Halocatena > Halocatena marina. The sequence goes on along the minus strand of NZ_CP109785.1, from coordinate 759,790 downwards.
CGTGAACAGTATATCGACCGGGCGTTCGAAACGAGTTGCTCCACTACTGCGGTCGAGAATCAATCTAAAGCGGGCCTCCAACAACTCGTCGAGGAAATTGGGACCGATCAGATATTGGACGCGCTGGACGACGATGCGATCCGTAAGTACGCAGCAAACGGAGACCTGATCAAGACGGATCACGATTGACGAGATGATCGCACGTACTTAGTACGGGTGTCCGACTCAGACATCGATCAGTCATATCTGTCTGCATCTCACACGACAAGGAGACTGGATCACAGTATCACACCAACGCCCGCACTTTCACTAAGTGACGATTTTTTGGCTAACCTAACAATCGAAACGGCTTTGTGTATTTAGGTGAGCCTAAACCATATGGTAAACGGTACAGAACTCGAAATACCGACGCGGCGCGACTACCTGAAGTACGGTGGCACTCTCATCGGTGGCTGTCTACTTGCGGGCTGTGCTGGTAACAATAGCTCCGAATCACCGTCGACTACGAACAAGACGGTGATGGCGACAGACAGCGACACCGAAAATACAGACGAGACAGCTGCAGGTTCCTCATACTCAGTGACGATGGAGCCAGTTGGGTCAGTTACGTTCGATGACGTCCCAGAAACGTGGTTCTCGTTTACCGGTGACTATGCGGATATGGGTGTCGCACTGGGCCAAAGCGACGGACTGTCTGCCATTGGTCATCGCGCTCGATTTGGGTCGCACGTCTACGAGGCAATACCTGGCGTTTCAGTCGACAAGAGCAAACTTACGCAGCTCTGGCAGGATGGCACCGGGAAGGAGGTCTTCTACGAACTTGATGTCGATATCCACCTCATCGATCCGAACTTCATGGTGAACCGACTTCAGTGGAATCAGGACGATGTCACGGAGATTCGTGATACTGTCGCACCATTCATCGGGAATACGATCTTTTCTCGTGTCTACAACTGGCACGATTACGCCGACTACACGATGTATGAGGCCTTCGAGAAGGTCGCGCAAGTGTTTCAGGAGCAGGCACGCTACGAGGCGTTCAAGCAGTATCACGATGAGGTGCTCACAGACGTAGAGAAACGCCTCCCGAATGAGCAACCCAATATTGCTGTTCTGTATCCTGCGGAAGTGCCGCCAGAATCATTCTACCCGTATCGGATTGGAAAAGGAACCCAATCCAAGCACTGGAATGAGCTGAACGTTCGGGACGCATTAGCGCAGAATGACATCACAGACGCGCAAGCAGGCGGTGCTACAATCGATTATGAAACCCTGCTGGAGCTCGATCCAGATATCCTCGCAATCAGACTTCAAGGCGAAATCACGCAGAAATACATCGACGAAAAGATCGTTCCACATTTGCAGAACCACGAGATAGCGAGCAAACTTCGAGCTGTTCAGAATGATCGCGTCATCTACGGTGGGCTGACGTATCAAGGACCTATTATTCATCTCTTTCAGCTCGAACAGGCCGCTCAGAGACTTTACCCGGACGTATTCGGTGGTAATCAGTTGTTCGACCGCCAGCGGGTTGCTGATATCATCACTGAGGGTTCGTGATCATGGAGACCAATAATACGACACGGAGTGGGAAACTGACACGGCGAGACTGTGTCAAGTACGGTGGAGCAGCGATCGTCAGTGGACTGTTCGCCGGATGTGTTGGCGATTCGGGGAACGGACCGTCAACTGCGGCAAACAATGCTACAGCGACCAGTTCCTATTCAGTCACAATGGAACCGGTCGGTGAAATTTCATTCGAGTCGGTTCCTGAACGGTGGATCGCTTACGACGGTGGGTACGCAGATATGGGCGTCGCACTTGGGAAGGCAAGCGGGATTACCGGCATCGGAAACGCCGACCGCTATTACACCGCTATCTACGACGAGCTGCCTGGCGTGAGCGTCGATCGAGATCAAATCGAGGCAAACCCAGAAATCCGAACCAAAGAGCAGTTCTACGAGCTTGACAACGATGTTCACTTGTACGATCCACAGATGCTCATCAACTGGTTCGAGTGGAATCAGTCGGACGTTGATGAAATCGCTAGTAACGTTGCACCATTTTTCTGTAATTTGATCTTCCGTCGGTCCGATGAATGGCACGATTACCGCTACTACACGATGTATGAGGCCTTCGAGAAGATTGCAGAGCTCTTCCACGAGCAGGAGCGGTATCGGGCGTTCAAGCAGCTTCATGACGATTATACTGCGGAGATTCGGACGCGACTCCCGCCCGCCGATAAGCGACCGAGCGTGTTTCTCACCTACGAAGGAACGACAGAACCGAAGACCTTCTCACCGTACCGACTCGACGACAAGGGAACGAGCAAGAAACAGTGGCGTCTTCTCGGCGCTACCGACGCGCTCGCGGGGACTGCTATCGAGAATCTCAGCACCAGCAACCGCAGCGAACTCGACTACGAGAACCTGCTCGAAATCGATCCAGACGTGATTCTCATCCGCGGTCACGAGCGAAAGTCAGTGTCCGAATTCCGCAAGACAGTACTCGATTATATGCAGAACCATCCCGTTGGTAGCGAGTTAACGGCCGTGCAGAACGGACGCGTATACCGTGGTGGCTACCTCAACCAAGGGCCAATCCACAATCTGTTTCTTACTGAACGTGGCGCACAGCAGTTGTATCCTGATGTCTTCGGGGAAGTGACAAGCAATGAGAAATTGTTCGATCGACAGCGAGTCGCAGACATCGTCAACGGCGATTTTGACGGGTGAGAGAATAGGAACGCGACGAAAGAACCAGCCCAACAAGAGTACTGTGTACGGTGACGTAGTCATCTAAGAGGGACCCATCGCAGAGTAGGCGCATACACACATGAAACGAGTGTCCAAGAGACCTCTACTCCGTCTCTGGTAGCTATCATCTCACTCCTGTAGGGCGTCGATCCGTGCGGCAGCGAAGGGAATCAGCATCTCATCAGGATGCAGCCCACCGTGCATCCCGACCTTCGTGAGAGGGTCGTCGGCATCACGTGCGAATCCCGTTCGAGGCACCACAAGCACATCTGGACACCGCCGCTTGAATCGCTCGCTTGGCTCTCGATCGCCAAAGAGGTCTTCGTCGATGATCCGCTCGCGATCGAGCACGAGCGGGTCAAGTGGTGTGAGACAGTCTTCGAGGGCCGTATGTAGCGCGTTTCGGTGGCCTTCACGGGCATGAAACTGGAGATTACGCGGACCGCCAACTACTGGAATTGGGTTTCCCTGCTCGTCCCGCTGGAGATGTCTGTCAAGGTCGAATGAGCCACTGTTGATCCGCTCAGGAGGGATCGTATCAATTTCTCCGTGATCGGCCAGCACGAGCAGTAGTGTGCGCTCGGCGACCGTGGGATCGAGTTTTTCGACAATCTCTCGCTCGATAGCGCGACAAACGCTTGCGAGCTGGGCATCAGTTTCCTCGTGAACGACGCCGTGTGTATGAGAAAATGTGTCCACGTGTGAGAGATAGCAGTAACAGTACGTCGGTTCTGTCGTCCCTTCCAATTGCGCACGCACTCGGTAGGCAGCCTGTGCGGAATTTTCGTAATTTACGAGTTTGGCCCCGCGAGTAACCTGCGCGTTATACGGGTTTTCGTTGATTCTCGCGGGCTGAATGAGAACCGAGCGGGCGTCGAGACGTTCGTAGAGTGTCGATTCATCGATCAGATCGGCAGGGTCTGGGTTGGTACGGACCTCACCGAGCGGTGTGTGCTCGTGGTCAGTGAACGGAAGTGTCTGGATGTATCCACCGAGCGACGGAACGTGAGCATCCCAACCCAGTACACCGTGTTCAACCGGTTGATGACCAGTGTGAATCGTGGAGACCGCAGCCGCGGTTTCGCTTGGATAGCCCGCCGTCAATGGCGTGACCGTCGCATGCTCGGTCAATCGGGTTAGAAACGAGTGATCATGCCGAACGCGCTGAAAGTGGTTCCAGCCGAATCCGTCGATGAATGCGAGTACAACGTGGTCGAACTCTGTCATAACACCGTCGAAAACAGCATCAGGAAGTGGACGGACGGCCTTCGAACCATTACCGAACAGTGACAGCACGGTATCAGGAACATTGGCGAAGCAGTAGTCATTCCATGCAGGCCGGATACATTCTGGTGCGATTGTCTCAGCCCGAAGGGTATCGGCGAGCGCTTCATGAAGCATACTAATTACTCACCAATCAAGTGACTAAAATACACTGCAGCGAGCACGAACCAAGATGAAACTTCGCCGGTTACATCAGCCAAGTCACTGTATCGGAGGTGATATTTGAACCGTCTCTTGGCGAGGAGGTTTCTATAGCTGTATTACGTTTATGCATCACTGAGACAGGAAAACGACCCGCAGCGACAGCACTACGCAGCCGGAGGTGGTACAATCGTCGTGGTTGTCGACACATTTCGAACCCGAACGACACCGTCAATCCTCTCGCCGCGACGCACCAGCAATCGGAATGACGGTGTCATTGTGGACGGCGACGTACGCACGTGCCATGATCGCCAATATCGTCATTTGCACGATGGCTGTTTCGACGAAGATGAGACTCTGAGCCCATACTTGATCAAGTCGAACGAAAACGAGCATCAGTACACCTGTTTGGATGAGAGTCGGAACTAGCGAAAGGAGCAGGAGGCGAACACGGTGTCCGCGACACTGTCGCCAGCTGCCCACAATCGCTTGAATCAGATTTCGGTCTTTGACGGCAATCTCTTGACCGACAAAAAGCAAACTCACACCGAGGAAAGCGCTCGGGAGAAGAAGAATGAGAACGAATAGTCCGATCCCACTATTCCCTAACCAACTCCCAAGCATCCACGACTGCGTTGGTGCGTCCATCACAGCGAACAGAATGAGCATGCCGGGCAACAAACACACGAGTCCAGTGACTCCGACGAGAATGGAAACGAACCACGAACCGAGAAGGCTGTGTAGTGTTGCCCACCCCATATTGTGAAAGATGAACTCCTCGGGGATACGATCGGTGTGTCTACTCACCATGGTTCTGATGGCGACAATCTGTACGGGGATTGTGAAAATACCGCCCGTAACGCTTGCAAGGAGAACCGCAGGAACAGCCACGAAGCTAGGAAGCGCTGTACCCGGCGTTGGACCAGCCGGTGTGGATGCCAGGGCATTGCTCCCGAGCGGAACATACATCGCCGAGATGATCCAGACGAAGCCACCCTGAAATAAGCTGATAAGGGCAAACGTCCCGATCAGGATGGCTCCGTTGCGCGAACGGACGAGAGAGAGACCGGATCGAAGCGTCTCCCGGAGGGTAAACGCCATACTATCTACAGGAACACCCTCTGATTAACACTTTCCGCTTAGAGATGCTTTTGCTCCGAGTATCGTCCATTTCGGTTCGTTTTTGACACATGGAAAAATTAGTGGAAATGGCCAGTACGCCGCTGTGAGCCCCGGATACCCGTAGTCAACGGGACCGGATGCCCGCACTCATACGTATTCTCGTGAAGAGCATATAAACGACACATTGTTTTCCAGACGTGAAAACGGGCCCAATGCTTAAGGCTATGGGACTGTATCGGAGGATTTCAAAAGATTCTGATCTGTCGTCTATTCGCTTGGTGACTCATTCGCTCGTAGGTAGTGAAACACGTACGTCTGTGCGTAGCCAGCGTATGTTCCACCAAAGCGTTCTCGGATCGCTCGTGAAGTTTCAGCGTAGCTCCCGCGATCGCACTCAGGGTAGTGATCAGCGATTGCCCCACGGATCCATGTATCGAGCGGAACAGCTTCGAGGTAATTGAGCGAGAAGAGGAGGACACAATCGGCGACTTTCTCTCCAACACCAACAAAGCGAGTGAGATACTCACGTGCCGCTTCGTAGTCCATTCCGATGGCGTCCTCGGGATGTGCCTCACCAGCTGCAACCATTTTGGCTGTCGACGCGACGTACGGTGCGCGGTATCCGAGCTTCAGCTCTCGGAGCTCCGATTCAGTCGCTGTGGCGAGTTGCTCTGCGGTCGGAAAGGCGTGGTACGTCATCCCGTCGAATTTGATCGTGTCGCCGAACTTTCGAGCAAGTGCGCGCTGCATGCCGTGGATGCGCGAGACTCGCATCTGTGCCGAACAAATAAACGAAATGAGCGTCGGAAATGGTGGATCACGAACGAGACGCATTCCACGATACGTCTCATACGCTGTCCGGACGAGTGAATCATCGACCGTCTCGGATATGATCGCTTCAAGATCATCATCGAGTCGCAACAGCTGAACAAGGGCGTCACGGGCGTCAAACGTCGCCTCCCATTCGAGTCGATGGTCATGTTGGCGGACACGAACAACGGATGGTTCGCCATTCGTCGGGCGCGAAAAGGCGGTGTAGTACCAGGCAGTCCCACCATACGCAGGCGTTTCCTCGTACATCCGCCCATCGTCGCGCGACCACATGTAACTCTGTCCGCTCTCGATGGTCGATTGGAGGTCGAAGTCACCGGGTATCGAATCAAGAGAAATGAAACCCTGTTCCATCACCCAACAGGATGACCGACGAAGGTTTCGAGCTTTCGATCGAGGCGAAGGTTCATACGGTCAGACAGCGAAGTGTATCTATGGACTGTCGCGTCGTCGTCGAGGCGGCGATACCCGTCTACGATGTCGGTTCTGCCGATGAAGCTGTGCGCATAGCGATCTCAAAAACCGGAGACATGCTCAATCCCGACCTCAACTACGTCGAAATATCCATGGGCACACGAGCATGTCCACACTGTGAAGAGGAGATTGATCCTGCGTTCGTCGCCGCAGACGAGGCGCTCGTCTCACTCGAACTCGAAATGACAGTGTTCAACGTTGAAGATGAAGAACACGCCTCGCGGATTGCTCGCAAAGAGATCGGCCAGCGAATGCAAAAGGTGCCACTCGATATTGTTGAGGTCGACGTCATCGAAGATGACTCCGAAGAGATCGACGATTCCCAAGCAGACACCGATGAGAGCACCGAGTCAACAACTGAATCGGACGCATCAGATGAAGATATTCTTCCCGAGTTTCAGGACCTCATCGGAGAGAAATAGTCGACACTTTCGAGAGCAAGAGATAATTGTCATTCAGCAGTAATTGATCGGAGAACGCGCACTGACGAGATCAGTCGGCGGCTGCCGAGATGGGCTGCTCGTCTTCGACAGCAACTATTTCATCGGTGATTCCTGTGGCCAGCATAAAAACAGCCTCCTTGTGATCGGTTTTTGATTTGTGTATAGATGTCGGTTGAACCCCAAGTTCCTCGTACTTGGTGTGATCAATTGTATTCTCACTTCGAAGTTCGTAGTGATTGGATACCTCTGCAAGCAGACCGTGAAGGTGGATCAGTTCCTGCTTTTTCATGGTCGAAAACAGATAGTGACTGGGGGCATATAGTATTACCTTGAGTCACGTTATCACGTGTCGGCGATAGAGCGTCTCTGCCGGCCACTCAAGAGGGTTTCATACTTCTGCCGAATAACCACTGGAAAGAAAAATGATCGGTTCAGTAAACAGTGTATATCTGTTAGCTTGCGAATGAAAGTCGTTACTTTCTTAAAGTAAAATTAGTATCAACCTAATGTCTTGAGCGTCTCAAGATCGCGTTCAGTGCGTGTGAACTCCGACATTCGCCGACCTGCGTGACAGCCAGGACAGTGAAACTCTTCGCTTGGTTCCGGAAGATCGTTGGGAGATGCTTCCCACCGTTTGCCACATTCGGGACAGAGTAATCTCACGTACGTTTCAGTCGGCATACTCGAACGATGCGGTTGCCAGTGGTAAAAAGCTTGACCACCGTCGATCGAGTCAGCAATCAAACGGTAGATTAGACTGCCGGATGGGCATCCGCTTCCAGAATCTCCTTATAGCGGTTTCGAATGGTGACCTCAGAGATATTGGCAACATCCGACACTTGGCTCTGGGTGACTTTCTGGTTGCACAGCAGCGAGGCAGCGTAGATGGCCGCCGCCGCCAGACCGACTGGACTCTTGCCACTCAGTATTCCTGCATCGCGTGCGTTGCCGATCAGATCCCGTGCGCGACGGGTGACCTCCTCAGGGAGATCGAGATCGCTCGCAAATCGGGGGACGTAGCTCTCCGGATCGGCAGGTTTGATCTCGAGGTTGAGCTGGCGCACGACGTACCGGTACGTGCGGGTCAACTCCATCTTATCCACTCGTGAGACCATCGTGATCTCATCGAGGCTTCTTGGGGTACCAGCCTGCCGGGCAGCAGCGTAGAGTGCGGCCGTCGAAACGCCCTCAATGCTTCGGCCGGGCAAGAGGTTCTCGGCAAGCGCGCGTCTGTAGATGACGCTCGCAGTCTCTCGAACGGTCTCGGGAAGACCGAGTGCGCTAGCCATGCGATCGATTTCGCCGAGTGCCTGTTTCAGGTTGCGCTCTTTGGAGTCCCGTGTGCGGAATCGTTCGTTCCACGTGCGCAGACGCTGCATCTTCTGACGTTGACGCGAAGACAGGGAATTGCCGTATGCGTCTTTGTCCTGCCAGCCGATATTCGTCGACAGGCCCTTGTCGTGCATCATCGTGGTGGTCGGCGCACCAACCCGGCTCTTCTGATCTTTCTCAGCGGCGTCGAACGCGCGCCACTCCGGCCCACGGTCGATCGAGTCCTCCTCAACAACCAGTCCACACTCTCCACAGACAGTCTCTCCGTGTTCGTTATCGCTCATCAGTCGGCCACCGCACTCCGGACAAGCGGAAGTCGACTCGTGCTCACGCTCGTGTTCCTCTTCGGACGAGGATTCAGTCGTCTCTTCTGTGTATGTTCGAATTGTTGAATCGCTCATGGTTACACCTGATGCGCGGCTCGCGGGCAAATAAATCGAGAACCCGTCTCCGCACAATCTGCTTACCCGCAGTAAGTCCGTAAAGTATAAAAATGTTTCGTCGCTGCCGCGGCCAAAACCATACGAAGGCAGTACAATAACCTTCAGTTATTGTATCTGTCAGAGGTATCTCTCGATCGGCCGTGCCACACACTACCAATAATAATGTTTCGTCTATGAACGATTTCTCAGTCATCACATCTATGTACTATCGAGAGATATCACTGGGTAATGATTCGAAGAAGTGATTTCTTGTGACTCAGTCGTCGATCGTCCTTGGTGTGACAACTCTCGTGGTCGGAGTGGTTTCGATACTCGGCGTATTGTTCGCTCGTGGACAGATCGAAACCGTCGAGGACTACATCAGCGCACGAGGGAGTGCAGGAGAGGGAACGCTCACGGCAACACTCATTGCATCGAGTATGGGCGCATGGATTCTGCTATCGCCTGCCGAAGCTGGTGCTGCCTTCGGTGGTATCACAGCAGTTCTCGGATACGCACTTGGGAGTGCACTTCCGATGGTGGTGTATGCGGTGATTGGACCACGTATTCGAGAGCTAATTCCGCACGGTCACTCACTCACAGAGTACACTCACGCCCGGTACGGGACGGCGATGTACGTCTACGTGCTTGTAGTGAGCATTGCGTATATGTTCACATTTCTCGCAGCCGAAATGACAGGGATCACCGGTGCCCTGTCACTCGTTGCAGGTGTTCCAGCATGGCAGACCGCTGCTCTCATCGGTGGATTCGTTCTCGTGTACACCACCTATGGAGGACTTCGTGCGAGCATCTTCACAGACACCGTTCAAACGTTGCTCATACTACCCTTGCTGGCTATCGGCTTCGGGTTCGCTCTGCTCGAACTCGGTGGCGCTGGGGCAGTCTACGAGGGCGCTGTCAGTTCGAACCCCCAGCTTCTGAATCTTGGCTTTGTTTCCGGGATACAGTTCGGCGTTTACATCGCTGTTGCTGTCCTCGGCGCGGAGATGCTGAACCAGGCGTGGTGGCAACGAATCTATGCGGCTGAGAACGATCGTGTGCTCCAGCGGTCGTTCCTCGTCACTGCCGTTGCCATCATTCCAATGATATTCGTCTCCGGACTGTTCGGTCTCGCTGCACAAGGGTTGAATCTCATCGACGGCAACGCGAGTATCGCCTTTTTTCTCGTCGTCGACGAGGCGTTTCCCGATAGCATTGTTCTCGGTATCGTCATTCTTGCTGTCCTGCTCGTAATGAGCAGCGCAGACACCCTGCTAAATGCGCTTTCAAGCATCGTCACAGCCGATCTCCCGCGTGTTCTCGAACTAAGCGATGAGACACTCACAGCGAGTGCGCGTGCTCTCACCGTCGTCGTTGCACTCGCAGCGATCGTCATCGGCGCACAGGGATACAGCGTTCTCGCAATCTTCTTTACCGCCGACCTACTTGCCGTGGCGACGTTCATTCCGCTTCTCTCTGGTCTGTACTTCGCTCGGTTATCGGAGACAGGCGCACTTCTTGCGAGCGTCGCCGGACTGATCGTCGGCGGACTGTTCTTCCCACTGGCACGGCCACTCCTCCCGTTCGCATCGGGACTTCCGGCCGCGTCATACTTCGCGTCGTTCCTCAGCGCTGGCATCGTTTCCGCCGCACTGACTGTACTCGCCTCGCTTGGCTCTAAGGGACAGTTCGACTTCGAGCAATTTGAACAGAAAATCCAGCGACTCGACGAACACGAACCGATGGCAGACGGCAGTGGACAACGAGGGAACGACCAATGATCGGTACGACCACCTTCACGTTTCTGACGTGGGGATCAATCGTACTCGTGGGAGTCGTGTTTGCTTACGAGATGTACGCAGTGCTGCTAGAACAAGAGATCATCTGACGGAACAGATGTTGAATGGGACGATCATACGAACGCCGATCAGTCCCATGTGACCCACGTAAGAAAGAGGAGGCCACAGAGCTCCAGTACCCGAACCGAGAGCATCGCGTACTGAGCAATCGGTGGGACGAGCGTCGGATCTGTGATCCATCCAGTGAGTACATCGTGGAACACAAAGAAATAGAACGAGAGTCCATTATCGGCGAACAGGAGCAGGGCGAAAACAAACAACCCAATCGTGTGTTTCGAGCGGAATTTCCACGCGTTGTTTGCCCACACGTAGCCAAGGCTAGCAAGGAGAACGAGATTGATCCCCAGGACCACTCGCATGAGATCGACTAGCCCCGTCATTGTGTCATCCTAACCCCTGTCCGCCATATATACACTAGCCCAAATTCAGCCATACTTGTCACGCTCAATCTGTCCCGATTCATCCGTCCACCTGCTCGATGATCGTCTCGATGATCTCCCAGTGATGACGCGCTTGATCGCTCGGGAGGTACACCGCTCCGTAATCGTCGCCACTGTTAGTCAGTACATTGTTATCCATCAGTACGTCAAGGTGATGTCGGACCGTTTTGTAATCGAGATCCAAATCCTCTGCTAGCTGGTTGGCGTTGCGTGGCTGCTCATCGAGAGCACGCAGGATACGCACCCGGTTGGGCCCGCCACGTGTGCCCGTCAGCACGTACCAGAGGACACCTTCCATCACTCACCCGATCGTAGCCCCTGTATGTAAACACACCGTCTGTTCGGTGGGCGTATTGCGGTTAGTGTTTTTAACACAATATGATCAAACTGTGAATAAGTGTCCATCTGTCGGAACATCGAAGATACCGATACGAGCACCCGCATCGAGCCACGCGTGACCGTACGAGAACGCCGCGAGTGCATTGACTGTGTCGCCTTGTTTCTTGAAGTGACGTCCGTCATCGAGGTACGAGGCGGCCATTTCGTGGCATTCAGCGGCGCTTTCTGCCAACGGTGTCCCCGCGGGAGGGGCAATCGTTGCGGCATCGATCGCCTCCGATAACAGACGTTCGTACCGTTCGGTCTTTTCTTCGAGATCGGCGGACATATCGAACGCCAGCCTGGGAGCGACATAACGGTTCGGATCGGTCGAGAGCAAGCACATTGATTTCGCCAGACACGCCATCCAAAAACAGCGGGACGTCCCGCTCGAATGGTTGTTCAAGGGAAGAAGAGGGCGTATCAATGAGATGAGACACTCTCGATTCTCCTGCAATATCCGTAGGCGCAAGCTACAAACACCGCTCCCGATTACATCAACCAACGATGAACAATGGCACTCATCGACGACTCATTATTACAGGAACAGGGATCGCAGGGCTCTCTGCCGCGATCTATGCCGGACGGGCCAACAATGAGCCGCTCGTAATCGAGGGTGACGAGCCAGGGGGACAGCTCACACTCACCACCGATGTCGCCAACTATCCGGGCTTTCCAGAGGGAATCAGTGGTCCAGATCTTGTCCAGCGAATGAAAGAGCAGGCAACTCGTTTCGGAGCTGAAATTGAGCACGGCATCGTCACGAATATCGACGACCGCTCGCGTCCGTTTGAAGTCGAATGCAGAGACGGAACGGTTTACACCGCTGATGCGGTCATCGCTGCTTCGGGAGCAAGCGCGCGCACGCTTGGCGTCCCTGGCGAAGACGAATTGATGGGCTACGGCGTCTCGACCTGTGCCACGTGTGATGGTGCGTTTTTCCGCGATGAGGAGATGCTCGTCGTCGGGGGAGGAGACGCCGCGATGGAGGAGGCAGCCTTTCTCACGAAGTTCGCCTCAAAGGTTTATCTCGCTCACCGACGCGAGGAGTTCCGCGCCGAACAGTACTGGATCGACAGAATTCAGGAAAAGAGTGATGCTGGCGAGATCGAGATCATGCGCAACACGGAACTGACCGAGATCCACGGAACACAAGCGGAGGGTGTTTCGCACGTCACGCTCGCTCGCAACGATTCGGGCTATCCGTCCGAAAAACTCGATGACCCGAACACCGAGTCGTTCGATTTCGACGTCGGAGCCGTCTTTCTCGCCATTGGCCACACACCGAACACAGACTACCTCGAAGGGACTGACGTCGAGATGGACGAAAGCGGCTACCTCCGGACACGAGGTGGGCGGGACGGTGGACAGACCAGAACCGATGTCGATGGTATCTTCGGCGCGGGTGATGTGGTCGATTTCCACTATCAACAGGCCGCTACCGCGGGCGGAATGGGAGTGAAAGCTGCACTCGACGCTGATGAGTTCCTCGACCAACACCCCCGCAAGGCAACTAAAACAACGCCAGCACCAGCCGAATCTGACGACTAACCAAAATCACTATCTCTCCCGACGTGGCAGCGCTCCACGCCCATTGTCACTTACACGATCACCCCCAAAATCCATCATAGAGTTCAGTCCTCCGTCAGATCGCCCACCCAACAGAGGTTAGTGGTCGTCGTCCGAAGGATGTGTATGACGACAGAAACTGATAGTGTTGTCATCTCGATTGAAGGACCAGACGGGGCCGATGAGGTTTTGCTTCCCGAACCACTGCTCAAGATACTCTCGGAAAACGATGAGTCGTCAGCTGAAGTCGTCAGTGACATTGTTATTCTCTCTTGTGCCGAGCGCATCCACGCGATCGTTCACCACGGCGAGGGTGAAATGAGCGACGAACTCGCCTCGGTCGAAGACGAAATGATGGACCTGTTCGAAGATCGTTTCGGCGTGACGTTCGGTGCTGCGACCGGGCACGATCACTAACGGCCCTTCATTTCAGTCACGCGAGACGATCGTGACAGCGATGACTGTTCTCAGCGACTGTTGGCAGAGGTTCTGTTCGTAAAGAGCGGTCGGTTATTCGACACTCCACTGGAGAAAGACACCGTCGTCGAGTCGTTCGACACCGATGAGGATGAGATTCGAGAACTCATCAACGAATCCTTCGCCGTCGGCGAGGGTTGGGGCATCGCGGCCCCCAATGAGAAGCGACCCAATGTAAACGGAGAGTTCATCGACGAGATCCGCCTCGAACAGCGAGAAGATCAGTTCGCCGCCGCCTTCGACGAACAGCGTTTCGATGCCATCGCGTTCGAGTTCGGAGAGCGCAGCGGTGAGATCGACCCGTTCCTTTCCCGCAACAACGACTGTTGCTCCCGCCTTCTCGAGCTGTTCGAGGCGGTCGGACGATGCTGCTTCGGTGGTGAGGACGTACGTCGGCGCACTCCCGTCGAAAAGCGCCGCATCGAGGGGCGTCCGCCCCTGTGAATCAGCAACGATCCGGGCCGGCACACCAGTGCCACCAACCGCATCACGGTGATTGCGATCGAAGCGAGTGAGCGATGGATCATCAGCCAGCACGGTCCCGACACCGACCATGATTGCATCGGATTCTGCCCGTCTCCGATCCACGCGGTCGAAGTCCATCTCACCGCTGATACGGAGCTGCTCGCGGCGATACGAAGCGAGTTTTCCATCCGCGCTCATGGCGGCGTTGACGAGAACGTGCATACGATAGTATCGCCTACTGCTCGCCCGATCCCTAAAACGTCTCCTGTCTGTAGTCTCTTGCCTACTGTCTCTCGTGGCTGATCCACTGTTATGCCGTTACGAACGTGTTACTCCGTCCGAGTGTTAATTTCGGGGTAGGCTCGGCGGTACTGTGGCGGTAGTTCGACGCGATCAACACCGAGTTTCGAAGCAGCGTTGTTCGTGAAAGACGGATCGCGGAGGTGTTCTCGTCCGATGATAGCGAGATCGGCCTGTCCGGTGCGGATGAGTGCATCGGCGTGTGCTGGTTCCGTGATTGCACCGACAGCACCGACCGCGACGTCTTCAGTCGTCTCCTCGCTGATCTGTTCGGCGTACGGGATCTGATACCCTGGGCCAGTACTCGGAAGCTGTTGGTCGGGATGAATGCCTCCGCCACTCACATCGATTAGATCAGCGCCACTTGCAGCGAGGTGATCGGCGAGACGGACCGACTGATCGACGGTCCACGCATCGCGTTCGGGTAACCAGTCAGTTGCTGAGATGCGCACGAAGAGCGGACGATCATCGGGCCAGACCGAACGCACGGCAGCAGTGACTTCTCGGACAATGCGACTGCGGTTCTCGAAGCTGCCGCCGTAGTCGTCCGTCCGTTGGTTTGTCACGGGAGAGAGGAATTCGTGGAGGAGATATCCGTGTGCAGCGTGGATTTCACAAATTTCGAATCCGGCAGCGAGTGCGTTCTCTGCAGCTGCCACGAACGAATCGATGACGCGATCGATATCGTCCTGCGTCATCGATCGGGTCGGCGGTGCGTCGCCGTCGTACGGCCACGGAATGGAACTTGGAGCGAGCACTTCCCAGCCCTCGTCGCCTCTGAGTGGCTTACTGCCATCCCACGGACGGCTCTTCGACGCTTTCCGTCCCGCGTGTGCGAGTTGAATCGCGGGACAGCTTCCCTGCTCGCGGATGAACGACGCAGTCGGTGCGAGCGCTTCGGCGTGCTCAGTATCCCATATTCCGAGATCCTGTGGAGAGATCCGCCCCCGAGGCGCTACTGCCGTCGCCTCGGTCATAACGATCCCTGCACCACCGACAGCACGACTTCCCAAATGGACGAGGTGCCAGTCAGTTGCGATTCCATCTCTGTTTTCACACGAATACTGACACATTGGTGACACCATGACGCGGTTCCGAAGGCGCGTTTCACGCAGTTTCAGTGGTGTGAAAAGGTCGTTTGTCATCAGCCGCACTACCCGAGTCGATAGGATGGTGATGACGAAGACGGACACCCTTGCCGCTCTCGGATGTGTTTTCTCAGAACCGAGTCACGGGATGTCCTGAGTCCGTGGTTGGAGATCAATTTCGTTCCCGATACAGCTATTTCGATCGCTGACCTCTGTGGTGAATTACTCGTTATCGTTGACGATCTCCCACGAGTGTTCGGACAGCTCGTCTTCTGCAAAGACGAACACACGCCCACGAGCTGCTTCTGTGTCGGCTTCGACCCGGACAGCGTATCCCTCTTCGTGGACGGTCACACCGGGGAAGATGGACGTTTCTTCGTCACTAGCGAGAAACACGCGTCCGACGCCGGTACTACGAAGGATTTCGTCGTCGGTTTTGCGGTCGTTAACGTAGATCATCGCGCCTTCTGCCTCTGTTGGATCGGTGATGAGAACGTGCACTTGTTTTCCGGGAGGAGTGGTAATCGATCCCGTCGTTTTCTGTGGGATGCCATGGTAGAAAACGCTTCTTCCGTCGGTGTACTCAACATCAATTCCATCGGGGTCGAGCTCCACACGGAGGGTATCCGGGGAGATCTCGCTGCGCATGCTCATACGGAACCTATTCGAGACAGCTATAAGAGCGCCACGCAGTGACCTCTGCCACGACCATCAGCGGTAAGTACACACCGTGACAGAGACAACTGTGAATGGTCGAGCGACCGCCCCTGCAGCGGGTACTGTTCTGAACGCCCTCGCGAATGAAACCGGATCGGCATTCGCCATCGATAGTGAGCTGACTGCAACCGTCGAACTGACGAATGACGGTCCGATAACGGGTGAAGTAGCGGACACGACCGACGCCGATACGCGCCTCATCGAACGGTGTGTCGAACTGATCGTCGAACGGTTCGGAGACGACGAAGGTGGAACGGTCCGAACGACTGGCGATATTCCGATGGCTGCGGGATTGAAGAGTTCGAGCGCCGCCGCCAACGCGACGGTTCTGGCGACGCTCGATGCGCTCGACGTGACGTACCCACGGGAAGACGCTGCTCGGATCGGAGTACAAGCCGCTCGTGATGTCGGTGTCACGGTTACGGGGGCGTTCGATGACGCCAGTGCGAGTATGCTCGGCGGACTAACGATCACGGACAACGCTCGTGATGAACTCTTGAAACACGAGGCAGTCGAATGGGACGTGCTCGTGTGGACGCCGAACGAGCAGGCGTTCAGCGCGGATGCGGACGTGGCCCGCTGTGAGCAGATCGGGCCGATGGCTGATCTCGTAGCAGATCTTGCGATGGCTGGGGAGTACGGTCGTGCGATGACTGTCAACGGGTTGGCGTTCTGTGCAGCGCTTCAGTTCCCGACCGATCCACTTGTGACCGCGATGTCGCACGCAGATGGCGTCTCACTCTCCGGAACAGGGCCGAGTTTCACTGCCATCGGTGATCGAGCAGCGCTCGAACGAGTACGAGAGATATGGCAAACATACGAGGGAAACATATGGATGACAACAACACAAACCGACGGAGCACAGAGGGGATGAACCTCGCGGAGCTGCGCGAGGAGATCGAATCGATCGATCGAGAGATCGTCGAACTCATCGCTCAGCGAACGTACGTCGCAGAGACGATCGCGACAGTCAAACGCGAAAAAGAACTTCCGACGACTGACGAAACGCAGGAGGAACGAGTGATGGCTCGCGCGGGCGAGAATGCAGCTTGCTTTGATGTCGATGCCAACCTCGTGAAAGCGGTATTCCGACTCCTCATCGAACTGAACAAAGTAGAACAGCGAAATAAGAGATAGAGTGGGATTCTCTCAAAGAATATCCACCGGACAGCGCGCTCGTTTACACTGTTACGTGGGATTTCACAATCACTAACTCATCTGAGACCATTCTTTATACACACTCTATGAAGCAGGAATTAGGTCCGCTTGCTCGAACGTTGTCGTTGCCGTATTATGAAGATGCCCTCCCAGCGCACGATCATTTCCATGCCAAGCGAGTTCGGGATTTGTCAATTAACTTATCGAAGGAGTATGAGAACACTGTCGACAGAGCAGTTCTTTCTGCAGCGTCTTGGTTGCACGATATTGGTCGGCCACGAGAGCGACTCGGAGAGATCGAACATCACGGCAAATGGGCAGCTAGAAAAGCAGACGATCTCCTCGAAGCCGAAGGGATACCATCTGACCAAATTGATGCGATCAAACACTGTCTCCGGACACACAGTATTCGGGCTAGCTCCCCAGAACCGGAGACGCCCGAGGCTAAATTGCTTTTTGACGCAGACAAGTTGGAAGCGACTGGCGCACGCGGCATCATTCGTCTCTCCTGTATTATCGGTGAGAGATCTGGGAGAGCAGGCGAAAGATACGCCGTAATCGATAACGCATCAGATTCTGGAATGGCGACATCGGACCTACCAGATATCACTCTTCTCGAAGAGTGGGCAACGGAGCGTCTTGAGCTGTTGTATACACCTCCTGGACGTCGTCTTGGAAGGTCTCGGTGGAGTTTCATGGAGGAGTTCTTCGCACAGTTTACTCGTGAACGGAGATTCGAAGAAGAGAGATGACTCAGTAACGAGAGAAGCGGCTCGAATGATCATTGAAATCATAAATTTCGTGGACAACAGAAATCACTGAACACGAAAACCATTGAGAAGATAGGATGCTCCGGCGGGGATTTGAACCCCGGTCATCGCCTGACTCCCCACGACGCCCGAAAGCGAACGCAGGCGAGAGGGCAATATGATTGGCCGGACTACACTACCGGAGCACACGTCCAGCGTGTAACCACTACTCGGAGGGATTCGTGTATAACGGTTGCGCTTTTATCCCACCATGATCTGCCAATACAAGACAGGCGCGAGTCTACCGCAAATCGACACACACATCCGATATATGATAGAATAGAAAGAGCCCCATCCCAAAGCAGCGAAGAGATATCTGACACAGTGTCGGCAATATGTTTAAATAGCCGTTGTTGGTAGTGAGAATCGATGCTAGTGGGTGAGTGCTTTACACGCCGGGCGTAAGCCCATCACTATTATTACACCTAGCTGGCTCGTTTGTCTGTTACTAATCACGGAGAGAAATCCATGTTTGTACAATACACTACCGAGAGAGTGGCAACGCTACGGTTTATACCGGAAATACCAGAAATAAATGAGTTTAGGCAATGAAATTATTATTCATCCATTCGGATCATCTCGAATTCGAGACCACGGAAGCGATCGGTGACATAGCCGAGACGAACGGCGTCCCACACGACGGGAAAATGGAAGAGTGTGTGACCGCGTTCATTTCGGTCGAACGCGATGACAGCAAGAGCGTTGCTGGAACTGTCGAGAACGCGACTGACGAACTCCGAGACGTCGCAGCACAGCTTGGCACGAATCGAATCGTCCTCTATCCATACGCACATTTAAGCGAAGATCTCGCAGCTCCCAAGGTAGCCACCGATGTACTCCAACGGTTGGAAGCGGCACTTGCTGAGGAGTTTGATGTGCTTCGTGCGCCCTTTGGCTGGTACAAGTCCTTCGAGCTCTCCTGTAAGGGTCACCCGCTCTCGGAGCTATCCCGGCACGTGAGTGGCCACCGAGAGGAGCAAGAGAGCAACGAGCGGCAACCGAGCGACTGGAGGCTCATGAACCCAGACGGCAGCCTCCACGATCCAATCGCGTCGAAAGCCGATCTGGGCGATGACATGCGGGCATTCATCGAAAGTGAGGTCGAAGACAAGGTTGCTAGTAAGGGCGAAGAGCCACCTCATCTTCGAATCATGCGCGAGAAGGGATTCGTAGACTACGATGACCTCTCTGATGTCGGGAATCTCCGATACTATCCGCGCGGGAAACTGATCCGAGATCAGCTGATGCGATACGTCAGTGATCTCGTCGTCGACGACGGTGGAATGCCAGTCGAGACGCCTATCATGTACGATCTCGGAGCGCGACCGATCCGAGAGCATGCGGAGCAATTCGGCGAACGACAGTACCGCTTCGAGAGCGGTGACAGGCGGATGATGCTCCGGTTTGCCGCCTGCTTCGGACAGTTTTCGATCATGCGAGACATGCATATCTCGATCAACGATCTTCCGCTTCGGATCTACGAGATGAGCACCTACTCCTTCCGTCGGGAACAGCGCGGCGAGGTGTCTGGCCTGAAACGCCAGCGCGCGTTCACGATGCCAGATATGCACACCGCTGCCCGGGACGCAGATCAGGCCCGCGAAGAACTGCTCCGACAAGCGAAGCTCGCCTTGCAGACGGGGGTAGATCTCGGACTAAACTACGAAGCCGCATTCCGCATGACGAAAGCGTTCTACGAAGACAACGAACGCTGGGTGAAAACCGTCGTCAGCGAACTCGATAAACCCGTCCTCGTAGAGCTTCTGCCCGAGCGTCATCACTACTGGTCTGCCAAAATAGATTTCGCAGCGATCGACGGTCTGGGACGGCCAATCGAGAATCCAACGGTGCAGATCGATGTCGAAAGCGCAGAGCGGTTCGATATCGAGTACACTGACGGAGCAAAAACGCACCATCCACCGATTCTCCATTACTCACCATCAGGGGGAATTGAGCGCGTAATGGCTGCACTTCTAGAGAAGACTGCAACGATGGAGACGCCACGCCTCCCGACGTGGCTCTCGCCCACGCAGGTCCGCTTTATTCCGGTAAGCGACGAACACGTACAGCATTGTGACGAACTCGTCGATAGGCTGGGCGAGGCGACGATTCGCGCGGATGTAGACGACCGCCACGAATCCGTTGGAAAGAGAATCGCACGCGCAGAAACCGACTGGGTTCCCTACTACGCTGTTGTCGGCGACCGAGAACAGTCGAGTGAGGAGTACGGTGTCAACATCCGTTCGCAAGACGAAGAGCGAACTATGACGCTCGATGAGCTACGGAACACCGTTCGAGCGGACATTCATGAACTCCCGGACAGAAACCGGTATCTTCCACAACACCTCAGCAATCATCCCCGTTTCGTTGGACATTGAGCGTCAAACCGGGGTAGCAAGCCGTCGATCGATCGTCGTTCGACTCTCGACTCTCACCAGCCACCAGTCACAATACGGAACTGAGGCAGTCGGTGAGATCGGATTGAATTAAACGAAAAGAGTGTTACACTCACTGGATATAGCTCGGAGATTCCTCATCGCAGCGTTTTTCGTGTTCTTTCGCATCGTCTTTGTCATCAAACATGAGACCGCAGGTCTCGCACGTATGCCATGTTACATTATCACGCTCGACCTGTGTGACCATATGTTCATATTGGTCTCACCCGATAAAGGAGTTACTCCCAGCAGGTATCGAGGGAATTCGTCAGAGCCGGACAGTGGCCTCAAGGGGGGGTACCCCTTAGTCCAGTCATGGAACGAGAAATTGAACTGACCGTTCAGGGTGCCGAGAAGCGAGACGCCGGGCGAGGTATCGCTCGTCTCGCTGGTGCGACGTGTCGCGCACTCGGTGTTCTCAGCGGTGAGACGGTTCTTCTCGACGGCCCCCGCCAGACCGTGGCAAAGGTGTGGCCGGGGGGTGATGAGAATATTATTCGAATCGATGCCGATACGCGTCGAAACGCAGATCTGAATATCGGTGATCGGGTACCTGTCCGTCCGATCGAGGTTGCAGACGCACGGAGTGTGACGGTCACGCTTCCGCGACCAGTTCGGTCGGATGAAGTCACATCAGTTATCAAACGCGAGTTGCTCGACCGCCCGCTCCAAGAAAGCGAACAGATCCGTCTCGAACGGTTCGGCGTGCAGGTAACGGTCGCCGAAACGACTCCGACTGGGACGGTCAGAATCACAGACGAAACGACAGTCACGATCGACACTCCGAGCGGAACAACTGGAGATCCGATCGATACGGGATGGGGTGGTTCGTCTTCGTCACCAGACACAGTTCGTACTTCGACATCCCAATCGACGGGATCGTCTACCAGCAGCAGCGCTGATTCTCAGTTTGATATCACCTACGAGGATATCGGTGGACTGGACGACGAACTCGAACAGATACGCGAGATGATCGAGTTGCCGCTTTCCAATCCTGCACTGTTCCGTCAGTTGGGGGTCGATCCACCGAAAGGGGTGCTCCTCCATGGGCCACCAGGAACGGGAAAAACCCTCATCGCAAAGGCTGTCGCCAACGAAGTCAACGCCTATTTCGAGACGATTTCGGGACCAGAGATCGTCTCGAAGTACAAAGGGGATTCAGAGGAACGACTGCGTGAGACGTTCGAGGACGCATCGCACAATTCACCAGCAATCGTCTTCGTGGACGAGATCGACTCCATCGGTGGGTCGCGCAACGACGATGCAGACATGGAAAATCGCATCGTAACGCAGTTGCTGACGTTGATGGACGGAATCGGGACGCGCGATGAAGTAATCGTCATCGGAGCGACGAATCGTGTCGACGCGCTTGATCCCGCGCTCCGCCGCGGAGGGCGCTTTGACCGAGAGATCGAAATCGGTGTTCCCGACGGGCCCGGACGCCGAGAGATCCTTGACGTCCACACCCGTGGGATGCCGCTCGCCGATGATGTTGATCTCGATCGGATCGCCACGCGTACGCACGGCTTCGTTGGGGCTGACATCCGATCGCTCGCGACTGAAGCAGCGATGAACTCGCTCCGTCGGTACCGAATGGATGAAAGCGATTCGATGGTCGTCACCCGAGCAGATATGGAGACTGCGATGGCTGCCGTCGAACCGAGCGCGATGCGCGAATACGTCGTTGAAGCACCAAGTACGACGTTCGATGACGTCGGGGGACTCGCTGATGCGAAAGCGACGCTCCGTGAGGCGGTCGAGTGGCCACTCACATACCACGCGCTGTTCGAGACGACGCACACCACTCCGCCGTCCGGTGTGTTGCTCTATGGGCCACCGGGGACGGGGAAGACGTTGCTCGCGCGCGCACTCGCTGGCGAGAGCGACGTGAATTTCATCCACGTGGCTGGTCCAGAGCTCGTCGATAAATACGTCGGTGAATCGGAGAAAGCCATTCGAGAGGTGTTCGATCGCGCCAGACAGACCGCCCCGACGATCGTCTTCTTCGACGAGATTGATGCGCTCGCTGGTCGTCGCGGCGACACCCACGAAGTGACCGAGCGCGTCGTCTCCCAACTCCTGACCGAACTCGATGGGATGACCGACAACCCCAATCTGATGGTACTCGCTGCGACGAACCGGAGAGAGGCGCTCGATCCCGCGTTGCTCCGACCTGGCCGTCTCGAATCACACGTCGAAATCCCGCTTCCAGACGAAAAAGCACGCCGCGCGATCATTGACGTACACAGCGAAGGGAAGCCCTACGGTGACGATGTCGACCTCGAAGCACTCGCAGACGAGACCGAGGGCTACTCTGGTGCCGATCTCGAAGCACTCGTTCGACAGGCGTCCATGCTCGCTATCCGCGAGTTTGCGGGTGATCTCGGACCAGAAGCAGCTACCGAACGCGCTGATGAGGTCAGAATCACCGCACAGCATTTCGAGCAAGCACGAGAACAGAACCAACTCACAGATGAGCAATAGCGGTTCTCTCGTGAACTGAACTCCATCTGCTATGGCTTCCGACGAGAGATGATTTCAGAGAAACACACTTTCAGTGAGGACCCGAGCAACAAGGAACACAACCATCTCGAATTCGCTACTCTGACACCACTCAGACAGCGTTTCCTCGGTCCCGGTCTGTGGTCCGGATGATGCGCTGGCGCTGAGTGATCAACGCACTGCAATTCCACACAGCCACATTCCTCACAGTCTCCGATCCTGACAGAAACGTTCAGCCGGAAGATACTTTGAGGCCGTCAACGAGTTTTGCTCCATGGAATACCGACAGCTCGGAGCGACGGGCACAGCAGTATCGGAGCTATGTTTCGGCACGTGGCGATTCGGTCGAGAGACGGGCGGTGTCGTCGAGACGGGTCGTGAGGAGGCACACGAACTGCTCGATGCGTTCACAGAGCGTGGGGGGAACTTCATTGACACGGCGAACGTGTACGGAACGCCGAGCGGAACCGCTGAATCGTACATCGGTGAGTGGCTCGACGAGCGCGACCGGGAGGATTTTGTGCTCGCCTCGAAAGTCTACTTCGGGTTTGATCCGGACAACCCGAACGGAAGCGGGCTCTCGCGGACCCACATCCGCAATCAGATTGACGGAACGCTCGATCGCCTCGGAACGGACTATCTCGATCTCTACTACATCCATCGCTGGGACGAGGAAACGCCGATCGAAGAGACGCTTTCTACGTTGAACGGTCTCGTCGATGACGGGCGTGTACACTATCTCGGGGCGAGCACGATGGCCGCATGGCAGCTCACGAAGGCTCTCTGGAAGAGCGATGTTTACGACTGGGAGCCGTTTTCGGTTACCCAGCCGCTCGCACACGCCGCATACTACGAAGACGTGGGCGACTACCTCGACGTGTGTGCTGATCAGGATCTGGCCGTCTGTCCGTACTCGCCGCTCGCTGGCGGTTTTCTCACCGGCAAGTACGAACGCGCCGATCCGGATAACCCACAAGCCGTGAAAGCACCCGACGGATCACGCGGAAGTTTCGACGAGCAGTTCGGAGAGTACTACGCCTCTGAACGCGGGTGGCACGTTCTCGATGCGATCCGCAGCGTCGCACAGGAGGTCGATGCAACACCAGCACAGGTCGCACTCCGCTGGCTTATGGACCAAGAAGCGTTCACGTGCATCCCGATCATTGGGGCACGAACGACCGATCAACTCGATGAAAACGTCGGGGCAGCAGATGTCTCTCTGAGTGACGACCAACGAGAGCGCATTTACGAGGCTCGATTTACCGAGGAAGGCAGCCGATGGGGACACTAACGCGAGAAGAAATCAACTACTTGCGGTACACAGTCTGAATCAGACGAGCTCTCCGAGGCGATCTGGTTGTCGTTCCGATTCCGATTCCGAATTTGATTCGGTTTCGAGCAGCCGTTCGAGGCGATGTTCGAACTCCTGATCGGTGAGTTCACCACGAGCGTATCGCATCCGGAGGGTGGCGATAGGGTCCGTCGAAGAATCTGCCTCTTGGCTCTCGGATTGTTGTTCGGTGTCGGGGGTCTGTTCGGCGTCCGTGATAACGCTCATCGTGTAGGTAGCTGCAACGTAGAGAGTTACACACGCGACGGCGATCGGAATTAGCAAAAACATCTCACTTCCCAGTCCAAAGATCGTAACAATGGCTGCTGGAACACCAATCGATGCGGACAGAACGGCCACTACTACGCGTCCGAAGGCACTATCGGGGGCAGCGTCAGCGAGACGACCACACATATACTATCGCATTCGAGAGTCGTATAAAATAATTTCGTTCACTAGTAATGAATGATAGTTGTTCGTTCTCGGATGCTATCAGAGCGTGCACATACTTGTGTTGTGGCCCCCAACAAGAGAGGATAGAAAGATGGAGACGAATACAACTGCGAACGTGAAAGCAGACAGTGACAGCGCTCGCCGCTTAATTGTCGATACAGACACCGCCGGGGATGATACGATAGCTCTGCTGCTCGCGGTGTGTTCGGATCACGCTGTCCTCGAAGGAGTGACTGTCGTCGCCGGGAACGTTGAATTCGAACACGAGGTCGAGAACGCAAAGTACACGCTCGCGCTGGCGGATGCAGAAGACGTACCTGTCTACGAAGGCGCGCGGTCACCGCTCATAAAAGATCACGAGACGGCCGAAGAAGTCCACGGAACGGGCGGTCTCGGTGGGGACCTCTTTCCGGAGACGGGGATTCCGTCGGCCGACGAACACGCAGTCGAGTACATCGTTCGAACCGCAAGAGAGAACCCCGGTGAGATTACACTCGCCTGTATCGGTCCGTTGACGAACGTCGCGGTGGCGCTCCAGCACGAGCCCAATTTGGGTGAGTTACTCGATTCCGTCTGGGTGATGGGAGGCGCGCGCAACTGCCTCGGGAACGTGACGCCGGCTGCCGAGTTCAACTTCTGGGTCGATCCGGACGCTGCAACGCGAGTGCTATCCGAAATCGACGTTACGCTCGTCGATTGGGGTGTCTGTCTCGAACACGCGACACTCAGGACCGAAGAATTCGAACCGATAGAGGCAGCGCGATCGGAGTCGCCGTACGCCGATTTCTTCCTCGAAACCGCTCGGCCAGCGTGCGAACACACCCGCGAAACGCAAGGAATCGACGGAACGACGCAATCCGATTCGCTGACCATCGCGGGACTTCTCGATCCATCGATCATCACCGAGACAAACACGTATCCAGTTGCTGTCGACGAACGAGAGGGGATGACGCGGGGGTACAGCTTAGTTGATGAGAACGGCGTCACCGACCTGCCCGCGAACACCCGTGTCGTCGAATCGGTGGACGGAGAGCGGTTCCGAGAACTGATTCTCGACTTGCTCGTTCACGGAGACCCACACAGATCAGGGTGAAAAGTCGGATACCGGGATTTTCCAGTGGAAGATATGGCAAGACTACTCCCAGAACGATTTCGTTCGCGCGTACTGTCGTTCCTGTGAAAGGATGTCTCGATAGAAGTCGTCTTCATTCTCCCGGAGTTTCGAGATGATCCGCGCTGCGTTGTGCGGGCCGACGCCGCGTGCAGCGAGCGCGATGACCGCTCGCTTGCCGTGGCTCTGAACGAGATTCGCCGCGCGGTAGGCGCGTTGGGTCATCTTCTCCTGTTCTTCGTCCTTTTCTGAGACTCGCACCGCTTTCACCGTGTCGTCGTCCCACGGATTGAGCGCAGCGATTTGGGTCGAACCGCAGTTCGGGCACTCGGGTTGATCAGGGACGCGTTTCACCGTTTGGGTCCGCTCCCACTCCGTGCAGTGGAGACAAAAGAGAATGACCCGGTCGTCTCGGATGCGCTCTTTGACGGTCTGGACGACGCTTGCATCGGCGTTCTCGGGCGTAAGGAGTTCGCGTCCCGAAGAGCGACCACCGGTTCCGATTGGGGTTCGTCCGCTGACAACAGCGATATCGATCCCGCCCGACTGGATCTGCCGGAAGATGTCAATCGTTTCAGGGACAGCAAGCTCCTCGTAGAGCACCTCGCGGACGGCTTCGTCGTAGACAGGCGTATCCGCAAGCGCATCGAGCAGGCGCGTCCGACCGAACGATCCGGAGCCGTGCCAGCGTTTCAACGCCCCGAATTTCGTCGCAACCTGTGCGAGTTTAAACTTCAACACAGCGGCACGCTTCAGGCTCAGTTCGATGACTCCCTCGACGTGCTCTGGCACGGTTGTCTCCAACACCTCGATCACGTCTGTTGGTGTGACTCCGCGTGGGACTTCACACGCGATGCGGTATGGATCCGTTTCGAGCCCAACGGAGGATCCGGTTTGCTGGCCGATGAGCGCCGAAATAACCCGCCCGATCGTTTCGTTGATCATATGCCCGAAGCAGGCGTTGATGACGATCTCACGGCCGTAGGATTCGACGACGATCCGATCCGCATCGGGCATCGCCATCGTGTGCTTTTCGATCTGTGCGAGCGCTTCCTGTGCTGTGTGCTCGTCGGTCGGATAGCGCTCGCAGAGCTGGCGGGCGGCCGTCGCTCGGGAGGCCCCATCGTCGAACGCCTGACGGGCCGTTGCGCGGAGCGAACCGACACCCTGTGCGACCGCGAATGGAACGGGAATCTCCTGTCCAGTCCACGAAGGAACCTCACCACCAGGATCTTCGATCGGTGTCACTGTGACCTCCTCGTCCCCGTCATCGACCTCGACGATGCGCCACATCTCACCGCGTTGGATGAACACCTCACCCGGTTCGGCAAAGTTCACGACGAACCGTTCATCGAGCGTTCCGATCTGTCGCCCGCTCGCCACGTCCTCGACAGCGTAGGTCGCCTCATCCGGAATCATCGACAGATTGTCGTAGAAGTACTGCCACGTCCCGCCAGATTTTTCGAGACGATCGGCATCCTCATCGAGCCAAAGGAGACGGTTGTTCGACAGCTCTCGGACAACAGCGCGAAACGACTCCTGAGTGAGTGTGCGAAACGGGTACGCCCGAGTAACGATCTCGTAGGCACGCATCGCTCCGATCTCACCTGTGCCCATCAACAGCCCGGCGATCTGATTGGCGACGGTGTCGAGACTTCCCTCGTGGATTTCCGTCGGTTCGACTGTTCCATCGACTGCCTTCGTTGCGATATCGAGTGCTTCGAACGTATCTCCCGGTAGTGTGGTGATGATCGTCCCCGACGACAGGACGTCCTGACGGTGACCCGCTCGTCCAACGCGCTGGAGGAGGCGAGAGACCTGTCGCGGGCTCGAATACTGAATGACGTGATCAATGCGACCGACATCGATGCCGAGTTCCATCGAGGAAGTGCACAAGAGCGAAGCGAGCTCGCCGGCCTTGAACCGGTCTTCGACCTCGATACGGGCAGGTTTCGAGAGCGAGCCGTGGTGGATACCAACACTCAGATCCAGTTCTTTGAAACGGGAGCCGAGCGCTTCCGCGGTCTGGCGGGTGTTGACGAAGACGAGCGTCGATTCGTGCTCGTCGATGAGGTCGCGTATCAAACGGATGTGGCTGGCGGTCTCTTCGTCGGTCATCAATCGGCCAGCTAATCGCTCGTCTTCCGGCGTGATTTCGGGGGTACGAACGCGAATGTCGAGCGTGCTCCCGACGTCGACTTCGACGATGTCACAGCCTCGATCACCCGTGAGAAATCGTCCAACGTCTTCGGGATCGCCGACGGTTGCCGAAAGACCAATGCGCTGGAACGATCCCGCGAGTTCCCGAAGCCGTTCGAGACCGATGGTGAGCTGTGCACCACGCTTTGAGTTTGCGAGCTCGTGGACTTCATCCACGACGACGTGTTCGACATCTTCCAGCGCTCGTCTGAGCTTCGAGCCCGTGAGCATCGCCTGAACGGTTTCTGGTGTCGTGACGAGAACGTCGGGCGGATCATCCGCCTGTTTCGTGCGCTGATATCGGGTCGTGTCGCCGTGACGGACGTCGATATCGATGTCCAACTGCTCACCCCACCATTCGAGTCGATCGCGCATATCCCGATTCAGTGCTCGAAGCGGCGTAATGTAGAGCACGGAGATGCCGTGGCGGTCTGTCCCGGCGACAGCGTCGAACACCGGTAGCATTGCGGTCTCAGTTTTACCCGTTCCGGTGGGAGCGACAATGAGCGCGTTCGACCCGGTGGCCAGAACCGGAATTGCCCGGCGCTGTGGCTCAGTCGGGGTTGCAAATCCCCGTTCAGAAAGCGCCGACCGGACCGCATCACCGAGATGTGTAAACGCGTCCGCACCGCCGACGGTCTTACCCTCCGTCATCAACATTGATAGTGGTGCGAGTCGATTAAGGGTCACGGGTCGGAGAATCGCGTTACATACGCTTGGAGATCGAATGATTACGGAACAATCAAGAACTAAGACGCTAGCGGGAGAAGCGTTGGGTATGCACTCTGTCTTGGAGGTGAGTGACTGATGACTGACGAGGAAACGACTGACGAGCGACCATGTGGACGGGTGTTTCTTTTGGCTCGGCTGGTGTTCGGGAGTGTGCTCGCGTTCTCGGCTATTGATAACTTACGCAATCTCGATGAGAAGATCGAGTACGCAGAGAGCAACAACGCGCCAAATCCCGAACAGACAGTGCCCTTCGTCAGCGGTGCACTCCTGTTTGGCAGCGTTGGAATCATGCTCTGGCGGCTCCCGAGACTCGCCGCCATCTCGGTGTTGACGTTTCTTGTTGGTGTCACGCCGACGATGCACGATTTCTGGGCCGTTGACGAGGATCAAAAAGAAGCTCAGATGGTCCATTTCATCAAGAACCTCGGGCTCATCGGTGGAGCACTCGCGTTTCTCGTCCACGGCGAGCGCGACCGACGATAGAGACGCTCGTATTCAAATTCAGAGGGATAGCTTCGAGGCTGGACTCAATCGGGAATCACAGTCGTATCGATGGCCGCGCGTCGCCCATCGAGCACTGCAAAGCGTTCGTTTCGTCTCTGTTCGAGCCAGCGGAGCAGCCGTTCGGCCCACGCGAGCTTTCGGCGTTTGATGGGATTCACGTCGGGATCATCGAAGTCCCAGCCGGGGAAGATCAACGATTTCGCCCCACAGTGGTCGGCGATGAAGGCAGCACGATCACCATCTGTGAACCCACCCACGTTCAGCAGATGGCCGATCGGGTTGGCTTGTGTTGTCCCGAGCACGTTCCGCTGGGTCATTTTCGGGACAAACGCTTCGAGTGCAGGGATGTTATCACCGTGAGCAGCAACCGCAACTGGCGTTCCCTGAGTCAGCACCACCGCTCGTTCAGGGTCTGTATCGAGATCTGTGACCACGAGATCGATTGGAATATCCTCACGACGGCAGATCTCGGCCGCGTGAGCGACGGCTACGACACGGTCTGCTCTGTGAACACGTGCGAGTTCTTCCGAAGGCAACGGACCACCACCGACGACTGCGACCGTTCCACCGGTGAATACGAGACGAGAGAGATCGAATTCGGTGGTGAGGTCCCCCAGCAGATCACGGGCGCGCTCGTCGCCAGCTCTGTCGAACCCAAAATCGTCGAGAATTGCTGTATACACTGGCTCCCAGTCGGCGAAATCCACGCTACCGACCTCCGTTCACCCGCTCTTCGATCGCTTCCAGTACTGGTTCGAGCGACGCGTGATCGTCATCCATTTTCTCACTGACAGCGCCCGTCTCACCGTTCTCGGCGAGCGCCGACAACGCTTCGGTTGTGCCAAGGAGAACCCCCCGTTCGCCGTGGATGAAAGTCGCACCGTGCTCAGCGGCAAGCGTCGAAAGACAGCTCTGGTCGACAGTCGAAAGACCCGACAGCTCGAACGTCCGTATCACCGAGCTGTCGGGGCTGCCATCGCTTTGCTCGAAGTGGCGTTCAATCCCTTGAGAAACGTCGTCGAGTTCCTCGATACCAAGGCGTGTTTCCGACGGTCGGTACTGGGAGAACTCCCGTCCAATGATGGCCGCATCGCGCGTCTCGGCGACGTCGTGTGTACGGATGACGTGAGCACCGCGCTCGACCGCCATCGACGTGGCTGCAAGCGAAACGGGGAGCGCGTCGTCGGTCGAGCGTCCGGCAAGCTCCCGGAGGAAGTTCTTGCGATTGATCGAGACGAGGAGTGGTCGACCCAGTCCACGGAACTCCTCGAGGCGAGCGAACGTCTCCCGGTCGTCTTCGAGCGTCTTCTCGGCACTCCATCCGCCAAATGCGGGATCGATGATAGTCTTGTCTGTGAAGCCGTTCATCTGCAATGCTTCGTAAATCTCCTCGGGAGATTCGACCGCTCCCGGCCGTTCGAGATCCGGTGGACTCGCCATTTTGACGACGGGAGCATCGTACTCCTCACAGACACGGGGCATTTCGGGATCGGCGAAGCCACAGATGTCGTTCACCATATCGAATCCTGCGTCGAGAGCAGCAGCGGCAACCTCGTGATAGCGCGTCTCGATGGAGAAAACGGCGTCACCACTCACCGATGCGATGGTTTCGATAGCGGTGTCGAGCCGCTTTAACTCCTCGTCGGCTGAAAGTACTGAAAACCGCTTGTTCGCCGATTCGAGACCGATGTCAACGATATCCGCTCCCTGATCGATGAGACGCTCATCGACGTAGGCGGCTGCCCCGCTCGGCTCGTCGAACACACTCGGCTCATACGGCGACTCCTCGCTGACGTTGAGCACACCCATGATCCGAGGTGAATACGAATCACCAATACCGAGACCGGCGGCGTCCACGTTCTGCATACTTGTTCCTCGCACGGCGGCCACAAAGCCCGCACGATCGGTCAACGATATCATCATAACAATTCCTTGTGTGTAACAGACACACATTCAACGAATAATCGTCAGAATGAAGCTCATCCGCCCCTTCTCTTTCCTAAATAATACAATTGTGATATTCCAATGGAGATTTTTGATGTTTAATCGTATTCATAAAGCATACAACGATCAAATAGGACAGATCATTCAGAGGTAGACGAAATGTCGCGTGGATTCGGAGAGATCGGTGTCATAAAGCAGCTTCCAGAGTCGATTATCGCTATCGCCGGACTCATCACACAATTGGGCGATATGTGGTTCGTTGTACTGTGGATCATCGGGACGTATTGGATCGTGAGCCGTGATTCGTCGATTACGAATACACCGTTACAGGATTGTTCGTACTTATTCGCGCTTGCACTTGGTACGTCTGCATTGACAATGAGTCTCAAGCACGTTTTTATGCTCCCGCGGCCGCCGGGAGCCACGACTGCTATGCTCCCGGCGTGGCTTCCAGCGAGCAGCAAACCGGTGTACGAGTCGCTGGTGACGAGCGGTGGCTTTGGATTTCCCAGCGGGCACGCCCTGAAATCGACCGCTGTGTACGGTGGCGCAGCGCTGCTGTTCACGAAACGGGACGGGCAGAACTACCTCGTACCAGCAGCGATCGTAACGATCGTGGCGCTCTCTCGTGTCGTTCTCGGCGTTCACTACGTTGTTGATATCCTCACAGGCATCCTCCTTGGACTGCTGTTTCTCGTCGGAATGAACCGGCTTACGAAGGCGGATCCACGTCCCGCGTTCGTCGTTTCCACCCTACTCGGTCTCATCGCGGTCGTACTCTCTCAAAGCTATACGTCTGTCTTGGTCGTCGTGGCTGGAGGGCTCGGGCTCGGAAGTTGGGAGTACAGTCACAAATGAGGAGTCTAAGGCTATTTCCCCGCCGGCAGAGAACACACTCGTATGGGCTTTCACACGTACGACATCGAGAACGCCGACGCGCTGGAAGACTTCGCTCGATACCGGTACCTTTCGGTCGAGGAACTGCTCTCGCTGTTCAATCCGTCCGGAACGGTCGCGGATCTCGGTAGTGGGACGGGGTTTTATACAGACGACGTGGCTCCCTATGCCGAAACGCTGTACGCCGTCGATGTACAAGATGAGATGCACGAACGATACCGTGAGAAAGGAGTACCTGAGAACGTCGAATGCGTTACTGCTGAAGTGAGCGATCTCCCGTTCGATGATGCTTCGCTGAACTGTGCATTCTCGACGATGACGTACCACGAATTCGCAAGCGATGCGGCACTTGAGGAACTTGCGCGTGTTGTAGAACCTGATGGAGTAATCGGAATCGCAGATTGGACCAGCAACGGAACTGGGGAAGACGGCCCACCGACAAACGAACGCTACGCGCTTGCCGACGCCCGAACGGCACTCACCGACGCTGGATTCGAGATCGAATACGCTGACGAACGCCACGAAACGTTCGTTCTCAGGGCTCGACGACTCTGAGATGATTCGAAATTACTGGATAGATATCAAATTATTCAGAGCGGTCAGGGATAATAAGCAGTGAGTAGAGAAGAGCACAGAGACCACCAATCTCGCACACTCGAATTATTATCGGAAGATAGAATGTATATACTCGGGATTGGAGCGCTGTTGTCTGTCCGAGTGAGCTGATCCCGATCGAGAGCGTCATTGGAACGACTGTGAGAAGACAGAGGCCGCTTGCGAGAAACAGCATCCGTGTACTGTCGTTGCGTCGGTACCCCCGATAGGCATGGAGCACGAGAAACAGCGCTAGTCCGACTGCAATCAGAGAGATAGAAAGTAAGAGGAGATAATCGGCGTGGGTCTGAATTTTATCCCCTTGCAGGATGATCATTACAGTCCCTCCCATATCTCTGTAAATCGATCAGCGAGATCACCTGTTGGCTTCTCAGAAATAATTATTTCAAAACCCTCATCTCCGAGACGAATAGTGAGTTCGTTCAGCCGTGCCTCATACATGCTATGGTGATTGCCATCTGGGTGTGCAACGCGTCGTTCAGAAAGAAGCCCGCACTCGACGAGCCGTTCAGCTCGTCGATAAACTGTAGAAACGGAAATGTCGCATTCTTCACTGAGTTCTTTCGCTGACATTGCTTTGTCTCGTGTCTGTTGAAGAATCATCTGAGCATATTTGTCGGCGAGAAGTTCGAGTATCTCGTTATCCGAGGCATCAATCACACGTTTTTCCCTCCTGACCGTGACCGTTCTATGTCTTCCCCGTTGGGACGCCCAATTATTCCCTCCGATGACATGTATTATAGCTGTTCGAAGCATGAACCGTCCGTTGTTTTCTCTTACCCATCCCGTCGAACACGAGCAAACAGGGCTGCAGTTCCATACTGAATGACCACAGTCACAGCAAATGCGATTGCCGGAGCAGAACTGATTGAAAGAACAACAACCGTAATTTGATATACGCCGATGAAGAGGCCAGTTGTGATTAGTGTCGCAGAAAGGGTCCAAATTGCCGCTGTGCCGGTCGAGTACGCAACTGGCCAGTAACGTTCGTACGCATACGGAATGAAAACGGCAATATTCAACGCCAACAAAACGCTGCCGGTAGACATACTACTTATTGTTGAAAATGTGAAAGATGCGACGATAGCAAGGAAGATAGAAACGATACTAACTGGAAGGTCATTTGTTAGGTCTTCTTTGAGTCTTGTGGCGAGAGACTGATTATTGGTCACATCCCTTCGAAGGGTATCTGGTAATAAGATGCTTGCCGCGATTTGCTGACTCAGCGAAAGCGATTCTATCTACATCGATGATTATCGTTGTGGTGTCCGAACGAAGCATGACTGACAACGGCCGGACAGTATCACTACCGTCACGCCGTTTTCAAAAATCAGGCAAATCTTCTGGCGGTTCGTATTCGGTTTCCCAGTCGATGTACTCGTCTTTGAGCACGTCACAGATGATCTGTCCGAGTTCGGTGAGACCAGCGTTGATCGCTGAGACGGTGCCCCACGAGTCGAGGTCAGGGTGGATCTCTCGCTCGCGCCAGTCCTCTGGGATTCCGGGAGCGTGGTAGCCGACACGATCTGCGAAGGCGTCCCAGAAGAAATCAAACCGTGAAAACAGATCGAGATCGGTCGCAATTTCGAACTCCTCTTCGTCCATTGGCGTGTCTGTAGTCCACTGTTCGAACGCCTGTTCCCACGCACCAGCCACGAGAAACTCGTGGAGTTCGTCTCGGCGGTACTCCTCACCCATCACCTCGGTGTCGTCGTACTCGTCCGGATCGATTTGTGATTTGAGCACGGGGGGTTCTGGTGGATCGACGGACAGTCCCATGCCGGTGAAACGACGGCCATAGATAAAAACTACAGTCAATAGGAGTGCGACAGTCAGTGGTCTCGGTCTGGCCGAGCGACCACCGCGAGGTGGTCGTCGTGGAACGGTTCCAGCCGCTGGGTTTCCAGTATTTCATAGCCATCCAACTGGGATGAAAACTGTTCGAACACGCTTTCTGGGTCGGCAGTAACATCCTCGCTGCGTGCCTTGACGGCAGCAAGCAGGCGGCCATCATCCCGGAGGAATGGGCGATTTGCGCGCGCGACGTGGGCTTGCCCACGGGTGGCGACGTCCTGTACGATGACATCAACTGGTTCGACGATGTGGGCGTACGTTTCGGGCTTGCGAGCGTCTTTGAGCAGCGCAAAGAGGTTCTGCCGATCCTCGGCAACCGTGAGGAGATCGCGCGTTGGACGAGCAGCGAACTCCACCGCGTAGGTCGGCCCAGAAAAATCAGCGACGTGACTGACTGTCGTTCCCGCAGCTGCACCGAGATACAGCACAGTCTCACCGCCAGAGAGACCAGTTTCCATCCCGTGTTCGAGCATTGCGCCGAGCTTCGAACGTCGCGCGTCCCACACCCGCCATTCACCGTCCGTTGGTTCACCGTAGACCGATGCGCCGCGCGTCGCTAGCCGCTCGTCACCGTCAAACAGCCGCCGTTCGACACCCGTGGGAAGCGTTGGAAGAGACATCTCAGTCCTCCCTCCGCGACCGAATGCGATCGATTCGCTCGTCCAACGCTGTCTGTAACTCCGGTCGCCGGTCACCGGAGTAGTGATCAACTCTGGCCGCGATCGACAGTTTTCCAGCGAGCGCGCGGGCCGCAGAGCCCCGGTGTTCACGAGCAGTCCCCGAGACGTACTCGTGAACGTAGATAACGCCGTGCTTCGGAGCGGTTGCTCGTCCCCTGAGATGGGCAAAGAGCGCGTCCTCTGCCCCGAGAACCTGTACGGTTCCGCTTGGTTTCTTTGCGAGGGTTTCGAGACCGCCTGCGAGCGCGATGAGTCGCGCGGCAAGCACTGGTCCGGCGAGCATCGCTAGGTTCGGTGCAACCTCTGGAACCGTCCGTTCGAGATATCGCCGGAGTGACGTGCTCTCGTCGTCGAGATCTCGAACGCGAGCACCAAACGAAACGAGTTGCTCATCGACCGAAGTGGTCGCGCTGGCTCCGTGTTCGTTCGGCTCCTTTTCGGCGAGGCTTCGTGCGTATCTGACACCCGCTCCAGCGTCTTCGAAGCGACTTCCAGCCCATTCGGAAACACGCTCTGCGAGTTCGTTCGCAACACGTTCTGCGTCGTCCATCGCTCGGACAGCGTGAACGATCTGCCGATCGTCAGCCAAGGCGCGCTCGCGCACCGCAGCACGGGTCGCCGTCAGCGTTACCTCGCGCAAGCGCTCGTAATACTCCTCCTCGTCGCTTGCAACCCCGGACTCGACAGCCAAGGAAGACCAATCGTGGTCGTTGGCGTCGGAAACATCCGATCTCCCCGTGCGAATTTGCTCGGCCAGTCGGTCGTCGTCGTCGAAATCGACGCCGACAAACCAGCCATCGGATTCGGTCATACGATCAGTTCGGACAGCAAGATCGAAAAGCTCGACGGGTTGACGACGACAGTGATGTTTGATTCAATCTGATCTGCACCGAATATCTCTACCAGAAACCGTTGCGATTGTCCTATTGGCGTGGCTTGCTCTTCTCGGCGAATGATGACCAATGACAGCGTCTTGGCCGTTAGAACTCTGTTCCTTTCCGACCTCGTTGCCCTTCGTCGATCGGGTGCTTTTCCTTCCGGACATTAGTGACGAGATCGGCATGATCGAGGAGATACTCCGGTCTGTTGTGGCTTCCAGTCATGACGAGCTCAAGGTGTTCGGGTTTCTTCTCGATCAGGGTAATGACATCCGCAGGGTCGATGAGTTCACGATCAGCCGCGTAGAGAATCTCGTCCAGAATCAGGAGATGCATTCCGTCCTCGGGAGGAGCGTCCAACGGTAGTTCTCCAGTTAGATCGGCCGCGGCAGCTGCTCGTAGAAGTTCTTCAGCTCGACTGTAGCCAGCCTGAGCCTCGTCTTTGTGGGAATCATCTTTGGAGCCGTCCTGCATACCGTGCCAGCCGTAGTGACCAAGGTTTTCGTAGGAAAAGCCGGGCATCGACTCGATAGCATTGTACTCGCCACGAACCGCCTCAACGCTGTCAGCACCACCTTTCATTAACTGGAGCATATGCACCCGATAGCCGTGACCGGCCGCACGAAAGCCCATCCCCATGGCTGCTGTTGTCTTTCCTTTGCCATTACCCCACCATGCCTGAACGAGCCCGAACTCCTCGGGGACATTCGGATCAATCGGGTGAGCAGCTGGCTTTACGCCTCCGCCGGGCGTGTGTTTGCGAACCTGATCTGGATCAGTTGTTTCGTCGTCTGTTTCGTGCATGGTTAGTGATCTGCGATCGGACGATTCAAATACATTTGCGTTAGGTAAGTATTTATTGTGTTGATGGCAGAGTGACACGTGTATCCTGACCTGACCTGACCTGTTCTCAGCTCTCCATGAACAGTGTCCGCCGATCTGCATCCACAAGAGAGTTGAGGGTCGTTCACCGCCAAGCAGTTGAACACAGTTGTAAAGATTCGGAGCAGGTACCGGGCCACTATCTCTCAAACGGCCGGAAGACACGAATCACGGTTTTCCCGCAGGGGGTTGGTCCGGCGCAATTCACGATAAAGTGTGACGATGGCCGATTGTCCACTGAGAAAGCAGCCGACTCTTCAACGCAGTTGTTTCGGCGGCTGTACCATCGTACACGTCGTGGCACTTCCAGAGGAGTATTTTTGAGATTCCCCCGCCAAAAGATCCGTATGTATGGGATTCTCACAAGCAGTCCGACGCTAGTTCGAGAGAATGTTGGTGATTTTGTCCACTACATATCGGATGACGTGAGTGGTCAGCGTCGCGCTCCACTCGACGGTGCGATCAACTCCGTTGCCTGCTGGGGAGATACGAAGGCAGTTCACGACGATCCAAGTCGTGCCTCCGTCACTGCTGACGGGACTCGTGCGAAACCCGAAACCGAGGGTCACCATTGGGGAACGGTCTGTCCAACCGATCCGGACTACCGAGCGAGACTCCTCGATCGGCTCGAAACGGTCGGCGCTAACGACGTCAGACTCACTACCCTCGGATTTCCAGGCCCTGCGTTCTGTCGGTGCGAGCGGTGTGAGCGACAGTTCGAGACGAGCGATCGTGACAAGCGAGTCGCGTGGCGGACGGAGACAGTCACTCGATTCGTACAAGAGGTAGCGAACCGGGTATCAGGGGACATAATCGTCACAGTGTATCCTGACCCGTATCCTGGTAATCTTCGTGAGTGTGCTGGTCTCGACCCCCAGAAGCTCAAAGCCCACGTCGACGGCTTTCTCGTTCCGCTTTGTAGCATCAGCTATGAGACGACGTACTGGGTCGAGTCGCTGGCTCGAGGGTTCGCTCGGGAACTCAGGGGCCTTGACGTACCGCTTACGATCCAATTATCGGCTTCCGACGCTGAAGTCGATCGGCTCGTGGACGTGACTCGCCAGATCGATTCTCACGCCGATGCGGTCGTCTACGGGACACGCGAGGAAAATTTTGATACCGTTCAGAAGGTCATTCGTCGCTGCCAAGCGTCTGAGCCATTGTCACAAAGCGTCTGAGCACTCTGCACTATTATCGGCCTCGTAGACAGGGTTACCGATCAACGTCATCTTACAGCTAACAGTATTTCGTTGAGTATTGTTGATATGTCGAACTTGTTCATCAGCTCGTGGGGAGCGGTTCACCCACCGAGCACACCGAAGCTGAACATCGGACCGAACAGGAGATGGAGGACAACACCGACGATGAGTGCGGGGATCGTCGTGTAGATCGAGGCGATGAGTGCCGCCTTTTTATCCATCGCAATGAGCGGGAACAGCGCATCACCGTCCTGACTGATGGCGTTTGCCGTAAGCGCAGAGAACGGGATTGCGCCCTCGGAGTAGGCGGTGGCGAGGACGATCTGTGGACCGCACCCTGGAATCAACCCGAGACCAGCACCCGCGATCGGTGCAAGCACGCCGGCTGCGGCTGCGATTCCCGCGATATCGAGACTGAAGAGAACGACGCTGTACTCGTAGACGAGATACGCCGCGAGCACCCAGACAGTCACGAATGACGTTTCCATCGCAGCATGCGTGAACGTCTCGTGAACAGTGCCAAACGTATCTTTTGCCCGTCTGAGTTGCCCGTGGCCGATGTATCGTCGTCCAATGAAGTAGAGGTAGAACGAGAGAACAGTACCAACGATGCCAAAGATAGTGAACGCACCCGCAAAGCTCACGTTCGCAACGAGTGCCACATCCGGTGCGCCCCGCATGAGGTACGTGACGCCAGCGACGAGTCCGCCGATGGCAACAATCCACCAGAGTGCGAGCACGCCCTTGCTCAATCGCTCCATGAACGGCGATTCGCGTGTTCCGGTCTCAATCTCACAGCCCTCAACATCCTCGTAGTGGTGAACCTGACTCCCGACACCAGGTGACGCTGGTGAACGCTCCTCGGAGTGCGATTGGTGTACACCACCGTTGGCCACCATCCCGCCGTCTGTTGCGGTAGAGCGAAGTTCACTGACCGCACGGTCGATGCGAGAGACGCCGATTCCAGCGCGATCGACGGCGTATCCAGAGAGAATTGCGGTTCCGAATGCGATGGTGTACGCATAAAGCGCTGCCTCGGGTGCGAGCGCGAGAATGACAAACGCCGAATCGCCAGCCGTCGCTATGAGCGTCGCAACGACCGTTCCGAAGCTCACGCTCCCTCTGATGTACAGCGGCATCACCACGATAGCTCCTCCACAGCCCGGCGTCAACCCCATCATTGTACCGAAGATTGGTTGTGCGCGCTGATTCGATTCGAGCTGCTCAATCAATCGTCCGTCGGTCCGGTACTGCACGTAACTGAATAGGAGCACGGTTATTGCAACGAACGCGCTCACCTGCACGAACCCATCACGCACCGACAGAACGAATATCTCCCACAGTTCACCGAACATGGCTTCCACCACACCAACAAGCTTTAGACATATCTAAAAACATCTTTAGCCTATTCGCCTAAATAACTATCGCATGGTCAAAGTATCCTTCCGACTGGGATGTATTGGGAGGGTTGTATCACCTGTGAGGGCATGACCTTGTTGGCTGTATCTGCACGCTCGGTCTCTGTAGTACAAGTCACGACCAGCACAGTTCAAAGCCACTCAAGAAGCATCATACTGTTCGATAGCAATTAGGTTCTGGATAATGAACACACGTCTATATGGAGAGCACCAAACTATATTGAACACCAAGTATATAATTCAACAAATTCTATAATATGCAGATTAAATGGATATCGCACAACAGAGCAGTGGATCGGACGAGCCAATCTCGCAATCTAA
The DNA here is from genome assembly GCF_025913575.1 of Halocatena marina. Taxonomy (NCBI): domain Archaea; kingdom Methanobacteriati; phylum Methanobacteriota; class Halobacteria; order Halobacteriales; family Natronomonadaceae; genus Halocatena; species Halocatena marina. The sequence goes on along the minus strand of NZ_CP109785.1, from coordinate 719,771 downwards.
CTGGAACGATCGCGGGCGGGCCATTCTCATCGGGTTTGGACTAGTTGTTGCTGCCATCGTCACCGGATCGCTTCTTTCGATCGCTCCGATCACCTTGGGAGGGACTAGTTTCGCTGCGATCGTTGCAGTATTCGTTCTGTCAGAAGCGGGCTATGCGCTCGTCGGATGGGTGTATCTCCGGAACTGGTTCAGTGAAACGGTACCGGTCGAACTACCGACGTTCCGACAGATGTGGTGGGTGATCATCAGCACGCTCCTCATGCTTGCAATCGCAATGGGGGTTGGCGTAATCAGCACCCACACGGGGATTCAGCTCGGGCGTGCAGACCAGGAGCTGATCGCAGGGAGTCAGACGATGGTTCTCGTGATGGCTGTGCTCTCGCCCATCCTCATCGCACCGGCCGAAGAGTACCTGTTCCGCGGGGTAATTCAGCGACGACTAGCCCAAAGCATGCATCCACGTGCTGCTATCTTCGTCGCCTCTCTGTTGTTCGTTATTCCGCACGCAATCGGGTATCTCGGAGGCGTGCAGGGTATTCTCCTTCTCAGTGTCGTCCCGTTCTTACTGGCGGTTCTCATGGGTATTCTCTACGAGAAATTCGACAATCTAACCGTCCCGATCCTCGCTCACGGTTTCTACAACGCGACCCTGTTTGGCACGACGTATTTCACAGGTTTCTAGCGAATCGTGTCACGGTCTCTCTGTGGTCGTTCATCGCGAATAGGAAAGAAGGGCATTACGCGCAGGAACAAGGAGATCACGCAACCCATCGACAGTCGGCTCTTGTTTCGATTCCCACCCGTCTGCCATCACGAGATCGAACGGACAGAACAGCGCCGCGGCATCTACGCCTCGATATTCGGCGATCGCAAACACTGCAGCGGCTTCCATCTCGACAGTGAGGACCCCCTCATCCCGGTAGCGTTTAATCTCAGGAATCGTTTCCCGGAAGAGAGCATCAATCGTCCACGATGGTCCTGTTTTGTACTCGAAGCCTGCTGTGTCGAGTGATGTCTCCAGTTGGTCAACGAGAGGAGCACTCGCAGAGATATAGGTGCCGCTCGGGAGATAGTGGTGGGAAACGCCCTCATCCCGGATCGCACGATCACAGACGACTGGTTTGAGGCGGGTAACGTTCCGACCGATCCCACCACAGCCACCAACGATGCAGAATGTGTCCGTCCCGTGGACGATGAGTCGTTCCATGCAGACGGCTGTGGCGGGCGCACCGATGCCGAACGCTCCCAGCACACCGACGCGCCCGTCCGTTTCAGAGAGGCGATAGAACTGAGCTGACTCGGTGAACAGATCGATCGCTGCGCCCGCGTACGTTTCGACAACGTGTTCGAAGAAATCAGGCTGATAGCAGAGAATGACCGACTCAGGAATCGCGGTGTCCGTATCAACCGACGTATCAGCAATCGACTCCGGGGTGAGATACGTCGGTGCATCATGCTTTCCAGGATGGTTTGGGAACGGCATACGCTGTGGTAATTGTTATTCTAATTCAGCATATATGCATGGGAAATATCAGTACCAGTCACACACCAGTATCACCGACTGAGCTACAGCGATTCTCCTATCGACAACCGAAGTGCAATAGTGACGGGGATGCTGGGTAGGGATATGCCCGATGCGTATCTGATCGGGGCAGGGCAATCGGATTTTGGCTCCTTTCCCGACGAGAGTTACCGGTCGTTGTTCGCGACCGCCTACGAGAACGCGCTCGAAAGCGTCTCGAATGAACTCCGGCCAGAACAAATTGATGAGGCGTACGTCGGCACACTCGGTGTGGGTGGACGACAGTTGGGTCTCTCCGGGCCGGCCGTTACCGAGCACGTCGGTCTCGATGGAGTTCCGTGTACACGCGTCGAGAACGCTTGTGCGGCGGGAGGGTTCGCTGTCCGGCAGGCCGTAATGGCTGTTCGTGCCGGAATGGCGGATGTGGTACTCGCTGGCGGATTCGAAGTGATGACCGATGCTTCGAGCGAAGCGATTCGTTACTGGCTCGGTGTCAGCGGCGAAACCGAGTGGGAGCGACTTTCAGGGACCACGTTCGCCGGTGTGTACGCACAGATGGCGAGAGCGCATATGGACGCGTACGGCACAACGCGCGAACAGCTCTCTCGTATCGCGGTGAAAAACCATCACAACGGTGCGAAAAACGATCACGCACACCTCCAGTTCGAGTGTTCGTTAGAGGATGCCCAGTCTGCGTCAATCGTCGCTGATCCGCTCACACTCTATCACTGCTGTCCGACGACAGACGGTGCAGCCTGTGCGCTCATCGCAAGCGAGGATGTCGTAGATGCGTACACCGACAGCGAACCGATCCGCGTTGCGGGGGTTGGTGCGGCGAGCGATGCTATTGGTCTCTTCCAGCGCGAAACGTACACGGGAATCCCTGCCTCTCGACAGGCCGCCACAGAGGCGTACACGATGGCGGGAGTGGATCCTGACGACTTAGACCTTGCCGAGGTACACGACTGCTTTGCGATTGCAGAGCTACTGGCCTATGAGGATCTCGGGCTCTGTGAACGCGGAGAGTCGGGACCGTTCGTCGAGACGGGCGCGACCGAACTCGACGGAGAGATCCCTGTCAACACGTCCGGTGGGCTGAAATCGAAGGGACATCCAATCGGTGCGACGGGGACGGGCCAAGTCGTCGAGGTGTTCGAACAACTGTCCGGACGAGCAGGCAATAGACAGATCGAGAACCCCCAATACGCCCTTACGCACAACGTGGGCGGGAGCGGCGGGGCGGCGGTGGTACACGTATTCGAACGAGACGGACCCAGAGACGAAGGTGAAAAACAAACGGAGGAAAGCACATGACTGCTGTTTGCATCCGCTCGGTCGGCGCATACGCGCCCGCATTTCGTATCGAAGCCGAGGAAATAGCCGAGGTGTGGGGTCGTTTCGAAGCACGGAACATCGAATCGAAGGCTGTTCCGGACGCGGACGAAGACGCATTGACGATGGCGGCGAGTGCTTGTCGGCGGGCACTCGAAGCAGCGGAGATCGACGGAAATGACGTCGAGTGGCTCGGATTCGCCACCACAACACCACCGCTCGCGGAGGAGGAGCTGACGCCGCGGCTCGCGTCGATGCTCGGCATTTCCGAGCGAGCACACCTCCAGACGTTTACAGGAAGCACGCGTGCTGGAACACGGGCGATTCACTCGGCACCCTCTGCGTGTACAGCGCTCGTCGTCGCGTCGGACTGTCCCCGTGGTGAACCGGACGATGCGCGCGGGCACGCGGCAGGTGCGGGTGCAGCCGCGTTCGTGCTCGATCCGAACGGGGCTGGGTCCGTCGTCGAGCACAGTGAATACGCCGCGCCGTATCCCGGAACCCGCTTTCGGCGGACTGGAAGCAACCATATCGAGGGAATCGACGTTACGAAGTACGAGCGCCAAGCGTTCACTGAAACGCTCTCGAAGGCGGCCGAAGCGGTGACTGCTGACGGTGTGACTGCAGCAGCGGTACAGGCTCCCGACGGCAGCCGTCCGTATCGGGCGGCATCGACACTCGGCGTTGAACGAACTACTATCCATGAGTGTGCAACTGTTCACGAGTTGGGCGATACGGGAGCGGCGAGTGTTCCACTCTCGCTCGCTCGTGCGATCGATGACGGACACGAGACGGTGCTTGCGGCGGCGTTCGGCAGCGGAGCGGGCGCAGATGTCCTTCGGATCGAAGTCAACGGAGCAATTCCGTGTGACTGTTCACTCACTGGTGACCGTATACTCACGTATTCGGCGTCGCTCCGTCAGCAGGGTGAGATCACATCCTCAGGACTCGATACGGGCGCAGCGTACGTCTCTATTCCGTCGTGGCAGCGGTCACTACCACAACGACATCGGCTCGTGGCAGGACGTTGTCCCGACTGCGGTGCGCTCACGTTCCCACCAGAGGGGGCCTGTTCGGGCTGTCAGATGCTGGTGGAGTACGATCCGATCGAACTGTGGGGGCCTGGAACCATCGAGACGGTGACGGAGATCGAACAAGGCGGCGCACCACCCGAATTTGCAGCACAGCAGGCGCGTTCTGGCTCGTTCGGCGTGGCAATTATCCGGTTCGAACGCGCTGGCGAGCGCGTGAGTCTCCCGGGCCAACTCATCGAAGCAGCAGCCGTCGGCGACCGTGTTGTTCCTGTCATCCGGCGTGTCTACACACAAGAGGGAATACCACGCTATGGGACGAAATTCATCCCCGAAATTCGATAACGTATTTCACGATTCCGACGGGCCGTTTAACAACAATTATACCACGCGGTCTACTTCCGACAGATATGAGTGCAGAGCAGCGAGTGAAACGCAAGTGCACCTCCTGTGGTATCAACATCGCCGGGATGAGTGCTGCGTCGTTCAGCTGTCCAGACTGCGGACAGCAGCTCCACCGGTGCAAGCGGTGTCGAAAACAGAGTAACCTCTACGAGTGTCCGGACTGCGGATTTACGGGACCATAAAGTAGCCATGGGAAAAGTTGCAGCAAATCTGAAAGTCATGCCGGAAAGCCCCGATATCGACCTCGACGTGCTCCAAGAGCGACTCGAAGACTCGCTTCCAGAGGGCGCGAAGATCAACGGTTTCGAGCGCGATGATGTCGCGTTCGGGCTTGTTGCGCTTGTGCCAACCGTCATCGTTCCCGATGACGCAGGAGGCACCGAAGCCGTCGAAGACGCCTTCGAGGGCACCGAGGGCGTCGAGAGTGTTTCTGTAAAGAACGTCGGGCGAATTTAGCTGTACGAAAGCAGCCAGCGACGAACAGACAGACAAACTGTTTTCCGGCCACGGATCTGGAGCAATAGCTATTGTTCTCGTAGCATAATGACGATGGATCGTTTCTGGTCGATCCGAGAACGCACCTTTTATATCTCTCACCGGAAAAAGTACATCAAATGCCGAGTTCCAATGGTCCTTTACACAGTACGCGGAACAAGCTCTCGAACGATCCTCGTGAACGAGGTACCTCGCCACCACAAGCGAGAGTCGAGCAGTTTGAGGTCGGTGAGAAAGTACACCTGAAGATTGACCCGAGCGTCCCCGAGGGACGGTTCCACCCACGCTTTAACGGTAACACGGGGGAGGTTCTCGGGAAGCAAGGGAGAGCGTTCAAAGTCCAGATCACCGATGGTGGGATGGAGAAGACGCTCATTTCCCGTCCAGCTCATCTCCGACGGCAGCGATGACGATATTCAAAGAGAAACTCGAAGAAGAACATCTCACGGTCTCGGAGGTCAAAGAGCTGCTCGCGGATATCGAGATGGAACGCGCGACGGACGAAGAGCGTGAAATGCGCTATGAGCTTGCGCGAGCTATCGAACACGTCAATCAGTTCTCAGAACTGAGTGCGAGTGACTCACGCGAGCTTGTCTCGGAGCTACAAGAGCTTGAGAAGGTGAACGAAGCGACCGCATTCAAGATCGCTGATCTCCTTCCGCAGACGCGCGATGAGCTCCGTTCCGTATATGCACAAGAACGCTACTCGTTGTCTGGCGACGAACTCGATGACGTTCTCGATGTCGTCGCAAAGTACGTCTGATCTGTCCCGTCTCCTGTGAGTGTGTCGTCGTATCTCCCGGGGATCATGTGATTCAAACCGGAGGGTTTCTACCGGGGGAGGGATGCGATAGACGGACGGTCGACACCATGTACGACCAACCCACCCGTTTGTAGATTATTCTATACTGTCGCTGTGGGTAGTTCACTTAAGTACATGCCTACCATTGTATGGAGTATGAGTGATGCCGAGGACAGAGAGTCGAGTCCTGCTGTCGTCCTGGACTACCTCCCGCATGGGCGACCCGATGATGATCGTCCCCAGTATAAGAAACCGTCTCTCGTTCACGCGGTACAGCAAGATACTTTCCAGCTTGTCGAATGCGTGCTTGCAGACGATGCAAACGTATCGATTGGTGATTGGGTAGACCTCGATGGTGAGAGTATCGAAACCGTCCGCGAACTCTCATTCGAGCAACTCACGTCCGGTGCACACTCCGAACTCGAATACGCGATTCAAGCGATTATCGACGACGACGAGCAGCGGTTCGTCGATTACTACAATGACGCGCAACCGATTACGCTCCGGCTCCACCAACTCAATCTCTTGCCTGGAATTGGTAAGAAGCTCCGGAATAATATCTTAGAAGCGAGAAAGCGCCAGCCATTCAAAGACTTTGAAGATCTCGAAGAGCGCGTTTCGGGCTTGCACAGCCCTCGGGAGATTCTCGCCGAACGGATTCACGAGGAACTTCGAGAAGAGGACCTGAAATACCGCTCGTTCGTTAGCGGAGGATAGCACACTATAATCTGATTTTTCGTGACAAATTCAACAAGATACGAGTTCGAACGCACGAGTCGATGAAGCGTACGATCACGATACCGTGAGCGTGGTCACGGCCGGAAATCGACCACGCGACGGAGAACGAATCCATTTTGCGCTGCAGAGACGTAGACGAATGCAATGACTGATCCATCGACTGGGTCCGCCCGTGATCCCGATGCGCTCATTGCCCGTGCTGGGATCGCTGGTGATCCGAATCACGACCAGCACTTTCTGGTCGATGATCGCGTGCTCGATCGATTGCCGGCGTATCTCACTGCGCCTGAATCGGTAACCGCAGCCGCCACGCATCACATTCTCGAAATTGGTGCGGGAACGGGTGTACTCACCGACCGCTTACTCAGATGTGCGGATCACGTGACTGCTGTCGAACGGGACCCGAAGCTCGCAGAATTCCTTCGAGAGGAGTTCGAGGACGCTATCGCAGCGGATCGGTTGACGCTCATCGAAGGTGACGCACTCGAAATAGATATTCCGGACAGTGTGACGGCGTCAGTCTCGAATCTTCCGTACAGCGTTTCGAGCGAGATCGTCTTCCGATTACTCCCGCGTTCTGTTCCCCTTGTGTTGATGCTCCAGCGAGAGTTCGCAGAGCGGATGGCAGCCGAGCCAAGCACGTCAGAGTACGGCCGCCTGTCGGTGACAGCTGGCCACTATGCGCGCGTTGAAATCGTCGAACCGGTCCCGACGACCGCGTTTTCCCCGCAACCAGCCGTCGAGAGCGCTGTCGTGCGGACGACACCCCGTGTGCCTGAGTACGAGATTCCGAACGACGAGTTTTTCTTGCAGTTCGTGACAGCGGTGTTCACTCAGCGCCGGAAGACGATGCGTAACGCAATCCGGAACACTGCACACATTTCGTCGCTCGACAATCCCGCGGCAGTCGTAACGGCGGCTGACGAGGACCTACTCAGAAAGCGTGCTGGTAAACTGTCTCCCGAAAAATTCGCGGCGCTTGCTCGCCTCGCGTGGAACCATGGCGAACCGACGGAGTGGTGACCGTGAGTGACTTGCGCGACCGTCGTGAGACAGAGCAAGTGTATCAGCCTGCCGAAGATTCACACCTGCTTGCCACGACTGTTATCGAACGCATCGAGTCCGACGAGTGCGTTCTCGACGTCGGCACCGGCTCGGGGTACGTTGCAGCCACCGTTCGTGAAAAAACGAACGCAACCGTGGTCGGGACGGATATTAACCCACACGCGTGTGAACAGGCCAGAGAGCATGGAGTCACTGTCGTTCGCACGGATCTCGTGTCGGGGATTTGTGGCCCGTTCGATGTCGTCCTCTTCAATCCACCCTATCTCCCGACTGATCCGGAGCACGAGTGGGACGATTGGATGGAGTACGCGCTATCGGGCGGGCCCGACGGACGATCCGTCATCAACCCGTTTCTCGACGACCTGAGCACAGTGCTCGATGCGAACGGCCGTGGATATCTCCTCGTGAGCACGCTCTCTGGTCTCGATGCCGTGCGCGAACGCGCACAGAGTAATGGATTCGAAACAAAAATCGTCGCCGAAGATTCCATTCCGTTCGAAACGCTGGTCGTCATGAAAATTACCACGAAACATTAGACGGAGTAGAAAATATTATTTGTGGGGATTGCGTAGCCCTCCTCAATGACAAATGTAGTGGCGGCCACACCGGGACTGTTCCCACTTCCCGATTGGGCGAAAGTGGAGCTATCCGACCTGAAAGGCCATCAGAAGGGCGATCTCATCGATGGTGATGAGGGACCCAAGATCGAATCTGTGTACGAACGCGCTCGTACCGAAGTAATCGAGCGCCAGCAGGAAGCTGGACTTGACCGTATTGTCGAGGGACAGTTGCGCTGGGATGACATGCTTGCCCACCCACTGACCGTCCACGAGAACGTCGAGACACACGGGATCGTCCGGTACTACGATAACAACAACTTTTATCGTGAGCCAGTCGTGACCGGCGAGTTGACTGCAAGCGGTGACATGGCTGCCGATCTCGAACAGGCCAGTGACATCGAAGGACAACAAGGAGTCATCCCAGGACCGTACTCGCTCTCGACGCTCGCAACGGACACCTACTATGGTGATGAATTCCTGACCGCAGTGGCCGATTTCCTCGCGGGTGAACTCGAAGGGTTCCCTGAGATTGAAACGTTGTTTGTTCTCGAACCATCGCTCGTAGAGGAGCCACCGAACTCAGAAGATGGAGAAGACAGGGCGGCGAGCGAGGCAATCGATACCGTCGCACAAGCAATCGATACGGACGTCGTCGTCCACACCTACTTTGGTGCGCTTTCCGAGAAGATGCACGCGCACTTACTCGACGCCGACATCGACGCCGTCGGATACGACTTCGTGACCGACCACGAGGACTCACTGTACAATATCAACGAGTACGGGACAAAAGACGACATCGCACTTGGTGTTGTCGACGGACAGAACACTAACGTTGAGGACGCGGCGACGATCCGCGAACGGATCGAGTGGGTGCAGGACAACACGCCGGCAGCTGACTTCGAGACAGTGTATGCGACGACGAACACGGGACTATTCTACCTCCCGACGAATCGCTTCGAGACCAAATTGGACGCTCTCGCCGAGGCAGCAGCCCTCGCTGAGGAGGTGACAGCATGACAGACACACGCGAGCAGTTCAGACCACCGAATCACCCGAACGATCACTTTCTGTTAACCACCGTTGTGGGAAGCTATCCCAAGCCGAAGTGGCTCCATCGTGTTCGTGATCTCTACACGGGAGAGATCGACTGCGATGAGGAGTTCGGCGACGATCATTGGAACGAGACTGCAGACGACGCTGCTCGTCTCATCACGAATGAACACGAGCGAAGCGGGTTGGACGTGGTCGTCGACGGCGAGATGCGGCGCAACGAGATGGTCGAGTACTTCGCCCACCGCATCGATGGCTACGAGTTCAACGGCCCGGTCAAGGTGTGGGGACACAACTACTTCGATAAACCGAGTATCACAAGCGAGGTTGAATACGACGAACCGTGGCTGGTCGATGAGTTCGCGTTCACAGATGAGGTCGCCGAGCGCCCGGTAAAGGTACCCATCACAGGACCGTACACGCTCGCAAACTGGAGCTTCAACGAGACCGAAAAGACGGAGGGAGAGCTTGCATACGACATCGCCGAACTGGTAAACACCGAAATCGAGAAGCTCGTCGAGGCGGGTGCTCGGTACATCCAGATCGACGAACCTGCGCTTGCGACCACACCGGACGATCACACCATCGTCGGTGAGTGTCTCACCGCAATTGCGGAGGGGATTCCAGAGAACGTTCGTCTCGGGTTGCACGTCTGCTATGGAGACTACTCGCGTATCTACCCCGAGATCCTCGACTATCCGGTCCACGAGTACGATCTCGAACTCGCTAACGGTGACTACGAGCAACTGCACGTGTTCAAAGAACACGAGTTCACGAAGGATCTTGCGATGGGCGTCGTCGATGCACACACGGCCTCGGTCGAATCCGTCGCAGAGATCAAAGCGAACATCAAGAAAGGACTGGAGGTCGTCCCACCAGAACGGCTCACAGTGAGCCCTGACTGCGGTCTGAAACTGCTCCCACGCGAGATCGCGTACGGTAAGATGGACAATATGGTGACCGCGGCCCGCGAAATCGAACAGGAACTCGACGAGGGCACCATCGAAGTCCAAGCGACGGTCGCAAGCGCGGACGACTGAGAAAAAACGCACAGTACGTCGACGCTCTGCGTGTAGCTCGTGCTGACATGCACGACAGATTTTAGCGCAGTGTACTGTGGCAACCGAGCTTTTCCATGTCCTCGTGAGCGGATTGATACTGGCAGTCCACCGTCGAAACCATCGTCCACCTGTCAGCCCGACTCGGGACGGGTGAGAATGAGATTGATCAGTCATCCACACACGATCGTCCGCCTGACAGTTCGAAGCGATAGCGTGGGCTCCATGCCCGTGTAACGAACCATTTATTCGAATCACGGAGAAATCGGGGGCATGGACACCGCCGAGCGGCGGGCACTGATAACCCGCTACACGGAGGAGGTCGTTACCGAGGAGGAGCTCGACGATGTGTTGAGCCGTGAAGAGCCGAGTGTCTACATCGGCTACGCGCCGACTGGTGAGATGCATATCGGTCACTATACCACCATCCGCAAGCTTGCGGATTTCATCCGTGCCGGGTTCGATGTGACGGTTCTGATTGCGGATCTCCACGCGCACCTCGATGACGAGAAAAGCCCGTTCGATCTGCTCGATGCCAGATCGGAGTACTATCAGACGGCGATCGAGGCGATGATCGAGACCGCAGGCGCAAGTCCTGATCGTCTCACGTTCGTTCGGGGAAGCGAGTTCGAGCTCGACAGAGAATATTCGCTCGAACTCCTTCAGATGGCGACCGACACGACGATCAGCCGCGCACAGCGCGCCGGAAGCGAAGTCGTTCGCCAGAGTGACAACCCGAAACTCGGGGGACTGCTCTACACGCTGATGCAGTCGCTCGACGTTGCAGCACTCGAAGCCGACATCGCGTACGGTGGTATTGACCAGCGCGGTATCTACATGCTCTCGCGAGAGATACTCCCTGATCGAGGATACGAGAAACCGCTGTGTGTCTTTGCACCGCTTCTCTCGGGATTGACAGGGGGCAAGATGAGCGCTTCTGAAGCCGCTTCGAAAGTGAATCTCACGGACGATGCCGACGAGATCACGAACAAGTTGAACAAGGCATACTGTCCGCAAGGAGAAGTCGAAGACAACGGGGTGCTCGAATACGTGCGATTCCTTGTGTTCCCGATGCTTGAGGCACGCGACGAATCGTTCGACATCGAACGTCCGGAGAAGTTCGGTGGCGACCTCACGTACGAGAGCTACACAGAACTAGAAGCGGACTTCGTCAACGAAGAGCTTCACCCACAGGATCTGAAGAACGCGGCGGCAACGTATATCGCCGACATTGTCGCACCTGTCGGCGAACGACTACTCGGTGAATCTGATCTCCTCAAAGCGGCCTATCCGGACGCATACGAATAGGCGTGTGAGCCTACATAATGAATTATATACATGATCGTGTACAAGTATGTTTGGTCAATCTTGACACACTGCACGATCGTGTCGGTAACATTATGGTCGATGGACACTGAAATGCAGATATGGTTCACAGTTGCAGGAACTGCAAGCGGACGTTCACGACGAAGCTCGAACTTGAACTTCACCGCGATACGTGCACCGATTCGCAGTTGTTCTGCGAGTGCTGTGGTGAGCGCTTTGCGGAGCGACGGGCCACAAAAGACGGGTGGCACTACGAGTGTCCGAATGATGATTGTGAAGGGAGTGGAATCGAAGACGACTTACATCGAGTACGAGACGCGATTTCTGTCACTCAATAACCGGGATAACCGGTTCGGGTATCGTTCCTGCAACGCTGGAGGGGGCTGTTTCTGTTTCGACGCACGAATCATTTCTCACCGACTGTTTCACGCGCCGCAATCCGGTCGAGTTTGATGAGTGCACGTTCACAGATAATAGCGTAGCCAGCAGCCAAGGGTGGAATTTCGAACACGACACGAGAGCTGTCTGTCGCTGATTGTGTTGACTGGTGGCGAGTGCGAGATGGATCACACTCACGTTCTACGTACGGGGGCGTACGCTCAACACGGTGACCTGTTGCCGGGACGCGGGGTGCGAGATCGAACGCACCGAGACCGAGAGTCGGCGGACTGACTGACCACGTCCAGCGATAGTCAGCGCACGATGTAATCTGGAACGGGACCCAGACACCACCGAGACCATCACTTACCCGCACTCGCCCACGCTCCCCACGTCGAATATACCGATCGGGATACACCACTTCCTCGACGGAGGGTCCCCAGTCAGGCCAGCGAGTCGTGTCCGTGAGCAGATCCCAGAGCACCTCTCGTGGCGCATCGATATATCGGGAAACTTCGACACGATATCCGTCGGGGGTCCGTTGGACGCCAAGCGTCATCGGTAGATGGCTCCCTCTCTGTTTTCCCGTCTGTTCGATTGCACAAGATCACCCGTGAGCTGCTCTCGTGAACGGGAGCACTCCCGACTTCAGGAAACCAGTGACAGTGTTTTCGGTGTCCGATCGCTCGCAGTTCATACAATATGATTTCGTCTCGAACAGTCTAAAGTTTTATCTCAAATTATCAGCTATTGATAATTCTCAAACAGTTATTTAGTAGTTCAAATCGACAGCAACAGTATGGAGTATACAACGCTCGGTGATACCGGGATGACTGTGAGCCGGATCTGTCTCGGTTGCATGAGCTTCGGGACGAGCGATTGGCGCGAGTGGGTGCTCGATGAAGAGGCAGGGACCGAGTTAATCGAGCGGGCTCTCGACCTCGGGATCAACTTCTTCGATACGGCGAATATGTACTCACGCGGTGAATCAGAGCGTATCCTCGGTGATGCACTTGCTGGTCGTAAAGACGAGCAAGTGATCGCAACGAAAGGATACTTTCAGATGGACGATTCGGACCCGAATTCGGGCGGGCTTTCGCGCAAAGCCATCGAGCAACAGCTGGACGCGAGCCGCGAACGACTCGGCGTGGACACCATCGATCTTTATCAGATCCATCGCTGGGACGACGAGACACCGATTGAGACGACGATGCGTGCGCTCGATGACGCTGTTCGCCGCGAGAAGGTGCGCTACATCGGCGCGAGTTCGATGTGGACCCACCAACTCGCAAAATCAAGACACACGAGCGATCGTCACGGATTGGAGCAGTTCATGACAATGCAGAACCACTACAATCTGCTCTACCGCGAGGAGGAACGGGAGATGCTACCGTACTGCGAAAATCAGGGTCTCGCTGTCATTCCGTGGAGTCCACTCGCTCGAGGATATCTCACCCGGCCCCACGAGGAAAGCGAGACGACAGCACGAGGGCAGGCAGATAGTCACGCAAGAGACCATCCCTACTTCGATGGGGGCGGTCGAGAAATCAACGAGCGTGTTCAGCAAATTGCTGAAGACGAAGGGGCAACGATGGCACAGATCGGTCTCTCGTGGCTCCTCGAGAAAGATTGGGTCACCGCGCCAATTGTTGGAACAACGAGTATCGAACACCTCGAAGAAGCCGTCGAAGCACTTGACATCACGCTATCCGGCAGCGATATGGAATTTCTAGAAGAGCCATACGAACCGCTGCCGGTCTCTGGTCATTCCTAAGCTATTCGTAGATTTCAAGATACTGCTGGCCACGATCTGTGAGACGAAATTCTGTATCATTTTCGTATAAGAATCCGTGCTCACAAAGTATCTCGCACCGCCTCCGAGCGAACGACACATGGAGACCAAGCACTCCGGCTGCCTGTGGGCACAGCCCGGGACCATTTTCGTCGAAATGGTCGAGAATTCGATCGTCGGCCGAAAGCATCCAATCGAGCGATTCGTATTTATCGTTTTCTGATCGTTTTGAGTTTACACTCACATCGGTCACCTCGTGACAAGACACTGGGCTGATTGTCACTCACTACCATAGCCATTGTCTCCATCCATGATAAATATTGCGACTGGATCTGAGATAACATAGCAAACGTATACTAAAATCATTAAATACAATCATTGTTGTGTGAATTTCGCCCAACCGAAGTCAGAATTATCGAATCGCCCGATTTTGTTCTCAGTGGCGAGTTACTCGTACGCTCGCCAGATATAGAGGGCTGCAATACTCCGATTGGGACGCCATTGCTCGGCTATTTCGACCATTTCAGATTCAGTGAGATCACCATACAGTTCTTGCATTCCTTTTCTGACAGCTAAATCCTCGGTCGGAAACACATCTTTTCTTCCGAGCGAGAACATAAGGAACATTTTTGCCGTCCAGACACCAATCCCACGAATTGTTGTTAGTTCGTCAATCACCGCCTGGTCAGACATATCTGAAAACGTCGCTTTTGTGAGGTTCTCTTTTTGGAACGTTTTGGCAGTGTTCTGGATGTACTCGATCTTCTGCTGGGACAGCCCAACGTCTCTGAGATCATCCTCATTGGCGTTCAACAGAGGCTCCGGAGCGATGTCGAAACGATTGAAGAATCGCTCTCGAATCGCACTCGCTGACGCTGTTGAGATCTGTTGGTTGACGATCGAAACAACGAGCCGTTCGAACGGGTCAACAGCCGGTTCAAGTTCGAGAGTCCCATGTTCTTCGATCAATTCCTGGAGTACTGGGTCGGTCCTGAGCTGATTCATTCGCTATCCTATCCACGAACGGTACGATGATAAGACTGCGCCATGGACGCTGAAAGTGATCTTCCCACGATCCGATCGTTGTCGGTGCCACGGGAGGACAACAGGGCCACCACCGTTGAGTTGAGATTGAAAGTGTTTCGTCGGGTGCATCCGTGCAGATACCACACGTTCACGGAAAGCCAACGACAAGAGAGGGTATGGTCCGCGAAATCACACACGCTGCGACCGAGCCACGGATCATCACACCCGACGACCTTGACGAGGAGAAAGGCGACATTGCGATCTGTCTCTGTGGCCTTTCAGCCGACTACCCGTTCTGTGATGGCTCACACCAAGCGACTCAGGATGAGAAAGAAGGCGTCCGCTACAAATACGAATGCGATGACGACGAAAATCCCCGCCACGTCATTGACCATGAGTTCGAAACAGTCGACGAACAAAAAATCGGCCCGACAAATGATGATGATTTATAACCAACAACACCGGTGTAACAGCAAGGAATTCAGTTGTTGTCTTCGTTTGTTTTGATTTGCGTAGCAATCTGCGTTCGCGTTCGTTCGGAAATCTGACCGGTGGGTTCGATCGGGTCGTCGATTGACGTGTGGTACGCCCGGAGGGTCTGGTGATCCGTAGCGATTGTTTCAACTTGCTCTCGGGTGTACGGGTTGGGAGCGTACTCGAAGGCCGCATACTCGTCCAGCTGATCGGTCAATCGATCCGGTTCGTCTCCTCCGAGTTGCGTTGCCAGCACCTCGGGGAGTGTCATGTTGCCATCGTTGCTCGGTGCGAGGATATGCTGAGAACCCTCGAGTCCCTCACCGACTGCAACAGCTTGGTTGTACGTCGCTCGATTGACCATCTTGATCGATGTCTGTTTGCTCGCTCCGAGCGATCGGAATGTAGACTCACGGACTGAGAGCAGCCAGTCCTCTGGGTTGGCGCTCTCATATCGCTTTTCGAGCGTTTGAGCAGCCTGTTCGAGCGCCTGTCTGAGGACGGTACGGACCGATTCATCGTGGTTCTGTGTGCGCTCGCTACGATCAGTTACACCCCCGAACCAGTCGTGGGTCGTCCGACCGGCGATCGCATCCACGAGCGTCGTCTCCTGGTGTGCTCGTCCGTGATCTGCGGCGTGTCGGGTTTCCGGGGGGTCGAACGCGAGATCGGGTGTTTGCTCGTCGAGTTCGTCCTCAAAAACAAGACGTTGTAGCTCGCGGCGTGTTTCTTCCCAGATAGCCATCCCTCCGGAGTCGTAGCGACCGTCCTCATTCGCATCGCGCCACGCGTATCCACGCTGTTTCCACGTTTGGAGTTCGTCCGCCATCGCTCGAAGCTGTGCGTCGCTGCTCGTGTGCCCGGCATCGATGAGGGCTGGGACGGTGTAAGGTGCGCTTGCGTCGTGCGTTGCGGCTCGCTCGATGATTTGTTTGACGTCTTGGAGTGAAAGCGGCCCATCAGCTAGTGCCGACCGAGTGAACCGATCGAGGAGTTCGACGCGGTGAGTAGATCCCCACTGCTGTGGAGCATCGCCCGCTCGCCAGCCCGCACACGGGCCATTGTTCCAGTTCACAACGTATCCACTGGAGGGGTTCGTATACGAAGTTTGTAACCCGAGACCGACGCGCTTACCGCGCCATTGATGGTCCGATCCAGGAGCTGGAAGTCGGTGATCGAGAGACGGGTTCCGGTCCGGAACGCTTCCAGTATGAATGTATGCAATATCCTCGCTGTCAATATAGTGGAAGTTAAACGTGAACGGAAATTCGCTGATCTGATCTTTGAATCCGTCGAGATCGTCCCGTGTACCGAGATCCGCCCACATGAACGCTCCTTCGAGTTCCTGATAGCGTGTTGTCGTTCGCTGACACCACGCAACGCGCTCGTCGGAATTCCACGCGATTACAGGCATGACGTCCCCATTTTCTTCGATACGGGCTATCTCCTGTTTTACAACTCGAACATCTGGGTCCCCGGAGACGATCGATCCGACAACCGACGCATTGTGAACGACTGTCTCGGTCTGCATGCTGTGCCACTCACCGTCCCACTTGTACCGATGCTTATCCTCTGGATGGAGTTCGACTGCAATGGTATCGACCTGATCATCACGCCCACTTGTGACCGTCCACGCGAACTCCGGCGTGCGGCCGATGACGATCCCTGGGGTCCCGACGACACCGATGCCGGTCACATCGTACCCAGCGCCGTGGAGTCCCACTTGATGGATGACTGGCGGCTTGAAATAGCCCATCTGGGGACCGCCACCGAGCATCGGGGATCCTGTCTCGGTGTGCTCACCACTCACGATGAGTGCGTTGCTCCCCCACTTGAACCCCTCCATGACTCCACTTCCCGCCTCCTCGCCTCGCCTCAGACCACTCAGGAAATCGGAGAGCGAGAAATCATTCTCAATGCCCCACGGTTCTGCATCGAGAGCAGCATCCACAAACCGCAACTGTTCATCTGGAACGTCCTCGTAGGGAAGCACCTCCTCACCACCGTCGACAGTGAGATCCTCTGCCGAGATTGACGTGGAATGATCTTCACGAATTCGAAGCCAGTTTCGGTCGCCAAACGCCTCGTAGGCCGATCGCTCGTCGTCGAGCGATTGAGTGAGCTGAGCTAGTTCTTGCGCATTAGCGAGTTCATTCCCGCCGCTGACACCGAAGTATCCGATGAGATAGCTCAGCACGGCAATGGAGTCTGCTGGCGTCCACGGTGCTGGAGCGTGCGCAAGAGCGGTGAACGTCCCCGGCAATTGTCCGCTGGCGGCTAGCTCAACCATCTTCCGATTCACGCCATCAGCGAACGCTTCGAGAACCCGCTGTGTCCGATCAGAGGCGGTTTCGTACTGCCGTTTGATCTCACGCTTGCTGTAGAGATCACGGCGAACTTCGATGTCCGATTGCAACTGGGATGGACCGAGCACCTCTGCACTGTTCCCATAACCGATGTGTCTGAGTACGTCCATCTCGAAGAGTCGATCACGAGCCTGTACGTATCCGTTTGCGAACGCCATCCCATACAGATCGTCGGCATACACGTGGCTGACACTGTGTTCGTCGGTTAGAATAGTTATCTCATCGCTGCCAGTTGCGTTTACTGTCTCCAGCGTTAACGCTCCAGAACCCAACAGTACGCCGGTCGATCGTAGAAACGTCCGTCGTCCGATCTTCATAGACTCATAATTACCTCTCAAAGTCTTGTGTATTCTATGCCGGAAATAACTGGTTTTTAATCAGGGATGAGAATGATCGCATGATATACTCACCCACATTTGAGAGAGACAGGAGACGCAATCAAGCAGAGGGGATAGACAACGGGTAACCCGCAGTATAAAACCCTTCCAGATCACGTTGGAGTATGACGAAGCCGATGCAGAACTTCCCGACTCCCGACCACGATGAGCTTCCCGACGATCTCCGCGAACGAATCGACGAGGAAACCGAACGCACGGGCTTTACGCCGAATGTGTTCAGTGCGTTCGGCTACAAACCGAGCCACTTCCGAGCGTTTGTCGCGTATCACGATGCGCTCGTTGAGGATACCGAACTTGCACGCGAAGAGATCGAGATGATCGTCGTGACGGTGAGTGGTGTGAATGACTGTCTCTATTGTGTCGTCGCTCACGGGGCGTTGCTACGAATTTATGCAGAAGCACCCAAACTCGCTGACCAGCTCGCAACTAATCACCGCTCGGCGAATCTGAGTCCTAATCACCGCGCGATGCTCGATTTCGCGGCGGACCTCACTGAATCACCGGAATCGATCGGTCGAACAGATCTTGCCAAACTCCGCAATCATGGCTTCTCTGAAGAAGCGATCTGGGATATCACGAGCGTCGTCGCCTTCTATAATCTCTCGAATAGGATGGCGACAGTGGCGGACATGCGACCTAACGAGGAATTCTACTCCATGGGACGCTAGTTCGTGATTAGCCGTTGTTGTATACACAGCGCACGTTGACGGCTTACTGCGACAATATAGCAACATCAACACATCTATCGGAGTGTTTTTTCATATTGAGACGTAGTGACGGTAACGTGCAGTCAGTGAATACAGCATTCTTGTCTGTTATATAGTAATTTCGACATGGATCAAATCAAAAGACTAGCTTACAAGATGGGCAAAACACATTCTTCCAAAGTAAATACATACAATTAAAAATAAATTGTAATATATCTGATTTCCGACTCAGTAATCATCCACACACTCATTTTTCGTGTTGAATGTCGACTTCCCTAAAACCTATTTTCGATCAATGTTCATATGACAATAACATAAAATTTGAGATCAGTATCCCGTGTAGGCATTTTCTCGTACTTCGAAGAGGGTGAGATGAGTGCTAAAGTATGTATTTACTAAGGAGAGAATAAGTGCAGTTGAAATAAAAGGATATGAGAGATGGTGACTGTGCTCCAGCCACGCTATCAATAAAGAGGACTGCAGTTTTCTAACATACGGCTGCACCACAAGTACGGCAGTCCTGAACGTGAACAGTATCCCGTTATTCGTTTACGTACAATTCACATCTCATTTTGAGGTATATACCACCGTCTTCGCACCAACGTCCAATATACGACATATCAGGAAATCCACACCATGAATATTTTCTATCTTCACTTCGCACAGAGTGTTTGACCTCGACAGCAGACAGAAATCAATGACTCCAGCGGCACGTAGCCCCCCACGCCATGCATTCCATAGAGGGCTTTGCACAACGATTAGTGGAGACAAAATGCGATCGTATTGTTATTATGAGATGAAGTTTATAAATAGTGAGCAAGTAAGATTAAGATTGGTTGTAATTGGTGATGTTCGAATGGAGATGTGATGAATGTAATGAAAAAAACACTATCCCTCATAAGACAATGAAGTCATCGAATACATATATTGCCGTTTGTGACGGATGTGGGGAAAAAAGGGTATTTGGATTCAAAGATTACTAATATGATATAGACGAAATGGATCGATGAACATTACAGTGGTTTTTCCCGAGAGACACCCCGACTCGATAAGTCGTGCTGTGCTGAACCACCAAATTTGAACTGTGATCGAACGCGATTTACGGCTGCGTGCACTCATACTGAACTGCTTATCTCCAAAATCTGATATCTTGACGGATGTATGGTTGAACAACAAGCAACGTCAACCTACTCACTACCGATTTTACAATACTGGAGATAAACAAGGAGTACTGGATTGTGAATAACCGACTACTCGAACGATATGTTCGCAAGTCTGAGTTCTACAGGAGCAGCCAGAACGGTGAGTGCAAACAAGTGAGTTAGTTGAATGCGCGAAGAAAATGACGACTGGGAGCTTATAGACAATCGGAGACGAAAAGCGGCGCTCTGTTAGAAATTAATTTCGTGTTTAGATCATCGATTTGCTCGTGAACCCATCATAATCGATGAGTTCATCAACGACGTCATCTGGATCAGAGTATTCAAGGTATGTGAGCGAAGGAAGATCAACAACGATCTTCACTCGTCTCATACACGCAGCACACGTGTATCGGGCAGTAGCCCTCTGAGAACATTGAGACGTGAAAATTGAAGTGAGCCACCAGTTGTGTGCTTGTGCATACTCACATTCTCCACCGAAACAGATTGTATCATCTATTAGGTGCGAAAATTTGGCATCGACGACATCGGCAATGAGCGACGGTGGGTACACTCCTTCTGTTTCGACCATTATGACTACCACAGCGTACATTATACTTAACCCCTGCCAACTGTCATATTTATGTTCAATGACAATGGTTCGAAAGAGATGCGACTCATCCGCAATTAGGATATTAGAATTTACAATCATGATGCAAATATATTTTGAACAAAGGTGGGTCTCTTAGTCACTGATATCGCGTTGTCTCCGACGAAGTTGTGTCAACAATCGACGGAATAGAGTCTCGTTGTCTCGTGAAAATCATGGGAAACCTATCCACATCCACGACAACGTATCGTGGCAATGACTCAAGAATAGGAATTATCCCCCACGACACATGGAGCGTGAACACACTGTACAATTCTGAATCTCAGACAACCGCTATCTGGCTGTCGTTATTGGTGTGAGTGAGTCTGTTGCTCGATTGTTCGTTCGAAAATCAATGATACTCAGAGCACTCATCTGATTACCCCCACACATCAAACCGCCATATCCACAAATACCATACAATGGTTCGACTAAACGTTTGACTCTTACCGAAAGGTGGTTTTATCTAATCAAATATCATATCATATCATAGCAAACATTATCTAATTATAAATTATTGCACTGAGATTCGGTTTTATCGTATTGTGCTACATTTGTCATTCAGTTAAGAGACTGATGGCAGAAACTACTTGATCACCAACTCCAAGCAAAAGAGCAGTTCGGAAACAGCGTGATTAGAGGATACAGAGAGTGCTAGAGCATCCGCGTCACAATCGATATCACCATGAGACTCTCTTCCGGTATATACCTTTCCTCCATCCAATATTACTATTTCTCAATCAATACAAATATTATAAAAGTATTTTAGGTAGTGAGATAGTGTTCAAAACCGAGAATGAAATTTACTAGGCGGAGTCTGATGGAAACGTCAATAGCCGCTGCGCTCGGAGCAAGCGTGGTCGGTGTGGCAAGTGCAGATGAGGTAGAAGAAACGGATACACCTGGGGCGCCAAGTGTGAAGGGAAATCTCAAGCGATTTTCAACAACAGCGCACGGTGCCGAGGTGACAGGTCCATTTGTATTCGAGGACGGCGGGCTGCTGTACAGTCTCCAACATCCGAGCGAGGACAATCCAGCGCCATTCAACAGAGCGGGTATCGGTTACTTCAGCGGCTTCCAGTTTGAACTGGACGGAGATAACGACGATTTCATAGAGGTATCGACACCGCAGACGAAGAAAGAACAAGGTCAGGTACGTTCTGGTAATGGCGAGTACGTATTACTCGCGCAGGGAGGAGAATCGATAAACGGTGGCACGGAGCGACTCGGTGTAACTCAGACGCCCGAGGGTACAGACATCACACAGGACAACTTCCCAGGCACTCAGTACGGGGCTGCCGCGACTAATCCCGACTGTAACGAGTTCGTCGCCACAAACAACGATGGCACGGAGGGATACCTGTTTACGAACTGGGAAAACAGCCCGGGGAACGTCTCACGGATCCCAATCCGCCAGACCGAAGACGGTGAGTGGGAGGCCGACCAGAAGAACGCAATCAACCTTGCGAACACCGAGCCACTCCGTTCGATTGGTGGTACGCGTATCAACTGCTATGGTGATCTCAGCCCGTGGGGTACGATGGTCTCCTCAGAGGAGAACTACGCCCACACACGCGTCAACCTGACCAATACGGTGGGTGACATCGAAGAAAACGGGAGCGGGAAGGGTCTCATCGGCGGTGCTCAGTTCTGGAACCGACCGAACCCGTCCGAGATCGTGGAGGCTATCGAAACGTATTACGACGACTCGTTCAGTCCACAGGGCTTCTGGGCGCTGGACGGTGTCGAATTCCTCGCGTATTATCTTGGAGCTGAGCAAGTTGATCAGACAAACGGCAAAAATAATGTCACCACCCCAATCGGTGATATCTACCCGAATCCGTATCGATACGGCTATCACGTCGATATTCGTGATCCTGCAGCCGAGACACCCCAGCCGATCAAATACTATGTGATGGGTCGGGCGGCGTGGGAGGCACCAGATTTCCAGAGCGATAAACGAACCGTCTATGGCTGCTCGGACGGTGATAGCAAGGGTATCTACAAGTTTGTCGCCGACGATCCGATTCCGAGGTACGATGATCCGATGGAGATCGAAGGCTCGCTTTACGCCCCGAAAATAACCAACGATGAGGCATCCGTTGCAGATTCCGGAAACAGACATTCACCGGCGAAAACCCCTCTCGAAATCGAGTGGATTGAGCTTGGGCACGCGAGTAACGAGGAAGTAGAACGGTGGATCGCCACCTACGACGACATCACGCAACAACACTACCTCGAAGCCCACGCTGAGACGGACTGGAGAGAGGATCTCGACGCAGCGTTGGAGGAAGCCGATCGGGACGTCATCAAGAACGGCAATCAGAACTACATCTCCAATCAAGAGATCATCGATTGGGCCGAACAAGTAGAAAGCGATGGACCGCGAGGTGTCGATGAGGACCTCCGCAAAGTACCGTTCCTCGAAACCCGCGCGGCCGCAAAAGAGATCGGTGCCTCAATCGAATTCAACAAGGCCGAGGGTGTCGACAGCGTCGACGGTGCTGGCCCGGGTGACGTTGTCTACTTCGGTATCTCTGAGTTCAACGACGATCTTGCCAACGACGAAGGCGACATTCAGATGGATCGTGTCGATGGTGGTGTGGTCTACCGAGGCGAATTGGAACGAGATTACAACGTCTCGAGACTCGAACCAGTTATTGCTGGTCCCGATTTCACAGACGCACCCGAAGACGCAGACGATGCACTCAGGAACGTTGACAACGTCTACGTAATGGACGACGGCCGTGTTCTCTGCTGTGAGGACGGCTTCGGCGGACCTGCGCGTTCATACCCCAACGACGGGCTGTACGTCTACCAACCGAACGTCCTGATCGACATCGACTCGATAGCTGTTGCCCACGGGAGCACTGCGAGTACAGACCTACGTGCGTCGTCTCTCCCATCAGGGATCTCTGGCGGCCGGGTTACCGTTACGGTCTCCAATCCAGACGTGGCATCAATTACTGACGTTTCTTTCCCGGACACGTTGATGGTTACTGACAGCACTATTTCTGATGACGGTGCGTCCGTATCCCTCCGGTTCGCAGACACAAAGAAGAACATCCAACCGGGAGAGAGCGATGTCCCAATCGCTTCAGTGGAGTTGCGTGCCCTCGAAATGGGAACGACCGACCTCGCCATTGATATCCATCAGATGGACGATGAGAAGGGCAATGCTATCGATGCGGAGGCACGAACTGGCCTATTCATCACAGGACCACCGGCTGTTATTGGAGACAACGCACCTACCGACCCCGATGGAGACGGTCTCTACGAAGACGTTAACGGGAACGGACGACTGGACCACCACGACATTGTCACACTGTTTTCACATTTCGATGACGACAGCATCCGTTTGAACGCTGACGCATACGATTTCAACGAAAATGATCGTCTCGATTTCGACGACATCGTTAGCCTTCGCGAAGAACTCAACTGAGTGAAGCAATCGTCGTCGGGTAACTCATCTCTTGTTGCAGAAAGATTCACAGTCTGTCAACACGTTGCTCGTCTGACGGTCGCGCATATCGTGCTGTTCCGTATTACAATCAACTGTACATCATCCATGTCACGATCCAATAATCCGACCACGGATAGGGGAAACGAATCAGTGTCCCGAGAGTATATTCTCGGCGTTCGAATTGTCGAGGTGACGTCGTCAGACGGCGACCCCCGTTATCGATTCGAAGCACCCCAACATCAGGGAATAACCTTCGAAGATTCCGATCTCGCCGAACTGTATGCAGATGTTTATTTCGATGTCAACGGTTTTGAGGAGGTCGGTACCGGAACGAGAGGTGTCCCTCCGACGATCATTCAGGCTGGACGAGACACGTTGACTGCTTACTTCCTTACACAGCCCGGAACGGATATTAATTGGATCGCCTCGTTCTACGGAGAAAAGCCGGAGAAAATCGAGCGGTACATCTCTCGCGTACGAACACGTGCAAAAGAGATCAGAAAAGGCGCAAGCGATCGAGGGATAGAATAGACTGTCGTGTTGTTCGACCACTGTGATTCCGATCGATCATCCACCTAATGTGTTCCTCGGGTCACGACGAAGAGTGTGGTGGAAATTCAAAGACATATATTCCCACCAGACTGACTCGAACAGACACACTATTGTACATGATATGGTGAGTAGCACCATATATAAATAGTTAAGTGGGGCTGCATAATAGTCTCTATTGGAGACCGCAGTCAGAATGTCACATAACTAGTTCGAACGCATCGGAAAACCGTGTGCAGGGGCACAAGGTTTCGGTCTCCAACTTATGTTATTGGGACCAGTTGGATATACCAGCACAACCACAGATAAATCTATCGGATACTATTCCATTCAACAAATAATTGACAACGAAGATTGGTATCCACCACCTCTCAAATGTTAATCTAGCATATGTATTTAGATTCTATCCCAATTATTATATGACATGATGTTACACCCCATCCACCTTTCTCACCATTCTAAGGATTTAATATAGGTGGCCAGAAAGCATATTACAACAAACGGTATCGTAGCAGTCGGTCATGAAACCGACCACATCTAAACGTGTTAAGACAGGAATTGCTACGCTGGCGTTCACTATTGTGCTCACTATCGCCGTAATTAGTGTTGGGCCATTCGGTGCATTAGCGCAAGACGATAGCGGTGTCGTAACTCCGACGCCATCCGGAGACGCAGACGACCCATACGACTGCGGAGACTTTAATAGTAGAGAACAAGTCGAGGCAGTGTTTGAGGCAGAAGGCGATGATAACAGTGATTTAGATCGGGACGGCGACGGAATCCCGTGTGAATCTGATTTCCCAACTGAGGACCCAGAGACAGACAGTGATACCGAAACAGACTCAGATACCGATACAGAGACTGAAACCGACACGCAGAACGATAGCACAGTAGATGAGGAAACAGCCACCGACTCGGATACTGAACAGGACACCGAGACAGAAGAAGACACGAACTCCGAAGAAAGCTCGGAGACTACTGAGGAAGACACGGAGGACGAGATGGACACCAAGGAGGATACAGAAACGGAGGAAAACGACGAACAGCCGCCCTGCTGAACGATCAGAATAGGAGAGTACACTGCAACACAGCAATCAACGCGCGTATCCATCAGGCAATGCCGCGTAACTCAGACGAGATCTGAAACACGAATCACGTGCACTCACGAACCAGCACTGCTCGATGGATACGAATCATATTATTCAGCGACAGAACCCCCGCGATTGTCGAGTCATTATTTTCACACAGTGAATGCAGCGTCAACTGCTATCTCGTTTTCCGTTACAGACTGAATGTGATGACGAGCGAAGCAGCGACTGAGACGCC
Organism: Halocatena marina; assembly: GCF_025913575.1. Taxonomy (NCBI): domain Archaea; kingdom Methanobacteriati; phylum Methanobacteriota; class Halobacteria; order Halobacteriales; family Natronomonadaceae; genus Halocatena; species Halocatena marina. Next base: position 694,120 of record NZ_CP109785.1, on the reverse strand, counting down.
CCTATATTTGGAATGAACGTAAATTCTAATATTCTCTTATAACGCAGCACAAAAAATTGATCGAACAGGACTAAGTGCTCTTCCAGTCATCTAAGAATATGATCGAAGGAGTCTCAGAAGATGGCCATACAGAGAGTACAGAACACGAAATCGATGATAGAGATGATATAAAGGACGAGAGCAAAGAAAGAGCCACTAATTCACTGAAGAGAATCAAAGAAAGAGCCACTAATTCACTGAAGAGAATCAAAGAAACAGAGCGTACCCTCCACATCGGTCAGGACCGACCGATTCGGATCAGTGCAGGTCATCGACTCAGACATCACACTGGCAAATGTTCGCGTCCCCACGGACACAACTACGAGGTTACTGTTTCGATTCAGGGAACACTCACTGACTGTGGTTGGGTAGTTGATAAGGGAGAGGTAACGTCTCTGATCAACGAGTGGGATCACCGATTCCTCCTCGAACGAGGTGATCCTCTGGTTGAGGCGTTCGAGCAGTCAGGTGATGGGGATGCAGTAGTTGTCCTCGAACATCCGCCGACTGCAGAAGTCATGAGTGTCGCTCTCGAACGGCGACTCAAAGAGAAGCTACCGGAGACAGTCTCCGCGATCGCTGTCGAAGTCCGTGAAACCAGCGAACTCTGCGCTGGACACGGGGGAATATGAACCGATGCCAGTCAATACTGACGAGTCGTCCGTAGATCCCTCAACGGGAACGAAAATCGGAAACGATGAAAATCGAAATGGCAATACCGATAGCGGTGACCTCCCAATCAACGAGCTGTTTTATTCGCTGCAGGGGGAGGGAGTGCTCGCTGGAACGCCATCTGTCTTCATCCGCACCAGCGGCTGCAATCTCCGATGTTGGTTCTGTGACTCGTATCACACCTCGTGGGAACCAACTCACGCGTGGCTATCGATCGAAGATATTATCGAGGACGTACAGTCGTATCCAGCGACACACGTCGTTCTCACGGGAGGAGAGCCGCTGATCCACGATACGAGTGTCGAACTCCTCGATCGCCTCGCTGAGTGTGGCTATCACACGACTGTCGAGACAAATGGAACCGTTTATCGAGAGGGTGACATTGATCTTGCAAGTATCAGCCCAAAGCTCGCTAGCAGCACACCAACGCCCGAACGGGCACCTACAGGTGATGGAGAGTGGATAGAATCCCACGAAGCACGTCGGCTTGATATCGAGACACTTGCAACACTCATCGAATCGTACGAGTTCCAACTCAAGTTCGTGGTCACTGATTCCGATGATCTTCCGGAGATTACCGATCTGCTCGAACGGATACGAGCTGTGACCTCAACCCAAATACGAAACACCGATGTTCTTCTCATGCCGGAAGGCGCGACACGTTCGGCGCTCGACGATACGCGAGAAACAGTCGCTGCACTCGCCATCGAACACGGTTATCGATACACGCCACGGCTCCACGTGGATCTCTGGAATGATGCCCCCGGTACATGACCGAGTAAGCGTGATTGCCGACGGGATCAGACAGCGAGCGCATCAGCACAAACCGATGGCACGCCAGACGATCAACTGACGGGGAGAGAGAGCACTCTCGAATATAACAGACAGGAGACGACACGCTGCAGTATCGCGGTATATTGGTGTCCGTTTAAAGATACCCGAGATCAGCCAATCTGTCTTCGACGTCGTCGTCTTCGATACCGGCAGCATCGTCGCTGTTGTACTCAGGATACGCAATTGAACCAGGATCATCGACGATTGGAAGGACGCGTCCGTCCATGCGATCGCTGTACGGAACACCAAGTGCGGCCATGATCGTCGGCGCGACATCGTAGATGTGGGCGTCCTCAACCGAAACAGAATCATCAATACCCTCACCCATCGCAGCGAACACCCCATCGAGCTTGTGATTCCACGGCTCTGTGGGTGGCCCGAAGTGCTTTCCGAGGAGATGGGCCGATAGGAAGTGATCGAAGTTGTTTGGCACGGTCACGATATCGACGGCATTCTCAGCGTACGGACCGTGATAGTACTCTTCCCGCGGGACGACTTCGTCGAACATCGGCTCGCCATCCGGTGTTGTCAGCGGCGTAAGCTGTTCGATGATATCAGAACGAACCGACTCGTACTCCGATTCAGGCACGATCCCATCCGGCTCACGCCCTTCGAGATTGATTCGAACACCGAGTTCGACGCGTGCACGCATATACGCTTTTGACTCCGGAAAGTCGACTTGTTCGCTCGCAGTCCGTGCGATGTTTTCAGGGAGGTACTGTTTCACGATCCGGTCGAGACCGACTGTTTTGAGTCCTCCTTCGATCCGAGAGGGTGTGACACCATGTTGGGCTGCGACAGCGGCCAACCGTTCGACGACGCCCGGTTCCCACGTCTCTTGGTCTTGCCCTTCACGGAGCTGATTCCGGATCGGATTCCACGACGGCATTCCCTTGCCGCCTTGGGTCGCCACAGCGTAGCCCTCGTCTTTGAGAAATTCGTTCATCCGGAACTCGTATTTCTCGTATGGACCCATCCCGTGGTCGCTTGCAATAAAGACCCGTTTCGCATCACACTCCTCAAGGAGGAGACCAATCTGACGGTCGGTCTCTTCGTAGACGGTTTTTACCTTTTCCCAATTCCCGTGGAATTCGTGAAACACCGTATCGGGCTTTTGGAACTGAACAAACCCGAAATCCGGTTCGAATCGCTTATCCAGATACCGAAATGCCTCGCCGCGCATCCGAACGAGTGTCGTATACTCGTCCATTTTCCGTGAATCCGGCCAGTCGTCTTCACGCTCGTAGATAGGGTAGACGCGGTACTCACCAATTTCCTCACGGACCTCGTCTAGAATACCTTTTGGATGAGATTCAGGATGCTCTGGACCGATAAATCCAGGGATGATTGCTCCATCAATCTCGTCAGGTGGATGCGTGACTGGAACGTTCACCACGACACTCGACATGTCGTTTTCCTCTAATAGCTTCCACAGTGCGTGCTCACGGACGTGATCGGCAGTGACGACGTGCCAATCGTATCCGTCGTAATCGACGAAACCAAACGTTCCATGCTTACCGGGATTCACTCCGGTGTACATCGACGGCCATGCACTAGGCGTCCATGGCGGAATCTGAGACGTAAGTGGCCCAGAAACGCCAGTATCGCAGATAGATTCAATATTTGGGATGACATCCTCCTCAATCAATCGATCGAACACCGGAAGACATCCGGCGTCGATTCCGATGAGTAAGGCCTCCATCGAGTGATCACTCACTGCGATCACCACCTCTTTTCAATACACCACTAAATGTACCATGATTTACATTCATCTTTTGTCGAATAATGGATTGGCAAGAAACTGATCTAGCTGACATTCTCGTGAGTTTCATTGTTGTTTCGGATTCTCCGTATGCACTTATTTATTCCTTCGTTCCTCCGAAGCCGAAATTCTACGAACATTATCAACGTTTTTGTTATGCTCCAGCCGAATTACATACAGTCACCTGACTATTCATAAATAGAATGTCCTTGTTCCCTCCACACATTTGCTTGTATGAGACAGAGGGTGTGTACGAAACTGTCGAGTTATTGTAGTAGAACTTAAAGTACGCAGCACCACTTCCCTGATAGTCCCGATAGATGTAGGTGTCTGCCTCTACCATCCGCGTAGTAGTTGTTCCGTTTTCATATCGTATATCCCTAGCCCACCCGGCAACCTGCCCGTTTTGGATCGCGCCTGGTTCCATGTTGTGAGCTTGTGTTCGGGTCAACACTGTCGCATACGGGTGATCGGTGACCCAGTTCGTACTCTTATTCTCTGCGTAGGTACGGATAGTATCTACGGCCGCCAGTTCAGCTTCCGTGTAGCTGTAGCGCGTCTGGGTGTCAGCAAACGCCGGCTGATCCTGTGTGCTTTCGCTTGCGAGAATCGAGGACGCCGGGAAGACGACGACGAAGAGCAATAGGACGATCACCATGACTGACGGTTGGGTGTTCTTGACGAGATAGGAGAGCCCGATTGCGCCGACAACGGCCATCGGAGCACCAACGAACGGATACCACCGACCAGGAACGAACGTTCTGATCCCGAACATGGGGAATCCGAACACGAATGCAAGCATAATAACGGTCGCAATGACACACGTGAACGTCGCGTGTGAGATATTTTCCTGTCGAATGATGTACAGACAGCCCACGATCGTCAACAACAGCAACAACAGAAATCCAAGCACGTCGAGATACTCCACGATGCTCTGCATAAGCGTCTGCTGGGGCATCGCGCTCGGAGGGATATTCTGTGATGAACTGGCAAGATTGCCAGCACCCGCAGTATCGCGCACCGTGTTGACGAAGTAGTTGAGGATCGTCGTTAGGAATGATCCACCTTGGTACGGTGTTAGCGACCACATAAACGTGATCAGCCCGAGGTCGAACACTAACAGTCCGGTGAGATTCACCGATTCGCGCGTCGACGAGCGCTCCCAACTGGCCCGGCCGATATCGAAGATGCCGAGGCTCAGGCCGAAGTAGGCGAGGAGGCCAGAGCCGGTGAACACCAGCATGATGAACGCTGAGATCTGGTGGGTGAGGATAACCGCAACGCTGAAGAACACGACCAGCCCGAAATCACGCGGCTTGTAGTCGATTCGTAACATCCGATCCAGACTGTAGAAGATCGCGAGAAAGAAGATTAACCCTAGACTCGTCGGAATGAGGTGGATCCCCCACTCGATAACGGACGCGCTGATCGCGTACGCTGCTGTGGCAAACACCGCCCAGCGTGGCTCGACGAAAAACGTCGCCGTTGCATAGATCAGCAGAACCGAAATAGGCATCGCTACGCCGACCACGATGAACAGCGCCGTTCTGATCGACACGTCCAGCAGCAAACTCGACCCGACGACCAATAGGTGATACAACGGTGAGGCGAAGTATTTCTCATCCGATATTGGCTGCAATGATCGGGCTTCGTATATCTTCCCAGTCCAGTCCACCATATGGGTCCAGACATCGATGCCGATGAAGCCGGGCGTCGTGTAGAGCGCGGCGAATCGGACGACGAGCCCGAAGACAATGATCTGAAAGAGCATTAGTCCGGGCGAGAAGTAGTCGTTATCGACGAAGAGAATCTGCGCGAGCAAGGCAGTGCCAACAGCTGCAGCGATATCGTAGAACAGAAGCGTTCGGCCTTCTGAAGCTGCTGCTATCACGACGAGGGCAGCCGAACCGAGAATGACGAGTGGCGGAAGGATACGTGCCGTACCGATCGAAAGCGTTGCGACCTCACCATGTCGCTCATCACGAGCCGCATGGAGATAGAGCAACGATGCACAGCCCAACACGATCGGGAGCGTGCGAATGTACACTTGATCAAGCAGAAACTGCAGCGGCAGCAGCGCTATCGCTGCTATGAGACCAAGCAAGCCCGCAATAATATCGAGACGACCCTGACGGGCCATCCCGAGAAGACCGGTACGGCTACTCATTAATTAGTCGTCGTCTGCAGGAATTGGTCCTGTTTCGGTGCGTCCGTTCTTCGAGATCGACGTCGTTGGAAGCGAAGTTGGCGCTTCTCGAACTTGGACGCCCATGTCTTCGTTTTCCATCCGATCGAGCACCATTGCAGAGAGTATAAGCACAATACCCGACAGCAGCGTGAAGAACCAGCTGTCAGTGTTCTCACGACGGAATGCGAGTTTGGCCATCAGCTTTGCGATCCCGAGACCGGTAACGCCTGCACCAAGGTAGTACGCTGCCGCGAACGGCCGGAAGTCCTTCAGGATGTACTTCTGATTCAACCGCCACAAGAAGCGGTGAAGCAGCATATACGACACCTTCGGCACGTATGCCGAGTAGTTAATGTGGCTCTTCCAATCCTCGCCATAGACGGTCTCAGCCGAGTGAACGACATCCGCAACACGGCAGTCGGCGAGATTGAGCCGAACCAACAGATCGTTGCAATAGCCGTAGTACTCGTACATCCCATCGATGTCGACGCGCTGGAGTGCTTCTTGTGAGATTGCGGTATATCCGTTCTGTGGGTCTGAAATGGACCAGTACCCGCTCGATACCTTGGTCAACAGGGACAAGATCGTGTTACCGAACAGACGGAAACGGGGCATCGCATCGAGGGTTTCGAACTTCATAAAGCGATTACCCTTTGCATAATGGGCTTTCCCCTCGACGACAGGATCGATGAATTTTGTGAGAACGTCTGGATCCATCTGTCCATCGCCGCCCATCACAGCCGTGACATCGATGCCGTCTTCGAGTGCCTGTAAGTAGCCAGTCTTGATGGCGCCGCCAACACCACGGTTTACCTTGTGCTGAATCGGGACGACGCGTGCGTCGTACCCGTTCGTGCCAGGGTGTGTAGCATTGTACTCCGTCGCATATTCTGTTATCTCAAGCCACGTATCATCCGTCGAGCCATCGTCAATGACGTACGCTCTGTCGACGAATGAAGGCAACGTTTCGATTACCTCTCCAACATATCCCTCCTCGTTGTACGCCGGTATAACGACGCCAATCGTGTGTTCGTGATACATATATCGCGTGCTTACTCTCTAGTCTCCTGTTTGAGACCGAAGGGGTATTACAATACACCTCCTAAACCCGGAGACGCGGTCTTACTAGGTGCATAGATGCCTACGGTCTTATTATCGTTTCTAGATCGAACGACATACGGCTGACGCATGTCCAACATGAGATGTGTGGCATGGATTGTCAAATAGAATTTACACTAAGTAACATTCCTTAGTGTTAATTTCAATGCCACATACAGACACAGAATAGTTCCGAAGATGAAAGCAAGTAGTAAGGGCTCAGAGGTGAGACCATCGCCACACGATGGACGAAAACAGGATGGAGACAGTAGTAGGAAGCTGGGTGAGTAGTGCGTGAGTGAGCGACTCGACGTTGGATTCGTCCCTGCCGAGTGTCCAGGAGCAGCAGGGACGGGAGCCGTTAGAACATCCACACTGCTCATCGAGCGCCTATCGAACTACCACGACTTGACCGTGTACGTATCGAGTCAGATGGATGCGTCGTCGGCTGATCTTCCAGCCGAGGACCGCGTTGAATACGTCATTCACGACAAACTCCCAAAGCTACCCCACCCACTCACGAACAAGATCGAGACACTCCGAGAAGAGAGCCACGCGCTCAATCAACACGAATTGGTTCATTCCTACTCGTCAGCATTTATTCCTGTTCTCGCCGACTTGGATGTTCCAACACTTTCGACGATTAATTCATATCTCCCGGTCTGCCCGAAAGCAGATATGATGTACCATGGCGAACAGAAGTGTTCGGGGCCGGGCCGGGTGAAATGTGCGAACTGCATCCCAGCGACTGCCCTCAAACGCCGACAGGGTCTCGATGAAGAACTCCGAGGTGGGTATGTTGCACTCGGTCAGATTGGTTTCGTTCACGAATCCCTCGATCGTTCGTGGGATATCGATGCGTATCACGCGCTGTCACCACACCTCGTGGAAGACTTCGGAAAAATCGGATTTCCTGACGAGCGAATTGAGGTAATCCCACACTTCTATGATGAAACATTCGAGGTGGAAAACACCGAAGGACGCTCGAAACCGGAAGCTGGGCGAGCGGTGAAACTTCTCTATGTAGGTGCACTACAGGATATTAAGGGAGTGCACGTGCTCGTACGCGGTGTAGCAGAGATACTTCAGCGTGGATACGACGCAACGTTACAGATTGCAGGCTCGGGACCGCTGGAAAAGCGACTTCACGAGCTCGCCCGAGAACTCGATGTCGACGATCAGATCGAGTGGCTCGGATACGTCGATCACGACGAGTTGACTACAATCTACGACAAGGCGGACGCGTTCGTATACTCAGGTTTACTCGATGAGCCGTTCGGGCGGGTACTACTAGAAGCACTATCGACACGGACGCCGATCATCGCCTCCGACGTGGGAAGCACCGACTACATCGTTGGACCAGCAGGACAGCGATTTACACCCGGAGACGAGACTGCTCTCGCAGACGCCTTCGAACGACTTATCGAGAACTACGACACACACTACGACGCCATCCCTGACCATCTCGAACGGTTTGCGCCCGAAACCATCGAGAAAAAATTCTCAGATCGGTATCACGACGTTGCATCGATGACAGATTGAGGAATGGTTGTGTCGATAGTCGTACGCCGTAGAAAACAGGCGTTCACGTAGTGAACACATACCGGTGTGTACGAACCAAATTAAGTCTGTTTTACACCGTTTCGCTTTGTTGCACTCAGTTCTACTCCCCGATTATTCCACTCCTTCGGGGAGAGTAGAGGTGGACGGCTGAGCAGACGAAGAATGGGCTGGAAGATCGACGATTCCGATCGTGAACAGATCTTCGACGGAATGCTGTTCTCGAACGCCATCAACCGCACAACGCCACCCCTTTCCTGGTCCGAGCCACCACGGATCGAACGTGTGCATTCCGTCACCCGCCCAGCCATCACCGAACTCATGGAGCAACGGCGATGTGGGCATCTCTCTGTCGTTGTAGGTCGAAGGTGACAGATCCGTCACCTCGTAGCATCGGATACGATCGCCGTAGTTCTCGACTGAATCCTGAAAGTAGAGGAACAATCGATCTCCGGAACAGATGGGTCGACCGCCCTGCCGACCAGCGCTGAGACGATCAGTGACGACGGGATTTGCCTTGTGCGGCGTCCATCCTTCGGATTCGAGATCCCGAGAGTGATAGATCATCACATCACGGTTATCCCGCTCTGTGAACAGCCACCAGCGATTCTGATACCGGATAAACGTCGGATCGTGTGAGTAGTACTCGACATCGATCGCATTCCCAACGTGCTTCCAATTGTTTGGGAACGACCGTGCCTTGTATAGTTCGACTCGCTTTCCGGATGGGGGACACATGTAGTATTCGCCCTTGTATTTCCACACGAGGGGAAACGATGTGTGTACCTCCTTTTTGATCGCGATCTGATCGTACGTCCAATTCAAGCCGTCCGAGCTCGTTGCGTGACCAATCGGTGCGTCAGGTGTCCGATCTTCGTTGAAAATTTCGAAAAACATGTGCCACGTCCCGTCTTCGACGAACAAAAACGGATCAGCGACATAGTCGACCTCTCCGTAATCGGTTACATCGCTCGCACGCAAGACGGGAGTCGCAATCGATGCATCGAAATTGAGACCGATCGGTGGAGCTGTCCCAGACGGAGCGTGCGGTGATCCCGGAATCGTCTCTCCTTGATAGAGTGAATTTCCGACAGCTTTACCATCATCTGTCTGAGATGTCTCCTCTGATGGATCAGTAGAACGATTTGATTGTTTCTCATTGACACTAGTGGTTTGTGAATGCGCTGTCGGAACCGGTGAATGAGGGCCGATGGGAGAACGACTAACAGTCTCTGATGGAGGAGAAGAACCAGAATCATTCTGTAGACAACCAGATAAGCCAGCAATACCTACCGCGCTATAAAGAAAGTGGCGTCGAGTCCAATCCATGCTCTATCGATATCACTATCTTCACTATAAAACCCTCGAATGGACAATGATTTTGTACGAATTTAATTTCCACAATTCGAACGACGGTAAGTGATTTTTCATAGTGTAGAAAATATACTCGCAAAAAACAATGAATACAATAAATTTTGTATAAATTTTCATATCTGTTATTGTATAGACAACAATATACACTGCCATGAGTCAGATTATAATCAAAATCAAACACCAGTAGTCGGTGCCGCGGATTGTTTGCTCTGCTGAGAATTTATTACACACCTAATCAGTTTTACGAATCGTATTATAAAGTGTTTTAGCTCCGTTGAAAGTCACTACCTACTATGAGACGCCCATCGACTCGTCGAAAATTCCTCGCAACGCTCGGAACTGCTGGTACAATATCGATTGCGGGGTGTTCGGCAGTGCTGCCGACCGGCCCATCCACAAACGGAGACCAATCATCGACATCGACTGCACAACTAAGCGATTCATCCGGATCAGGGACCGACAGCGGTACTGACGCGGAAGGAACGGGGACCCCATCCCCCGGATCTAAGGGAGAGGTCATAGAGGACTTTGAGGGCGACGTTGGCTCACGCTGGCAGGTCGACTCGGGCAAGTACACAGTCGACTCCAAAAAGGCGTTCAACGGTAGTCAGTCGCTCGTACTCAAAGGCACGAACAACGGAAAGCAGGAAGAAGAGAACGGCGTCAGCATCTATCGTTCATTCTACGATTCGAATGAGGGTGGACTTGATCTCAGTGCGCACGATCTTTCGATGGCTGTTCGGTTCGAGAAGCCCGTTCGTGGGCGTATTGGTGTCGAGTTCATCGCACCCGCCGAGAGCAGCAAGCTCACTAGCCGACATTTCCTCCCGAAAGAACTCAACGGCTGGACCCAACTCGATTTCGGCTTCACCAGCAAAACAGGACAGCCGGTCATGAAATCCGTCCAAGAGCTGCGCATCAGTGTCAGCACCGCTGGTGAGCCCATCTCCGTCGGTATCGACGATATCCGTAAGCTCCCGCGGCCAAAGAAAGGGAAAGTGATCTTCCAGTTTGACGATTCTCATATATCGACGTACACCAAGGCGTTCCCTGAGCTGAAAAAGCGCAAGTGGCCCGGCGGTGTTGCCGTTATTCCTGATTCGATCAACACCGAGCAAAACATGACTCGTGACAACATGCGCGAGATGGGCAAAGCAGGCTGGGACATGATGTCTCACCCACCGGTGAGCAAACCACTACCGCAACATCCGGCCAAAGAACAAGAGCGCCAAATTCGACAATCCAAACAGCAACTCGAACAATGGGGCTTCGATAGGGGCGCACGCCACATCGTTGCTCCATACGGACGCATCAGCACCGAAACGATCGAGATCATGAAGAAATACCACGAGGCCAACTACATCTTCGGTGGTTCGCCCGGCAACGCTGCCCAACCTGGCAATATGTACACCATTCCTCGTGTCCACGGTACCTCGCCCGAGGATGTCAACGCGATCCTCGATGTCGCCGAGCAGTACAACCAGTTGGTCGTCGTCGCCTACCACGAAATCGACAGCGGAACCAACACGTCTGTCTCGATGGACGGCTTCCGGACGGTCCTCGATCACGTCAAGAAAAAGGATATGGATGTCGTCTCGCCGTCTGAGTTCATCGACTCGCTCGGGAACTGATCGACAGGACTGTGACGAAATCTCTTTGAAAGCGTATCGCGTGTCCTGATCCGACTATGGACGTTCACCTGCTCGAAGCGACGGAAGATCCCGAACGTGTTATCTGTACCGCTGCCAGAAACGACTACTCAAGCTCCTTCGTCGGCGAGCAGTCGTTCGAAAAGACGATGGAGACAGTCGATGGCGAGACGATGGAGGAGAAAAAGCGCACGCTCATTGGACATCTCCTCGGGCACGGTCACTACGGACCGTTCGAACACGCGCACGCGACGTTTGCTGTGAAAGGTATCAGCCGCTCGTGCATGGCACAGATCACCCGCCACCGACACGTTTCATTCGACATCCAGAGCCAGCGATACGTCGCGTTCGACGATGTCGATCCAGAAGACGTGCGGGCCGGTGAAATGGTCGTCGTGCCACCCTCCGTGAGCGATGCCGACTGGATCGGTCGGAACCAACGAGACGGTGCTGTCACTGAAGAAACCATCCAAGAGCGCGAGCAGATTTTCCACGACTCAATCGTTCAATCCGTCGAGCAGTACCAACAACTGCTTGATCTCGGGCTACCGCCAGAAGATGCACGATTTGTCCTTCCTATTGGAAGCAAAGTGAACATGGTAATGACGCTCAACGCACGGATGCTAATGCACGTCGCCGACATGCGCGCAGCGGCGGATAGTCAGTGGGAGGTCCGCGATATGACGGAGCAGGTACTTGATTTCGCAGCCGATTGGTGTCCGCTCACATTCGAATATTACAACGAGAATATGAAAGGACGGAAAAACAGACTGGCACCGTGAGAGCTGATCAGCCGCTCGTGTCATCCCGTCATCTCACAGCACATTCAAGCTGTGTCACAGGAGCGACGGGACGCTCCAATCCCCTCCCAACCGCCCGATCGTTGTTTTGAGTTCCCATCAATATTAACTACAATCTTGCACAGTGTGTAATAGCATGACATCAGACCCCATCGACTATAGCGACTGGGAGGCGGGCCGTGACTGCAACTACTGGACGCTTGACCGGACGCTACAGGCCGCGGCCCAACGCGCGTACAGTGGGGAAGACTTCGAGTGGGCCGAGCCACGGCTGCGTGAGTTGGGTTCTGTAACCGGGAACACAATCGTCGATCACTCAGACACCATTGATCGACACGGACCGGAGCTTCACTCTTACGATCGGTGGGGAGAAATACAAAACGAAGTCGAGTATCATCCCAAGCAGTACGAGAACGAACGGATCACATACAGCGAATTCGGGCTGTCTCACGATGTGTTCCACGCGCCAGCAGATCGAGAGGAGCCATTGGGGTTCGCACACGCACTCACGATGGAAACAATACTCTCATTTGTCGATCCTGGGTTCGTCTGTCCAGTCGCTATGACAGTCGGTGCGGCGATCGTTCTCGACAAATACGGCAAAACAGAACGCCAACAGGAGTATTTCCGGCGGCTAACGACGCGTGATCCCGACGAATACATCGAAGGCGCGATGTTTCTCACCGAAAAGCAGGGGGGAAGCGACGTGGGGGCGAATGAAACGATAGCCACCGAAACAGACGAAGAAGGTGTATACCATCTAACGGGCGAGAAGTGGTTCTGCTCGAACATCGATGCGGAAGGAACTCTCGCGCTTGCCCGACGCGAGGGCGCTCCTGACGGGACCAAGGGACTGTCGCTGTTCGTCCTCCCACACACAAAGGAAAACGGCGAACGCAACGATCAGCTATACCGTCGGCTGAAGGACAAACTCGGGACAATCAGTGTTCCAACCGGAGAAGTCGAACTGAACGGCGCAGAGGCATACCTCGTTGGAGAACCTGAGAACGGATTCAATTACATGACAGAGATGCTCAATTTCGAGCGGCTCTCGAACGCTGCTGCGAGCATCGGAATCATGGGTCGATGTCTACTTGAATCGAAGATACAAGCGGCAAACCGGGAGGCGTTCGACCGGACAATCGATCAGTTCCCGCTCATGCGTCGTGACCTCATCGAGATGGCCGTTGACTACGAGGCCGCCACAGCGTTCGTCTTCGAGACAGCACGTCTGCTCGATAAAGCAGAGAAACGGGACGACGACGATGCCCGTCGTCTGCTCCGATTGTTCGTCCCTATTGCGAAGTACCGTACCGCGCGCGAGGCTGTCGATACAGCCTCCTATGCGTGTGAGATACTTGGCGGAAACGGCTACGTCCGAGGCTTCGCTACCGCTCGTCTGCTCCGGGACGCGCAGGTCCTCCCAATCTGGGAAGGAACGTCGAACATTCTTTCGCTCGATGTACTCCGCGTTCTCGAACGAGAAAACGCCCACGAAATGCTCATCGAAGCCATCACTGAACGCCTCGATTCGATCGATCACTCTGCACTGACCGAATCAGCGAGTACAGTCGAGACGGAGTTCACCGACCTACAGAAGGCACTGCTCACGCTCGCACGGGAAGACAGGGAGTACGCCCAGCTACAGGCCAAGGAACTCGTAGATTACATCTACGACGTGTTCGTGGCTGCTGAGCTCCTTACAGTCGCACAAGACGAGCTTCGAGACGGCAACGGACGAATGGCCCTCGTTGCACAGCTGTTCATCGACCGATTGGACAACAATGAAGCACGAGGCATCACTAGCGGTTCACGACGAAAAACTGAGGCGTTTGACACAATCGTTCGGTATGCAGATGTTGCTTCTGAGCAACTAAAATGAACACGAACAACTGACAGGAGATGCACGTTGAATAGTACAGAGATGCCCGCCAATCTGAACAATCACACCGACCAAATCAATCAAATAGGTAACACCCACCGCGATGAGTCACACTCGTTTTATATCCCCGCGTAGAGAGTACGGAACGATGCTACGGGTGCTCGTCGCCGTGGTCCTCGTGCTCACAGCGACTGGTATGGCGACGACCGGATCAGAACCAGTCAGCATAGCGACTTCATCACCACTCACAGAACAAGTGGAGTCAACACCTCCTACTGCACAGATAGGAACAGTGCCTCCTACTGCACAGATGGGGGTTTCGATCGCAGATCAAGAGTTTGATCGAACAACCTTCCGTATCAACGTAAGCGAAAATGGGTCCGCACGCTGGACGTTCGTCTATCGACGAGATCTGTCGAACCAGACCGAGCGAAGACAGTTCAACGCATTTGCAGAGGAATTTAACGAACAGTCTGATCTGTATGAGAACTTCAAGAAGCGGGCGCAGGTGTTGACCGAAAGTGGAGCTAAAGAGACGGGTCGGGAGATGAACGCAACTGGGTTTAGTCGTCGAGCGTACGTTGGCCCACTGGACAACTCCGGCGTCGTCGAAATGTCGTTTCGTTGGTCGAACTTCGCAAAGATTGAGGGAGATAAGATTATCGTCGGTGACGTATTTGAGGGCGGACTCCTCATTGGCCCGAATCAACGGATCGCAGTGACGTGGAGTGATAATCTCACACACGAGGCGTCCGTTCCCAAACCGGATGATAAGTCGGATGACACCGTCACGTGGACTGGGAAAGCAGGGCGACAGTTTTACGACAACAAGCCGAAAGTCGTGCTCAATCGGCCCACTGAATCCGAATCAAACGCTGCTGCCGTCCAGCTACCATTCGGAGGACTCTCGATCTGGCACTGGCTTTTGGGTCTCGGTGCGTTTGTGCTCCTCACGACCCTCATAGCGTATCGATCGGATGCGATCACGGATCGAATGAGCGTTCCGTCTAGAGAGAAATCAGAGTCAGGGACCGGATCGAAACCGAAACCAGACGACGAACCAACGACATCAGTCATCACTGAGGCAGAGCTGATGACCGATGAGGATCGCGTTCTGTCGCTTCTCGAAGAAAACAACGGACGGATGAAACAAGTGAATATCGTCAATGAGACTGGTTGGTCGAAATCGAAGGTGAGTATGCTCCTCTCAGATATGGACGATGAAGATCTTATTAGCAAGCTCCGCGTCGGCCGCGAGAACATCATCAGCATCGTGGGCGACGAACCCGAAGCGGCGCGCTCCCCATTCGAAGACGATGGATAACCCCGCGTCCGAACGAGATCGTCTGTGAATACGGTGTAGCCGGGACTCCGAACCTAACCGATCCGGACCAATCTTCACTAGCCAAAGTCGTGAACTATATATCATTGTGAGTGAAACATACACATACATCAACAAATTATCACAGGTATAATCGATAGAAAGAGACAAATACGTGGATAATCCCGTCCATTATTTGATTATTTTCCATTTACAGGCAGGTATTTATGCGGTGAGTTCATCGATATTAATACGAGAGTTACGAACATCGTCTTTGCCCGCAGTTACCAAACTCGGGTTGTGACTCTCGGGGTGAGTGCAATCATGCAAATGACGGAACCAGACGGTCAGGATTCCGACGAACAGTCATCCGGACAGCCTCAGCAGGAGGCATACGAATGGTGGTGGGATGAACGGCTGTCAGTGTTTCTCAACACGGCAGACGACATTGCGAAAACGTGTCTCGATCAAGTGTTCGACGGCACGACGGTACACGAAGACGTGCACGTGGACGCATTAGCAGATATCGAAGATCTCGAGGCGTATCACGAGAGCCTCACTCCGCACCGATTCATTGAGGACCCTAATGGTACGTACGAACTCGATTGGGACGTTGAAACCACAGAGGGAGTCGTATCAGATGTAATCCTCACGTGTCACGCCGAGTACAAAGACGAAGAACGAGAAGTGACGACAGAGGTCGACGTCGCCATCGTCGCTAACGTTGATGCGACAGAGACAGAGCAAGCGATCGACCCACACGTGATTCACCGATCAGTCAGCACGTGATACTTTCTTGCTCGAAGCGATAGCTCACAGGAATAAGAAACAAGATCAGAGACATTTAGGGTGTCTTGTGGGTCAAGCGTGCTGTCGTTGAACAATTACTCCAGTCAGAAGATTGAAAAGACGGATAGTAATCGACCAGAGAAAGGGACAATCCGGAAACCACGTCATAGAACACAGAGAGCGAAGGAGACTATACCGGGGACCTACAATTACAGCCATGGCAACTATCGTCAGAGGACACGTGCCAGCGAGCGAGTTTGCGTTATCAGAGTCGCACGCGGCCCTGCCGGACATCGAATTCGACGTCGAGCAGATCATCGAGACTGGCGAAGAAACTGTTATGCCACTGGTATGGATCCGAGGAGCGGATAATAAGGCAGTGCAGGAGGTTCTCGACAGTGATCCGAGCGTCAATGACGTCGAACTACTCTCAGATCTTGGCGATGAACAGTTGTACCGGATGGAGTGGGTTGAACACGTCCAGCTCGTGCTCCAGATGGTCACAAACTCAGAGGCAACAATTATCGACGCGTTCGGAGGAGGAAGCAGCTGGTATCTTCGAGTGCTCTACCCGACACGGGATCTCCTCAGCAAAACCAATGAGTTCTGTAAGGCCAATGGAGTGAATTTCGACATTGAGACGATCCGCGAGATGGAAGGTGACCCAGCAGGCCGCTATGGACTCACCGAAAACCAATACGCAGCACTCACACAAGCCGTCGAACGTGGATACTACGATATCCCACGCGACAATGACCTCCAAGCGCTCGCTGAGGACTTCGGTGTCTCACATCAGGCGCTTTCAGAGCGCCTCCGACGCGGGACAAAAGCGCTGGTCGAAGACGCGCTGCTGGTTGGCCCACGATCCAAAGACAAAGACACGTGAATTCGCTCTCTGCGGTGTGAACAGACGAGTCATCGATCACGAGTCGAATGAGATGACTCGGATGGTTCTCGCTTCTTCCTCTCTTAGATTATGTCTTCGACGTACTCAGCTACGTCCGCTGGCGTATCACCGACAGGGACGCCAGCGTCTTCGAGTGCTTCGATTTTGCTTGCGGCGGTGCCAGTGCCTGAGCCGCTCACGATAGCTCCAGCGTGCCCCATTCGTTTCCCCGGCGGAGCGGTTCGTCCAGCGATGAAGCCGACGATAGGGGTATCGACGTGATTATCGATGTACGCTGCCGCTTCTTCCTCGTCTTCGCCACCGATCTCCCCGCACATGACGATGGCGTCGGTCTCTACGTCCTGTTCGAACAGTTCCAGAACGTCGATGAAGTCCGTCCCAATGATCGGATCGCCACCAATGCCGATTGCCGTCGATTGGCCGATGTTTCGCTGAGTGAGATTATCGACGACTTGGTAGGTGAGTGTTCCCGATCGGGAGACGAGGCCAACAGACCCCTCAGAGAAGATGTTTCCGGGAAGAATCCCGAGTTTTGCCTCGCCGGGCGTTATGAGTCCCGGACAGTTGGGACCAACGAGGTACGTATCAGTCTCCTGTAGCCGTCGGTAGACACGGCTCATATCCTGCTGTGGGATACCCTCAGTAATCGCAACGACGAGATCAACGGACGAATCGAGTGCCTCGAAGATCGCGTCTGCGGCGAACGCAGGTGGGACAAACACGACAACAGCGTTCGCATCGTGCGTTGTCGTCGCTTCTTCGACAGTATCGTAGACAGGGACGTCCGCGACGACCTCACCGCCGCGGCCAGGAACGGCACCGCTGACGACGTTCGTCCCGTACTCGATCATTTGCTCGGTGTGGAACTTCCCTTCACCACCGGTAATTCCTTGCACCACGACGCGCGTCTCGTCGTCGACTAGTACGCTCATGTGTCCACCTCCGTGGCTTGCTCAACTGCATGTTGGACAGCTGCTTCGAGCGTCTCTTCAACTGTAATGAGGTCCGTATTCAAGATCTCTCTCCCTTCTGTAGCGTTTGTGCCCGCCAGCCGGACGGTCACTGGTTTCGGAATTTCGTCGAACTGTTCGAGTGCTTCGTTGATGCCTGCTGCGACCTCGTCACCGCGGGTAATACCACCGAAGATATTGAATACGACCGCATCAGCATTCTCGTCGGAAAAGACCATATCGAGCGCATTCGCAACGCGTTCTGCTTTTGCGCCACCACCGATGTCGAGGAAGTTCGCGGGCTGACCGCCGTAGTGATCGACGAGATCGAGCGTCGTCATCACCAGACCAGCGCCGTTTCCGATGATACCGACGTTGCCTTCGAGACGGACGTAATCGAAATCATATTCGTTTGCCTTCCGTTCGAGGTCGTCCGCTGCGGCCTCTTCTTCGATCGCCGCGAGATCAGAATGTCGAAAGAGCGCGTCGTCGTCGATATTCATGACCGCATCGGCAGCGATCACTGACCCGTCTGACGTGACCATCAGTGGGTTAATCTCCACCTCTGTCGCGTCCTGTTCTTCCCACAGTTTGTACAGCGTGGAAAGGACGCGAGCAGTGTCGGTCGCAACCTCATCGAGACCAGCCTCGAATGCCGCACGGCGGGCTTGATACGGATGTAACCCGAATGCGGGATCGACGTGTTCTCGGACGATTGCGTCTGGATCCTCAGCAGCGACTTCCTCGATGTCTACACCGCCACGCGAAGAGACCATTGCAACCGGCCTGCCATCGCCACGGTCCATCGTCACACCGAGATACAGTTCGTCAGTGAAATCCACGGCTTCCTCAACGAGAACCTGACTGACGTGCAATCCCTTGAGATCCATGCCAAGGATTTCATCAGCGGCCGCTTGTGCCTCTTTCTCGTCCGATACGAGTTTGATTCCACCAGCTTTTCCGCGTCCACCGACGTGCACCTGAGCTTTGATGGCGACAGGATAGCCGATTTCGTCGGCCGCCTCAACCGCCCCTTCCACACTCGATGCGAGTTGCGAGGACGGCGTAGGGATGCCCGCGTCAGCGAACATTCCTTTCGCCTGATGCTCGTGTAGCTTCATCAATTGATAGGGCGACCGGACTCCGCATAAATCCCGTTCATTTGACCGTGGGCCCGACGGACATCTCGATTGATAACACTCCGCTTGGAAGCGATCGATCCATTTTCCGATCGAGGGAAGAGGCGTATTGCTTTTT
The DNA here is from genome assembly GCF_025913575.1 of Halocatena marina. Classification (NCBI taxonomy): domain Archaea; kingdom Methanobacteriati; phylum Methanobacteriota; class Halobacteria; order Halobacteriales; family Natronomonadaceae; genus Halocatena; species Halocatena marina. The sequence goes on along the minus strand of NZ_CP109785.1, from coordinate 675,038 downwards.
ATATCGTCTCGCTTCGAACAGTCTATCATGCGCGCAGTTCGCTTTCACGACCACGGCGATCCTGATGTATTAGTTCTCGATGAGATCGAGCCACCGGAACCGGATCACGGCGACGTTCGGGTTACGGTGCGTGCGGCCGCTGTCAATCCCGTGGACACGTACTTTCGGACAGGCGAGTACGAACCTCCTGAGCTACCGATGATCCCGGGCACAGACCTTGCAGGAGTGGTCGACAGCGTCGGAGATGGCGTAAGCGAGATTTCCGAAGGCGATCGGGTGTTTGCGACGGGGCTCGGTAGTGATCGGCTGGGTACCTACGCAGAACAGGTAACAGTGCCTGCCGATCGGCTTGCTCATCTCCCTGCAGATGTTTCGTTCGAGATCGGAGCTGCTGCAGGCGTCGTCGTCGGTACGTCGTGGCGGGCACTCGTCGATTACGCTGCCCTCGAACCCACGGAAACGTGCCTCATTCACGGAGCGAACGGTGGCGTTGGCCACGTCGCGGTCCAACTCGCAGCAACGATCGGAGCGCGTGTTATCGGAACCGCTCGGCCACCGTATCACGACCAACTGGAATCGCTTGGCGCGACAACCGTCCTCGATTACACCCGGGATGATCTAGCCGAAGCAGTAGACCACGCGCCAGACGTCATCCTCGAAACACGGGCTGACGAAAATCTGCAGTTCGACGCCGACGTGGCCGCAACCGGAGCGAGGGTGATCTGTATCGGTAACGCGACCGAACACGCAGAACTCACAGCCATCGGTGCAGCGAAAAGCAAGGATGTGTGCTATCAGTTCATGACACTGTTCAACGCACCCGATCTGAGTGCGATCCTCGATCGCACCGCATCGTTACTCGAACGTGGTGCGGTTGTTCCAGCGATCGCTCGCAGATACGATCTGGACGAAGCCGCAGAGGCACAGCGCGCAGTGATGGAAGAAAGTCTGCTGGGAAAGATCGTACTCGTTCCGTGACTGTTAGTCGAGTCGTACTGCTGCATCGTGTTCGAGGAGCGGTCCCACGTTCGTTTTCGGAAGCGTAACGACGTCATTTTCCGACAGATTATACGCCCGATTGTCGACGCACAGAATCTCCCCTACGTCACGCGTGATTCGAACCGTCGCCCGATCAATCGACGAACTAGCTGTGGCGTCATTACCAGCGTCCGAATCCACAGTCTCTGCGTCCACACCAGTAGACGTAGGCGTGCTAGTCGTTTGGTCGGGCTTGTTCTCTCGTTCAGGACCAGCAGACGTTCGTTCGTGAACCGGTACTGCTTGTGAATCCTCGGGTGGTACGTCGGGTGGAATTGCTTGATCTGATTGTGTGACTGTTTCGCCACCATCTCCCATCACGTCGGCAGCGCTGACAGTAGGACCGTCTCCCGCACGCTGTGGAGATTCGGAGGCAGGTTCAGCAGAATCGTCCTCAGGGTCCGTGCGGGTGGGTGTGTCTTCCTCAAGTGAGCTAGGATCAGCGTCGGTATGAGTGGACGAATTGGACGCAGTACGTTGATTCGAACGTTCGTTCTGATCTGTTTGTTCTGCGTCCTTTGTAGATGATTGGTTGTGTTCTTGCAGTGGTGTATCTGGGGACCCTGTGACTCTCGTTGATTCTGGACTGGTGTTGCGTACGTCTTCTTCGCTTCGCTCGCTTGCGAGCACGTCATCGAGGACGTGCGTTCTGTTGTCCTCGATGGTCGAAACGAGACTGTTGAACGCTTTTCGTTCTTCCTTGGTAAGTCCCTCCACATCAGCGGCCATTCCGGCGGCTTCGAGGCTTGCTTGTTTGACCAGCTTTCCTATGCGTCGCTCGTAGACCGCCTCGACGGTCTGCTCTGCGGTTTTGATTTCATCCGACAGTCGCTGAACGTCGGACGAGTCGAACGGATCGTCGGCGTTGGCGGCGACGTGTTCGCGCTCCTCGCGCAGCTGGCGAATGAAGCGCCCCGCTTCTTCGTAAAACGAATCGCGCAGCTGCTGGAGGCTATCTATCTGACGCTCACGGCTTTGAACGGACTGGAGTTCGTCGAGATTCATTCTGGTGCCTTCTCAGCGCGTCCCCGGACCATGAGGAACACGCCGACTGACTCCCGCACAGAACAGTGGCCCGCTGAGATATTATGTTTTTCCCCATCTAGTTCGACCTGTTGATCTGTTTCACTTTCAATCATTATTTTGTGATCTCTAAACGTGTCTGCAACCGCATCTGTGAGCGGATCGAACGCTTCGACGTCATCGTGTGCAAGTGCGGTCACGACGAGTCCGCTTCCGCCGTGGAGACTCCCAGGAAGGCGAATGAGACGATTGATATCAGTCGTCACGGGTTCGTCGATCGGCGCTGACTCCTCACGTACGACTCGTTCGAATAGCAGGCGTGTGAGCGTTGTTGTATACTGGCCTGCCGCTTCGAGATTGCCGCTCTTCAGTTCGTCGTAGCGCTCGTCCATTGCTTCGTACAGTTTCGTGGCACCCTTCTCACCAATACCGTCGAATTCGCGGAGGTGATCGAGACCGTCGGATTCGTCCATTGCCCGCACCTCGTCTGTGAGTTCCACGAGTCGGGTGTGAACGCGTTCTCCCCAGCCACCGTCCGTCTGAAGACTACGTTTTTCGACTGGGTTTTTCACACCCATTCCAGCGACTGTCTCGGTTTGTGTGAGACGATCGAGGCTATCGAGACCGTCTCCGAGAACGTATTCGACGATCTCACGGCGCGCCGCTCGATCGAGTGTCCGAACGCTTTCGTCTCGAACGTGGACGTGGTATCCCCGCCCACCGGAAAATACGATCGATGTGTTTTCGGGTCCGAATCCAAAATCGTTCGTCAGGAAATCTAGCAACCGAAGCAGGGCGTCCTTACAGGAGTGGAGCATCTGGGCGTACGAATCCGTCTCAGGATCGACACCCGGGAGATGGTCGCCATCGAGATCGAACACGAGATCGGATTCGTGCCACCCTTTCTCCTCCATCGATCGCGTGCCGGGATCGTTGTATCGCCCCGCAGAGAAGTAGACGTGACGGGGACGCTTTCGCGCCAGAAATGACGAAAGATCGCCAAGATCGATCAGCGCCTTATGCCGGACCATCGTGGTCCCTGCTCCCGCTGTGAACGGAATATAGCCCCACTCGCGCTTGTCCGCTGCAGGCGGTAGCGTGATTTCGGAACGACGATAGTGGTCGCCGAACCGCCCTTGAAGATACTCGCGCGTGCGCTGGTTCATGCTGCCTGACGTTCGACGTTCGCCGTCAAGAATCCCACGCATTCTGGCACACATCAACAGACCTGTAGTCAAAGCAACGCGGAGACATCACCAACCGACTCCCTTCTTATCAGTAGAGCATCGCACAGAAGAGCAGCTCACACGGAGAAGCCGATCAAGCTGTAGATGGACCTGAAGCTCAGAATCCCATAAACCGCGAAATTTTACTCGTGATTCCGTTATCACCGAGCCGGAGGTAGTAGGCGTCGCCACCGTCTTCGTAGTAACTACTCACCCGTCGATCGATCTCGAATCCGAGGTGTTTGTAGAACGCGAGTGCGCTCTCATTCGTCGTTCGAGCATGACAAGTGACGCCGCTGTAGTTCTCTGCGACCGTCGCAACGAGTCGTTTGCCAAAGCCGTCGCCACGGAAGTCGGGGGAGACGGCAAGAAAGAGGATGTAGCCGTCGCGGCGAGTAGCAGCAAATCCGATGAGCGTCTCTGAACTTCCTTCAGCGATGAAACAGTAGATCGTCGACCGACGGTACGCGTCGGTGAAAAATCCCTTTCGTTGTTGGAGGACGCCTTCTTCTCGGCGGATGCGCTCTTTGAGCTCCCACGCTTCAGTCACGTAGGTGTCGTGACCGGGGCGGACGGTACGACTGTCAACGTTAACACTCACTGCACCCGCTAGCGCCGGAACCGATATAACTTCACCGGGCTTGTCCGGGAGTCGTTTGTGAGTTAGGTAGGACCCTCGTGGCCAGAAGTTCTTTGCCGGGAACGAGTGTCGTAATAAGTATGATAGATGAGACCATTGAAGAGATCCGCGAAATGCAGACCCATAGCTCGTCGGTCGTTGCTATCAAAGCAGCCAGAGCGATCGCTACGATCACCGAGCGTGAGGCCGCGACGGTTGAGGAGTATATTCGGGATCTCGAACGTAACAGTAACGCTCTCAGACGCGCAAATTCCTCGCACGCCACGCTCTATACCACTCAACGGACCATCATCGACACAGTCACCGAAGCCGACCCAGAAACTGTCGAGCAGGCGAAACAGCTCACGATGGAGACAGTTGAATCTGTCATCGAGCAGGTTGAAACCGCGAAACGACACGCGGCCGAGAATGGTGCTGAATGGCTCGAAAACGGAATGACAATCCTCACGCACGATTATTCCTCTACCGTGCTTGAAGCCATCGAGCTTGCAGCTAGCAACGGCGTCCATATGACAGTTTATGTTACAGAAGCACGCCCACGCTATCTTGGACGCAAAACCGCCCGTGTGCTCGCCGCCATGGATCGCATCGAACCACACCTCATCGCCGACAGTGCCAGTGGACACGTCCTTTCGGAGTGCGATCGCGTCGTGTTCGGGATGGACTGCATCGTTGGCGATACATTGTACAATCGCATCGGAACCTTTCCAATCGCCGCGACAGCAGCCCAGCTTGACGTGTCCGTAATGGTCGTTGGATCCGGAGCGAAGATCATCGAAGACGGCTTCGTCTTCGAAAACGAGTACCGTTCGGCGAGTGAGGTCATGCGTGAACCCGCAGAAGGATTCGCTATCGAGAACCCGGCCTACGACGCGACGCCAGTAGAACTCGTTCAGAAGGTTATTACGGACTGATTACTCGGTTCGATACACCATTGGTACTATTTCCTCCGTCCTTTCCTCGAAATTGATACGCTTTTCGTGTTGTGTGAAGCCACACTTCTCGTAGAAGGGAATCAATCCAGAACGACAATCGAGCGTCAGAGCGGACACCGAATCGAGCACTGGATGACCCACGATCGCTGTGACGAGCTTTTTCCCGAGTCCGTCGCCACGGTGTGTTTCAGTCACAATTACATCGTAGATCTTAGCGTAGTAGACGAAATCCGTGAGCACGCGCCCAGCAGCGACGAGCTCTTTTGATCTGGTATCACGAAGTCCAACAAGTACGTCCGTGTGCTCGATCATCCGTCGAATAGTATCAGACGTACGATCGTCCCACCAGTGGTACTGGTCGTACAGCTGCACCAGTTCAGAAACGTGTTCCGAATCGAACTCGTCTACCACTTCGACCGTCATCTACGACGCATAACACCCCACATCAGTTACAGTTGGCCATATCATCACAGCGTAGTAAACAAACAGTAACGATCATTCAGTACGCATTCACAGAATGTGAATCACTGAAGCGTGACGTTCGAGCCGAGAGAGCTACAAAAGAGCAAAAGAGCAAAAGGCGATTACTGGAACGTCCTGCTGACTTGCTCTTGATTGCCCGGTTCGCCGCCACGTCCGAACTGTTCTTCGATATTGTCGTAGCGCTCGCGGATTTCTTCTGTGACGCTCGGCCTGACTTCATCGAGCGCCTGTTCGAAGTGATCCATTGTGACACGAACGTTGTCAACCGAGCCGTCGATATCCTCGGGATCGACGCTGTCGATGAACTCTCGGGTGGCGATCATTGAGGCTTCGCGTGTGACTGCCTCGATGTCGGCTCCGACGTAGCCCTCACTCTGCTGTGCGAGTCGATCGAGGTCGACGTTGTCAGCGAGGGGTTTGTTCTTCGTGTGGACGTCGAAGATCGCCCGGCGAGCCTCCTCATCGGGGACGGGAACGTGGACGTGTCGGTCGAGACGCCCCGGTCTGAGCAGTGCGTTGTCGATGAGATCCGGCCGGTTGGTCGCGGCGATGATAACCACATCATCGAGATCCTCGACACCGTCGAGTTCGGTGAGTAGCTGTGAAACGACGCGCTCACCGACACCGGAATCACCCATGCGCTGGCCCCGTTCGCCCGCGATTGAGTCGATCTCGTCGAAGAAGACCACGGTGGGAGCGTTCTCGCGGGCTTTCGAGAAGACGTCGCGGACGCCTTTCTCGGACTCACCAACGTATTTGTTCAGCAACTCGGGACCCTTGATCGAGATGAAATTGCTGTTTGCTTCGCTGGCGATAGCCTTTGCGAGCAGCGTCTTTCCTGTTCCCGGCGGTCCATACAGGAGAACTCCCTTTGCGGGCGACATATCCATTGCCGTGAAGACTTCTGGGAAGTCGATTGGCCACTGGATCGTCTCCCGGAGTCGGTCTTTGGTCTCTCCGAGTCCGCCTACGTCCTCCCACGTGACATCCGGTACTTCGACAAAGACTTCCCGGAGCGCCGAAGGTTCGATACCCTTGAGCGCGTCTCGGAAGTCGGCGTCGGTTACGCGAAGGGATTCGAGTATTTCACTGTCGATCTCTTCGCTTTCGAGATCGAGATCAGGACGGATACGCCGCAGTGCAGTCATCGCTGACTCTTTCGCCAACGATTCGAGGTCGGCACCCACGAATCCATGCGTGTTTTCTGCGTACGTTTCGAGGTCAATGTCGTCAGTGAGCGGCATTCCGCGGGTGTGGACCTGCAGAATTTCCATGCGGCCCTCTCGGTCGGGGACACCGACCTCAATCTCTCGATCGAAGCGACCACCGCGACGGAGTGCGGGATCAAGCGCATCGACGCGGTTCGTTGCACCGATGACAGTCACTTGTCCGCGCTCTTCGAGTCCGTCCATTAACGAGAGGAGTTGGGCGACGACCCGCCGTTCGACATCGCCCGTTGTCTCGCCACGCTTTGGCGCGATGGCGTCGAGCTCGTCAATGAAGACAATAGCCGGGGCGTTCTCCGATGCATCCTCGAAGATCTCCCGAAGCTGTTCTTCGCTTTCCCCGTAGAACTTCGACATGATCTCCGGTCCGGAAATGTTGGTGAAGTACGCATCAATTTCGTTGGCCACCGCCTTGGCCATGAGCGTCTTCCCGGTCCCGGGCGGACCGTGCAAGAGCACACCTTTGGGCGGCTCGATGCCGAGTTGTCGGAACAGCTCCGGATGACGCATCGGGAGTTCGATCATCTCCCGGACCTGTTCGAGTTCCTCGTCGAGACCGCCTATATCCTCGTAGGCGACATTGGGTGTTTCCCGGTCGCTCGAACCACCAGAGACGATCTGTTCGGCAGGCTTCTCACTCACCTGCATCTCCGTCGAATCAGTGATCACGACCGTTCCGCTCGGAGACGTGCTTGCGATCTTCAACGGTATTCGCTGACCAGACATGCTAGACAACGGACCGAGTCCGAACGAAATCGGAACTGTCTGGCCCTTCGTGACAGCTTGCCCACTGAGCTGATCACGAATGAGTGAGCCGACGTTCCCACGGATTCTGAGCGTCTGTGGGAGTGCCACCGTGACGCTCTTGGCGGGTTTGACATCCGCTTTCTCGACAGTTACGCTGTCGTCGATACCAACATCAGCTTCTTGACGGAGTCGGCCATCGATTCGGATGATTTCATTCCCTTCGTCTTCCGGGTAGCCCGGCCAGACGCGCGCGACGGCACGACCGTCGCTCGCGCTGATAACGATATAATCGCCATTTTCGAGGTCAAGCTCGGCCATCACCGTGCGGTCGATCGCCGCGAGTCCTCGTCCAGCATCCTTCTGTTTAAGGGGTTTGACGGTGAGTTTCATCGCTCTACCTCGATAGTGACGATCCCGTTTTTGATAAACGCTTGCGCGTCACCCGCAGGCACATCGAACTCGTACTGCTCATCACCGATGACGACTATGGCTGTGTCATCGACAACGTCGATCGACGCCTCAGTACTCAAACCGATGTCCGCTACGAGCACAGTTTCATCATCGTAGTCGTACCGAGTGATGAACCCTCCCTGTTCAGTGAACCGCTGTTGCTCGTTCATGCTAACTCTAAGTTAGTTACTATTCTATATAAACCTTTCTATTAAAATCGCAGGACGGTGTTGATATTTGGAATATCGGTCGAATTGTGGTTCCAGATTTACACGGCTGAACAATACGGAGATTTATACGACAGTCGACGTAGTTCTGGTATGCAGAACGTCTGTCACGACGGTCGTGAGACGACGTATCGTCGGACCGATTTTGGAAACGATGCTCCACCAGTGGTGTACGTGCATGGGAGTGGTGGATCACACGAGGTATGGGTTCATCAGTACGGCCGCCGTGAAAACGTTCGGCCTGCTGTTGCACTCGATTTGAGCGGTCACGGCGAGAGCGATGACATCGACACCGATCCGGGTCGTGAGACGCTCGATGCGTACGCAGACGACGTATACGCTGTCGCACGCGAGGTCGATGCGGGCGTGCTGGTTGGTAATTCCCTTGGCGGGGCCGTCGTCCTTCACCTCCTCATCGAGCGGGATATTGAGCCCGAGGCAATGGTTCTCTGTGGAACGGGCGCAAAACTCGGCGTGACAGACGAGTTGCGTGATCTGCTCAGGGATGATCTCGAAGGTGTCGCCGAGTTCCTCCACGGAGCAGATATGCTGTTTCACGACGCAAGTGAGGACGATCGTCAGGCCTCGAAAGCGTCGCTGCACGAGGCTGGACGAGAGGTAATCCATCGTGATTTCATGAGTTGTGCTGCGTTCGACGTGCGCCAGCAGCTCGATACTGTCGAAGTTCCCTGTCTCGCAATCACGGGCGAGTACGACCAGCTCACGCCCCCGTCCTTTCACTCATATCTCGCAGAGGAGATACCGACGTGCGAGCAGATGACGGTCGCTGATGCGGCACATCTTTCAATGCTCGAACAGCCCGAACGGTGGAATAACTCGGTCAATTCCTTTTTGACGTCAGTGTAGTCTGGGACTGCTGTAGAATTTGATGACTATCGAGAACGGGCAGACACTAACGAGTACGTGCTATCGAGCGTATCGCTCTCTGCACTGAGATCAGTACAATTCGTCTAGTGTTTCCTCGGTATGGCTGTGTTCTTCGGCGGGGAACGTTCCTGTCTCGACTGCATCGACGTACTTATCGAGTGCGTTTTCGATTTCGCCCTTGACGTCGCCAAACGTCGTTGCAAACGGCGGTGTCCAGTCACTCAGTCCGACGGCGTCGTGGAAGACAAGCACCTGACCATCACAGTCGGGGCCGGCTCCGATGCCGATTGTCGGGATATCGAGTTCGTCGGTGACGTGCGCCGCGAGGTTTGCAGGGACGTGTTCGAGTATGAGCGAAAACGCACCGGCTTCCTCGTGGGCACGTGCGAGATCGATGATTTCTTGGGCTGCATCCTCAGTCGTTCCCTGACGAGTGTATCCGCCGAGTTCGTTCACCCGCTGTGGTGTGAGTCCGAGGTGTGCCATGACGGGAATCCCCAGTTGAGTGAGCCGTTCCGTGAGATCAATAGTGTGCGGCCCGGATTCGAGTTTGACAGCGTCGGCGTCGGCTTCTTTGAGCATCCGCCCGCAGTTGTGAATACTTTCACTCATATCTTTCCCGAAAGAGAGAAACGGCATGTCGGCAACAACGAGCGCGTCTTCGACGGCACGGGCAACTGCAGCCGTATGGCTTTCAGTCTCTTCGACAGTGACTGGAAGCGTTGACTCGTGGCCGAGGACAGCGTTTCCCATACTGTCACCGACGAGAATAATATCCATTCCGGCGTCATCAACAAGACGAGCGGTCGGCGCATCGTATGCTGTGAGCATCGTTATCGGCTCGGAACCAGCCTTCGAACGAATCTCTGTCACAGACGGCATGAACGATAGTGGATTTTCCGTCGGGTAAACGCGTTCGATCCGAACTGCTCGGTGAGCAAGTGAGTTGTATTGAAATTGTTAGTTTTCGTCTTTCCATTCGCCGTACTCTTGTTTGCTGAATTCACCCTTCGCCTTGCGTTCTCGTGGCCAGAACGCAACTGCGATGGCTACGATGTAGTAGCCAAAGACAATGCCGATGACGACTGTTCCCGGTATCTTCCCGACTGCGGCTCCTTCGGTCCACGACTGTGAGGAAAAAGCCGTGATTTTGAACAACCAAGCTAAAACTAACAGTGTGAGAAACGGGAGATACACTCGCCGTAAGCGTCGTGCGATTGCTTCGAGGAGTGGTACTTTGGTCGTCGGATTACGATAATCTTCGCTGAGTTGACGACGCCAATCACGATGCTCAACGCCTTGGGACGGATCGAGTGCGTTTGCAAACAGATTCTCTTGTAGCAGACGCGCTCGGGCCCGAAAGACATCGTAGTCCTGGTAGCGACGCGCTTCGAGTCCCAAGAAAATTGTGACAACGACTATCCCAGCGAGGAGAATTTCGTGTCTCCCTTCTGTAGAGAACGCGTAGACGAGTATCGCTGAAAGAACCGTTACTGCCCAGTTGATCGTTTCATCGAGCCGTTGGCGCCACGCCGTGACACGACTCATCTCTCCTCGATAGAAGTGGGCAACGACTGAACCGAGACCAACGCTTTTATCGACCATCTCCCTGCCGATTTCCCGCTCTTCAGGAGCTTCCGGATCGAAGTCGTGATTTTCGTCGGCAGTCATACTGTGTCCTTCGTGGTGCTCAGTTTACCATGTTATGGAGTGTCACTCTCTGAATATACAGGTGTACTGATATTTTCACTCTCGCCGACAAGCGACGGACCAAACGGGTAGGTTTAATCACGCCCGCTCGAAGATGGAGGCGTGCCAGAGCACATCGAGACCACGTCTCCTGAGGACGTTGATTACGGCTGGGTGATGCAGGTCACCTTCGTCCTCACGATCGTTGTTGGCGCACCCGTAGTCGCCGTGCTCTCGTTTGGGGTTCCAGCGCTCGAAACGTGGATGGAACGAGTACTCTTTGCTATTCGCGTTGGGGCTGTTGTTTGGATCATCACTGCTGTCTCTGTCTTTCTCTACGCCCGCCGCACCCAGGTGTAGTCTGATGTTCTCGAAATTGGATATACAGTGACTGTCTCTCCCGAACAGAGGCCAATTGGATCCATTATACGATACTGTTAGGTTCTATTGGTGGATATTCGTACTCATGTCCTCCCGTTTAGACAGTCGGCGACTTCTGAACGAGTACGGTGGGAGACGGTTTCGCACACTGATTTGCTGTGCGTTGCGTCGTGCCCTGCCTGCAATGATTGATCGATCCGATACGGCCTGTGTACATGGATACGCGTACTGTTCGTTCCCTATCAGAGTACTACAGTGCTGATGACCGCTATAAGAGAGCCAACGCACCGAAAAGTAGGGGTCAGGGAGAGTCCGTCAGACGTATCGATATGCCGTTCCGGCTCGTTGTGCGGTCAACTCGTCCCGTTCTGAGTCACCGATGAAGAGCGATCGGTCAGGATCAACACCGAGTCTCTGAACGGCCGTGAGGAGCGGTTCGGGGTCCGGCTTTTCCGTGGGAACCGTGTCCCGTCCAATGACGACCTCGACGTACTCCGCGATGTCGTGTTGTTCGAGCGCAAGCCGACAGGCCTGTTCGCAGTTGAGCGAACACACTGCGACGGGAACCATCTGTGGGAGATCATCCGCAGTCGGGAGACGGGTCGACTGCTCGGCACCGCGACATTCATACTCGCTGATGATTCCTTCGATAGCGTCACGCTCACCGATCTCTGCTGCCATCTCAAGCATGGCCCAGAGATCCACACCGTCAGCATCGACACCCTTTGACTCAAGGAAAGTTGCACCGTCCTGTGCGACTTCATCCCAATCCACGTCGAGATGGACGAGGGTCCCGTCGAGATCGTAGACGATAGCGTCGTACTCGGTCACGAGTTATCTATATTCTCACTAGTAAATATGATATCCGGTATGTGGTGCTCTCCGCACTTTCATGCGTTTGGTTCTGCACGTTCAATCCAGCAGTTCGCGTGCGATGATCGTTTTTTGGATCTGGGTCGTTCCCTCGTAGATGGTCGTGATCTTTGCGTCACGATAGAGTCGTTCGACATCGAAGTCTGTCGTATAGCCGTACCCGCCATGGAGTTGAACAGCTTCGTTTGTCACATCCATCGCACCCTCACTTGCGCGGTACTTTGCCGTGCTCGCCGCGATTGAGGTCTCCGGTGATTCCATCTTTTTATTCTGTGCTGCATCGCGTGCAAGCATCCGTCCTGTCTGCGTCGTTGCGTGCATGTCCGCAATTTTGTGCCTGACAGCCTGAATATCACTGAGTGGAGAGCCGAACTGTTCGCGTTCTGTGACGTATTCGATCGTTTGATCGAGCGCCGATTGTGCGAGACCGACTGCCTGTGAGGCGATCGCGATTCGTCCGCCAGTGAGAATCGACAACGCTGCACTCAGGCCATCTCCCTCGTCTGTGAGGCGGTTTTCAACAGGAATACGCACGTCGTCGAACGAGAGTGATGTTGTATCGCTCGCTCGTAGACCGAGTTTGTCCTCTTTCTTGCCGACCGATAGCCCGTCAGCGTCGCTCGGGACGACAAACTGTGTGATCTCCGCTGGGGCGGTCTTTGCAAAAAGAATGATCACGCCAGAGCGCTCGCCGTTGGTGATCCACTGTTTATCGCCGTTGATGACGTACGTATCACCCTCGCGCTCTGCGGTCGTTTGCATCTGCGCTGGGTTCGATCCCGCACTCGTCTCCGATAAGGCGAATGCACCGACTGGTCGTCCTGCGACCATTTCAGGGAGCCAGCGTTCTTTCTGCTCATCGGATCCAAACGCTGCAATACAGGAGGTAGCGAGACAGTGGACTGAAAGAGCAGTCGCCACCGCGAGCATCCCGTACGCGAGTTGCTCGTTGACAATGCTGTACGTGACCGGATCGGCGTCGAACCCACCGTACTGCTCTGGTACTGTTAACCCAGTGAGATCGAGATCAGAGAGACCATCCCAAATCTCCTCCGGAAACTGCTCGGTCTCGTCTGCCTCACGGGCGATCGGCTGGATCTCCTCGACGGCGAACTCGTGGACAAGATCACGAATGGCCTGCTGTTCAGAGTTGAGCTCCATGTCCGCTCGTCGATGCGCTGGCGCAAAAATTACCCGTTCTTGTTGCGGTTGTGGTTCTAGTTGAGCGCCTCGGGATGATCTGCTCGGAGGTACGCGACTATATCCTCTGGATTGCCACCGAGTCCGCCGCCCTGTGCGACAATCGGACTTCCGCCACCACCACCGCCGAACTCGTCTGTGACACTTTCGATGATGCTGCCTGCGTCCGCCGTATCGGTGTCGCTGGTGCCGACGGCGAGCTGACTCCCGTTGACGAGTGCGACTACGTCTGCGGTCTCGCCAGCGAGCGTCTGTGCCCGCTCTGCGAGTCCGTTCGCGTCGAGCCCCTCAACGGTACCGATGAGCCACGTCTGTCCGTCGCGTTCGACCGTGTTTTCGCTGAGTTCGTCAAGACGGGCGTCGACGAGTCGTTCTCTGAGGGACGCCAACTCGTTCGAGTAGTCGTCTCGTTCTGTTTGCAATCGATCAATAGCATCCGGCACAGCAGAGACGTTCGTCTCCAGCAGTCGTGCTCCATCGAGTGCGACGCGCTTTTCGGTCGATCGGCGTTCGATACCAGCAGGGCCAACCGCAAACTCGACCCGGGTGAGTCCCTCACCAGGATTCGACCGTTCAAGAACCGTCACAGGACCGATCTCGCGCGTATTTTGGACGTGTGTTCCACCACAGGCAGCCACGTCCCACGGCTCCGATTGTTCGTGACCCGCGCTGTCGACAGTCACGACACGAATGCGGTCTGTTCCCGCGATTCCGTCCTCCGTTTTCGTGTTGAAGGCGATTGTCTCGTGAGCGAGTGCCTCCTCTCGCGGGAGTTCTTCCCATTGTACGGGGCGCGATTCCCAAACGACTTCGTTGACACGTTGCTCGATATCACAAAGGATGTCGTCATCGATAGTGGTGGTCGTCGAGAAGTCAACGCGAACTTTCTCGTCGGTGATACCGAAGCCACCGTATCCGAGATCCGAGAGAAGACGCCGTCCAGCACCATAGAGCACGTGACTTGCTGTGTGGGCACGGCGACAGTAGGCCCGAAAACGCTCGTCGATAGCACATTCGACGGTTGCCCCCACCTCGATCGACGCGGTCTCTGCTTTTTCGATACTGTGAACGATCTGTCCGTCTCGCTTTTGAACGTCGAGAACAGGAACACCGGCGATGGTACCCCTGTCTGCGGGTTGCCCACCTCCTTCCGGATAGAAATAGCTGTGATCGAGAACGAGACCCGCATCGGTTTGCTCGACAGTTGCCTCAAAGCGGGTCGTCTCCGGATCGGTCGCTGCTGGTGTTGTCATCGACCGACATCTAGCCACCGACGAACAAAAGACTCAGGCTCACAGGGTTAGCAGGAGGCGGACAGTACTGCTGGCTCCGGCGACGCACGCTGCGCTTCGAGCGAAGAATCAGCCTTGATTTGAATTCGGATTTGCGTTTCAGCTATCGTCCGATAGCGTGATATCGAGTCGTTCTTCGATCGCGGTAATGAGCGAGCCGCCGACGTCGGCACTGGTGGCTCGGCCTCGTTCGATGGCGATGATGTCGGCTTCATCGACGTCGAGTTCGCCCGCGAGTTCAGCGGTTCCAAGATCGATAGCCGCCCGTGCGTTGGCGAGACGATCACCGTACCCACGGACGAGATACGGAAGCGGATCTCGCTCGTAGTCTGCACCATCTTCCCAGTGTTTTGAATCTCTCTTTTGAGCGTCGTTCATCCGAGCGGTGTTACGAACTGCTCGCTGTTGTCGGTCATCTTCGTCTGGATCACGCGTCCCCGTTTCGTGTCCATATTCGTCACGATCTCGTGCTTTTTTTCCACCCTCTGCGTGGCGCGTTCGACATTCAGAACAGATAGCGAGCTGCGCACCAGCTACCCGCTCGGTCTGCAGCGAACGACCCTCGGCACCGCACAGCTCGCAGCTCCCCTCATCGTTGGAGCTGACACCCCCTGTGGAGTACTTTGTCATACCCGTGTATCCGTCCGCTGCTATTTAAAAGACGGCCAAGAAAAGATCACCCATATCACCAAATACGATGTTTTAATCATATTCATTGTGGCTGAGAAACAATCGACATCACCCTCACACTACGATCGAAGGGACACCATCCTTCCGATACACATACAGCGGTGTTTTATCGATTGCCATAGATCGATCATTCATGACGCGACGGATTCTCGTTTCTGGTGAAACGTTGATCGATTTTCTCCCCGAAACGGTCGGCTCCTTGGAGTGCGTCGAGACGTTTTCTCGCCGAGCAGGAGGTGCTCCAGCGAACCTCGCGGTTGGTCTCGCTCGTCTCGGAGAAGATCCGTGGTTTTGGACACGGATCGGCTCGGATCCGATGGGTGACTACCTCGCTGCTGTCCTCGCATCGAACGACATACCAGACCGATTCATCGAACGCGATTCAACCGCGAAAACGACGCTCGCATTCGTCTCACACGATGAGAGCGCTGATCGGTCGTTCACGTTCTATCGCGATGGAACCGCAGACACGCGCCTCGAAGTTGGCCGCGTTTCGGACGATGCGCTCGCGGCTGTTGAGTGGGTCGTCATCGGTGGTGTCGCGCTCGCATCGGAACCAGCTCGAACTGCGACGCTCGATCTCGCACGGCGCGCATACGAATCTGGATGTACTGTCGTGTTCGATCCGAACGCCCGCCCAGAGCTGTGGCAGGGATCGGACATGGGGTTCGATCAGACTATCGAGAGCGCACTGCAATACACGGACGTTCTCAAGGCAACACCGGATGATCTCCACGAGGCAGGATTCGATAGCACGGATGCTGAGACGCTCGCACGAACCGTCTGTGGTTCTTCGGATGGACCACACACGGTATTGCTGACGCTCGGTTCCAAAGGAGCGATGCTGGTATCGAGTGCTGACGCTCCGTGGGGAGAGACAACAGTCACTCATCCGGGATACGCTGTTGATCCGGTCGATTCGACCGGTGCGGGTGATGCGTTCCTCACGGGCTTTCTTGCTGCACGTGCGTCTGGTGAACAGTCGCCGATTGAGCTCCTCGAATTTGCAAACGCAGTTGCTGCACTGACAACTACGGAACCGGGAGCGATGACGGCACTCCCAGAACGAGAGAACGTTGCTGCTTTTCGTGCCGAACACTCTCCGGAGTGATCTTCCAACACCCATCCTCCATCAATCCACTCACAGCAGAAGCTCACCCGAGAAGAGAAACGTTCGGAAAAACCACAGAGACTGGCAGCGCTTCTCCAAACATGAATCACAGCATCCACGCGAGAAGGTATCAGACGGAAACAGGGGCTCAGTCTACAGTCGGGAGGGGTTCAGAGTCGATCTTCACGGCTCGACCGCGTTCGTTCGATCGGTACGTTGCGTCCATCACGCGCTGGACGGTGAGTGCCTGCTCAACTGTGTTGACAGTTGGTGCCTCCGAGGCTCTGCTGGCTTGGATGAACCGTTGCTGCTCGATTCGATGGGGATCGTCATCACGAGTCCTGACTTCGGAATCAGAAAAGTGCGGTGCTCCTGCTGAAGACGACTCGAAGATAGTTAGGTCTCCATCGGAGAGGTCGAGGCGAGCGCCCGCGTCGTTCCCTTGAACCACGAATTCGTTGTTTGGAGGTCGATTGGCCGCCCATGCGACATCGAGTGATATAGTCGAACCGTCAGCACAGCGGATGAATGCACTCGCAGAATCGTCCACATTGAATGGGCCCTCACCACTCCGGCCCCACATTTCCAGGTGAGTGTAGTCCGGCCGCCCGCCGAAGATAGAGCGCGTTACACCAGAGACTTCAGTGACTTGCGGGAAGTCAAGAATATACAACGCAAGATCGATCGCGTGTGCGCCGATGTCGATAAGAGCCCCACCGCCTGATGCTGCCTCTTCGGTAAACCACGTTCCTCGACCCGGAACACCACGACGACGGATATACTTCGCTTCGATGTGGTGGACGTCGCCGAATCGAGCCTGTTGCTGGTACTGTTTGAGCACCTGCACTGGACTTGCAAATCGGTTGTGGAACCCGATCATGCAGACGCCATCTGAGGCCGCTGCAGCCGTGGCAACTCGGTCCGCACTTTCGATTGTGTGTGCGATCGGTTTCTCGATGAGGACGTTTATGTCTGATTCGAGCGCAGAGACGGCGTACTCCTCGTGATACCGGTTCGGCGTCGTAATGATGACCGAATCGACAGTTTCGTACAGCTTCTCGTGGTCTTCGTACGTCGGAACACCGAAGGAGCTCTCAAACCGATCGCGTGCCGTTGGTGCGATGTCCATCCCGCCACTGAGTTCAATATCGAAACTCCCCATGAGGGATGTGAGCTGTTCTGCGTGATACCGCCCGATATTGCCGAGACCGACGATACCGATAGAGAGAGGATCCTGTGTGTTCATTGTGTAATAGTGTGTCCCGCAACTTGATGTGTATTGCTATGTGTAACCGTAACGTTATTTTCCTGATATGAATTAACTTGGTTTAGTAAAGTTGTTGTTCGTCTTTTTTGCGCTCTTGTTCCTGTTGCTTCTCCTCTGCGAGCCGGCGACGACCGCGCCGATACTGTTTTACACTCGGTATGATCTTATTTTTCATATCCAAAGCAAAAGAGACTATCCCATACGCCCAGAAGAAGAACAGCAGTGTCCCGGCACCGAAATAGACGAGAAGGGAGTCTGCGACCATTTTAATCGTCTCCTTCTGCTTCGGCTTCTGCCCCCGCGGGGCTTTTTGGCTCTGTGAGTCCGTGTTGAATCGCATCGCCGCTTGCGGTATCGAAGAGATGGATTCGAGAGCGATCGAGGACGACGCGAACCGATTCGTCTGTCCCAATATCCGTGTCCGGAGCGACGCTCATCAGCAACTGATCACTCCGGTCTTGGCTCATTGTCATCTCAGAGTCGTCGTCATTGAGCACGAGATAGACGAATATTTCATCACCCATCGGCTCAAGCACGTCTGTTCTGGCCTGAATTTCTGCTGATGGGTGTGTCACGCCTTGCGCTTGTTCGGCGAAGTAAATGTCCTCTGGACGGATCCCAACCGTCAGCGACTGCGTCGGTCCGGAACCGAGTGTCGCCGAGTCGATCGACAGATCAAATCCATCACTGTGGAATTGATCGTTGCTTACCTCTCCGTCGATAACGTTCATCGATGGTGATCCGATGAATCCGGCAACGAAGAGATTCGCAGGCTCATTATAGCACACGAGTGGGGGATCGATCTGTTGGAGTTCACCACCATCGATGACAGCGATACGATCGCTCATGGTCATCGCCTCTGCTTGGTCGTGTGTGACGTAGATGATCGTCGTATCCAACTCCTTGTGGAGGCGTTGCAGTTCAGTCCGCATGTGAACTCGGAGTTTCGCGTCCAAATTCGCAAGCGGTTCGTCCATCAGGAACACCTCGGGTTCGCGCACGATGGCGCGTGCGATCGCCACGCGTTGGCGCTGTCCCCCGGACAGTTCATCTGGCATCCGTTCGAGCATACCTTCGAGTTGGACGATATCAACCGCCCTGTTCACCCGTTTGTCGATCTCTTCGGTCTCGAAATCGCGGAGACGAAGACCGAACGAGATGTTGTCGTAGACGTTCATGTGGGGGAACAGCGCGATGTTCTGAAAGACCATGGCAATCCCGCGGTCTTTCGGTGGGAGATTCGTTACGTCGTGACCAGCGATTGTGATCGTCCCGTCGGACGGGAGCGTCAATCCGGAAATGGTTTCGAGCGTCGTTGATTTCCCACAACCGGATGGGCCGACCAACGTGACGAATTCTCCGTCCTCGATATCGAGGTTCATGTCATCGACTGCCGTTACGTCTCCGTACCGCTTCGTGATTGCATTGAGGTTGACGTTTCCCATTGTATTCACTCTTTAAGTGCTCCCGCTGTCAGTCCGCTCACGATTCGTTCCTGTGCGACGACTACCAGTATCACGGCGGGAAGAACACCGACGATACTCGCAGCAGCCATCAGGTTGAACAATTGCTGATACTGGGTCTGGAAGGACAGAATACCTCCCACCAATGGTGCCCAATCCGTCGCAGCACCGCTGTTCATCAAGAACGAGAAGAAGAACTCGTTGTACACTGAGATGAATGTCAGCACACCAGCCGTCGCCACGCCTGGTGCCGATAGCGGTATGATTACCCTGAAGAGCGCGCCGATCCGCGTCGTTCCTTCGATGCGGGCGGCGTCTTCCAATCCATCAGGGATCTGGCCGTAGAACGTCGTCAAGATGAAGATCGACAGCGGCAGGAACAGTGCGCTGAACGGCAGCGTCATCGACCACGGGGTGTTGTATAGAACAGGACTCTTGATCGTCATCCCGAAGAGTACCATCTCTACATTACCCGTAAAGAGCTGGAACAATGGCAGCAAGAAGGCTGCCGGTGGGAAATACGAGATGGCGAGGATCAACAGCATGAGTGGTACTCGACCGGGGAACTCCAGTCGTCCGAAGACGTACCCCGCCAGACTTGCGATCACTAACACGAAGATCGTCGTTAGGATAGCGAGCACGAAGCTGTTGAACATGAACAAGTGAAACGGCACTTGCTGGAAGATGGTAGCGAACGCTTCGACGTTGAATCCGTGCGGGACAGGCGGAAATCCGAAGTTCGATAGCTTATCGAGCGGCGTCAACGCCAGCACGAGTAGCCAGTAGAACGGGAACAGCGTCGTGATGAGGAAGAATCCCGTCACGACGTAGAACAGGGACTTATAGACATTTTCTGGACGCTGTATCGCGCTTTGCACCCAGCGCGTGAGTGGACCGGCGTCGGGGTCGTCCTGAGTTTCAGTCGCCATCTCAGACTCCCCCCATATCGCTTCGGGCGAAGTTGACGATGTACACCGTCACGAAGACCCCAATGATGGCTGCCGTTATGAACGCGACGGCAGCAGATGTGCCGTAGGCGCGCTGTCCGAATGACTTCACAACGAGACACGACAGCGACGGAACGGTATTGCAGGTGGACACGGTCTCGATGAGTCCGTAGATTCTGAGTGCTGCGATGGTACGGAACAACATCGCGACCATTACAGTCGGGAACACCAAGGGGAGCGTTATCATCTTGAACTGTTGCCACTTCGACGCGCCAGACACTTTCGCCACGTCGTACAACGAGCGATCGATGCTCTGGAGTCCTGCGAGGATGAGAAGTGCCATGAACGCGGACGTTTTCCAGATATCCGCGACGATAACGATGAGCATCGAGTCTCTCGGCGTCGAAAGTGGTGTGGACGAGAACACACCGAGCTGCTGGAGGAACGTCTGGTTACCGGGACCGCCGACCAGAAATCCGACGTTCGGTTGGAACATCAGGAAAAAGATCATCCCTTGGATGACGATCGGCACTGCCCACGGGATGATGATGGCCACGCGCACCCATCGCCGCCCGCGGAAATCCTGATCGAGCACGAGCGCCTGACCAAACCCGATGATGGTCTCGAAGAAGACACTCACGATCGTGAAAATGAAGGTTGCGGTGAGTGCGGTTGTGAATGGATTTCGGACGTGAATAAAAGGAAATGCGCCGTTGATCGCTACCGATGGGATGAATGGCCTGATGAGATTTGATCTTCGTTGGCCTGTCAGCAACTCGGTGTAGTTCTGTAATCCCACAAACGCCCCGACTGCCTCTGCCGAACGGAGAGCATCCGCGTGCAATGACATCTCGAACGTCCGGAGGAGTGGCCAGAACGCGATGACACCCAACAGCAGAAACACCGGCAGCAACAGCAAGTACGCGAATGCGGCATCCCCTAGGTTTTCGACCCAACGAACTCCAGCCCTGTATGGGCCTCCCTTCCCGCTGTCTCGCGGGATGCTTCCTTGCGTCTCGGATTCGGTTGCCATGTATTAGTTCTTTTTACTACTGTTTTCGATATCTTTAAGCTGTGATTTCAAATTAGTCATCGCCTTTTGCGGGTTCCCGTTCTCTCCGACCGCACTGTTGGCTTGTTGTGCGATCTTAGACGACTCTTGGGGCCACGCAACCGTCACTGGACGCGGAATCGCGTTTTTGCCGGCGATCCGTAGCTGGTCGAGATACCGACCCATGACGGGCACTTCCTTGGCGCGCTTCGAATCGAGCGACGAGGGACGCGGTGGCAGCCATCCGATTTCTTGGAAGAGCTTAAACTGGACGTCCTCTTTTGTCATTGTCCGCACTACCTCTTTGGCCGCTTCTGTCTCCGGTGTGTTCGGGTTGATAGCAACGTGCCATCCGCCGAGAGCTGCAACTGGTCCACCCGTCCCTTTGTATTTTGCCTTGCTCTTTTCGACACCGTATGGGATTGGCATCACACCGAGATCCTTTCCGAGCTTGTCCTCTGCTCCGGCGGTGTTGATGGCGTACGGCCAGTTACGGTGCATGACTGCGTTGCCGTTCGTGAATGGCTGGAGTGATGGATCTTCTGCCCACTGCAGGACTGCCGTCGGAGCAATCCCTCCAGTGATGCCGTTCAAAGCGTGTGGATCGTTATTTCCGTAAATGAACGTTCGGAGCATTCGAAGCGCATCGACCACGGGTTTTTCATCGACCGTGATGGGACGGTCGCCAACCGGGCCAAAGAGATTCTTTAGCGGGCCGAAGTACGCGCCACCGTAACTGGAGATAAATTCGTTGAAGTCACAGCACGAAAGTCCTTCGTAGGATTTGAACTGGAACGTATACCCATACTTCATGCTGTTTTGATTCATCACCTCCTTCGTGATCTTCGAGAACCGCTTCCACGTCATCGACTTCGTGGCCCAGTTCTCACCCTCGGGATCGTACCCGGCCTTTTTGACGAGATCCTTCCGGTACAGCATCGTCGGGAAGTCTGGGTACAACGGCACCGCAAAGAGATTGCCGTTTTCATCAAGTGCGGTGTTGACGCTCGCCTCGAAGTACTCGTTTTTGACCATCTTCGCCGTTTTGGACATATTCTCACTCAGGTTGAGGAGCTGTCCACGGGCAATGAACGGAATCGACCATCCACTGTCGGTCATCAACAGCGCCGGCTCTTCTCTATTTGAGGAGAGCCACTGGGTGTACTTTTGTTGGCGCTGGTCCGTAATACTCGATCCAGCGAGAACTTCGATCGTGATATCCTTCGATAATCCAGCGTTGTGGAGCCAGTTGTTGAGTTTGCCCTGAACGTCTTTTAGGTCAGAATCGGAGGCAATTTTGAGAGTGGTTCCACCACCGCCACTATCGTCACCGTAGATACAACCAGCAAGCCCCACAGCGACACCGGACGCACCCACTGCCTTCATGAACCGGCGACGAGGCACTCTCTGCCTCGTCTTATTGGGTGTGTGATCTTTAGACATCGTTACTATCCGGCGGGTGAATCCATATATACTTATTGATTTACAACGTCAGTTGTTAAAGTCTCCCTCGCCGTTGTAGTGGCTTCTCAGTGTGTTCATAGCTCGTTCGGTCACCATCATAGTAATCCACCACTCGATAGATTCTGGTGAATCCCAGCTGATCAATATTGTAATCATCATCCATCGGTTACGAACACAGACGAGTTGCACC